>CASEYW010000001.1 GCA_949292215.1 uncultured bacterium
GAGCATATCCGCATCCGTTTTTCCGGCGGGAAGACGCAGGGTGATGTTGTCCTCCATGCGTCCGAGATCGTATCCCATCCCCTCCTGATGCAGCGGAACGGGAAGGACTGTGCGGTTGGATTCCCCCGGAATGACCGCCGGAGTGTAGGTGACGGAAAAGAGACGGATTTCCCGCTTCAGCGCTTCCGGGCCCGACATCGCTTTCATCAGATGCTGAAGACGGGGCAGGTCTTCGCTTTCGCGGTAGCATTCGTTGAAAAGGTAGATGTGATCGGCTCCGCAGGAGAACGCGGCGGAGGCGGCGGCAAGCATGATTTCGTCGCGGATGACGACGTCGCCCGGACGGGGGCAGGGAACTGTCGCCGGTTCCGCATAGTAGTTGATGGCCGTTCCCGCCGGAAGCATTTTCCGCCAGAGGGCGACCGGCGGATCCATGGAATTGCAGTTCAGGAAGGAGGAGAGCGTGACCATGTCGACACATCCGGCCTCTCCCCAGGCGATGACGTCGTATCCGAAATTCAGGCAGGATTCCGGATGCGCGGGGAGGCGGTGCGCCAGCCGGACCGGATGGTCCAGACGTTTTTCCGCCTGATCCGCCAGACGGCGCACCTCCTTGACAAATTCCGTCAGAACAGCCTGTCCCTCCCGTTCGGATCCGGGGGGGAACATCATTCCCCAGCGCATCCAGTCGAGTTCCAGTCCGAAGAGATCGTACCGTTCGAGCAGTTCCGCAACCAGTGCCAGATGATGTTTCCGCACTTCAGGAAGAAGATAGTTGTAGGATCCCTCCCAGCTGCGTTCGGAACGGTACGGCGCCCGGCGGAGCTGCGGATTTTCACGCCACTTCCGGCTCGGCCAGAGACAGAGACGCGATTCAGTCATATTGTTCCGCGCTTCCTTGAGTCCGTGGGAGTCGTTCATGCGCATGGAGAGCCAGCCCTCTATTCCGAGCTCGGAGCAGCGTTTCAGCCAGACGGAAAACTGATCGATTCCGCGTTCTGAAAGCAGCCGCAGATTCTCCGCATACGGAAACGGACCGCCGGTTTCGATGTCGCGGAACCGTTCCCAGACGCGGCTGTCGAACAGCGCGCGCTGAAGATTCGTACAGAAGAGAATGCCTTTTACGGTTCCGGTTCCGGCGTAGGAGTCGACGAGGGCGCGGAGGCCCTTTTCCGTCATGTCGGATGCGGGGTGGCACGCATAAAAATGTTCGTTGTCCTCATTGAAGTAGATCGTTTTCATTTCCTGCTCCTTCGGGTTGGAATGCGCAGTATCAGAGGTTGAGTTTTTTCATCCATTTTTCCCGGACCGCTTCCTCTGCGAGCAGACGGAGGAAAAGACCGCCGACCACGGATCGCGCCTGAAAACCGACCTGGCGTCCGTCTTCGACGGTCTCGTACCAGTCGGTCATCGGGACGCGGGAGACGGTTTCCGTCATCCAGCGGTGAACGGGAGCGACAAGCGCTTTGAAATCCTCATCGTTTCCGGTCAGTGTGGCGGTCCAGAGAATCCAGTCGATTTTGGTGTAGGTTTTACGGCTGTCCAGAGGAAGTCCGTACCTGTTCTGGACCTTCCGGTAATGCGCGAGTTCCTTTTGCGCCACGGATGCGGGGAAGAGCCCGAGCCCGAGGAGACGATCCCAGACGAGATTGTATTTCTGGCTCCAGCTTCCCTTCCGGTCGAATGCCAGACGGAAGCAGTCTCCATCGTCGGCGTCTGTGACCCAGCGCCCGGCATAGTCGAGAGCCGTTGCGGCGTACCGCTCCGCTGCGGCAGTCTCTCCGATCAGGTCCGCCATGAGCGCATAACCGCCCAGTGCGACGATTGCTTTGATCGAGAGATTCGTATTATGGGCAAGATGTCCGGCAAAATCATCGGTGCAGAGCTGGTTTTCCGGATCGTATCCCTTTTCCAGAAGATACTCGGCCCACTGACTGAGTTTGTTCCAGTATTTGCGGATGAACTCCGTATCGTGATGGAAGTTTGCAAGGGCGGCGGCAAGGATCAGCATATTGCCGCATTCCTCGACAGGCATCTGGTTTTGTTCGGTGTGTTCTCCGCCTCCGTAGATCTGGCTGTTTGCCAGCGGATATGTCCCGAGGTCGTGCGGAGCGAAGGGGAATTTCCATTTGCGGGTTGAGGCGTATTCCAGAATCGGGATCAGCATTCCCTTTACCAGCTCCGGCTGGCAGAGAAGAAAGAGCGGAGCAGAAGGATAGGTGACATCGACTGTGGCGATACATCCGTTCGAGAAATTTTCCTTCGAGAAGAAGAGAGGGGTTCCATCGAGATCGGCAACGAGTTTATGCGCGCCGATCGCCTGCCGATAAGCTCCTGCGCAAAGGTCTGCATATTGTTTTCCTCCGAGTCGTTCCGCGTCAGCCATGAGATCCGCATCATACCGGGCGCATTCATCTCTCAGGGCGGATTGCTCCCGGACCGCGATGGAGAGAAGCTCGGCGAACGAGGTGGTTTCCATTGTCCAGTAGCCGGGAAGTTTGCGGTTGAGGTATTCAATGGCGAGAACATCGTTGTAGGCGAGAATCGCATACGTTGAACACGTTTTCTCCGGTTCGGCCTTCATCGGGAGGACCGTAGCCATGCAGAGCCATTCGATTCTTGCGGCCTGCGGCATGTTGAGGTTGTCGGTCTGCGGGAGTGTGCCTGAGGAAATGAACTGGTTCCGGGTGATGCGGTTTGATTCCAGAGCTGTTGCAGGTTTGAATTCAAACGGAACGCCGAGATAGAGATAGCCCCAGTCGATTCGCAGATTGTCTCCAGCTCTGCCAAGAATTTTCTGTTCGGCGGAACCGGCGCACATCAGATCGAGATCACGGTGACGGTAGCGGCTCCAGGAGATTTTATCGGTCGGTTCGTTGACGGCGATTGCTCCATCCGCATCAAAATAGACGGAAAGATCATGCGTTTTTCCATCAATGGATTCTGCATCGAAGCAGAGATAGGTGATCGGACGCGAGAGAACATGGAGTTTGTGAAGCAGAGCCGGCGTCAGGAAGGTCAGAGTGAAGCGGATGCCTGCATCTTCGAAAACGTAGATCGTGCGGGTCGGCAGAACTCGGACGGATTTCTGTTCCAGCTTCGGTGCACCGGGAATATCGCTTAGAAAACAGAACGGTTTGCCGTCGATGCGGATGAGTCCTGCGATGGTCTGCCCTGCACCTGTCCAATGGCAGGTGAAGGACTCCGTCAGCAGATCAGTCCGGGACCAGATGGAAAAATATGGATCGTGCACTACGAGGGGATACGCGGGATAACGGATGGATTCAGTCGTCATGGGGAAACTCCTTTTACAGTTTGAATGAAACAGATTATAGCATAAAAACAGAAAAAATGAATGGAAAAAAGAAAAGAAATCATGAAGATTATCCGCATTGTCATGACTCCTTCCGCATCCGGTACTGTTTCTGAAATTTATGCGGGGAAATTCCCAGATGCTGTTTGAAAAAGCGGGAAAAGTAATATTCGCTGCTGAATTTCAGTTCCAATGCCACTTCCCGCGCGGTGATATCCGGTTCGCG
Organism: uncultured bacterium; assembly: GCA_949292215.1. Taxonomy (GTDB): domain Bacteria; phylum Verrucomicrobiota; class Lentisphaeria; order Victivallales; family UBA1829; genus UBA1829. The sequence continues at coordinate 3,540 of CASEYW010000001.1, forward strand.
AAGAAGCTCGGATGCCTTGTCAATGAGAATGCGGTGGAAAAAACGCTTCGGAGAAATGCCGGTGTCGGCGGTGAAGCGTCTTGTGAAAACATCGCGTCGCATGTTCATGAGTTCCGCGAGTTCTTCCACGGAAACGAGGGCGGTGCAGTGGTCCGCGGCGTAGTCGATGATTTTCTGATAAGGGGCGAATTTGGAAGCAAGTTCCAGGCCTTCTTTCTTTATTTGTTTCAGACACAGGGAGACAATTTCGAATGTCAGGGCGTGGAGTTCCACCGCACCCGCGGTTTCCCCGAGGCGGGAGAATGCTTTTTCCGTCCGTTCCAGAGCTGTCGGAGATTTTCCCTCGAAGATCCGGGGCTGTCTTGAAAACAGATCCACACCGGGGAACAGTTCCAGATTGAAATGAATGGAAAAGAAACGGATCGCATCGTCAAAGCAGAATGTGACAGGATGGAACGCCGGAGCCAGACAGAAAGAGCCCGGGTGCATAATATGACGTTCCGCCGCATCTTCAATGTAATTTTTTTCTCCATTGGGATTTTCCAGAACCAGAATCAGCCGGTTGACCGTAAATCGGGAAGTGGAAAAACAGGGATACGTTCCCTTTGCAAAATGCTGAAAGCGCATTGTCAGGCTGTCGGCCAGCTGATAGATTTGTTTTTTATCTTCGACGGGCATGGGAAAAACTCCTTTTCCCACTATACAGCTTTCGGGCTTGTTTTCAATGCTGTTTTCTCGGAGAATGTCACAAAATCATAATTTTTTGTATGATTCGTGCATTCATTTTTTCATTCAGATCGAGTATAATAAAGGACAGAAAATCAAATCGAATTTCAGGATGCAGAGGGGAAATGGAGTTATGGAGACAACAGAGAATATGATTCTTGTGCTTCTCGCAGGCCAGTCCAATATGGCTGGACGCGGAGAGATGGAGCCGGAGGACCGGGAGGAGATTCCCGGTTTGAAAATGATCAATCGCGAACTGCAATGGGTCCCCGCAGTGGAACCTGTGACGGCGGACCGTGCGTTTGCTGGTGTCGGGCCGGGCCGCACATTCGGGCGTCTTCTGCTGGAGGCCAATCCGGGATGCACGGTCGGACTTGTTCCTGTTGCAGTCGGAGGAACGCCGATCTCCGCCTGGAAGCGGGGCGGATCTTCCCCATGGGATGAAAAGGAACGCCCTTATGACGCCGCCGTTCTGCGTGCAAAAGCGGCATTGAAACAAGGCCGTTTTGCAGCCGTGCTCTGGCATCAGGGGGAGACCGATGCTAAACTGAAAAATCTCCATTATGCGGACGATTTGAAAGAGGTTATCCGGAACTTCCGGGAGGATCTGCCGCTTTCCGGCGTTCCGTTTCTCTGCGGTGAACTGGGGCATTATCTGAAAGGCGGTCCATACGACTTCCCGCAGATTGATGCTGATATCCGGCGCGTTGCTGCTGAGCTTCCGGATCTGGGATGGGTTTCTGCGGAAGGCCTGATGCACAAGGGAGACGGACTGCATTTTTCTGCCGCTTCCGCACGCGAGTTCGGAAGACGTTATTTTGATAAATATATTCAAATGGCACGGCAGCGTTGAATTGAGGTAAGGAGTAAAGAATGGAATCGTTTGATTCAGCCAGGAAACGTCTGGAAAAACAGTATGAACATGTGGCCTACGATCCGGAAAGCGGCTTGGATGAGGCAGGAATCCGGTTGCTTTTTGAGGAGCATTGCAGAGAAAATCCTCGGGAAGAGCATATCCTGACAAAAGCATTTCTGCTTTCTCTGGTCTGCACGAAAGCGCGGATTGCACCGGAACCGGACAACTTTTTCTGCGGCAAAGTGGATCCCTGCTTGGATCTGTTCCGGGAACTTCGGTGGAAGTGGCTGGATCAACTCTGGCCGGAGGCGTTTGCGGATGGTTCCGTGCCGCAGAATCAGAAAATGTCCGTCATCGATATGGATCATTCGATCGGCTACATGATCGACACCAGCCATACCTCCCCCGACTGGGTTGCCATTTTGAGACTCGGATTTCCCGGATTGCGTGACCGCGCGGCAAAAGGAGATTCCCCCCTGCATCGTGCCGCAGCGATGGTTTATGATGGAGCAGTCGAACTCTGCCGCCGTCTGGGAAATGCCTCCGGGAATGAGGCGCTTCTTGCGCTTGCGGAGCGTCCGCCGCAGACTCTTCGGGAAGCGTTTCAGCTGGCGTATCTGTTCCATGATCTTCAGGAGATCGAAGGGGAGGAGGTCCGTACCATGGGCTGGTTTGACCGTCTCTACATCGATTTCTATCGCAGTGATCTCAAAGCGGGGCGTCTGACCCGGGAATCGGCAAAGGAACTGATCAAATATTTCTGGATCGCTTTCTACGCGAAGTGGCAGGGAACGCGGTTCGGGAAAAATTTCTGCTTCGGTCCGGAAATCAACGAGCTTTCGTATCTCGGGATGGAAGTCTACTACGAGATGAATACGGTTGATCCGAAACTTTCCGTTCGGGTTGCGCCGGATACACCACAGGACTTTTTGGAACTTGTTGCAAAAAATATTCGCGACGGACGCAACGGAATCGTTTTCCTGAACAACGAAGTCGTAATTCAGGGACTTGTCAAACACGGCCGGAGTCGGGAGGATGCGGAAAATTTCATCCCGATCGGCTGTTATGAGCCCGCTGTTCTCGGGAAAGAGATTTCCACTTCCGGAGCAACCCATTTCTTTCTGCCCGCGATTGTGCTTCAGGTTCTGAAGACCGGAAAGGATTATTCCTCGTTTAAAGAGTTCAAACAGGCGTATTTTGACCTCATGCGGGATGATGCCCTCCTGATGGGAAAACAGCAGCGGCGGTGTGAAAAACTCTGGCCCGAAGTGAATCCATCTCCGTTTCTTGCCGGTTCATTCAGTCATTGTATGGAAACCGGACGCGATATCTCTCAGGGAGGTGTCAAGTACAATTCCACAGGCTGTGTCATCAGCTATTTTGCCGAGGCGGTGGATTCTCTGGCCGCAGTGGAGCATCTGGTTTACCGGGAGAAGCTCTGCACGCTTCCGGAACTGCGGGAAGCGCTGGCTTCCGACTGGAACGGCTGGGAGTTTCTCCGGATGAACGCACGGAACCGTGCACCGAAATGGGGCAACAACGATGAGCGCGCGGATTGCATCGGACGTGAAATTGCCGAATTTGCTTCTTCTCTGGTGAACAGCATGGAGAATGCGCGCGGCGGACATTTCTTCGCATCCCTTTACGGTCAGCTCGTTGTGGAGCGCGGGAAACAGATCGGTGCTCTTCCGGACGGACGAAAAGCCGGGACTCCGGTTTCCAAAAATATGGATGCCTGCATTCCGATGGATAAAAATGGAATCACATCCCTGATGAACTCCGTTCTGAAACTCGACTATTCCGCATTTCCCTGCGGAACCTGTCTTGACCTGATGCTTCATCCGAGCGCTGTTCGCGGAGAGGATGGCGTTTCCGTACTTGTTTCCATCATTCGCGCATTCATTGCCCGGGGCGGCAGCGGACTTCAATTCAATATTTTCGATTCCGAGACTCTCCGCGATGCGCAGCGGCATCCGGAAAAATATACGAACCTTCAGGTGCGAGTCTGTGGCTGGAACGTCCGATTCACTGACCTCAAACCTGAAGAGCAGAACACCTTTATTGCTCAGGCGGAGGGAATCGCATGAGAAGGAAAGGTGCGATTGTTGATCTGAAGCGGTTTGCCGTGCATGATGGACCGGGAATTCGGACGACTCTTTTTTTGAAAGGCTGTCCGCTCTCCTGTATCTGGTGCCACAATCCGGAGAGCATCCGTCGCGGTCCCGAACTCGGGCTTCTGAAAAATAAATGCGTACTGTGCGGCGAATGTGCGAAGGTCTGTCCGCTGGAATGCCATTCCTTCTCCGCTGGAACGCATCAGATCAACCGTTCCCGATGTCTCGCCTGCGGAAAATGTGTTTCAGCGTGTCTGTACGACGCTCTGATCCTGTACGGACGCTCGCTTACCGCGGAAGAGGCTGCACAGCTGATCCTGGAGGACCGCATCTTTTATGAGTATTCAAACGGCGGGGCAACCGTATCAGGCGGTGAACCTCTGCTTCAGGCAGAGTTCTGTGCGGAATTGTTCCGGATTCTGAAACAGGAAGGGATTCACTGTGCCGTCGATACCTGTGGCAATGTCCCATGGAGTGCCTTCGAGCGAGTGCTCCCGCTGACGGACCTGTTTCTTTATGATTTCAAGGAAATTGATTCTGAAAAACACAAGGCGTTTACGGGTGCTCCAAACGAACGGATTCTGGAAAACCTGAAACATCTTTCCGGATGCGGCGTGCCGATTGAAATCCGGATGCCGCTGGTGCCGGAACACAACATGTCGGATTCCGATCTTGCCGGTGCCGGAGAATTTCTTGCCGGATTGGAAAATATCACGGCGGTCCGGATGCTTGCGTATCATTCTTTGGCGCATTCGAAATACGACTCGGTGGGACACGCGGACACCATGCCGGATGTCCCCGCGCCTTCCGTAGAGGAGATGGAACATGCCGGGCAGATTCTTTCCGGATTCGGCTTGAATACAATCAATACAGCGAAACAGAATACTGAGGGGTAAGAGGAAAAATGGGAGAATCCGAACGCTATCGAAAAGGATTGGAACGGCTGCAGGAGATGAGAAACAGCAGTCCGATTGGAGCAAGATTATGTGAAATCGCACCGGATCTGAATCGATATATCAAGGAATTTGCCTTCGGGGATGTGCATTCCCGTCCGGGGCTTTGCAAACGGGAACGTGAACTGGTGATTCTGGCCTCTCTTGCCACGCAGGGGTATGCACACGAAGAACTCAAGTCTCATATCAATATGGCGTTGAATATCGGCATTTCAAAGGAGGAGATTCTGGAGGTATTTATTCAGCTGGCTGTGTACGCAGGATTTCCAGCCGCCGTCAACGCCGTATTCCTTGCGAAAGACGTTTTTGACAGGCGTTCTGAACCATTTCCAAAAGAATCCACCGGACAGTGAACGGAATCCAGGAAGAGGGATGATCCGTTATGTCCGGATTGGAACTCAGGTTACGATGATGGCATCTGGGTCGCTGTTTCGAACGCAGATTTCTTTTTCCGGAACCAATGGAACGTCGAAACGGTTCTTGGAGATCCGGATGTCCGCAACTTTCTCCAGCAGGAACAGAAAGCGGTTTTTATGGAAGGGGGGAAAATCGTGATTGCGCAGGATTGTGTTATCCGAAAAGATCAGATGTTCGGTTGATTTTGCATAGAGAAGCTGTGCATCGAAGAGTTCAAATTGATTGCCTGTGATGGAAATATTCGAGTGAAAAAGCTGTTTTTGTGCATGCAGATCGGGAATTTCCGGATCAATGGAAATGATCGCTTCGGTGAACTGATACATTGCCGTGAGTGCATTCAGGAAACGGTTGTTCCGGATTATAATTTCGTGACAGGCTCCCGTTTCGAACCAGCCGTTGCAGTCTCCGCAGAGCAGGATTGCGGAGCCGTGGGTGTGATCGAAAAAATTGTTTTCGCAGACGACCCGTTTCGGTGTGCTGAACAATGCTCCGCGCGCCCGGTTGTTGCGAATGGTATTGTTCCGGAATTCCACTTCGGGAGTCCAGGTCAGGTTTTCAATGCCATAGGGTTCTTCCGGGGCGAGCGGGGGAATATCGCGATCGAAGACGATTTCGAACTCCCGGGCTCCGGTTTCTGTTTCGGCATCCGTCGGACGGATGGAAATGATGCGCGCCTTTTTCTTTTCGTATTCCATGGTGCGTGAACGAATGAACTGGACCTCGTCGCCGGGTTCTCCCCAGTCGAAACCCCAGCTTTCATTGTGCATATAAGAGACGCGGATCGTCCGGCTGTTCCGCTGTTCCAGAACGCGGAGATAGGTTCCGTGGATATTGATGGCATCATCCGCCATGCCTTCGTAGAGGCCGTTTTCGGATACGATTCTGCCTTTGCAGCCGGAAAAGTGCGTGGCGTCTGCCTGCGTGGTGAAAAGACGGGGATCGTCGTTGCCTCGCCGCCGGACAGAGAAACCGCTGAGCGTAATGTCTTCTGTCATCTGAGCGAGGAGCCCCATGCCGAATGCGTAGTGAACGGAGACCTGTTCGATTCTTGTCCGGTCTGCATGATAGAGGAAAATCCCGGGCGTGGGACGCAGAATCGGACGCAGCACCATCCGGTTGCCGACTTTGAGTCCTGGATTCCAGCCGATCAGTCGCAGTTTCCCGGGACTGATTTCAATGATTTGTTCCGGCTGGAACGAAAGATCCGCCTTGTTCCAGCAGAGTCTGCCGTTTTCTTCAAACGGCATCACTTTTTCCATGAGAAGAGGCGGATTGTTTTCATGGAGAAAATAGAGTTTGTTTCCCTCTTCGATGCGGAAGTCTTCCCGCGGGAAGACTTCACAGATGAGTTCGTTCCGGGATTCATCGACGTCCCGGATGACAAGTTGGTGAAGCTGCGGGTACTCGTAATCAATGGAGAAGTTTTTCAGAACGCATTGCTCCGTGCGAATGAATGCCGCCGGGATGAGAGTTCCATGGAACAGGAATTCCGCGCCGCGGCCGTCGAGGGTGACGTTCCGCCGGTTTTCGATCAGCAGGGCGATTTTTTTCCGGTGGGTCTGTGTGTGATTGGAAATGTAGCAGACTCGTTCAAAAGCACCTTCCTCATAAAAATCGTATCGTCCCGGTTCGAATGTGATGGTGACGGAGGAGTCAGCCGGAAGCTGTGCGAGGTGTGCCGAGAGTTTCCGGAATGCGGCGGCGGAGTCTTCCCCCGTATTGGGAGACATATAGCCGCGGAAAGAAATTTGAATCTGTTTCATCAGGAGTCCAGTCTGTTTTGTTTTTAGTGATAAGGTACACTCGTTCTAGGGAAAAATCAATATGGGGAAACGTTCAGGAGACTTGTCTATTCCAAGTCCGGGAGCAATTTCCATCCATCCTTTTCGTCCATGACCATCATTGTCATTGACCAGCAGGTTGAAACGGAACCCGAAGGCAAGATCTTCCCGTTTGATTCCAAGCAGGGAGAAGGGAAATGCCGCATGGTAGAGAGTCCGATTGTCCCGGCGCTCCGTGGAAAGTTTTACGGCGGAGGGAGCCGCTTTTACGGGGGTATCCCAGAAAAAGACTTCTGCTTTCCCGGACTCAAGACGGGTCAGACCGATTTCCCAGTTTCCCGTCTGCTTCGGAAAGCGGAATGCAATTTGAATGTTGTCTCCTTGCCAGACCATTGATTTTGAATAAGGCTGGACATGGGTGTCATCTGTTACTTCCGCATCCAGAAGGAGCGAGTCCTTTCGTATTTGAAGCCAGATTTTTGCCGAGAGATCCTCCGGGCCTTTCCAGGTCATATGCTGCATCAGGGGGTTATTGGGGAACAGTTCAAAACGGTTTTGTTCCCTGTCCAGAACGAAATCAGGCTTCTCATGTGCTTCCGGAGAAATCGTACGGGCTCGGGTGAATTCAAGCAGAAAATTTCCATGAAAGGTATTTCCCAGTTTCCAGCGGAATTCTGGAGAATCCGTTTTCAGCCGTACATTCTGTGCTGTTCCGCCTTTCAGCGAATAGGAAGCATACTGTTTTCCACTCCAGATCTGGAAGGTTTGCTCCTCAGGGAACGGATTGCAGAGAACAAATGGTAGATAGGCCGGAGTTCCCGGAATTTGAAGACCGGGATGGAAAAATTTGAGTACAAATCCGGAGAGTTCAGCTTTTTTTGCTCCATGAAGAAGCAGCGTGCAGGGGATCTGTTCCGGAACAGCCAGCAGGAAATTCGAATTTATGACAAGCGGTTTTCTGTTTCCCATCAGGTCGACGACTTCCGCTTTCCGGGCATCTGTTCTGAATGCCAGTACTGCAGGAAACGATCCTTCCTCACGCCACAATGGCAGAAGAATCGCATCGGGAGTTTCGAACTGATAAAGATAGATTCCACCGCCCGGATTCAGTGTTTTTCGAAAGAGTGCCGGGGCAAACAGATTTGTCAGCATACTGTAAACCGGATAGACAGCTTTCGGCTGGAAATCGCGTGTTATCATCCCGAAATTGTGTTCTTTCTCATAGCGGTCGTATCCATCATTTCGCAAATCATACCAGTTATACCCCATGGCGCCGTTTGCCCAGCTGAAAATCAGTTTTTGAAACAGGGTGACGGCCTGATGAGGTTCCCCGCGGAGAGAATGATCGGCGGTTTCATTGGCATACCACGGAGCGTTGATGCCTTCTTTCCGGCGCATTTCGAGCATGGCGGGGATCTGCGGACGGTAATGAGAGAAAGGTCCATGTCCATGAAACGCATGAATGTCATAAAAACCTTTTCCTTCCACGAGAGTTCGGCGCATCATTCCCGGTTTCGGCGGAATGTCGCTCAGCGGCATATAGGTGAATCCGGCAGTCATAACTTCGGCTTCAGGATTCCCTCGTTTGATGCCTTTGTATCCGGCCCGGAGAAGTTTTATGTACTGTTCCGTTGTGAAATTTCCGAATCCGATGTCCGGCTCGTTCCAGATTTCAAAAAAGCGGAGTTTTCCTTTATAACGTCGTGCCGTTTCTTCCGCAAAAGAGGCATAGGCGTCGTAATCGGGGAGGCGGAACATGAGTCTGCGGTCTTCCGGGTAAACAGGTGTTCCTTCCTTGGAAACGGCCCAGCGAGGAGTGAATGCCAGCAGAACCTGCGTTTCGATGCCATGTTTCAGAAACGTATTGACGACACAATCAAAACGGGAATAATCGCGTTTTCCTTTTTTCCGTTCCAGGCTTTCCCAGGAAATGCCCGTACGCAGATATCTGGCCCCGCAGAGAGAAGCAGCGAGAGCCTCCAGTTCCTGTTCTTCCGGATTGATTCGTCCCGGATGAGAACAGACTCCGAACAGAAATTCGCCTTTTTGAGTATTTTTTTTACAGGGGGGAAGTATCGCAGCAAAAGAGCATCTGCCGACCGATTCTCCGGAACCGTCTGCCGTCTTCAGTTTGTAGTTGACGTAAAAGATTCCCAGAGTCTGCTTCCAGGGAATGGGAATGGTGGCGGAATTTCCGGAAGACAGGTTCAGTCTTTCCTCGGAGGTTGCCAGGTGTTTGCCTGAAAAATCGGAAAGTGTCCATTCCGCCAGAAAAGAGATCGAACGGTTCAGCGCATTCCGGAATGAAAGATGCGGGTTCGCTTTTCCTGGAAACAGCAGATGAAGCGGGTGCCCCGTATCAACCTTGACTTCCACGGATTCCAGAAGTCGGTCCGGCAGAAATGTCTCGATGGACTCGAATATAATTTTCCCTTTGCCGCTTTGCGGAGGGTATGAGACAGTCATGCTGAACAGAGTCAGCGGCCAGTCGATTTTCCGGTTGATTTTCTTTCCCCAGGAATGAGGTACTTTTTCCGCATCGAAAACCAGATGTACTTTTTGATTTCCGTGAGTTCCTGAAGGCAGTCGTCCACTTGAGATCTGAAAGATTTCTCCTTCGACGTCTCGGAACCGCAATCCGAACTGTGAAACAGAACTTCCCGGTTCAATGAATACATTCAGAGCCAGTTCCAGCTTCTGGAATTTCTCGAATTGCGGAAGTGGTTTTTTTGTGATTCCTGTCTGAGTGTAACGATAATGTGCCGTTCCCCAGGAGAATGAGATTCCTGCTTTTCCTTTTTCCGGAATTTTCGATTTTTCAATCCGAATCTCGCCTTCTTCCTGATTCGGAAGAGGAAAATGAATTAGCGAATCCCTTGAAAAATCCACCGCTGTTGCTGCGGAAAGCGTACCGTGGAGAAGAAAACCGAAGAGTACGACAAAAAAAATACAATGATTCATTTTCTGGTTCCTATCGTTTATTTCAATGTTAGGTACCATCCGATTCTCGGCAGAATTGCACGTTCCACATGTAAATCAAACTGGAGGGAATTTTTTGCCCCCAGATGTCGGAAAGCTGAAAAATTTTCGTTTCCTCCGACGTAGAAATCATAATTCCGGATGGCAGGATGTGTGTATCCTTTTTCGTCACTGCAGCTTCGTCCCAGTTCACTGATAAAAATTATTTGCCCCGGTGAATATTCTTTGCTCTTACTGGAAGACTTGGTATAATACGGCGTATAAAGATTGACAGATGCGTCGACGGCGGTCGCAGGAGAGAACCCTTTATAGGAAACGAGATATCCGAATGCATTCATGGAGTAGGAAAGCGTATCCGAGTATCCGCTGGCACTGTACAGAATATCAGTAGATGGGCAGAATAGAACTCCTTCTCTCCGGTAAAGTGATGCTTCTGTCCAGTTTTTCGGATTTTGTTTATATCCGAGATAAGGTCTCACTTTGAAATGCCAGTAGTTCTGGGAATACGCTTCCCCAGTTCCCGGATATGCCGCTGGATAATACTCATAGTCATTTGCATACATGGCAAGGCCAGTTCCAATCTGTTTCAGATTGCTGACACAAGCGATGTTTCTCCCTGACTCACGAGCCTTGCTCAACGCCGGAAGCAGGAGTGAGATAAGAATTGCTATTACAGCAATTACAACAAGAAGTTCTATCAATGTGAAATTTTGTCCCGATCTTTTCATTTTCCGCCCTCATGTTATTTTTGTTCTATCGGAAAGCAGCGGTTTTCTCCGTTTCCATAGTGTCATTATACGATAGACGGAAAAAAAGTCAATATGAATCAAAAGGGAAAAAAAGAAAAAAAAGACAGGAATTTAAACAAGTTTTAACAAGTTTTTCCGGGAAACAATTCTCCGCAGAACAGAAAATGGAACGGCGGATGCAGACTTCCTGTCCTCAGGCCGTTTAGAAAATTAACACCCCAGGAACCGATGTCGCCGACGGGAATGGTAATGGTGCTGATGCCCCGCCTTCGTGCCTCTTCACAGCCGTCAAACCCCATGATTGCGATTTCCGCGGGAACTTTGATTTTCAACTCCTGCAGGCGATCCTGAAGAAGAATCGCCCGCCTGTCGCTGATGCAGTAGACCGCATCGGGCAAGAGTTCTTTCGGAAGGGAAAGGAGTTTTTCAATCTGCTTTCGGATTTCCCATTCACTGCTGTCCGAACGGAAGACCTGTTCCTTCCGGAATGGAAGACCTGCCGCCTCCAGCACATCCCGGTATGCCTGGATTCGTGACTGATATGCGGCCGTATCGATTCCGCACAGACAGGCAATCCGCCGGTAGCCCCGGTCAATCAGACGGGAAACAACAATACGCGACATCGCATAAAGATCTGGCGCAATCCAGTTTTCCGGAATGGAAAAATTCTCCGGCGGGCGTGACGACAGAAACAGAATCGGTTTTCGAGTCATTTCCGCAACCGTTTTCCATTTCATGACCGTTGTCAAACAAAGATAGGCGTCACATGGGTCACTTTCCTCAGGAAAATGGTCGAAGAGAGTGTGGCGGAACCCGAATTCTTCACAGCGCTGGATTGCACAGGTGATCCAGTCGTCCATCAGATGATCAATATACCAGGCGGAATGAATGTCTCCGGTCACATGGAATCCAGCTTTGTTCTGATGAATCAGCCCCACATGAAAATCGGTATGGGTTCGTTGATAAAGTTGTTTTTCTTTGCGGTCTGGTTCCGCGGCGAACAATCCGATTCCGCGATACGCCTCAATCAGTCCCCGGCGCTTCAGCGCTCCGATGCTTTTGCAAACCGTCACTGCAGAAACTCCGTAAGATTCCGCCAGTTCCCTGACTCCCGGCAGCTTGCTGTGAGGTTGCAGGTTTCCCGAAAGAATCTGCTCCGCAAGATCTTCCGTAATGAATTTGACCCCCCGGAGATGATTCCTCTTTTCTGCGGGTTCCTTTTTTGACATGAACTCAGTCCTCTTTTCCGGCAAAATACATGTAATGTCCCCGTTTGTCAAGGACGGCATTCCGTAGACGCTGTCGAAAAGGAAGACTTCAGGCAGCTTTTGTCAATTCCTTTTTTCCATGGGAATGTGCTTGTTGAGATCCTGGTAAATGAAAATGGGATCTGCTTTTTATTCGGAGACGAAGATTTGAAAAAGACGTTGTTTCTGCTTGATTTTCGCCGGCAAATCCTTTTTCGTATACGGTTTGTATCATTAAAAAATAAAATCTGGTCATATTGTCTGCGATGTTGCGCAATTCAATGATTTTCTTCGAGTTCTTCAAACATTGGTTGGAAAATCCAGTCCGGGATGGTGTTTGAAAACTTCTCTTTTCCGGATCAGACGGAGCGAGGGAATCCGTTGACAAAAAGAGTCCGTATTTTCCGGTCTGTTTCAGGGGAGGGTGTTCCGGAAACCGGGCAGGACAGTCCGTTTTTTGCTGTGACGGCTTTTCCGGATCGGACCGGGGCTTTTGCTGCAGGAACACTGCGAAGAGAGGAGGTCGCGTTGTGAAAATATTGTGGACCGCTTTCCGTTCTTTCCTCATTTTGTTCCTGTTTTATGAAAAATCAGCAAGAAATTGGTTTTCCCTGAAAAAAAAACATTGATTCCTGACATTTAGAATGTATTGTATGGATGAGAGTCAACCAGCAAGAAGGAGAAAGCATCATGAGAACGTCAGTACTTGGAATGATCCTCGCAGGTGGAGAGGGGACTCGCCTCGCTCCATTGACCGATCAGAGAGCCAAACCTGCCGTGCCGTTCGGGGGAAAATATCGAATTATTGATTTCGTGCTGAGCAATTTTGTCAACAGCGGCATTAACAGCATTTTTGTTTTGACCCAGTTCAAGTCGCAGAGTCTGATGGAACATATCATCAACGGCTGGAATATTTCCTCCACACAGGTGCGCGGCAGTTTCATCATTCCCGTGCCGGCGCAGATGCAGACAACCGACCGCACCTGGTATCGCGGAACCGCTGACGCCATCTACCAGAATGCTTCTCTGATTGAGGATTTCAAGCCCGATCTCGTTGCGGTTTTCGGCGGAGATCATATTTACAAGATGGATATCAGCCAGATGGTCGATTTTCACGCCTGCCATAATGCCATTGCTACTGTTGCTGCGATTCCGGTTCCGATTCAGGAAGCCAGCCAGTTCGGTATTATCCAGGTCGACAAGGATTGGCGCATCATCGGTTTTCAGGAAAAACCGAAAGATCCCACCCCGCTGCCGAACGATAAAAACATGGCGCTGGCTTCCATGGGAAATTACATCTTCAACGCCAATGACATGCTGAGTCTTCTTAAAAACGATTACGACAAGAAAGGCAGTTCCCACGACTTCGGCAAAGACATCATTCCAAGCCTTGTCGATACCAAACGCCTGTATGCCTACAATTTCTACGCCAACAAGATCCCCGGACAGGCTATCAACGAAAAACCGTACTGGCGCGATGTCGGGACCCTCAAAGCCTTTTTCGAAGCCAATATGGATCTTCGTTCGACCCAGCCGCAGTTGGATCTGTACAATGACAAATGGCCGATTTACAACTACCACTACAGTCTGCCGCCCGCAAAGTTTGTCCATAATGAAGATGTCGACACTTACGGTTTGCCGCGCATCGGGAAGGCCATCAACTCCATTGTCTGCGACGGCTGTATCGTATCCGGCAGCACGGTCACGAATTCCGTCCTCTTCAATTCAGTTTTTGTTCACAGCTATGCGACTGTTCACAACAGCATTCTGCTGAATGATGTTGATATCGGCGAGCACAGCAGAATCCGCAATGCCATCATTGACAAGCACAACACCATTCCGCGCAACACCACCATCGGTTACGACCGCGCGGAGGATGCAAAGCATTACCATGTCGTCGATCTTGACAACGGACAATGGCTTACGGTGATTCCGAAAGCCAGGCACAGCAATCCTCTGCAGGAGTTGCCGAAGGTTCTCTTTACGCATGATTCCTCCGGGGAGCCGGAGGCCGCGGCCCAGGCAAAACCTGAAACGAAACAGTGACAGAGGTTTGTTTCAAAATCGAAATCTGCTGATCTTTCAAATTCCGGCCTGTCGCCGGAATTTGTTTTTTACGGAATGTTTGAAAATGCCATCTTTTCTCTTTCAGAATGTTTACGGGAGAGTTCGTTCGATTCTGGAGTTTGCTCCCGGTTGCCATGATTTCGACCATACCATCCGGGTTCTCAACAATGCACGGGAGATTGCCAGAGGGGAGCTTGAAGCGGAGGATGAGGGTTCGTTTCTTGCTGTTGAACTGGGGGCTGTGCTCCATGATGTTGCGCGTCCGGAAGAGCTTGAATCCGGGGGTGGAATCTGTCATGCGGAAGCGGGTGCGCCGAAAGCTGCCGGAATTCTGCGGGAATGCGGCTGTTCCGATGAGACTTTGATCCGGATTGTATCGGAGAGTGTCAAACGGCATCGTTTCCGCGGGAAGAACGCTCCCGTTTCTCTGGTTGACAAAATCGTATATGATGCGGACAAGCTGGATTCGATCGGGGCAGTCGGGATCGGACGTTCCTTTCATTTTGCCGGAAGAGTCGGTGCCCGTTTGCATAACACGGAACAGGAGGCTCTTTCCGGGAAGGAGTACGGAAGAGAGGATTCGGCATACAGGGAATATCTGGTCAAACTTCGTTATGTTCCGGAGCGGATGCTGACAGATACCGGACGTGCTCTGGCACGGGAACGCGCAGAATTCATGCACGAATTTTTCCGTCGCATGAACAGGGAATCCGGCTTGAACCTTTCATCGCTCTGAGTGCTGGATTCCGGTTCGCAGAAAGAAATCACTGACAGGAAAAGGATTCATTATGTTTATCGAAGTCGATCATCCATGTATCAAAGCAAAAATGACCGTTTTAAGAAACCGGAACACGAATCCGAAAGAATTTCGGGAACGGGCGGAGGAAATTACCTGTTTTCTGGCATATGAAGCGTTGAAAAATCTCTGCCTGCGCGAAACTTCCGTTGAGACGCCGCTGGAAAAGACCACCGGTTACATTGTGGAAAATGACATTGTCGTAATCCCCGTGCTGCGCGCCGGAATCGGGATGCTGGGGGGAATTCAGACTCTTATTCCAACCGTCAAAGTCGGCTTCATCGGCCTCCAGAGAGATCATGATACAAAAAGTCCCGTCAAATACTACTTGAATCTCCCGAAACCGTCTGCCGGGGCATTTGCAATCATCATTGACCCCATGCTGGCTACCGGAGGGTCGTTATCTGCTGCTGTTTCCGCCGTTAAGGAAAGCGGATACCGCCATATCGTGGTGCTTACGATTGTCAGTGCGCCGGAAGGGATTCGGGTCATGGAAAACAATCATCCTGATGTTAAAATCTACTCTGCCGCTCTGGACCGGGAGCTGAATGCGGATCGATACATCCTTCCCGGGCTTGGTGATGCAGGAGATCGCCTGTTCGGAACGCTTTGAGCAGAGAAAGGGGATCGTTGTTCAGGACCTGAGTGCTGTTCCCGCTGCGCTTCATCAATGGTCCGCTGTTTGCACGACGCGAAAAACTCCACGGAAATCTGTAAAAGAGCTTATTTCAGATTTTACTTTGCGGAGTATTCAGATTGCCGGATTTGCGGTTTGTAAAATTCGGATTGAAAAATGTAGTGTCCCGGAATTCCTTTTTCAATCCGGTTGAGCAGGAGTTCCGCGACCGCTTTGCCGACCCGGTCCGGATTGATCTCCGTATAAGCGATCCGGTCGAGATGGATTGCCGGCTGGTCGAAGGAGGCAATTTTTACCTGTTCCGGGACGCGGATTTCCATGACAGCCAGAAGATTGACCAGTTCCGCGGCATTGTTTGCGCTGTAACAGAGAACTCCGTCTGCATGGCTGTCCCTGACGAATTTTGCTGCATCCTCTGGTTTGATCCCGTTCGGAAGTTCCAGCGGTTCCAGTCCGTACTGTCTGCAGATTTCCCGGTACCCGTTCAGCCGGATCTGAATACTGATGTGGGTTGTATGGTTGAAAAAGCCGAAATGTCCGCTGTAAATGATTTTCCGACATCCCATGCCGATGAGATACTCCATATTTTTCCGGACATTTTCCGCGTTGTCGTAAGCGATCCAGCATTCGTCATTCTCCAGGCGGTCATTGACCACGACAAACGGGATTCCCGATTCCCGTACCTGTTGAAGCAGCGTCTTGTTCTCCCCGGTGATCATGACGATGCCGTCCGTTTGCATCGGTGCGAAACGCATTTTGCTGTAATTGCCGAACACTGCATTGACCATATAGCCTTTTTTATTCAGGATTTCCGTACAGGAATCCAGAATCATGGAATAGCTTCCATCCCAGCTGAAATGAAACCCGAAGACCTGAATACTCATGGTCCTGTTGGAACGCAGATGCTTTGCCGCGGCGTTCGGGACATAGTTCATTTCCCGCGCAGTATCAAGGATAAGCCGGCGGACATTCTCCTTCACGGAAAACCCCTCGGAAAATCCGGAGAGGACACGGCTCACGGTCGATGCCCGTACACCACAGGCGTCCGCCACATCTGCCAGTCTTACTTTTTTGATTCCCTGATGATTCTGCATTGCTGTTCCTTTTACAAAAAGAGAGTGTCTGCCATTCTGTAATTTGCCCTGTTTTTTACAAAAAACAAGAGTCTGAATATCATTTTATCGGAGTTCATAAACGGTCAGTTTCATATTTTTGAACTCGACTGTGCCTGAAATTCCGAAATTGGCAGGTTCGAAATTGAGTCCGCGAGCGCCTTCAGGAATTTCATAAATACGGGTGCAGTTCTGCCATTCTCTTGTTCCGGACATGCGGAAAATGTCCGGCCAGGGCCCTACTGCTTTGGAGCCCTGGTAGAAACGGAGGCCGAGCCTGGCGTCCTTCCAGTCCGCGTCGCCGTTTCGGACGCTCTCCGTCCGCATTTCCATCTCCAGCTTCAGTGATTTCCATGCAGGGTCAATCGGAATGTGAATGATCCGGTTGCCGCTGCCATCTATCCGGACGTTCAGGAGCCCGTTCTTTACAGACATCCGGAGTGTTCCCTGAACCAGTCCTTTTTCCGGAATTCCTCCCGGGTTCGGAGCAAGCAGCAGATTTGCTGGAAGCGTTGTCAGCGAGAGATTCCGGTATTCGACCGATCCCGATTTGCCGAAATGTGCAGGTTCGATCAGAAGAACCGATGCCTTCGGCGGAATCGAATAGACTTTCCCGAACGGTTTTTCTCCCGTTGTTCCGGAAATGGATACGACTTCCGGCCAGCTTCCGGTCCGTTTGCCGGACTGATCCAGGAACCGCATGGCAATTCGTCCATTCTGCCATCCTTCCTTTCCGGGAACAAGATTTGCCGCCTTCATGATGCCGGAAAGGTACAGGCGATTTCCAAGATCGGGTGTGATGTAGACCATATATTCCAGTGATCCGGGTGCTCCAAATGTGATATGGAGTTTTCCCGCCGCAGTTCTGACAGCGCACTGTGCAGGAACTTTGCGTCCTTCCGGGGTTCCGTTTTCGTTTACATGTGCCAGAAACAGGTTTTCCGGTTCTCCGGCAGATCCGGTCAGCAGCAGAAGAAAAGTTCCGAGAGAGAAGAGCCAATGTTTCATCGTGTTTCCTTTCGTATATTTCACCAGTGGTAATAGCGGTATGGATCGTCGCCAGTAATCGGTTCCTGAAGATAGTAGCTGTTCTTCCACGGTTCTTTCTGGGGATCGGAGGCAAACCGTTCCAGCAGGACCGAATCCGATGCGATTCCCGCATTCCGCAGAATCTGCGACATCAGGAATGCACGGCGACGGAAACTGGAACGGAGACGGAAGAGTTTGCCGTAATCCAGCATCCACGGGGCCACACCGACAATCACGGCGCTCCCTTTGCCGATGCGCAGAAGTGCAATTTCCTTTCCATCAACTGCTGCATAGTCCAACCGATGCTGGAAGTAGGAATCCATGTTGGAAATCCCTCTGAGTTCCGGCGCACTCAGATCGGCGATCCGGGATGCGCCCGCCTTTACGGTTTCCGCTTTTACTCCAGGCAGAATCCGTTTGATTTCTTCCACGGAGAGGCCGAACACAGCTGCCTTCTTCCCGGAACGAATCATCTCCGTCAGGTCCGGATACTCCTTCGCACCCGGACCGACCAGAATGACATCTGCTCCGACAGGGGAATCCGTCATTCCTTTCAGCTTCAGTTTCCCGAGATATTCCCGGAATGTTTTTCCACCGATCACGGTGAAGGTTTTGTACACAGGCGTTTTCGCTGTGCGGATGTAATCCAGCAAATTTGCCGCCAGCAGATTTGCCGCCGGTTCCGATTCCGTGCGGCTTGTGACTTCCGCCTGACAGAAGACGATCCGTCCCTTCCCCTCCCGGTATTCGATCAGAGGTGCGTACTGAAGGGCAAAGCCGCCGTCCAGAATCGGTGTGAAGTTTCCGATGGTCGGTTTTTCCAGCTGCACATTGGCAATCACTCCGCGATTGCGGCAGCGCCACACCCGGGTATTCTGAAAACCGCACCATTTCCATTCAGGACAGAAGAACTGATTGTAATCAAGATAGGGTTTCAGAAGAGTCCCTTCTCCACGCCAGTCGTGCAGCAGTTCGGTCCCGAGTCCCTTCAGAGCGGGATGTTCCGCGTTGCGGGGAAAGACGTTTCTGAGACCATATTCGTTGATGCGGAATCCGAGTCGTTCAATTGCGCGGGTCGGTTGTTCAAAAACAAGCACATTCAAGCCGTCGCGGACTGCGTTCAGATTCGGCAGTTTTCCTTTTTCCGCAAGTGCTTCACGGCCGATGACAAGAGTGCGGAAGCGTCTGAGATCGCTGTTGACATCTATTTTTGTGTAGGGAATCTTCAGGGCGTCGAGCAGTTTTGCCGTCATACCTCTGGGATCATAGAGCGCGACACGGTTGCCGGAAACACGGGGTGCCTGTTTCGGAATTACATCCAGCGCGATGCTGTGGGCGAACTGCTTTTTGATGTTTTCTCCCCGGAAGACGAACTGTGCAGCGAGATCATAATGTCCCTCTTTCAAGCGTTTCGGCAGAACGGTCTGAAAAGGAACCAGAGCGCGTTTTCCCGGTTCCACGGTTACGCTTCCGCGGACCGCCGGAGCATTCACGTTCCGGAGCCATACAACATAATCACATGTTACGGGAACGCGGACGTCATTCAGAATAACAAGCTGCTTCCGGACCGTATCGCCGGGGTGATAGATGTGCTCCTTTGTTGTAAAGACTTTTTCTCCGCCGATCCAGGCGATCAGCGGTTGATTCCAAGTCTTGAGGACTTCGCCAAGAGCACTCAGGCGGAACTGGTTTTTATGTGCAGTCAGCATGTAGTCTCCCCAGTTGAAGTAATCGGGGACGATGCCTGGCTTGTTGAGATTCTTCCAGCGGTTCGGATTCTCCACGGCGGAATATTTTCCCGGATTGGTGATATAAAACGCATAGTCGTCCCACGGCAGAAGAATGCCGATGTTCCAGGCGCGCAGCGCGGGGAGATTGTCTGCAAAATAATCGGCGCAGATGCGGATGACGTCCGGGAGTTTGCCGGCGCGTCCGGAAAGCGGATGCCAGCCGGTTGGCTGATTGCCGAGTCTGACCAGAAAATCCAGCAGTTTTTCCCGTTCCGGAGTCCATTCCGCTGCGGAGTCACCATATTCAGCGGAAATATATTCCGCATCCCAGACGGTCATCACGTCTCTTGCCGCCCAGATGAATTTCGGCCAGCGGTAACTGGAAAACGAGGCAATGTGAGGGAGTCCCCATTCAACAAAGGAGAGCGGATATTTCCCGTGTTTGGAGAAATGTTCAAGCCAGTCGCTCCGCTCCTGTTTCGGCGACCAGTTCAAATAGCAGTTCAGGGAGTATTGACCGCCGAGGCTGCCCGATGCGTGGCTGTAAGTCGGACGACTCGGATCAATCTCTGCGATTCGTTTCTGTGCGACGAGGAAATTTTCACGGTCCGGTTCTTTTGCTTTCACTTCCGCTTCGGAATTCGCGCGTTTGTACTCTCCGCCGACACGGAGGGGATTCTGGTCCCCCCACGCTCCTGCGTTGTTGTGGTTCGTAACATATAGAACGATGGAAGGATGATTCCAGTATTTCCGAATCAGATATCCGCTCATTGCGGCGAAATGATCCGCGTTTTCCTTGACCGTCAGCTTCTTTTTGAACTGCCACGGATGAGGCAGAGAGAGCGACCAGAGATGTCCAAATTCATCCGCCGCTTCAAAACTTCCGCGCAGATAGTTTGTTTCTCCTTCGGCGAAATTGTAGTTTCGGCTGATCGTGAAATTGAATCCGAGCCCGCGCAGTCGCCGATAGGCTTCCAGAGAATTTTCCCGGCTTGCCTTGTCCGGCATCCAGAATGCACTGAAATTCGGCAGATGATAGGCGCGCAGATGGATCACTTTCCCATTCAGAACGTAATTTTGTCCGTCGATTCCGAATTCCCGGAATCCAAATCGCTCCGGCAAGGTACGGTCCGCCGGCTTCCCATCGGCGGAGAGGGTCAGCACACCCCTGTACAGATTCTGCGGTGTGTGAAGGTCCCATAAATCGGCATCCTTCCATTCAGCGGAGAAGGTGTGACGGCCGTTTTTGAGGGTTGCGGAGGAGAAGGGCGTGCTGGAAAATGTTTTCACCTTTTTGCCGGTCCGGTCAAAGAGCTCCGCTGTGACGGTGTAGGACTTTCCGGTTTTCAAGCCGGAGAAACCGCAGTCGAACGTGATGGTCCCATTGCTGACTTTCGTAATGAAATGGGTATTGTCAATCCGCTCTTCCGGGACAATATGCAGGAAAACATCTCCTGCGATTCCTTTGTTTTTGACCTTGGCCGCAACTTTTGTCACATTGTTGCCGTCCATGACGACATAATGCTCTTCGGAAAGGGGAACGGCACTCAGACGGATATCGAGAGTCTGGCGCCTTCCGGGTGTGATAAAGGGAGTCAGTTCGAGTGTTCCGCCGGGAAAGAGAATCTCTCCTGCTTTTTTTCCATCGACATACACCATTCCCCGGGTCTGGATCTGTTCCATCTCCAGAAGCACTTTTTTCCCTTTGGCTTTTGCAGGGACCACGATTTCCCTGCGATACCATGCCGTATGCCATTTGTCCGCATGTTTCAGTTGAGTCTCATCCGGAAGCATCGGTCTGAAGGAATTGTTTCCGGCGCCCTGCGGCCAGATCCCTGGAACTTTGAAATAGCCCCAGCCGCTTCCTTTTTGCGGAGGGGTGTCGGTTACTTTGTTCTGTTCCGCCAGCGGATAGAAGCGCCAGAGACCATTCAGACATTGACGCTCTCTATACGGATTTACAACTGTCCCGGGAGAGTCGATCCCGAGACTGAAATCCGCCGCGACAATGACCCACGGCAGGAGAGACAGTAAAAAAAGGGTCCCCATCTTTCTCATTATAATTCAACCTTTCCTTAACCTTAAATATTCAATGAAAAATTTACTGCATGCCCGGCATGACGGAGGTGATTCCTTTTCCCATTGCCGTTTCGGTAAATGCAGGAATCTGTGTGCGGGTGGAGTAGGCAACATGACCGTCAAAATAGAGAAAATTCGCCCCGAAAGAATGGCGACCGGCAATACGGCTCTGAACTTTACTCTCGTCATTCATCCATGCCTCATAATTCAGAAATGCGTTCTTGGATATACTGTATCCGCCCAGAGTTGCTCCGGCTTCCTGTTCGCCCGCAAGAAATACCAGGGTCGGACTCTTGACACGGCTTCGGATCACGTAAATGTTGCGGGAATAGCCCCACCAGTTTATATGCCCTGCATAAGTGTTCATATTGTATGTTGTAAACTTGTCTCCACGGGCTCCGGTATCCGACGGACAATAGATCTTTGCCGTTGCGGTGAGAATATGATTTGCATTCTCTACAATCCGGACTCCGGACTTCATCAGCGGATATACATAGAAATGCCAGCTTTTCTTGTTATCCCACGGCCGGGGTATCCGGTCGTCATAGGCATTCGCATAGAATTCAAATCCCATCCCAATCTGTTTCAAAACGGAAGCACAGGATATCTGCCGTGCCTTCTCCCTGGCTGATCCCAGGGCCGGAAGCAGAAGCGCTGCCAGAATTGCAATAATTGCAATCACGACAAGAAGCTCTATCAATGTGAAAAATTTCTTCCCCATTTTCCTTTTCTCTTCTTTCCTTTGCATATTCCTCTCCATTGTCTTTTTTAGAAATTGTTTTCTAAATTTAAATTATATCAGAAATATGAAAAAAAGCAACCCCTTTTTCAAAAAAATTTTTGTTTCGTTGTTGTATGAATGGGGAGGACCTTCTGGAAGGCATGAACTTTTGTTCTGAGATTCCTGGAACGACAGTTTTGAATCTGCAAATCGGGATGCGGCGGATTGAGGATCGGAACAGGGATTCGTCAGCGGGGCTGTTCCGGAGAAAGAACCGTTGAAAAAATGCGGTGGAAGCAGGATTTGCAAAATTGAGATTCCTGTTTTGAGTCAGTGATTTGCAACCGTGATTCGCAAAACACATTTTCCATGCTATATTTCACAAAAATAGAAGAAATGCAGGAGGGAAATCATGTTGCCAGAAAACCGGAAAGCCGATATCGGCGTGATCGGACTAGCTGTAATGGGGGAAAATCTCGTCCTCAATCTGGAATCAAAAGGATACACCGTTGCTGTATTCAACCGCACAACGGAACGGGTTGATGCGTTTCTGAGCGGACGGGGAAAGGGGAAACACATTCTCCCTTCGCATTCCATCCGGGAATTCTGTTCCAGCTTGAAAGCTCCCCGGAAAATTCTGATGATGGTCAAGGCCGGGAGCGCAGTCGACAGCCTGATCGCCCAGCTGGAACCGGAGCTGGAGGCGGGAGACATCCTTATCGATGGCGGCAACTCCTGGTATCGTGATACCGAGCGCAGATGTGCGGAACTGGAGGCGAAGCAGATTCTTTATGTGGGTACTGGTGTGTCCGGTGGTGAAGAAGGCGCTTTGACCGGTCCCTCCCTGATGCCCGGGGGCAGCAGAGCCGCATGGCCCTATCTTGAACCGATTTTCAAAGCCATTGCAGCCAAAGCTCCCGATGGTTCCCCGTGTTGTGAGTGGATCGGTCCCGGCGGGTCCGGGCATTTTGTAAAGATGGTTCACAACGGCATTGAATATTCCGATATGCAGATGATTTCCGAAGCGTATCTGCTTCTTCGTTCCCTGCATGACATTCCGGCGGACGAGCTTGCCGATATTTTTTCCCGCTGGAATCAAGGACCGCTGGAAAGTTACCTGATTGAAATTACGGCGGAAATTCTGCGGAAGAAGGATCCGGAAACAGGACGTCCTGTCGTCGATGTTATTCTGGATTGTGCCGGACAGAAAGGTACCGGGAAGTGGACTACGGAGACCTCACTGGATCTTGCCGTACCGGCAATGACAATTGCGGAAGCTGTTTTTGCCCGCTGCATGTCGGCATTGAAAGCGGAACGTCTGAAGGCTTCCGAGCTGTTTCCGGAACGGCGGAAAATCTCTGAAATTTTCCGGGAGGAACACCGGAAGGAGCTGATTCAGTCTTCTGAACAGGCGTTGTATGCCTCAAAAATCTGCTCTTATGCGCAGGGGTTTCAGCTTCTGAAGGCTGCGTCTGAGGAATATCACTGGGATCTCGACTGCGGTTCCATCGCTGCAATCTGGCGTGGAGGCTGCATTATCCGGGCGAAGTTCCTGGATGACATTCGGCGTGCGTTTTCCGGAGAGAAAAAATGTGAGAACCTTCTTCTGGATCCTTTCTTTCGTGAAGAGCTCCGGAAAGCCGAGCAGTTCTGGCGGTATGCTGTGGTGGATGCTGTGACCTATTCGGTGCCGGTTCCGGCATTTTCCAGTGCGATTGCCTATTTCGATTCCTACCGTTCGGCAAATCTTCCAGCAAATCTGATTCAGGCGCAGAGAGACTTTTTCGGTGCACATACCTATGAGCGGGTCGACCGGCCCCGCGGAGAATTTTTCCACACGGAATGGACCGCTTCCAGCGGTTCCACAACCTCAACCACCTATAACGTATAAGGAGATAAAATGAAAGGGTCCATCCATTTTCTGTTCAAGAGTGCAGGTTGTCTGCTGGCATGCGCGGTTCTGGCTGCGGCATCCTCCTGCGCATATTTCGATGCCGATCTGCTGGACCTCTCCGGAGGCGAACCGGCTGATATCACAATCGAAAAACTGTACGAACGCATGAGCGCCGCAACCGATCCGAAAGGGGTTTATGCAAAGGCGAAATCCTACCGGTTGATTCAGGAAGTGGAATCCGTTGACGGCGTCAGTAAAAATCGGGATTACTATTCCACGGTGGTGCTGTTCAAGCAGCCGGATTTCATCAAACAGATTTCACTCCGCAACGGGGTTCCGTTTTCCATGATCCTGTTCCGCGATGGCAGCGCATGGAATATTGATCCGAGAACCAGAAAGAGTCAGAAGCTGCCGGAGGGAACGGGACTCAACCTGATAAAAACCTTTTCCGGAATGCTGAAACCGGGGAACAATTACAAAACCATCTTCCAGGATGTCCAGATTGATATCAGCTACAGTGAAGGCAGGAAATATTACCGCCTGATCTGCCGTGTCGCCGATCCGAATATTGCTCCCTATGTTTTCTACATTGACGCCGAAACCTATCTGACACGTAAACTGGAAACGATTCTGTACGGGAACGATGGCGCAGGTTCGCAGTCGCTTTATGTTGCCATCTCCGAGGATTACGAGTGGATCTCCGGAGTCAAGATGCCGCGGCGCTCCCTGATTACCGTCAACGGGAAAACAGATATTTCAAAGCTGGTTTCCTTCTCTCTGAATCCCGATCTGCCGGATGCGGAATTCAGCATCTCCCAGCCGTGGAACTACGACAAATAATACCGTTCTTTTTCCTCGGGATTGGGATTGGAACTGCCCGCTTTCAAAGCGGGCTTTTTTATGAATGAGATATGGTTTTCTTCATAGAAAAGACTGCTTTTATTCATGATGTTCCTTTTGACAATTCCGGAGGGATGGTTTATAGTGAACAGCAATACACAACAGAAGGAAAACAATCATGCGTTTCAGACAGATTCATTTGGATTTTCATACCTCGCCGCTGATTCCCGGGATCGGAGAGAAATTCAACAAGAAGGAGTGGCAGGAGACTCTTAAGAGAGCTGAAGTCGACTCAATCACGTTGTTTGCCACCTGCCATCACGGGTACGCCTATTACAATACGAAAGTGGGAGCCCGTCATCCCCATTTGAACTTCGATCTGCTGCGTGCTCAGGTAGATGCCTGCCGGGAGATTGATGTCAAAACTCCGATTTACCTGACCGCCGGGATCAACAGTTATGCTTCGGAAATTCATCCGGAGTGGGGAGAAATGGATTATACTGGAAGGATTTATGATCCATTGCACCCGCACTTCCACAAGATGTGCTTCAATTCGCCGTATCTGGATTTCCTCTGCGCTCAGATTCGTGAGGTCGTTGAGCTTTTCCCGGAAGCCAACGGCATCTTTACCGACATCATCCATCAGGGACAGTGCTGCTGCAGGCACTGTATGGCGGGAATGCTGGAATGCGGACTTGATCCACGCCGGGAGGAAGACCGCCGCACCTATGCAAAAAAAGTCTTGCTGAACTATTATCAGAAAACATACGAAGCGGCAAAATGGAAAAATCCCGATATGCCGATTTTTCACAACTCCGGACATGTCACGATCGGCAACCGGGAAATCCTTCCGTACTTCAGCCATCTGGAGCTCGAATCCCTGCCGACGGGCGGCTGGGGATACGATCACTATCCGATGTCCGCCGCATACGTCCGGAACCTCGGGATGGAGTTCCTCGGCATGACCGGAAAGTTCCAGACAACCTGGGGCGAATTCGGCGGTTTCAAACATCCCAATGCTCTTCGCTACGAGTGCGCGGCAATGATTGCAAACGGCTCAAAATGCAGTGTCGGCGATCAGCTCCATCCTTCGGCAAAACTGGATGAAAGCACGTATGAGATCATTGGGACGGCATACCGGGAGGTCCGGAAGAAGGAAGCATGGTGCGAAAATGTGGAATCCGCCGCGGAAATTGCTATTCTCAGCGGATTCATTCCGGAGCGTCCGGTTACGGGACGTGAATTGCCGGGAGATGTCGGAGCGTCGCGCGTTCTGCTGGAATCGCATCTTCCCTTTGACCTCGTCGATACCGAAATGGACTGGCACAAATACAGATGTCTCCTTCTTCCGGATGAAGTCCGCGTTTCCGACAAACTCCGCTCCCGATTGAACGATTTCCTGAAGAACGGCGGAAAACTGATTCTTTCCGGAACCAGCGGTATGGCGCTTGACAGGGATGAATTTCTGTTCGATCTCCCTCTTGTTCATGAGGGCGTCAGTCCTTACCAGCCTGATTATGTGAAGGCTGCGGAAGAGTTCGCTCCGGATTATGTCCACACTCCCTTTGTCATGTATCTCGCTTCGCAGCGGATCAAAGTGACCGGCGGGGTTTCCCTCGGCGAGATTTACGATTCCTATTTCAATCGCACCTTCGAACATTTCAGCAGTCATCAGCATACCCCCAACCGGACCGAAGCATCCGGATATGATGCGGGTGTATTGACAGAGAATATCCTGTATTTTGCGCATCCGGTCTTTTCGATTTACCGCGCTTATGGAGAAGTTGCAGTGAAGCAGTTCATCATAAAGGCGATTCGCCGCTTCCTGGGCAAGAATGTCCAGCTGAATCTCAGCGGACTGCCTTCCCAGGGGCGCATCACGCTGATGAAACAGAAAAAGGAATCGCGCTATGTTCTCCATCTTCTGTATGCCAATACGATCCTGCGCGGAGGAGTCGTGAATCTGTCCGGTGGAACGACTACGGGACGGGCGGCAATCGAAGTCATCGAAGATTTGAATCCGACCGGTCCGGTTGGCATCAGCCTGAAACTCCCGGAACCTGTCCGGAGTGTCCGGCTGGTTCCGGAAGGCATCACGCTGCCTTTCACGTATGTGGACGGACGGCTCTCTTTTGAAGTTCCCGCTTTCACCTGTCACAGTATGGTGGAACTTGCGTTTTGAGCGGTTCGAAAATAGCAGGGGAGACGGAAAAATGCGCAGGCATTTTTTCGGATCAAGGGCAGTGTGTCCTTATCGCGGTCCAGCGGCGGGGCGCTGGCCGTGCGGAGCACGGAATCTTCTCCGTAAAGCAAAAAAAATACGAGAGGACCAGAACCGCTTTCCCTAAACTTTTCCACCGCCTTTGCAGGATGCGCAACGGCTCTTTTTTCCGGAAATGAGAAGGCCTCCGATTCTGTTTTCAGAGACAGAAGCAGAGGCCTGTTTGATTTCAGGAAGTTAACGGCTCTCAGTATCCGAAGACTTTCTTGTCAAGATAGGCTTTCAGATTGGAAAGGGAGACGCGTTCCTGCGCCATGGTGTCGCGGTCGCGGACGGTCACGGCATTGTCGTTATCCGACTCGAAGTCGTAGGTGACGCAGTAAGGCGTTCCGATTTCGTCCTGCCGGCGATAGCGTTTTCCGATGTTTCCGGTCAGGTCCAGCTCTGTGCGATAGTGGTTCCAGAGATCCTTCTGGAGAGCGGTTGCCTTGTCGTTGAGCTTTTTGGAGAGCGGCAGAACCGCAACCTGCACCGGAGCAATGCGGGCGGGGATGTGAAGAACAATACGGACATCCTCATCGATCCCTTCCTTCTTGGTCGGCGCCTTTTCCTCGTCATAGGCATGGGAGAGAACGGCAAGGAAAGTTCTGTCGAGTCCGACGGAGGTTTCGACTACAGTCGGCAGATATTTTTTCCCGGTTGTCTGATCGAAATATTCGAGATTCTGGCAGGAGAACTCCTGATGGCGGGACATATCCCATGTACCGCGGTGATGGATTCCTTCCAGTTCTCCCCAGCCGAACGGGAATTTGAATTCGATATCGACTGCGGCTTTTGCATAATGCGCCAGCTTGTCGTGATCATGGAACTGGATTTCATCCTCGCGGAATTCCAGAAGGTTGCGGTAATAGTTGTATCGTGCCTCTTTCCAGAATTTGTACCAGTCCATGGACTCTTCATCGCTGCAGAAGAATTCCATTTCCATCTGGGAAAATTCGCGGGAGCGGAACGTGAACATGCGGGGCGTGATCTCATTGCGGAAGGATTTGCCGATCTGGGCGATTCCAAACGGAAGCTGCATGCGCGTTGCAATGCGGATGAGATGGAAGTCGACAAAAATCGGCTGACAGGTCTCTGCACGGAGATAGGCAACATGGTCATCATCAAAAACAGGCCCGACATAGGTTTTCATCATCAGATTGAATTCCCGCGGCGGGGTCAGGTTCGTGGAGCCGCAGACCGGGCAGACTTTCGGATCGGGCATCTGATCGACACGGTGACGGGCTTTGCAGTCTTTGCAGTCGCACATGATGTCGCCGAAGCGGTCGATGTGTCCGGAGGCCTTCCAGACTTTCGGATGGCAGATGATCGTGGAGTCCAAACCGACCACGTTTTCGCGTTTTTCGACCATCTCGCTCCACCAGAGCTCTTCGATTGCTTTTTTCATTGCGACTCCGTAGGGACCGTAATCCCAGAACCCGTTGAAGCCGCCATAGATTTCCGAACTCTGAAAGACAAAACCGCGCCGTTTGCACAGCGTGACAATTTTTTCCATCAAATCGCCTTCGGTGGTGATTTCCATCTCTGTTATCTCCTTAACATGTTGAATTGATTCTGAAAACAGTCGACCGATAAGATACTCCGTTTTCCGGGAGAAGTCAAATCAGTTCAGCAGGAACTCGATATCTTCCATGGAGATTGAACGCATCGCCTCTGTCGGAGACTCCACAAGATGTTCAAAAAGATCCGCCTTGACTTTCTGGAGTTCCAGGACTTTTTCCTCAATGGAATCCTCTACGATCAACTTGATGCAGGTAACGGCCTTGGTCTGTCCAATGCGGTGGCTCCGGTCCTCGGCCTGCGCTTCCGCCGCGGGATTCCACCAGGGATCGTAGATGATGACGGTATCGGCGGAACTCAGGTTCAGTCCGACTCCTCCCGCCTTCAGACTCAGAAGAAACACCGGAATATCCGGTGAATTGTTGAAGTTGTCAACATGTTCCATGCGGTCTGTTGTAGAGCCGTCGAGATATTCGTATTTCATTCCGGCGGAGTCCATCCAGGTGCGGATGATCCGCAGCAGTGAGGTGAACTGGCTGAACAGCAGCACCTTGTGTCCGCTGTCCACCGATTCCAGCAACAGTTCCTTCAGCAGTTCCATTTTTGCGGATTCCGTGACGCCTTCGTTCAGGTTCGGAGGCAGCAGCGCCGGATCGCAGCAGATCTGTCGCAGGCGCAGCAACGCGCTGAGCATTTCAAAATGCGATCCCCGTGTAGAGCGGATCCGTTCCGCCAGAGCGCGGCCTTCCAGACGGAATTTTTCATAGAACGCCCGTTGTACAGCCCCCATTCGGCAGTAGAGAATCTGTTCCTGTTTTGCGGGAAGCTCTTTGCTGACATCGGCCTTTTTGCGGCGCAGCATGAACGGCGCAATCCGGTCTGCAAGATCCTTCAGAATTTCCGGCGATGGATTGCTGACATACCGGTTTCGGAAAGATGCCAGGGACCCGAGAAAACCGTGATGGAGAAAATCAAAGATCGACCAGAGATCTTCCGGTGTATTTTCCAGCGGCGTACCGGTCAGCACCAGCCGATGTTCCGAGCGGATCAGTTTGCAGGTTTGTGCATTCGCCGTGTTCGGATTCTTGATATGCTGTGCCTCATCCAGAATCAGGTATTTGAAGCAGACTTCCTGAAGAAACTCCGCATCGCGTCTGGCAAGACTGTAAGATGTGATGCAGATGTCGTATGCCATCGCTTTGTCCCAGAGCGATTTCCGGTCGTTTCCGCAGATGACCAGACACTTCAGTTCCGGAGTGAAACGTGCTGCTTCGCGCGCCCAGTTGTCGATCAGACTTGTGGGACAGATGATCAGTGCCGGCAGATTTTCCGTTACGTCCGAAGCCAGCAGCGCAAGAGTCTGGATGGTTTTTCCGAGTCCCATCTCATCCGCGAGCACCAGATTGCATCCGCGTTTCCCCATGGCGGAGAGCCACCGTACGCCCTGCATCTGGTAATTCCGCAGTTCTCCCCGGAACAGTCCTGCCGGGATCATCAGGTCCTGTGCTGTTTTCTCCTGAACGGCAGTATCGAAATCCAGCTTCAAGCGCAGAAATTCCACGGGAACGGCTCCCGGAATGCCATCTGCGAGTGTTGCCCAGTGGTATGCCGCCGGACGGATCATGCGGAGCACCTCCGAAAGATCTCCGCTTTTCAATTCCTTTCCGGGAACGGGGGACGCTGTATCCGCCATTCCCGCGGCAAGACGCCGCAGCTGAGGCGGAATCTTGATCAGAAGCGCCGATCCGGAAGAGAGAAACAGCTCGTTGTGTTCCGCCGCACGGACCAGATCGCGCCAGCGGACCGGCACGCCTGCTCCGCGCAGTGTGACTTTAAGATCAAATGCGGTATCGGTTGCCTCTTCCACCGTACAATCAATTTTCAGTGAGGAGGCATCGCCGCAGAGCATTGCCAGCGAGGAGGAAAGAGCAAATTTGCGGTGACTGCCCATCCAGCCGGGAATGAGTTCATCGACAAAGACGCCGATGGCTTCACGGTCGCGAAGAAGCAGCTTTGTTTCACGGTCGCCGCTCTCTCCGCCCCGGGTCATTTTGAATCCGAAATTCATCAGTTCTCTGACGACAGCCGCCTCGCCCGCGGAATCACGCCGCCAGTAGATGCCGTCCTGCTGCGCCAGGCGCTCCTGATCGCCTTTGCAGAGGTGTCCGTCGTAATCAAACAGAACTTCAATTTCAAGGGCTCCGTCGACGCGGAGTCCTCCGTCGAAAAACGGTTTGAATTTACGCTGCGAGACCTGCACGCTGCCCGTTTCAATGATCTTGACAGGAAGCCATTCAGATTTGACGAGAATTTCTGCGGATTTCCTGTCGCACGGCTGTACCGTAGTCCGCAGGAAATTGCGGATCCACGAAACATCCGCCTGCGCACAGATCCACCAGTATTCCCCGAGCATTCCGACCCAGCAGCCGGCACGTCCGGCGACGACTTTCACATCCTTCAGCGGAAGCGGGACTCCTTTGACAATGATTGCGGAACGGAGAATACAGCCGGTTCCGGCATCTTCCACCAGAAGTGCCGGTTCTGCGTGGTCCTTGTGAATGACTACTTTTTCCTTCATGCGGAAGAAACGCTGAAAATCAATCAGGCAGTGAAAGAACTCGGCCGTCTCTTCGGCATTGAGAGAGAGTTTTGTGCCGTCCTGCTGGGCATTGATGGCAAGATAGCGGATGATTTGCCGGTCCTGCTGCGGAAACGAGTTCAACTGAAGCGAAACCGCCAGATTCTTTCCGAAGTGGAGCTGACGCAAGTTGTTGAGATTTCCGGCATAGTCCCGGTTGTTCCAACGGAGTGTTACCGTGAAAAGGGTCCGTTCCCATTTGCTTGGCATGTGAGGAAAATCGGATTCCGCATTGATGGAAACGGTTGCCTCAGGAGGATTCAGCACTTGCTGAAGAAGTTCCGGCAGCCCGGCAAATTTCAGGCCGGCGTACTGGGCAGGACCATCCGCGGTGAGCTCTTCCTGCGGCTTGATGGTGTACTTCGCATGGTGCAGGCACGCCGCCATGGCATGACAGCAGAACGCATTCGGATTTGTCTCACAGGAACAGGCGGCCGTATACGGACCATCCGGAAATCCCCTGACCTCAACTCTGGAAACATTCCCTTTGGAATCGCGGAATACCGCCCGCAGAACACCCGGAAGGGTTTCGTGACAGCAAAGCAGTTCCCCGGACTTCAGAAGCGCTTTCCCCTTTTTGAAAACCTCCTTCGAGGCTCTCTGCATTAACAGTGATTCAAAACTCTGCCCCATCTTGTGCATACCCCAATCAATCACAACTACACAAAACAGTAATGTACCTCTGTTTTGCGTGATATAAAAGCGTAAAAAAGGATTTTTTCTGAAAATTTTGTCTCTCTGCAAAGTATTTTTGCATTTCTCCTTGAAAGAACCGATCCTCCGTAATACATTAGGCGGGAACAAAGGAGCTCCGGAACGTATGGATATTTTCGATGAAATCATTCAATGCCTGCAAAATGAGAAGGATCAGTACGGCAATGTTTTTATCAATCGCGACCATCTGACGGAGTTTTTTGCGAACGTTGCGGTGCGGACAGCATCAGCCGGAGCGGCGCGGGCGTCCTCCGGGACTCCGGCGATTCGGACATCCCTCTCCTGTCTTTCGGGGAATCGGCGGGAATCCTCTGCCGCATCTTCCGTTCCGCCCTCTGCGGCGATGCCTGGGCATCAGGAACCGGCTGCTTCGCCGGAACGTCGGCATCCCGCGGTGTCGAACACAGAAAGTCAGGCGGTTTCTTCGCAGAGACCGGGCCCTCCGTCTCCGGAAGAGGTCGCATCAATGGATTGGAACCAGCTTCGGCAGGCGACATTCCGCTGTCACGGATGCCGACTCTGCGAAACAAGAACCAACGTGGTTTTCGCCGATGGCAACGAACACGCGGAACTGATGTTTATCGGCGAAGGTCCCGGTGCCGACGAAGATGCTCAGGGAGTGCCCTTTGTCGGAAAAGCCGGACAGCTTCTGACAAAGATGATCGCCGCGATGCAGTTCAAGCGCGAAGAGGTTTACATCGCCAACATCGTCAAATGCCGTCCGCCGGGAAACCGGAATCCGACAGACGACGAAATGGCATCCTGTCTTCCATATCTGCTGCGGCAGATTGAACTGGTCCGTCCGAAGGTGATTGTTCTCCTCGGCAGCGTAGCGCTGAAGGGGCTGCTGAACCGCAGCGGCATCATGCGCATGCGCGGGCACTGGCTTGATTACCGGGGGATCATGGTCATGCCGACCTTCCATCCGGCCTATCTGCTCCGTTATGAAGCGGGGAAGAAGGATGCCTGGAGCGATCTTCAACAGGTGATGAAGGTCTTCGGCAAAGTGTACAGGAAACCGCACTAACAGCAAGAGAGAAGGTGAATCATGCCGGAAAAAGAGTCTTCGGGAGTGCTTGAGAAAGTCAAACGCGGAATCAAAATGATTTCTCCGTTTGAATTTAAAACGGAAGCAGGGAAAAATCCGATTGCGGGAATGAATCTTCCCGTCCGGCTGGCCCGCAGCGACTGCGCTTATGAAAATTTGACGGTCCTCTTCAAATCCCGTTTCTTCATGTTGAATGATTCCCTGCGCGCCGCCTATTACGAACTCAGTTTGAGGCTGATCGACGTTGTGCTCTCAAACCTGACCTACATCCGGAAAGAAAGCAACGGCAAATCCGCAGAGGATCCCTGTCTCCCTACTCTGATGACCATCCGGAAAATCCTGGAAGTGCTGAAAGTTTCCGCGGAAACTTCTCTGGAGATGGCAACCTGTGAACGCGGAATCGAATCCTTTGGCGGTCCTCTTGCCATCGCGAAGATCCGTCTGGTGGACGATTCCATCGGCGACATGGAAATCAGTCTTCTGCACAGCGTCTCGGAACTGTTCGATATCCTCACTCTGCCGATGCAGAGAAATTCCGACCAGCGGCGTAAACTGCTTGCAAAAGAGGAACTGGAACGTTACAATCGTTCTTTCAAGGAATTCAATGAATATTATTCCTCCCTCTGCCGGGTCGAGGGCTGAGGACCGCCAGCTTCTCATCGCTGTTCCATGCGCTGAACGTGGATATGGAAGACGGATTCCCCGATATGAATGGAGCAGATAACCGCGGTTGTTTTCTTCCAGGGCGTCGCAGGATTCCTCCCTTTAAATGGAGGTTTCCGGCTTTTCCGGTTTCATGGATGGCGAGTCGGTGAAGGTTCGTGTTCGGCTGCCGGGGAAAAACGGTCGCGATATGTGCAGTGCAGACATAACTCTTCCGTGACATGTCCGCGATGGAATGCGTTGCGCATCTGTTCGAACCTTCGTGAAAATAAAATGGAAGACAATGACTGTGTCCGAATGCTGCCGAAATTCAGTGCGGCGTCTGCGTCAAGACAACACGCCGTTACATCCCCGTTGCAGAAAATCCCGTACTGATCAATTCCACCGCGGCAGAACCCCTGTGCAGAACGGGCTGGCGATGCCGGATCCGGCCAGTGAAAGGAGTCATCAAAATGCAGCCGGAGCCGGGGCGCAAGCGGAACGAAACGTTCGTTAGTCTGATTCGGAGAAAGCCGGGTGGTTCCAAAACGGGATGCGATGATCCGCAAATAATCCGGATTTCGTTCACAGACATTCCACAGGCGAAGATTCAGGAACATCTCCGGGTTGCAGGTCCTGATTTTGTTTGTGAAGGAAAGAATCTCCTCCAGCTCCTTTTCCGAGACTCCCGAGTGAAGAGAAATATTCAACTGGCGAAACGGATGCGTCAGCAGGAGTTCCGCATTCGGAGAAGAAAACAGAGTTCCGTTTGTTGTCAGGACCAGCGGCAGGGAAACACGGTTTGCCGTTTCAACAATGGTTTGCAGCTCCGGATGGAGCAATGCTTCCCCAAGAATGTGCAGACATGCCTTTTCCGCAAGAGGAGCACTTTCGCGAGCCGCTTTTGCAAACAGTACAGGGTCCATGAATTCCGGGGGACGCGTTGTTCCTTTGCAGAAAGGACAGTGTTTGTTGCATACATTTGTCAGTTCAATGTATGCTGTTTTGAATCGCTTCGACATGATTCCGGCTTTCCTGAGAGCATCGGAGGGTCCGAATCGGCTCAGCTTCCCGCAAGAAGGAATTTTGCTGGAATGCCATCCGGAGACCGCGCAAAGAGTGTTATCTTCTGATTTTCGGTCGGGTCGGAACTTGCATTTGAATTGTTTTCCGAGGATTCAGTTCCGGAGTGATGATCTGTTCGCCTTTTTCGTTTCTGGGATCCTGGATTTCGACTTTGCGCTGTTTTACGACGGCCGATTCCAGTTCCTGCGGCTTGAGGAGGAACGCTTTTACGGGAGTCCAGCCGATCAGATTCTCGCGAGGTGCGGTTCCGCAGACAATGATTTTATCTCCGTTGACAGGACTGGTCCAGACCAGGGAGATTTGAACAGGTTTCTGTGCGAGGCCTTCACCGGTACGAATGTAATCCATCCATTTTTTCATTTGCTTTTCCCGTGTCTGCTCTTCCGGATTTTCGAGAGAAAAGTTCGTAGGAAGGACCATTGGCTCGCTGAAGCGGACCCGGTTGACATCAGCAAAGTCCAGTTCCGGAAAGAAATTGACTAGAAAGGTGACGGCCCGGATGCGTGCAGCCGCAAAAGCGGTATTTTCCGGGATGAATTTTTTATAGATGACGCAATCCGGATCCCATCCGCGCAAATCGCGTTCTCCCGCGCCGTCCACCAGAACGGAGAATCCGGCCTTCGGGAGATGCCAGACAAACGCTGTGTGCATATAATCGTAATTCGGATTGTTTTCAACTTCATAGGAGTCAAAGCGGTTCGGACCGGTCCCCAGATCCTCTTTTTCCGGAACCTTGCTTTTGAAAATGAGATTCGACATGATTTCCGGGTCGTTGTATCGAATGAAATCCCGGTCGGTTTCCGAAAGGTCCTTCGTGTTTTTCAGAGCATAAGCCCGGGCTCTTTCCACCGCATTGAGTCGATAGTCGATTCCGCATGCGGCTGAAAGAAAAAGAAGCAGGACGGAAACGAAAAAGAACAGCAGTTTTATTCCGATGCTTGATAATTTCATGATTGCATTTCCCGATCTCTGTTGAATTGAATACGTTTTCGTTAATATAACTCCTGAAAGAGGGTATTTAAAGTTTGAAAACAGAAACTCCATTAAAAAAGAGAAAAGGGATGAAGCGGAATTCCTCCCCTGATTCCAGCGATGCCGTTTGAAGGGCCTCCTGGCGGGAAAATAAAAAAAATTAATGGTTTTTCCGAAAAAAACAGTTGCGGGGAATTGACGGAAGATGGAATTTATGTCATATTAATCCCCTGCAATCCGGGAAGGGAAAGGAATGAACAGAGTTCTGGAACATTTTTGCGGTTATATTGCCATTGAACGGGGGTTGAGTCAGAATTCCGTCATGGCATACAGAAGTGATCTTTCTGATTTTATCGTTTACCTGCAGCGCATCGGGAGAAACAGTTTCGGGGATGTGACGAGGGATGACATCATTGAATTCCTTGGTGAACACAAGGATGCCGGAATGGAGCCAGCGAGTCTTGCGAGACGCCTGGTGGCGATCAAAGTATTCTTCAAATACCTCTATCAGGAAAAACTGATTCCGGAAAATGTGACGACCGTGATGGATTCTCCGAAACTCTGGCGGCTTCTTCCAGAATTTATTTCATCCCGGGAAGTGGACGCCATGATGAATGTTTACGCCGTCAATGCGAAAGATTTTCTTGCGATCCGGAACCGTGCGATTCTCGAAGTGATGTATGCGTGCGGGCTGCGGGTATCGGAGGTTGCCGCGTTGAAGGTGTCCTCCATTCATTTTGATGATGCTGTGGTCCGTGTATTCGGGAAGGGGTCCAAGGAGCGGATAGTTCCGATCGGTCATCTTGCACTTCAGGCTCTGAAACGGTATTTGTCGAAATCGCGTCCTTATCTGTTGAAATCGCCGGATGAACCGACACTGTTTTTATCCAACCGAGGCAAGGTGCTTGACCGGGAGCGCATCTGGGCAATCATCAAGGAAACTGCGCGTCTCGCGGGAATCCGGAAGAACATCCATCCGCATACATTGCGCCATTCCTTTGCCAGCCATCTGCTGGAAAATGGTGCTGATTTGAGAGTGATACAGGAAATGCTGGGGCATGCGGATATCGCAACAACACAGATATATACGCATGTGGATCAGCGTCAGCTTCTTGCGGTTCACAAAAAGTTTCATCCGAGAGCAAAATAAAATCAGGAAAGCGTTTTCCAGCTGTTTGAAGGAGGAGTCTGCAAAATGAAACGGATCGGGGTGGCTGTTTTCTGGCTTGCAATCTTTTGTATTCTGATGGCGGGGATTCACTATTTTGACAAGCCCGAAGGAAAGTTGTATCAGAGTGCAATTGTGTTCCCTGTTATGAGCACGAAAGCCACTCTGAGTTTTACGGATACCAGCGAAGATGAAATTGAAGAAGCGTTTCGTCTTGCCCGGGGTGAAATGGAAAAAGTGGTTGCTCTCTGCAATTATTTTGATCCGGGGAGTGAATTGTCGCGGCTGAATGCTTCCGCAGCGAAGAAACCTTTTGTCTGTTCGGCTGCTCTATGGGAGATTTTACAGGAGACGCGGAAGTTTCATCGCATTTCCAATGGTGCGTTTGATCCTACGATTCGTCCGTTGATGAGTGTATGGGGGTTTCATCGGAAGCGCAGGAGTCTTCCGGATGGGGAGGAGATCGCCCGGGCGAAAAAAGTCTGTGGTTTCGATAAAGTTCTTTTCAATGATGCGGATCACACGGTTTCTTTCAAAGTTCCCGGGGTTACGATTGATCTTGGTGGAATTGCGAAAGGATGGGCGGTTGACAAGGCAGCGGAGGCTGTTCTGAAATATACATCTGTCCGGATTGGAATTATTGATCTTGGCGGGAATATGCGTTGTCTTCCTGAGCCGCCCCCTGGCAGAAAATGCTATACCATCGCAGTTCGTGATCCGAAAAATCCCGATGGCATTTGTGCTCTGGTCGACATGCTGAATGAGAGTGTCGCCACGAGCGGCAGTTATGAGCGTTATGTGACAATTGACGGTAAACAATATACACATATCATTCATCCAGTTACCGGTTCTCCTGTGGAAGGGGTCCTTTCCGCGACTGTGATTGCGCCGCGTGGAGTTGATTCCGATGCACTTTCCACTTCATTATTCGTGAATGGACAGACCTTTTCAGAAACGCTGTCTCCGGAAA
Organism: uncultured bacterium; assembly: GCA_949292215.1. Classification (GTDB taxonomy): domain Bacteria; phylum Verrucomicrobiota; class Lentisphaeria; order Victivallales; family UBA1829; genus UBA1829. Next base: position 41,286 of record CASEYW010000001.1, read on the forward strand.
TCAGAACCTTATTTATTGATGCGGATGGGAAGAGAATTGAACGAATCCCGGAAGGCCGCAATAAATTCAGGATGCAGTGAACGTCAGGATAGTCAGAATGATGGTGGAGGTTGTTGACCTGGTTCGGTTCCGCTGAAAAAGCTGGCCGCGGGAGTCATGGCGCGCAAGCACAAGGAAGAGAAAATCCCCGGTAGAGGGGGCGTTTGTTCGATGAGTTGAGTGTATGTTGAAGAGGGCGGGGGAAGTATTTTTAATTTTTTTCGGGAAAATGATTTGACAAAACGCAGAAGTGTGCTAGAATATGAGTCTGCGCCTGAAAAAGGTGATGATCGTAGATAAGAATTGAGTTAAGAAAGTCGAAAAAAGTTTTACGACATTGCTTGACAAAAAGAGA
>CASEYW010000002.1 GCA_949292215.1 uncultured bacterium
ATTCTATTGAGATTTCTCTTCCACCTCCAGAGGTCATTAACAGCCGGATCAATTTTTCAAATTCTGAAATTGTTGATCGTCAAAAAGGATTTCTCAGGCAGGAAGAAAGCATTATGAATTTGGGAGATGAACTGCGTCGTCAGGAATTAGAGGCGATCCGGAAAAATGCAATGGACCCGAAATTGATTGAAACCGTAAAAATACTGACGAATCTTTCCCTGAAGGATTTCTATAAAAATGTGGATACCGAAGTCACAATTCTCTGGAGGACGAAAGAATGAAACTGTTTATGAAAGCCATCCGCTTTATTTTATGCCTGGGACCAGTTGCAGGTCCAGCAATCTTGATCGTCCTGGGACTCAGCGTTTTTGGTGGAGCACTCTTTTCTCTTTCGCATTTCTGCTTTCCTGACTTCTTTTCTGGGATCGGTAAAGAAAAAATGTATATCGCTCCGGTCATTTCGGAAATCAAGAAGATCAATCGGATTTACCTGCTGAAAGTCTCGGTCGGATTCTTTGATAAGCAGGAAGCTACTGAGGGGAAGGTGAAAAAATACCGTTTCACCGGTGAACTTGTCGATGCAAGCAGCTTCTACTGGCAGCGAGTTCGCGGACACGCTCTCGTTTCGATTGATCTGAAAAAACTTGAGGTCCTGGAAGAAGATCCGGAATGCAAACATCTGAAAGTGAAACTTCCATTGCCGGAAATGGAAGCTCCGACCGTAAATCTGGATCCTAAAGTCGGAACAGTCGTATATCGGAAAGGCTACTACTGGTATACTTCGCAGAAGGTCAAGGACCAATTCTATAAGGAGGCTATGCCAAGAGCTCAGAGAGGAATCGAAAAAAGAGTAGCAAATCCCAGCTACACAAAGATGGCACAGGAGCAGGCTGGAGAGATTCTTGAAGCTCTTTTCAAACCGATCGGATGGAGTGTTGAAATTCAATGGGATGAACCAATAGAGGATCAGGAAGGAACTCTTCTGCAAAAAGAAAAATAGAAGATTCCGGATCTTCCTCAAATAAAAAAAACAAAAGAAAAGGAGAAAATTATGTCACAGGCTTACAGAGTCAATTTGAACGAGAAAAAATGTGCTACCTGCAGATACTGGGAAGGGGAAAGACAGATCTTTTTCTGGAACAGAAAACCAGTCGCCGTTGATGCGCTGGTTCCCTGTGCGCCCTGTCCGGTTCGAAGAAACAAGACATCCCCCGGCACAAGCTGTTCCACATGGCAGCCGTGGGAAAAAATCTGAATTCCTTCTCAGAGTTTTTCTTGTTCAGGGAGTCCCGAGAAATCTCGAGACTCCCTGTTCTTTTCTGCACTGGTTGAATAGGGGCAACTTTTCAAACGATAAACAATCAATAGGAATTATGGAAAATATTCCGATAAGGGGCTTGCAATCATCCGAATCCGAAAGAAGCGTAAAACCAAACCGATTGTCTGTTTCGCACGGATGCAAAAACAACTTTTCTCTTATCAAATCGTTGGGGTGCAAAACGATGCGAAAAAGCGACTGCTCACTCGCTCTTCGAGGCATTCTCAGTGCAACGCAAGACTTCATCATCGTCATGCAGATAGCGTCTGTACCATCTGGCGAGAAGAGTCCAGTCGCCTTTGGAGATGGCGTATTTTTCCGCAGCCTCTAATATTTTCCTGATCGTGAAGCTGAACGCCCGCGGACTTCAACTGACCCAGTGGGAGAACTTCAAGGGGGAATTTGCCGGACTGCTTGGCAAATCCCGTTGTATTTGGAACAAAAAAATCGAAGAACTTTCCGACGCCTTTTTCACCCGTGCGGAGGAAGCTCTCCCTGACGACGCCTTTTTCGCGCTGGCAGCCAGGCTCGCGGTCGCACAGGCAAACATGAAAAATCGGAACTGCGGCGCCCAGATCGAAAAACTTGCGAACCAGACGAACTGGAAAGAAGAGTTGCCTTTTGTCTCGTTCCATGAGTTCACGGAGATTCTTCCGAAGGCAGACAGAGACAAGTTTGCGATCCATTATCTGCGGCTAGTTGACCGGATTCTTCAGAAGATCAAGGAGGCTGCAGAGTTGCCCTCTCCCTATTGGCAGAAAGAACGGAAACTGCTGCAGTCGGTATTTTACCCGCAAGACAGAAAAGAGCGGGAGTTGTCGATGCTCCTGTTCTTCTATTTCGCCCAAAACCGGACTCCTGCCCCGGAAGATTTCCAAAAAGCACTCGCTGCATGTGGAATATCCTTGAAAACGTCAGCGTGAACCCGAAGGATCCGTATGCTCACATTACCAGATCCGGGAACAGTTCATCGACTGGCGTGGTCCCTCTCTGTATGATGAGAATACAGCGGATGTCGTGTCCGGCGAAGTTTCCCAGTGGGCGGAGGAGTCGGCCAAAGCAGCCATCTACGCTGGGAAAAGCGGCAAAATCGACCCTGAATTGCTCCAGAAGGCCGAGTGCAATCTGCACGGCCGCGTCCGGCTGGGGATTCTTAATTTGAAGGAGAAGCGTCCGGATTTTTCGGAAGATCGTCTGAAAAAATTGAATGAATTGTTTGAAGCATGGAATACAGCAAAAGAAGATTCGATGAAATGCCGGAAAACGATTGTTTTGAATATTGTCGCAG
>CASEYW010000003.1 GCA_949292215.1 uncultured bacterium
ACCGATGGAATCAAAGTGGAAAAAGTGAAAACGGAAAACGGGTTTGCGCTGGATGTCAGAATGACTGATGATACTTTGCTGAATCCCGGAATCCTTCTGCCTCCGCCGAAAGGAGAACTCTACTGGGATCTCTCGCGTTATCAGCATCTTTGCGCGGACATTGAAAACATGGATGACGATCAGCAGGTGATTGTCTCCATCCGAGTGACCAATCCGCTGGTCGGCACCCGTCAGATTGCCAACAACAGCGGTTTCGGACTGAATCCGAAGGAAAAACGGACTCTGAGACTTTACTATCCGCAGGCCGATGAGTTCGCCAAATGCCGGATCGACGGTCTGCGCGCAACCCCGCCGGGAATTCCCGGTCTCAAAAACATTGACGGGCGACGGGTCGACGCCATCATTTTCTGGGGACATAATCTTGCCGGGTATTCCAGAAAACATTCCGCGCATTACCGGATCAGCAACATTCGTCTGGAGACCCCGTACACCGGTCCCGGCGCTCCCGTCAACGATCCCGCCCGCTTCTATCCGTTCATCGACCGCTACGGGCAGTACGTTCATCAGGACTGGCCCGATAAAATCCATTCCGATGCCGACTTCGCCAAACGGCTCGACAAGGAGAAACGCTCTCTCAAACCCCGGATCGCCGACTGGAACAAGTGGGGCGGATGGCGGAAAGGGCCGCAGCTCAAACCTACCGGGTTCTTCCGGACGGAGAAATATCAGGGAAAGTGGTTCCTCGTCGATCCCGACGGCAGACTCTTCTTCTCGCACGGGATCAACGCCATCACTCCGAATGCCTGGGGCAGGGAGCGCGACCCGAAATGGTATGAAACAGGAAAGATCGGACGCAAAAATTACAGTTTCAATTTCATTCGCGACAACTTGAAGCGAAAGTACGGCGCCGATTATCAGAAGGTGTACTGGGATTTTGTCGGAAAACGTCTTCAGTCCTGGGGGATTAACACGATCGGAAACTGGAGCTGTACCGAGGTTCAGCGGAAACATCACACTCCCTACGCCATGGAACTGCGTCTGGCTGGCGGAAAAAAATGGATTCCGAAAGTGGAAGGGTTCCGCAGGTTCCGGGATGTTTTCGATCCCGATTTCGATCAGGTTCTTCGGAACAGCACGAAGGCTGCGGATGCCGTCGCCGCGAAAGACGATCCCTGGTGCATCGGCTTTTTCATCTGCAACGAGATCAAATGGGGCGATCGGACTGCCATTGCACGGAGCGCGTTTTCCGCTCCAGCAGACAATGCGTCGAAGAAGGAATTTGTGGAAATGCTTGATACGAAATATGTGACGGTCTCCGCCCTCAATCGTAAATGGGGGACCCGTTACAAAAACTGGAAGGAAGTCCTGAATTCGACGACTCTGCCGGACCCGGAAAAGAGTTTCGAAGATATGCTGGCGTTCAATGCGCATTTTCTGGATCGCTTCTATTTTCTCTGCCGGAAGACTGTGAAGGAGTTTTCTCCGAATCATCTGTATCTGGGGTCCCGTCTGCATCTCGGCTGGCATCCGGAGGCCTATGCGGCTGCATCGAGATATGCAGATATCGTCTCCCGCAACATTTACAGTTGGAGCATGGATGGTTTCCGTGCCGCCGGACTGCCGAAGGACAAGCCGATCATGATTACCGAATTCCATGTGGGAGTTCTTGACCGCGGCGCCTTCAATGCGGATATGCGCCCTGCCGGAATTACCCAGAATGACCGTGCCCATGCCTATTTGCGGATCATGCAGGGAATTCTTCTGCATCCGCAGGTGGTTGGAGCTCACTATTTCTGCTGGAATAATCAGCCGCTCACCGGACGGTTCGATGGAGAAAATCTTGCAATCGGCGTAATCGACTGCTGCGATACACCCTTCTGGGAGCTTACCGCAATGATGCGGAGGATCAGTGAAAATATGATGCAGTACCGCCTTGACGGCAAATATGAATGCGGATGGGATCAGTGATGAAGTCTGGATGGTTTTGCATTGCACTTTGTTGTCTGCTGTCGGCATTTTTTCCGCTCGGGGCGGAAGAAGCTGTCCACTGGGACCGTGAAAATTTGAAGGTCTCCTGGAAAAAGAAAATTTCCGTATCGGCGGATTCCGGCGGCGGTGTGACGGCCGAATTCCGGACGGGATCGAATCCCTGGCCCTATTTCGTGCTTGTCCCGGAAAAAGGAAAAAATTGGGATTTCTCCCGATTTCGTTTTATTTCCTTTGCAATTGAAAATCTTGATCGGGAGCGTGCGGTGACAGGGGACATCTGCCTGGGGATGTGGAGCCGTCATAAAATCGGGGTTTTTGTGCTTGGACCGGGAGAGAAACGCTCGTTTACTTATCCATTGAACCATGGAGGAAGATCGTCATTCGATCCGCTGTTTCGGGCAAAGGGAATGCCGAACGGTTTTGAGGGGGGGACGAATATCGACACCTCTTCCGTGAAGTGTATTCATGTGATTTGCGGATTTGTCCGTTACGGTCGTTTCCGGATTTCCGGGATTC
>CASEYW010000004.1 GCA_949292215.1 uncultured bacterium
GCAAGCCCCTCCCGGAGCAAGGCCAAATAGGGAATGAGTCGCTGCCCGCGACGTTTGAATTCCGGGTTCTGGCCGCATAGACAGATGATCGCCCCCCGAAAGGGTGACAGAATCCGGCTTATGCCGCATCTCTCGCTTTTTGATTGTTGTTTGAGAGTAAGGAATCGTGGAGTCCGACTATGAATGATTTGAGTGAGCGTATCGCGAACCGGGTGGTCAGCATACCCGATTATCCGCAGAAAGGCGTCATCTTCCGGGATATCATGCCGATCGCAGCAGACGCGGAGCTGTTCAACGACATCATCGCGGAACTGGCAGACCATCACAAGGGAGAATCCATCGACAGAGTGGTTGCTATCGAATCCCGAGGTTTTGTATTCGGCGGAGCCCTTGCACATATTCTGAAATGCGGCTTTACTCCGATTCGCAAAGCGGGCAAACTGCCGCGCGAAACGATCCGCGAAACCTATCAGCTGGAATACGGCGAAGGTGCCATTGAACTCCAGAAGGACTCCCTGGCACCCGGAGCGAAAGTGATCCTCGTGGACGATCTGCTGGCGACCGGAGGAACTGTAAACGCGGCAATCCGTCTGATCAACCGGCTCGGAGCGGAAGTGGTATCGGCGGATTTCATCATCGAACTGGGATTTCTCTCCCCCCGTTCCAATGTCAAAGGATGTTCCCGCATTCACTCACTGCTAACCTATCATTGATCAGAGACTTTATGGAGATGGAAAAATGAAATATGCGATTCTCAGCGACATACACGGAAATCTGGAGGCGCTCGATGTCTCTCTTGACATCTGTCGCCAGGAAAAAGTGGATTCCTATGTTTGTCTGGGCGACATAGTCGGCTACAATGCCAATCCGAAAGAGTGTCTGGAAATTGTCCGGGACCTGCCGGGATTGACCGTCGTAAAAGGCAATCACGACGAATACGTCTCCAACAACGATGAAGTAATGGAAGGATTCAATCCCCACGCAAAGGCAGCAGTTCTCTGGACCAAAGCTCAACTCACCGATGAGGACCGGAAATGGCTTGCCGGACTGCCCATGCGTCTGACCATCAAAGGCGCCAACATGACGATCGTCCACGCAACTCTCGACGGTCCGGACGCCTGGGGTTACATCTTTGATACACATCAGGCTGCTGACAACTTCTCTTATCAGTTCACCCAGCTCTGTTTCTGCGGTCATTCCCATGTTCCCGTGGCATTCAGCAAACGCCCGATCGCGCTTCGCGTCAACCGCACCATTGAAGATATTCCGGAATGGACCTCGGAAGGCGACGTCGATTTCTCCATCGCAGATGCCATTCCGATCACGATTGAGCAGGGAGTCAAATATCTGATGAACGTCGGGAGCATCGGACAGCCGCGCAATCATGATCCGCGCGCCTCGTTCTGCATTTACGACACCGATAAAAAACAGGTGGTCCGCTACCGGATTCCCTACAACATTGCTCTCACGCAGCAGAAAATCCGGGCGGCGAATCTGCCGGAACGTCTTGCCGCCAGACTGGCCCGCGGCGTCTGACACGTTTCCTCCGGAGGATTTTTCATGAAGCGTTTCCTGATCGTTAAACCGAGCAGTCTCGGAGATATTATTCACGCATTTCCAGCCGTCTCCATGCTGGCGGCGAAATATCCGGATGCGCAGATCGACTGGCTCGCGGTTCCCGCTTTCGCACCGGTCGTCAAATATCATCCGGCGGTGGACAATGTCATTCTCTTTCAACGAAAGGAAATGGGATGCCTCTGCAAATTTCCCGGAGCGTTTCTCACGCTCTTCTCCGACATCCGGAAAAACCGCTATGATGCGGTCATTGACCTTCAGGGGCTTCTTCGCAGTGCACTGATCGCGCGCATGGCAAAAACAAAAACCGTCGCAGGCCCCGCCGAAACCAGGGAAGCGCTTTCCAGAGTTTTCTACAAATACAAAATGGATTCCGGAGAAACCAGCCGTCACGCGGTCTGCAAAAACATGTCGATGATGGCGGAATTTCTAAACGAACCCCTGCCGGAACGGGTCGTCTTTGAAATGCCGGAAAACGCTGCGGCGGCAAAAAAAACCAATGCGCTTCTCTGCAGTTTCGCAAAAGAAAAACTGATTGCCCTCGCTCCCGGAGCCCGATGGGAATCCAAACAATGGCCTCCGGCATTCTTCGCAGAGTGCGTCAACCTCTTCGCAGCCAGGCACCCGGACTGGTATTTTGTGATCCTCGGTTCCCCCAATGAGAAGGAGCAGGGAGAAAGCCTGAAACATCTGCTGAAAACTCCAGCGCTGAATCTCATCGGACTGACAGGAATTCCGGAACTGGTGGAAAGCATCCGGAAATCGCGTCTTCTGCTCTGCAACGACAGCGGTCCGATGCACATTGCAGCCGCAGTGGGAACACCGGTTGCCGCACTGTTCGGTCCGACGGACCCGCTCCTGACGGGCCCCTTCTCCGATCAGGCCGAAGTTCTGACCCCGCAGCTGGACTGCTGCAGGTGTTTCAAACGGACTTGCGACAAATACCGCTGTCACAAAGGCATTTCCGCAGACAAAGTCGTCGAATCCATGGAAAAACTCCTGGGAATCTGAGTTTTTCCACTGGAAAACGCAGGTTTCTGAAGTATTATAAGGGATGGACCGGACAGGAAATGTTCTCCTGTTCGCACAGAGATGCCGGATGTCAGGTTCGGAATCGCAACAGGATCGGGTATTATGGAAGGAAAAAGATCATGAGAATGAAATCGCTGCTGCTTCTGCTGCTGTTTGTATCGGCGGCAACCCTGTCGGCGCAGATCGCCGTCAGAATCGAACCGGGACGTCCCCTCTTTATGCTTTACGATTCAGTGTATGTAAAAATGGTTATGCGTAATTATTCGTCGCATCCGATCGCATTCGGGAACTCCAAGGAGCTTCAGGGAGATATTACCTTCCGCATCATCACACCGGGACGCACGCTGGCACGGCGGATCGGCAGCGGCAATCCGCTTCTCCGCGGCGTGATCCTCGCACCGGGTGAGACAAGGGGCTTTACGTTCAATCTCTCCAAATATTATTTCCTTCAGGAAGAGGGCATGTACACTGCGCGGGTGACGGTCAAACATCCCCAGCTGCCATCTGCGTATGAATCGAATGAGATTCCCTTCAAAATCCGGAAGGGATCAGTCATCTGGGAACGGAAGTTCGGCCTGCCCGACTACACCGGAGAAAAGAAAAAAAGCGGAAAAATCGAAAACCGGACCTACAAACTACTGAAATTCACCGACAGCAAAAGCATCTTCTACTACATGATGATTGACGATGACAAAAAAGTCTATGCTGTCAGAAGAATCGGTTTCGACATGGGACCGAATCTTCAGCCGCAGCGGGAAATTGATGCACTGGCGCGTTTTCACATCATGATTGCCGTCACACCGAAGATTTTCGCTCATTACATTTACAATTACAACGGAGTGCTTGAACGGCGTGATCTCTACATCCGGACCACAACAACACCTTATCTGGTCCTCGATCCGAAGACCTCCGAAGTCCGGGTCGATGGCGGACGAATCGCAAGAAAGGATCTCGACTTCGAAGAGATCAATGATCTGCCGCTTCTCGATGAGGTGAAAACCGAGAACGACATCTTTCATGCAAAACCCTCCGACAACTGATTGAGGTGTAGCTGTGAATCGCCCCAATACCGTCCAATGGCAAACCGCGGAAGGTGTCGTTTACCTGAAACCGGACGACTCTCTTGACGCCTCCGCGCCCGGATTTCTGGATATCATTGATCAGACTCTTCTGCCGGGAAAGCTCGAACGTTTGAAACTCTCCGAGGCGGAAGAAATCTTCCGGGCAATCAAAACCCTTGCCGTCCGGGGTGCGCCAGCAATCGGCTGTGCCGCGGCTCTCGGACTCGCAGCCTGCGCCCAGCGCTTCCAAGCAGCAACAAGGAGCGAATTTCTCTCCCGTCTGGAGGAAACGGCGGATTACCTGGAATCCTCCCGGCCGACCGCCGTCAATCTTGCCTGGGCATTGAACCGATGCTGTTCGACCATACGCCATTCCGAAGAAACCGATCCCGGACTCCTGATCCGCCGGCTTCTGAATGAAGCGCTCGAAATCCTTGCCGAAGATATCGACATGTGCAGCGCAATCGGCAGCAACGGACTCTCTCTGATTCAAAACAACATGGGGATTCTGACCCACTGCAATGCCGGTGCTCTCGCAACCGGCGGATGCGGAACCGCACTTGCTCCGATCTACGCGGCGAAAGAGGCGGGATTGAACATCCGGGTCTATTCGGATGAGACACGTCCGCTTCTTCAGGGAGCCCGCCTGACGGCATGGGAACTTTCCTACAATGGCATCGATGTCACAACCATCTGCGATTCCATGGCGGCACAGGTCATGCGGGAAGGACTGGTCGATCTCGTAATTGTAGGAGCCGACCGCGTTGCAGCCAACGGCGACGCCGCCAATAAAATCGGCACCTATCAGCTTGCTATCACCGCGAACTACCATCATGTGCCGTTCTATGTGGCAATCCCCTATTCAACCATCGACCGTTCCATTCCGGACGGCTCTCACATTCCGATTGAACAGCGTCACGAATCCGAAATCACGACCTTTAACGGAAAACGCATCTCACCGGAAACGATCAAGGTCTACAATCCGGCATTCGATGTGACTCCGGCTTCGCTGATTACAGGTTACATCACGGAACAAGGCGTCGTTCCAAAAATTTGAACGGAAAATTCCATGAAAAAACTGCGCGTTGACGACTACCTCTGCAATCACGGAATCTGTGCCGATCGGGACGAGGCGCTGCGCCTGATCATGGCGGGCAAAGTCCGTCGCAACCCGGACTCGGTCATTGCAAAAGCCTCGGAACTGGTTCCGTTTGATGCAGCACTTCTGGTGGATACCACGGATTCCTTTGCCAGCCGCGGAGCAGGAAAACTGGAGCCTTCTCTGGAGAAGCATCTCCCGGACCTGACCGGCATGAAAGCGATCGATATCGGCTCCTCGACCGGAGGATTCACCGATCTGATGCTCCGCAGAAATGCGGAAAAAGTTTACGCAGTAGACTGTGGAAAAGGACTGCTTCATGCAAAACTGCGGAACGACCCGCGCGTTGTCTGTCTGGAAGGAATCAATGCCAGGACTCTCGACCGGAGCATCATCCCGGAGGAGATCCATGTCATGACGATGGATGTCTCCTTCATTTCTTCGACCAGGATTCTGCCTGCCGCCGATGTCGTCATGGCATCCGGAGCATGGGCGTTCGTCCTTGTAAAACCGCAGTTCGAAGCAGACCGGAAAGATGTGCCGCCCGGAGGAGTGGTTATCGATGAAAACGTTCGCACAGCATGCGTGGAAAAAGTGAAACGTTTTGCGGTGGAACGTCTTGCATGGGAATTTCTGGAGGTTTCTCCCTCTCCTGTCAAAGGACCGAAAGGCAATCAGGAGTACATTGCAGTCTTCCGGAAGAGCGGGAGTTTTGCGGGGGAAGCGTCACGCTGACGGATCAGGGAAGCTCCGCTGTCAGTTCGAAAAACGGCGTGGGGCCGTGTTTCAGAGCCGCAGTGTCGATCCGAATCTCCGCAATGCCGTCCTTGAGCTGAAAGGGAAGCGCCTCCCGGCGGATGCCGTTCAGAGAGAGCGGATAGAGGCGGAAACGTCCGCCGTTCCGAAGCGGGAACGACAGCCGGACCACGCCAGTCTCCACGAGCATGACTGCGCCGCTCTTTTTGAGAAGCGTCGTCCGGTCGGAGCTGAGGACCATCCCTTCCGCATGGGACATCGTATTGAGGAACAGCACCATCCGGGAACTCTCCGCAAGGGATTTGCCATCGACGCTTGTGATGCCGATCGCCGCGGGAACCGTCGTCGAATGCACCGTCAGCAATCCGAGCTTTTCCGGCTTTGCTCCGGCTCCAAGAGTTACACCTTCGGTACGCGGAGTCACGACTTTCAGCACCTTCTCCCGGGAACGCAATTCGATTTCCTCCGTATCGCTCTGATAGATTCCCCGGGAAGGATCAGTACGATTCCCGCTGCCGAGAATTCCTTTCCGGCGCATCTGTCCGACAATCTCATTCAGCGAGTCATCCTGCAAAGTCTGAGTTTCACTGGACCATTCGTAGGTGGCAAAGGAACGGGTCGCCGAAGCCGGAAGCGTCAGATCCGCCCGATCCACCTGCGAAAGAAGCGGAGCCGAAGGAAAACAGGACCGGAAACCGCAGAGCAACGGCAGTTCCGCCATTCCAAGAGCCCGTCTTCCATTGCGCGCCACGAACGCATCTGGAATCAGCAGATCCACCCGGTGCGGCGACTGCCTCACATCTCCCCGCTTGAAAAGCTGCATCATCAGAAACTCATTGACCCGCATCGTCGGAATCGTCCCTGCCTGAAAGTTGCTGATGTCCCGTGCCGGAACATACGATGCCACCGGAGAAACATGCGTGATAATCGCGGAAAACCCCTGAAGCGCACTGTACGCGGGAAACAGAAGCGCATTCTCATATAGATACTGGTTCCAGAAACAATGATTCTGCTCGGTCACAACCAGCGGACGATCCGGCAGACGCATCATCGCGGAATCCGCCCAGAACCGTCCGCGATCCCCGACGGCGCTCGTCTGTTTCACCCGTCCGCCGACCGCGGACCATCCCCTCGGATGCGCATGATAACTGTTGACAATCACAATCCCCGCCTTCTCCTTCGCCCGCGCAAAGGAGTTGTTCAGATCCTTGCTCCAGTTGTACTGGGCAAAAAGCCCCTCGTAACCGATCTCCCGGACAGAGGAGGCAAAAAACTTCAACGTCTCACGCGCCCGGTCCAGCCAGAACGCACTGACGATCGAAGAGGGAATTTTTCCACCGGCCAGCACAATCTCATCAAACCGGGCATACTTTCTTTTCCACTCCCGGTTCAGGGCGTCGATGGAAGCATAGCGCTTCCGCAGAAATTCACGGAATTTCCGATCGGCGATCCGCCGGACCTCGTCGGCGGTGTTCTTCCGGTCGCCAAGCTGATACTCCGCCAGATCCAGTTCATTGAAGAATTCCACAAATACAATGGAAGGATCTTCCTTGACCGCAACGCCCGTATGAGGATTGACAAAATTCAGAACGCATTCCGCCACACGCCGCCAGGCGGAACGGATCTCGGGATCGCCCAGAAGCATCTTCAACTTGATGTTGTTGCGCTCCTTGAAGCGATCCTCCTTGTAGCCGAGATAATAGGAGCCCAGAGTCAGCATCGAATAGATGCCGTTGTCGCGACAGATTTTCAGAACATAGCCGAAATTATCCAGTGCGGAGTGGACCGGTTTCTGATCCTCCGCCGTCCCGACAAATAAACTGCGGTCAATGGAAAGACGCGTAAAATTATACCCCTGACGGCGCATGTCTTCCACATGCACCTTCATGTGCCGATGCAGATTCTCCGCCTTGCGCGGCTCCCACCACGGTACCGAGCCGCCATTCAGACGGACCGCAACTCCCGGACGGTTCCGGAACTCCAGAGAGCCGTTCTTCCCGATCACCGCCCGCCCGAACTCGCCGGCAGGTCCCGGCTCGGCCAGATAAGTGAGATCCAGCGCGGACCCTTTCACTATCCGCGGAGAAGGGAAATCCGGGTTCATCCAGCGCGGAGATTCCGCGGTAAAAGTCTCCTCCGCCGCCAGAAGTCCGCAGAGGAAAGCGATCATTGCAACATATCCGAATATTGATCTGTCCATCACAGCACCTGTCCTTATTTTGAATTATAAAGTGTCGGAATCCAGTATTTCGTATATTCCTCCGTATAGGAGAAGGGATTCACCTGCACGGCATGACCGTCAACGCAGAGGACTCCCATTTTCCCGTTATGAATTCCCCGGTACTCAACAGGTTCGGGAAGCGTACCCGGCTTGCCCGGATAACTTTCCGTCAGGTTGGTTCCGATGAATGCATAATTTTTCCGGTCGATGCGCCGATGGTTCTCCGCGATCTGGAAGCGCTCGGAAGGCAGCGTAATCTTCGTAAGTTTCAGAGGCGATTTCGTCGTTCCCTGCGTATAAATCATCACCCGGTGATTGGCGCAGAAGGAACGATACCCGTCACTCGCCGGCACCACAATCCAGTGCGAAGGACAGTGAAACGGAGACTGCAAATACTTTCTCGTGCGTCCCAGTTTCGATACTCCCGCGATCTGCACCCCGTCCCCTGAATACAGGTAGGTCCAGAGAAGTCCATCGAATGCGACCCCGCCATCCTCGTAATCGGCATAGCAGGGAACGATAAAGTCGTCGTTCTCATTGCTGTACTGATGCGACAGAAGCCCCATCTGTTTGATATTGCTTGCACATGCGGCTCCGCGAGCACTTTCCCGCGCCTTGTTCAGAGCCGGCAGGAGAAGTCCCGCCAGGATCGCGATGATCGCTACAACAACAAGGAGTTCTATCAATGTGAATTGCAGACAACGATCTCTTCCGGAAAACCTGTTTCCTGTTTCAGCAAATAATTTCATCGCGTGGCATCCTTCTTTTCTGTTTTGTCTTATTTCCTATATTATACAACAGAAGAAGATGTTCGACAATGGCATCCCGTGCCAAACAAATAATCTTTTTGTGCCATCGGTTTGCAAAAGAGAGGATGTTGTGATACACTTCTTAAAAAAGGTTCTCCATATCATGTTATCCGTTTTTGCCAATTTGAATACTTTGAAACGACGGTTCTCCACGACGTTTCCCTGTCAGAGAATCGGATTTCACTTTCCGCATCTTCCGCAGGAGAGAAAAACATTCTCCGGGAAACTGGAACTCTGTCTCCGTCTGAATTCCTCGGCGGAATACGCAGAGGATGTCATCGACGGCATCGTCTACAAAACGCCGTTTCCCCATGCGATTCTGAAGCGCCCCGGACAAATTCACACCTACAGCGTGGAAAAGCTCCGCGAAGCCGTTTACATTCAATATCCTGCGGAGCTGGAATCGGAGCTGGACCAAAGCGGACTTCTTTCCGTTCCGCCGCTCTGGGAAATCGAACTGACACAGGAGGTTCAGTTTCTGCTCTTCAAACTGCATGAACAGGCGGAACAGCTTCTGAAACCGGGAACCATCGACCGGATCGATCTGCTTGCCATGCAGCTCTTTGAAGAGGTGGTCAGCCAATGCCGGGAAAATACAAAAACCCCTCCGGGCATTCCGCAGAAGATCAACCGGATCACCTCCTATTTCCATCTTCATTTCACAGAGGAGATTCCCATGGAATCCCTGCTGCGCGAAAACGGGCTCTCCCGACGGAACTTTTTCCGCTACTGGAATCGTTTTCATGCAGAGACTCCCGCGGAATACCTCCGGAAGCTGAAGCTCCAGCATGTCTGTTTTCTGCTGAAGGAGACGTCGTTTCCGATCCACAAAATCACGGAACAGGTCAACATCCCGAACGCCTACTACCTCTGCCGTATTTTCCGCAGACACTTCGGCATGACACCTCTCCAATACCGCAAACACTCCACTAAAATTGCACAGGAAGAGTGATCGTCCGATCATTCCCCCCGTGCCGGAGCCCGCCCTGAACGTTTCGGGAAGTCAAAGAGAAAACGAACTCTCTTTCCGAACACAGTAGAGATGGAGAAAATCCATCTGAACGCTTCCGCTTTCCAACACAAAACCGGCATGTTCGAACAATCCTCTCATAATCCAGTCCAGCGTACTGTACTCCTGCGCGATATGCCGGATAAAGCTCTCCCTGCTGGAATCCCGTTCCTTCACCAGACGCTCAAAATATGATTCCGGAGACTCTGATTTCCAGTCGAATACCACATCCAGCAGCACGAAGCGTCCGCCAGGTTTCAACGCGGAATGAATCCGGCGCAGGGCAACCGCTTTCCAGAGATCCGGCAGATGATGCAAAGCCAATCCGCTGACAATTCCATCAAACGCATTTTCCGGAAACGAACCACTCAAAAATCCGCCGTGAACGAATTGAATATTCGAAAGATTCTCCTCTTTTGCCCGGCGTTCCGCATATTCCAGCATAACCGGAGAGACATCCAGTCCGACACAACTGCCGCACACCTTTGCCGCCGACCGGAGGAATGCTCCTGTACCAATTCCGATCTCCAGGACCGATCCGTTCTCCGGCAGTTTCAACAGCTCCAGAATCATCTGATTTTCCGCATCAATATCGCGCATCCTGCGCATGCGGCAGTCGTAAGCGGCCACCTCGTCGACCGAGGTATAATCCGTTCCAATCTGCTGAAACTCATTCCATTCCCAGCACTTCCGTTTCATTTTTCACCATACCTTTCTTTCATCTTCTGTTCAGAGCGGAAACAATCGCCGAAACCGCTGCAAGGTTCACATTGGAGTTTTTTCCGGCACCGAATACGAGGGCTCCGTTTTCCGGGAAGCGCAAGGCGATAAATGCAACCGCCTGAGCATCCGCACCGCTCCGAAGGGCATGTTCCGAATAGTGCTCCAATTGAAAATCCGGCATTCCGGGAACTTTCCGAAGAGCGTTCACAACCGCTTCAATCGGTCCAGCCGCGGAACCGGAAACGATATGAACCGCCTCTTCCGCATTTGTCCGAACACACAACTCAACCTCGGTTTTCTCGGCATCCTCCGGAGAAGGACGGCAAATCCGCACATCTCCGATACTGAACTCACCCGGTCGATCGACAAACTGTTCCAGGAAAATGCGATGCACCTCCGCCGGAGACAATTCGCCGCCGAAACGTTCCGCCTCCTGCTGCACGGCTTTCGCGACCTCGGGCTGCATCGCTTTCGGCAGCGGAATTCCGTAAACGCTCTCCAGCACATAGGCGACTCCTCCCTTCCCCGACTGGCTGTTGATGCGGACCAATCCTTCGTATCCCCGCCCGATATCCGCCGGGTCGATGAGCAGATAAGGCATCTTCCATCCCTGACGGAAATGTTCGGAAATTGTCTCCCGCTGAGCCATTCCCTTGCGGATCGCATCCTGATGCGTTCCGGAAAACGCCGTAAAAACCAGCTCACCGGTGTACGGATGGCGGGGATCGGTCCGAATACCCGACACATGTTCAATAAATGCAACGATCTCCGGCAGATGACGGAAATCGAGTCCGGTTTCGATACCACGTGCCATCATATTCAGCGAGAATGTGATGATATCCATGTTTCCGGTCCGCTCGCCATGTCCGCCCAGAGTTCCTTCGATCCGTTCCGCGCCCGCGAGAACCGCCAGCTCCGCCGCCGCGACAGCGCATCCCTGATCGTTATGAGTGTGGATGCTCAAGGTTGTTTCCGCCATCCCGGAATAGTTCCGAGTGAAGAGCTCAATCAGATCCGCATACTGGTTCGGCGGACGGCGTTCGACTGTCGCCGGAAGATTGAAAATAAAATTCTCCTTTCCGCTCCGTCCCCATGTCCGGCGAACCTCCTCCGCCAGTTCCACAATGAAAGCGGGATCGCTGTCGGAAAACTCCTCCGGTGAAAATTCATAAGCGCATTTTTCGTACAAGCCGTACCGTTTCAAGGCATTCACGACCATTTTTGTTCCATCCGCAGCCAAGTCGATCAACTCCCGGGGAGTTCGGTGGAAGACGAACTCACGGTGCAGCTCGCTCGCGGCAACATAACAATGCACGACCGCCTGGCGGATTCCGGCAATAGCCTGAACGGTCCGTTCCACAAGAGCCTCCTTCGCTGCAGTGAAAACAACAATGCGGACATCTTCGGGAATCCGGTTTTCCTCAATCAGCCGCCGGACAAATTCATATTCTTCCGTGGATGCCGCAGGAAATCCCGCTTCAATCTCCTTGAATCCGATTTCGACCAGCAGTTTGAAATAGTTCAGTTTTGTTTCGACGTCCATCGGTTTGGCAAACGCCTGATTGCCGTCGCGCAGATCCACAGGGACCATTTGCGGCATACGCTCAATTCTCCGGGTCGGCCAAACCCGGTTTTTCATCCCGGACTCTTCCGGATAACGATACTTGGGATACCTGTTCATGATTCTTCTCCATTGTGTTGAGTTTGTTGCTGAAAACGGAAAGCAAAGACGAATCGAACTCGCGTCGGAACAGGCGCCGGTTCCGGCGAAAAGCACAATACGCCTTACGCCGATCCGGCTCGATTACGATGGTCAGTTCAAAAAGGAAATGACTCACTCAAGCCGGAACGGCGCAAGTAAGTCGAAGAAGTGCAAAAAGAACGACGAATGCAAAGGCATTCCCCGGATTCAAAACGGATGTTCTGCTGTTGTTCATCATTCTTTTCCTGTCTGTATGGATGATTCTTGTTTTTTACAATATCGCAAGATCTGTAAAATTGCAAATGATTTTCTTTTTTTTCCAAATTTCCACCTTCCCTGAAGAAGAATTCCGGGCAGCAGCCGGACCAGTCCCGCAGGTACGGAAAGAACAAGACGCGAAAGATGTGCGGAATCATGAAGACCGTCTGCCGGACAATGCGAAGATCCGGCTCCTCTGCAACGGAGTCACCGGTCTGCTTGTTCCGCCTGAATTCCGGAAAATCACTTCCGGCAAATTCCCGGTGAATCCGGTATCCCGGCAGAAAGCAGCCGGCAATGCGCCAGAAATCGACTCTGAATTCACAAGTCTCACCGGGACAAGCAGTTCCGGATTCGCCATGGTACGATGGAAACGAAAGAAGCTCAAGAAAAGGATACGGATAAA
This sequence comes from uncultured bacterium, assembly GCA_949292215.1. GTDB lineage: Bacteria > Verrucomicrobiota > Lentisphaeria > Victivallales > UBA1829 > UBA1829. The sequence continues at coordinate 12,652 of CASEYW010000004.1, forward strand.
AGAAGGATTCATCCGCTCTTGCTTGAAACACGCTGCCGGATCGAATTGTCGTTCCTGCCCGATGGATTGGGTGTGCAGAGAGCTTCATGGCATCTGTTTTTCAGTCGAAAGATTTTTTTCGGCGTTTTTTCATAAAAAGTTTCAAAGGAAGGTTGACTCTTGTCCCTCCGCAAGGTATACTCTCCAGAAAAGAAGCGAACACAACAAGACGGGGAGGTATCATGAATCATTCTTATCCGGTTTACACACTGGAAGCGGAGTGCCAGGACTGCTATAAATGCGTGAGGCACTGTCCGGTAAAAGCGATCCGGGTCCGTGATGGACATGCGGCGGTCATTCCGGAAATGTGCATTGCCTGCGGACGATGCGTCGAAGTCTGTCCGGTGAAGGCGAAACAGGTGCGCAACGACACAGTTTTCGTCCGACAGATGCTTTCGGAAGGGCGCCCGGTCTATCTCTCCCTTGCGCCCTCGTGGATCAGCGAATTCCGCGATACGACCCCCTCCCGGATGATTCAGGCGCTCAAAAAACTCGGGTTTGCCGGCGTCAGCGAAACGGCGCTGGGAGCACAGCTGGTCTCCGCCGACGTCAGTCGCGAACTGGACAAAGGGAAACCGGATCTGCTTCTCTCCTCAGCCTGCCCGGCAGCAGTGGACTATATCTGCAAATATCTGCCGAATCTGGCAGGCAGAATCACCGGAGTCTCCTCGCCTCTGCTGGCACACTGTCGCCTTCTGCGCGACAAATTCGGCAATGACATCCGGATTGTCTTTGCCGGCCCCTGCATCGCCAAGAAAAACGAAGCAGACCGCCATCCGGATCTTCTGGACGCTGCCCTCTCTTATCCGGAACTCAAACAGCTCTTCAAGGAAGCGAACATCGTACCGGAACAGTTTGCGGAGGACCCAGCAGCCGTATTTGTTCCGGAATCTGCCGAGGAAGGAGCCCGCTATCCGATCGAGGGCGGAATGAACGACACAATCCGCTTTCAGACGAAAAACGGCCGTGTCCATTACGCGACCCTCACCGGATGCCGGAACTTCAAGCTCGCACTCGGAGGACTTGATGCCATTCAGCCGGAGGAAACCGTTTTTGTGGAACTGCTCGCCTGTCAGGGCGGATGCGTACACGGCCCCTGTACGGAACACAACTCACCAGGACTCCATGAACGCCTGCGGGTTCTCTGCGGAGCAAAATTCCCCGACCATCCGAAAGAACGGAAAACTGAAGGGAGCATTGCAGAAACCTTCCGCGCAAACGCAAGCGAACAGGCGGTTCCCGATTCCCGGGAGCTCACGGAAGCCCTGCGGAGCATCGGCAAAACCACCCCGGAGGATGAACTCAACTGCGACAGCTGCGGCTACGATACCTGCCGCAACTTTGCCATGGCCATGCTCGCAGGACGTGCCGAGCCTTCCATGTGCGTCTCCTATCTGAAAAAACAGGCTCAGAAAAAAGCCAACGCCCTTCTGCGCTCCATCTCGTCCGGCGTGGTCATCACAGACAAGAAACTCCAGATTATCGAGTGCAACCGCAATTTTGCCAAGCTCTTCGGCGAAGATACGGAAATTGCGTTCGACGCCTCTCCGGGACTGGCAGGAGCCGATCTGCGACGGATCGTCCCGTTTGCCTCGCTCTTTGAATCCGTTCTGAACACGGGCAAGGAGCTCCGGCGCGATTCCATGAAGGTGGACAATAAACTCTTCAACGTCAACATCTTCATCATCGATCCGGGCGAAGTCGTCGGTGCCGCGATCTTTGATGTAACAGGAACAGAACTCCGCAGAGAGCAGATTGCGGCACGCGCACGACAGGTCATTGAAAAGAACCTCGCCTCCGTTCAGGAAATCGCAAGCAAACTCGGTGAACAGATGGCCGATACCGAACTGCTCCTCCGCTCCATCGCCGATGACTACGCCGACAGCCGCACCCTCGAAGAAAAAGAAGTCATGGAGAATTTCGGAAAATGAGCGATCCCGCCGACAAACTATTCATCGACACCGGCAGCAGCCAGTGCACTCATTTTGACGAACGAATCTGCGGCGATGTCATCATCTTCCGCCGTCTCCCGGATGAGGACCGCATGCTCGCGGTTCTGGCGGACGGACTCGGGCATGGAGTCAAAGCGAACATTCTTGCTACCATGACCGCCACCATGGCACTCCGCTTTGTCGCGGAGGATCGTGAAATCGTACATTCGGCGGAGATCATCATGGATGCTCTTCCCGTCTGCCGCGAACGCAAGATCAGTTATTCCACGTTCACGATCGTGGATATCCGGCCCGGCGGGTGGATCAACGTTGTCGAAATGGGCAATCCACCGTTTCTTCTTCTGCGCAAAGGCAGACCCCATCGCATCACGGGATGTGCGTTCGTCTCGCCGAAATACCGGGACCGCATGATGACAGCCTTCCATTTTCAGGCACATCCGCAGGATCATCTTCTCTTCTTTTCCGACGGCGTAACCCAGGCGGGACTCGGTACGACACGTCTGCCTCTCGGCTGGCAGAGTGAAGGCGCTGAACAATATGCCGTCGAACAACTTGCGCAAAATCCGGAAACCGGTGCACAGGAGCTCTCAGAACGCATTCTGCGTCAGGCAATCGCCCAGGAACCGCATCTGCGCCCGATGGACGACATCACCGCAGCCTGCATTCATTTCCGAACCCCGCAGAAACTGCTTCTGTTTACGGGACCGCCTGTTGATCCGAAGCGCGATGCAGAGGTCGGAGCGCTCTTCCGCGAATTCAAAGGGACCAAAGTCATCTGCGGTGGAACTTCTGCGGAGATCGTTGCGCGTGAACTGAACGTCAAAAAGTCGCCGGACTTCGAATCCTATGCCGGAGACCTGCCGCCAACCTCTCTGATTCCCGGAATCGATCTTGTGACAGAGGGAATTTTCACACTGACCAGAGCCGCAGCCTATCTTGAAAAAGGAGATCATCAGAAACTGGATCCCGCGGGAAGGCTTGTCACTCTCCTCAAGCAGAACGATGTCATCGAACTCCTCGTCGGGACTAAAATCAACGAAGCGTATCAGGATCCGAATCTGCCGCTTGATCTTGAGTTGAGAAGAAACATTGTCAAGCGCCTGGAACACGTTCTCCGCGATCAGTACATGAAAGAGGTCCATGTCCGCTTCCTTTGACAAACACGGCGAAAATCCGGAACTTCCGCTGTTTTTTTCAGGAATCGCTTGCAAAAAAAAATCTTTGTGATATGTTAATTTCCATGATCTGAAAACAAGATGCGCGCATCTGAAGCGAAGATCCTGCAAACGCGGCCATTCTGAAATCCAAGGGTGACTCTTCTCCCGAGGCGGAAGATGGAACGCAGATACAGCAGTTTTTTGTCCATGATCCCCGCGCACCTTCCCGGTACACGGGGATTTTTTTATCGACGGAGGATGAAAAACATGGAAACGAGAATCGCTCTGGCCGGAATCATCGTGGAAAACAGCGGCGTCACAGAAGAAATCAACCGCATTCTGCATGATTATTCCGAATACATCATAGGACGGATGGGGATTCCATACCGGACCCGGGGAATCGCCATCATCAGTGTGGTGCTGGACGCTCCGAATGACGTCATCAGTTCCCTCTCCGGCAAACTGGGAATGCTGAAGGGGGTCAGCGTGAAAACAGTTTATTCCAAACAGACGACACAAGACAATCATACTCAAGGAGAAGCATAATATGTATCAGCCGAAATCATCCATTGCCACGGAATTCATCGACGATCAGGAGATCCGGGATACCCTCGCCTACGCAAAGGAAAATGCAAACAACGCCGAACTGATCGACTCCATTCTCGAAAAGGCACGCGCCTGTAAAGGCCTCCCGCACAGGGAGGCCGCCGTACTGCTCGAATGCTCCATTCCGGAAAAAAACGAGAAAATGTTTGAACTCGCACGTGAAATCAAACAGAAAATCTATGGAAACCGGATCGTCATGTTCGCTCCGCTCTACCTTTCCAATTACTGCATCAACGGCTGCACCTACTGTCCATATCATGCAAAAAACAAGCACATCCGCCGGAAAAAACTGACACAGGAGGAGATCCGCCAGGAAGTGATCGCACTCCAGGACATGGGACACAAACGACTTGCACTCGAAACCGGAGAGGACCCCGTTCACAATCCGATCGAATATGTGCTCGAAAGCATCAAAACCATTTACAGCATCAAGCATAAAAACGGAGCAATTCGACGGGTGAACGTGAACATTGCCGCAACCACGGTCGAAAACTACCGGAAACTCAAGGAGGCGGGAATCGGAACCTACATTCTCTTTCAGGAGACTTACAACAAGAAAGCCTATGAAGAGCTGCATCCGACCGGACCGAAACACGATTACGCCTATCACACTGAAGCAATGGACCGCGCGATGGATGGCGGAATCGACGATGTGGGAATCGGAGTGCTCTTCGGACTGAACCTCTACCGCTATGACTTTGTCGGACTCCTGATGCACGCAGAACATCTGGAAGCCGCCAAAGGAGTCGGACCACACACGATCAGCGTCCCGAGAATCCGTGCCGCCGATGACATCAATCCGGCGATGTTCTCCAATGCGATCTCCGATGAGATCTTCGAAAAAATCGTGGCAATTCTCCGCATCGCAGTTCCCTACACGGGACTCATCATCTCCACGCGGGAATCGAAATCCGCCCGGGAAAAAGTCCTGCGTCTCGGCGTATCCCAGATCAGCGGTGGTTCCCGCACCAGCGTCGGCGGTTATGTGGAAAAGGAAACCGAGGAGGAAAATTCCGCTCAGTTCGAAGTCAGCGATACACGCTCTCTCGATGAAGTGGTCAACTGGCTCCTTTCTCTCGGATACATTCCAAGTTTCTGCACAGCCTGCTACCGCGAGGGCAGAACCGGCGACCGTTTCATGAAACTGGCAAAAACGGGACAGATCGCCAACTGCTGCCAGCCAAACGCTCTTATGACTCTCAAAGAGTATCTCGAAGACTACGCTTCTCCCGATACCCAGCAGAAAGGGGAAAAGGTCATCGCGGCGGAAATCCCGCGCATCACAAACGAAAAAGTCAGAGCCATCGCACAGGAGCATCTCAAAGAACTGCACGATGGAAAACGTGATTTCCGTTTCTGATTTAACCATCATTTAGCAGAAACATTATGATCGGGAAAATGCGAAAGCATTTTTCCAGAGTCAAGGCAGCGTGCCCTTGTCGCGGTCCAGCGGCGAAACGCTGGCCGTGCAGCGCACGGAACAAAAAAATGCGAGAGGAAAGAACCGCTTTGAAAAGCGGTTCTTCTCCTCTCGCGCTCTCCTCTTTTCCTAAACGTTCAGACCGCCTTTACGATTCCCGCAAAGGCTCATGGAAGTGTTTCGAACTTATTCCTTTACAGCTTTGCCGGAACGGAAACCGTAGATTACAATCACCACAAAGCAGATCAGCGGAAGCAGGAACGAAAGATTGACCGCAGGGAATCCGCCGATGGAGCCCATGTCAATGATTGCCGCCTGAAGCGGAGGCAGAACCGATCCGCCGAGAATCGCCATGATCAATCCGGCGGCGCCGAATTTAGCATCGTCGCCAAGCCCTTCCAGCGCAATGCCATAGATAGTGGGGAACATCAGCGACATGCACGCGGAAATCGCCACCAGACAGTACATTCCGAGTATATTCTGGAATACGATCGTTCCCACAGTGAAGAATCCGCCGGCAATCGCCAGAATCATCAGCAATTTGCCCGGATTCAGATACCGCAGCAGGAACGTGCAGACAAAGCGGCTCAGGCAGAAGATAATCATGGCGTAGATGTTGTATTTCTGAGAGAGCACCTCGGCGGCCTTCTCCTCCATTCCCATGCTGGTAAACAGACGGGTACCGTACTGAATGATGAAGGTCCAGCACATAATCTGCGCGCCGATATAGAAGAACTGGGCAAGGACCCCTTCCCGATAGCGCCGAATGGAGAAAATTCGTTTCAGAGTCGGAATGAAATTAATATCGTGCGACTGATCGTGGTTTGCCGGCATTTTCTTGAAAAGGATCAGGAAAAAGAGCGCCAAAATCACGATTCCAATCAGCAGATACGGTCCGATCAAAATCGAAAGATCGGAATTTTTGACGGCTTCGAATTCCGCATCGGAAAGCGCAGCGCGCTGGGCGGTGTCCAGCGGACTCATCCGAGCCTGAATGAAGTGCATGGCGACATACATGCCAAGAAGCGATCCCATCGGATTAAACGACTGCGCCAGATTCAGACGGCGAGTCGCGGTCTCTTCGGTTCCCATCGAAAGAATATAGGGATTCGCACTTGTCTCCAGAAAGGAAAGTCCGCATGTCAGGATGAAATACGCAAGGAGAAAAGGATAGTAGTTGCCCGTCATTTTCGCCGGAAAGAAGAGCATCGCACCGAACGCATAGAGTCCAAGCCCCAGCAGGATGCCCGCCTTGTAGGAAAATTTCCGGATGAACATCGCAGCGGGAAACGCCATTGCAAAATAGCCGCCGTAAAATGCGACCTGAACCAGAGCGCCGTCCGTGACGCTCATGCGGAAAATTTTGGAAAACGCCTTCACCATCGGATTGGTGATGTCGTTTGCGAATCCCCACAACGCAAAACAGGCGGTGATCAGGATGAACGGCACCAGATAACTGACTCCGTCTTTCCACAAAAGCGGTTGTTTTTCCCTGCTCATAGCTGAAACATCCTTTCCCTTCTTCAGTTTAGTTCCGATCCATCGGCATAACAACACGTTTCGCTCCGGAATGGAGAACGGCGATGCCCTGTTCCGTATTGTACGCCATCGAATCACCTTTTTCAATAGCGGAAGCATTTTTTTCCGGGAATCCCACGGAAGAAAATAAGAGAAAATCTCGATTTTTCAGATTTTTCCGGATTGTCTTTGCATTTTTTCTTTTTGATGCCTATATTGTTCCCGTCTCCCGGGCCATCGAAAGCTCAATGAGGAACGATTGGATCATCAGTGCGTTTGGATCAAAAACGGAGGTCATTCATGAATAGACCGGAAGCGGTATTTCTCTCTTCTCTTTTCGCATTGCTCTCTCTTCCGGCGGCCTTCTCACAACAGGAAGCGCCAAAGAGAACGGCGCCCCATTCCGAACACTCTCAAACGCATGAAAACAGCAAGCAATATTTTCAGAATCTTCTGGAAGAATCCGGATCCATTGATATCTATTACCGGAAACTCCGGGAAGAGCTTCAGAAACGGAAAACCATTCGGGAAAAAGCGGAATTTCTGTTCCCCTTCCGGAAAGAACACATAAACAGCCTCTTCCTTGTCAGAAATCCAATTTACATCGGAAGCCAGTATCTGCGTTCCGAACTGACTTCTCAACTGGAAATCGAAGAGGAAACTCCGGAACTGCTTTTCTCTCTTGCTTTCCTGGTTCCACGCCAGGAATCAACCTATTCGGACCTCCGATACAAACTGCTGAAAAAGGCTTTTGAACTGGCTCCCGGCGAACCGGTGATCGGATTTGAACTCGGACGGGCGGCTCTGGAACGGGGAAATTTCGAAGAGGCGGAAGAACTCCTCCGCAAATATCGTCCGGCATCTTCTGTTGCAGCAGAGGAAAATGATCTGGCGGCTCTTTATCTGATCTCCGGCAGAAAAGAGGAGGCTCTGCGCCTGATCCGGAAAGAATCCGCTCTCCCGCAAACAGAAAAACGCATTTTTTCCGATCAGCTTCTCCTGCTTCGCTTCGGGGAATTTCAAACGGCGGAACAGATTCTGAATTCCAACAAATCCAGGATCACGGAGGAACAGAAATCCTTTCTGACCGCTGTGCGGCATCTGTTCGAAGGGAAGAAAAAGGAAGCCGTGACAATCCTGCTTCGTCTGGCAACGCCGGAAAAGCTCCGGCAGGAAAATGAAGCGAACATCCACTTTCTTGCACAAAAACGGTTGCGCCGGAAATATCCGGACTACTCGTTTCTCTCATTGCCGAGGCGCCGTCAAAACCCGATTCCCGCCCTTTCCGTCCAAAATCTCTCCAACTGGTCGGCAACGGGAATTCCCGGAATTTTCCCAACCAGGTCCACGGATTCGAATCTTGCGGAAAAATCGCTTTCTCTGCTTCTGGCTCTGAGTCAGGAGGACGGGGAAGCCGGGTCGAAAATCCGGGAACAGCTCGAAGCCATCGGGTATCCCTACGCGGAACTTTACACAGGGGCTTTTCTGAATCTGTCGCTTCCGGTCCGTCTGGAAAGAATCCGGGAGCTCTCCCGGCTGCATCCGAACGATCCGATCTATGCGGAAATCCAATTCCAGATTGAACAGCAGGCCCAGGATCACGGATCGAAAAAAGAGCTTCTGCGCATTCTGAACCTTCTGCGGGACAACCGCTTTCCTTCCGTTCTGAACGTGTTTCAGGTCATCGCAAAAAGGAGCGATTTCTCAAAGCAGGAAAAACTGGAGATCTTCCGCTCTATTGCAGAACTGATTGATTCCGATCTTTCGATTGCCCTCCCCGCTCTCAATATTTATTACGAACCGGAATATACGGAAATCATACTGAAAAAAACGGGAGAGTTTCTGAAAAATCATGCTAAGGGAAACACTCA
>CASEYW010000005.1 GCA_949292215.1 uncultured bacterium
ATGAATCTTCAAGGGGAAGCAATTCTCGGGGTTGATCTGGCAAAAGCGAAAATTGTCAGGAAATCGGAAAATTCTATTGAGATTTCTCTTCCACCTCCAGAGGTCATTAACAGCCGGATCAATTTTTCAAATTCTGAAATTGTTGATCGTCAAAAAGGATTTCTCAGGCAGGAAGAAAGCATTATGAATTTGGGCGATGAACTACGTCGTCAGGAATTAGCGGCGATCCGGAAAAATGCAATGGACCCGAAATTGATCGAAACTGTAAAAGTACTGACGAATCTTTCCCTGAAGGATTTCTATAAAAATGTGGATACCGAAGTCACAATTCTCTGGAGGACGAAAGAATGAAACTATTGATGAAAGCCATCCGCTTTATTTTATGCCTGGGACCAGTTGCAGGTCCAGCAATTTTGATCGTCTTGGCTCTCAGCATTTTTGGAGGAGCGCTCTTTTCTCTCTCGCATTTCAACTTTTCTGATTTCTTTTCTGGAATCGGTAAAGAAAAAATGTATATCGCTCCGGTCATTTCGGAAATCAAGAAGATCAATCGGATTTACCTGCTGAAAGTCTCGGTCGGATTTTTTGATAAACAGGTGGCTACTGAGGGAAAGGTGAAAAAATACCGTTTCACCGGAGAACTTGTCGATGCAAGCAGCTTCTACTGGCAGAGAGTTCGCGGATACGCTCTCGTTTCGATTGATCTGAAAAAACTTGAGGTCCTGGAAGAAGATCCGGAACGCAAACATCTGAAAGTAAAACTTCCATTGCCGGAAATGGAAGCTCCAACCGTAAATCTGGATCCTAAAGTCGGAACAGTCGTATATCGGAAAGGCTACTACTGGTATACTTCGCAGAAGGTCAAGGACCAATTCTATAAGGAGGCTATGCCAAGAGCTCAGAGAGGTATTGAAAAAAGAGTAGCAAATCCCGGCTATACAAAGATGGCACAGGAGCAGGCTGGAGAGATCCTTGAAGCTCTTTTCAAACCGATCGGATGGAGTGTTGAAATTCAATGGGACGAACCAAGGGAAGATCAGGAAGGAACTCTTCTGCAAAAAGAAAAATAGAAGATTCCGGATCTTCCTCAAATAAAAAAAAACAAAAGAAAAGGAGAAAATTATGTCACAGGCTTACCGAGTCAATTTGAACGAGAAAAAATGTGCAACCTGCAGATACTGGGAAGGGGAAAGAGAGATCTTTTTCTGGAACAGAAGACCTGTCGCCGTTGATGCAATGGTTCCCTCTGCGCCCTGTCCGGTCCGAAGAAACAAGACCTCCCCCGGCTCAAGCTGTTCCACATGGCAGCCGTGGGAAAAAATCTGAATTCCTTCTCAGAGCTTTTCGTGCTCAGGGAGTCCCGAGAAATCTCGAGACTCCCTGTTCTTTTCTACACTGGTTGAATAGGGGCAACTTTTCAAACGATAAACAATCAATAGGAATTATGGAAAATATTTCGATAAGGGGCTTGCAATCATCCGAATCCGAAAGAAGCGTAAAACCAAACCGATTGTCTGTTTCGCACGGATGCAAAAACAACTTTTCTCTTATCAAATCGTTGGGGCGCAAAACGATGCAAAAAAGCGACTGCTCACTCGCTCTTCGAGGCATTATCAGTGCAACGCAAGACTTCATCATCGTCATGCAGATAGCGTCTGTACCATCTGGCGAGAAGAGTCCAGTCTCCTTTGGAGATGGCATATTTTTCCGCAACCTCCAATATTTTCCGGATCGTTACAAGTTCATCCGGCATGGTCCGTTTCCAGTCAGAAATCAAGCTTGATTCAAAAAGAGCGGTTGTTCCCATATGCTTTGCCCGAAACAGCAGAGCCTCCCGTTTTTCTTTTCGATATGCCCGTATCTTCTGCCGTGCAGAAACAATTCTTTTTTCAATTACCGGAATCTGGCGATTCACCAAAAAAACAAAATCCCCGCCGGTCATAGCAATTTTCATCACTTTGACAGAACGTTTCCGATAACGCTGATTGAATTTCTCGATTTTGAGTGACAATTCTTTCAGAAAAGGGAAAAGATCATCGGGAATATCAATCTTCCATTCCGGACTCCTCATTGCCATTTCATACAATATCGGGGCGATCTCATAAAGCTGATTTTGAAGCTCCGAATTCATTCTTGTTCTTTTTTTCATATTCATTCAAATGCTCATGCACTTTCAAATAGATTCATTTTGCCGTTTGGTCTGCTTGCGAATAATGCATTTCGGCATATCTTGCGTAATAATGCGATTGTTCAAAAACAGTTTCAGCAGCTTCCTTTCAATTCCTTTCTGTTCCGCTATCCGTTTTAGCAGAAAATCACAGGAAGCATGATCCAGCGTAATGCTGCCATTCCTTCTGCGGAATTCTGCGGCTTCTGCTGTGCATTCAGTTAACAGCAGGAAGGCCTCCTCTATCTGCACGATGGAATGCAACCCATTATGCCTGGACTCAATAATTTGTACTGCTTCCGGCAGATGACACGGCGCTTTCCTGGTGTAATCACTCCAAAAGCCAAACGGTCCCCGGCGGCAGATGGCAATAAAGGTCTGAAGATCCGGCATGCAGTGTATTCCGACAACGGATGCCATTTCATCAAAGAACTCCGGCCAATCGCCATCTGTTTTGCCAACCGGCAGGAAATGGAATACGGCTCCATCCCCAAAACTCTGAACCTCGCTGATCGTATTATTGCTTTCATTCAATATGGCATCCTTTCGTTTGAACGCCGAAGTTTCAGCAAATTCCATGCCAAAAAGAAGTAAGCAGATAATTTCTGCCGAAATGGAAATCATCTATTCAAAAAATGAATATACTGTTTAGAAATTGCGATGGATTCGTTTCTTGTTCTATGATATGAACTCCGTTCTCCTCTTTGCCTACTTTTCACCAAATGTCTCGACAACATCAGCTCGTGCGGAAAGTACAATTTTCAAAACCAGAAGAAAATATGACAGATCGTTATAAGATGTTATCACTTCTACAACTCCGATCTTTCATAAATCCAGCGGGCAATCGATACAGTATTTCCGACGTCCACACTTGAGACAGTGTGAACCACGCCAGACAGAATCAAATTGTTCGGCAAGGGGATCGATCAATACCGGATCGTCCGTCCATACGCCGTTTTCAAAATTACGACGGACGGCAGCTTTTGCACCCATCCCCGCTCCTGTCAGGTTGGCACTGCCGAAATAAGCCAATCGTCCATCAATGATGATACACTTGAAGTGGACTCTCGGACACAGGACCCTTTCCAAATACTTCCACAATCCGGGGAAACGGTCGAAGTCCTGCCGAAATGCCGATCCGGGTTCTTTGGCGTGGATAAGCCTGATCCCCACACCGCGTTTCAGCAGTCCGGCAAGGATTTGCAGAAATGGGACCATGCGACCAGTATGCTCCACATACATATCCTTGATATCGGCGGTGGCAATCCACAGCTGATGTTCACTCTTCGGCACCGCCTCCCGGATCACTTCTTCGTAAATCTCCCGATTCAGAATGAATTTTGTCACACTTTCACCTCCGGATACCGCTTGCGGCTCTCTTCCCAATCCGATGCGATAATTTGGCTCAAAACAGCTCGATTACAGAAATGGATCTGATGCAGCAGAATTTTACGGTTCTGCGTGCAGTCCAGCGACAAAAAATCGCAATGATTGATCATTTGCGACTGTACACCAAGGCGTTTTTCCCGGCTTCCCAGCCTTTTCCCCGTAACCAGATTCCTGCCAAAGTGTACCTCAATCTGGGACGGAAGCCGCAATGCCAAAGAATGAAATATCGGTTTTCTCATTTTTTCTCCTCGTTATCATTTGGATAAAAGTCATCAGCACGAAAGAAGGAAAAATCCAATCCATCAAAGTCGATTCTGATCAATTGGATATTGTAGCCGTACTCCAATTCGATCGCTTAACCGTAACTGCAATAAGCTGTATCAAGATGCTTGCCGGTCTTCTTGTTGATTTCTGACACAATAACATCTACTTCATCTCTCATTATTTCAACTCCTGTGTTGTTGATGAGTTTTGAACGATGCTCTGAAAAGCAAATACCGTGCCAATTCTTGTTTTGTCTTCGTCCTGTCGGACATTCTGCTGCAAGTGGATAAAAAATGACCGCAGATGCTCAATTCCTGTGATCATTGACCAGACAGGGAAAAATACGTATCTATTTTTTTACAGAACTTTTCAATATCAGGAAAATGCCATGCGGCATATTCATCATACTTTGTGGGAGAAGCGTTGACAATCAAAAGTTTCCTCTGGTTGAGAATGGATGCCATCGGAAGTCCGGAAACTGGCGAAACCGTAAGCGAGGTTCCCATAATGATTAAAATATCAGCCGATTCGAAATCATGAAATGCCTGATCAAGCAGCTCTTCATCCATGGGATCTCCGTAAAAAACAATATCCGGTTTCAAAAGACCACCACAGGACGGACACACGGGAATCTCTCCTTTGAATATCCGCTCACGAATTGATGCATCCTCAAATGTTCCCTTGCATTGAATGCAGGAATGCCCGCGGAGCGAACCATGAAATTCTCTCAATCTTGAACTTCCGGCTTTGGAATGCAGAAGATCAATATTCTGTGTGTAGAGCATGTCAAGAAGACCGCGCTTCTCCATCAATGCAAGAGTCGTGTGCGCAATGGATGGAGGATAATCGGTCATGGGATAGAGATTTTCTCGAGCATATTGATAAAACAAATCCGGATGCTTTCTGAAAAAATCCGTATCCAGAAGATTCTCAACCGGAATCCCGTTCCAGAGCGGATCTCTGATATAAATGCCGTTTTCTCCCCTGAAATCACAAATCCCGGAAAGAGTCGAGACTCCCGCACCTGTCAGCGCCACTATTTTATCGGCATATTCGATCGATTCAAAGCAGTCCTGCATGAAATTCCCTTTCTCCATAAAATCAACTTATTTTCCCTTTTTCTAGATCTCACATATCCTTTATGAACGATGATGGGCTTTTTTCCGCAAGATAAGAATGCCTTCCTGTAATTCTGCCAGCGGATCAAGAAGAAGGATAACGAGTATCCGGACCCAGGAGTGCCGGCGGACAGAGAACCATAGGTCCGGATGATGCTTGACGGCTCCAGTCAGCTGCTATCACAGAAAGGAGTCATTCGCCATTTTGGAGAAAGATTGTTCATTGCTTTTTTGTCGTCTGCATTTTCGAATCTATGGCAGCTGGCAAAGTTCTCCATATTCAAAATCCGATTTTCTGTCTTCTGGCGAAACGGTTTTCCGTTTTTGCGCGGCTTTCCTGTTCCAGAGCAAAAAGACGTTCCGCATTGGAGGTTTCACCCCCCAGATAAAAAAGAGACTGGCGGACCGTCCGGAAATCTCCGGGAGCAAGACAGGGAATTTCTGCCAGTCGCTTTTTTTCCGCGTCGGAAAGAGATGTTTGAAACATGTGCTCAAAAAACAGCTCTTTTCCGGACTCGCTTAAAAAGTCGAATTCCACTTTGAACGTAAACCGCCGCAGGACTGCCGCATCCAGACTGGAGGCAAAATTCGTTGCTCCAATCATCACGCCGGAAAAGTGTTCCATCTGGTACAGAAGCTCATTCACTTGGGAGACCTCCCAGCTCCGCTGAGCCAGTTCACGGCTTTGAACAAGACCATCGATTTCATCCAGAAAAAGGATTGCATGTTCGGCATTCGCATCCGCAAATGCCTGTCTGATATTCTGTTCGGTTCCTCCGACATACTTGTTGAGAATATCGCTCCCCATTCGGATGATCAGTTTGGTATTCAGCTTCTGGCTGAGATACTTGACAAATTCGCTTTTCCCGCTTCCCGGAGGTCCGGAAAGCAGAAGATTCATCCGGGGACGATCATGGCCTCCTTCGGGATTCGCCTGAAAATTCTGAACAGCGCCGATTATTCGTTCCAGAGGAATATTGCCTTTAATCGCGAGTCCTTTCAGAGAATAGTCTCCTGCCGGAGCAAACTTCGATTCGGCAACGGGAATTCCGAGCAATTCACAGTGGGGGCTGAGAAGTTGTTCCAACAGTCCCGAAACTTCCGATTTCGCAGGAGCAATCTTTGCAATATTCTGCAGGGCTAATGTGATTCCTCCGGCGCTGAGAGCATAACGTTCCGCAAATTTCTTTAACAGATCCTCTTCGAAAAGATGATGGAGGCTCATTTTGGAAACATTATTTTTCCAGATGGCCAGACGCTGATGATTCGATAAGGGAAGAAACCGGATGGAATAATCAAAGCGGCGGCGACTGGATTCATCCAGCGCTTCCGCTGGCGTGTTGCTAATCCAGATCGTCGGAGTTTTCATCGAATCCATCACACTGTTGAGCATTCCCTTGTCTCCGGAAGGAGAGGAGGAAATCTTCAAAAAGGAGGGAAATCCCCCCATGGAAATTCCCTGAAGCATGTTATCCGCTTCATCAACCACGATCAGGCTCTTTGCGGGATCCACCTGATCATCGCAGAGAAGTAAGGCCCCGAAACGATTCTCCGCAGGAAAAAGAATCTGCCTGTTGTTTTCTGAATGCTGATTGATGAAGTAACAGCGAAGTCCCAGTTCATGCGCCAA
The DNA here is from genome assembly GCA_949292215.1 of uncultured bacterium. Lineage (GTDB taxonomy): Bacteria > Verrucomicrobiota > Lentisphaeria > Victivallales > UBA1829 > UBA1829. Next base: position 6,569 of record CASEYW010000005.1, read on the forward strand.
GGTTTGAGCAAAACTGGTCTTACCAGTCCCCGGAGCACCGTAAAGCAGAATATTGACTCCGGATTTTCCTTTCCCGCCAGAAAGAATCTGCTTTAAAATTTTGCCATGCTTTTCGGATAAATCTCCATAGAAATCCCACGGAAGGGGTGTATCCTTCCACTGTTTGAAATAATGAGAGGCTAAAGGGTCGGAATTGATCCCATTCAGGTATCCATAAATCTCGATATTGAAGTCCAAATCGTCATCGACGCACATATAACGTCGCAATTTTTCTGTCTTGCCAAGAGCAAAAAGAACGGAGTAACGGTCGCGATCAAGACATTTTGCAACAAAAGAGATCTTCCGCTCTTCCACATTAAGGTTGTATTGCTCTGCCTCCGGGAGTTTAAGAGCCTATCCCTAAATAACAGCAAGTTTTCGATAAATTATAACCGTTGCGGCAAGGTGTAGCAAAGCTTCATATGACGAGTTGCTCTTTTCATATCGAACGAGCAGTTTGCGAAATCTGTTGAACCACGAATGCGCAACCTCA
>CASEYW010000006.1 GCA_949292215.1 uncultured bacterium
CTCAACGAAAAGGAAAAACCGGAAATGGGTAATTTTAAAAAACAATCAACGCAAGCTCAAACAGGAGGACAAAAATGACAATTTCAAAGATGTATGGGACGGCAGTGCTTGGATTTCATCTTTTATTTAGGGATAAGTTCTTAGAGTATTGCGGTATTTTCTGGCGGCGGCGCGCGAAGGCTCCATTCTGAAAGCGGCGCATTATCTTCATGTCACCCAGCCGACCCTCTCCCGGCAGCTCCGGGAACTCGAAGCGGAGCTCGGCGAAAAACTGCTGATCCGCTCCAACCGGAACCTCACCCTGACTCCGGCCGGCAAACTGCTGCGCAAACGCGCCGAAGACGCCATGGAAATCATCCGGAAAACCGAAGCGGAATTCCGCTCCATGGGCGGGGAACTGCGCGGAGACATCCACATCGGAAGCGGGGAGACCGCCGCCATGCGTCTCATCGCCAGGCTCTGTTCCGAACTGCACCGCGACTATCCCGGCATCCGTTATCACATTTACAGCGGGAAATCCGAAGAGGTCGAGGAACGCGTGGACAAGGGCATTCTGGATTTCGGACTTCTGATCCAGCCGGTCCGGATCTCCAAATACGATTCACTCCGTCTGCCCGGCAAAGACGTCTGGGGAGTCATCATGAGAAAGGACAGTCCCCTTGCCGGCAAACGCGCCCTCTCCTTCGAGGATCTCCGAACCCTTCCGCTCATCTGCTCCCGGCAGATTCCCGGCGGGGAAAATGGAAAAAGCGGATATCCCGAATGGTTCGGCGAACATGTCGGCGAACTCAACGTGGTAGCAACCTACAACCTCATCTACAACGCCGCGCTGATGGTGGAAGAGGGACTCGGGTACGCCATCGGACTGGATCGGACCATCAATGCCACCGCGCACAGCGCTCTCTGTTTCCGTCCCCTGACGCCGAAAGTGGAATCCGAAGTGGTGATCGTCTGGAAAAAGTACCAGATCTTTTCCGCGGCCGCCGAACTGTTCCTCAGCCGTCTTCAGGAGACCTTCACCGACAGCGGCTCCGGAAACTGACGTTTCCCCTGTGCCGTCCCGCACCTTCCCCGTCGAAACGTCCCCATTCAGAGGTCGGTCAGACGCATGGGCTCCCGTCCCTCCGATCCGGAAAATGACGCCCCTGCCGCCAACGGCTCTTCCTGATGGAGCAAGCCCCTGTCATCTGTTTTCCGACGCATCCGGGGAGCCGTCCTCCGTTCACAGAAAAATCTTCACGCTTCCGATGCAGACGTGTCCCCGGGAGGAAGCGCATGATCCACCATTGCGCAGACACAGGAGTCGGACCAGACATTCTCCGCCGTTTCAATCATGTCGATGATGGTGTAAATCGGCAGAATGATTCCCAGAATCCCGATGGGGGCGTGAATTCCCGACATCAGAGAGAGCGTCAGAAAGTAACACCCCATCGGCACCCCGGCATTGCCGATGGCCGAAAGAATGGAAATGAAAAACCAGAGCGCCACGGTCGGAGCGCTCAAAGTCATCCCTCTGTTCTGCATGACAAAAAGAGAGGTCACCAATATAAAGGCGGCACAGCCGTTCATATTGATCGTGCAGCAGATCGGCAGAACGAAACGCGCGACTTCTTTTCTGGCCTTCAAATTATTTTCCGCGGATTCAACGGTCACCGGCAGAGTCGCCGCCGAACTCTTGGTAAAAAGAGCCATCAGCACCGCCGGAAGCATACAGCGGAACACCCGAAGCGGATTCAGACCGCGCAAGAGCAGAAACAGAGGAAGCACCAGAAAGAACTGAATCAGATTTCCCCCCAGGACCACCGCCACATACCGTCCCAGGGAGCCGATCATGATTCCCGCCGAAACCTGGGCGGAAAGCTGCGCGGCAAACGCCAGAATTCCAAGAGGCAGGGTCCAGACCAGCGCCTTGATCAGCGCAAACAGAACCTCCTGCATGCCGAGAATCCCTTTGAAAAGAATCTGAATGTTCCCGGACTCCTTTTTGACGGCAAGCACCAGACCGACCGCAACCGCCACCAGAAGGATGCTCAGCACATTGCCCGAGGAAAACGGCGTCAGAATATTATCCGGAATCACGGAAAGAATGTGGTGATAATACGAAATGGTTTCGAGTTTTCCGGGAACGTCGGCACTGCCCTTCTGAACGAGTTCCGAGGGAAGATTTCCCGGCTGGATTCCCTTGTAAAGCAGAAGCCCGACCAGCGCGGCGGCGGCCGTGGTCAGCAATGTATAGAGGATGGTATGCAGAAAAATCCGTCCGGTATTCTTTCTGGCGCCGAGCTGAGCCAGAGTCGTCGTCACCGCCAGTGCAATCGTGGGAACGGCGACAAATTGAAACAGGCGCGTATAGACGGCTGCCGTAAAATGGAAAAAATCATTCAGCCATCCGATGCCGAGAGTTCCGAGAATTCCCCCGAGAATCAGTGCGGCCATCCAGAGAGCAAATTGTCTGCCATGAAATCCGGTTTTCTTTTTCTGTTCCTTCATCTTCATCTCTATCATTGTCTGGTCAGGTCCCGGGCATTCGCCGGGGACGCGTTTCTCCCCCCGTTTATCGGTCCGCCTCCTCCGTCGAGTCCGGAGACGGCAGAAAAAAAGATAACGATAAAACTAGCACGATTTTCCGATTTTGTCAATCAGAAAGAGTTTTTCCTGAGGAAGTTGTCCGGGAAAAAGAGAATTCTCGATCCTTTTCAGTACGGAGAGGCGAACTCTCACCTTGGAAAGACTCCCTTCGCAAATCCGGACAACAACGCCGGCATTCCGCTGACCGGATCAGCGGCAAGTGATCGGGGAAAGATGAAATGGGAAGAATTCACTCTTGAAGAATTTCTCGTCGGGAATCATGTTCTCGATGATTCAAACATCCGCATCTAACAACTCAATAAATTCGCAGAAAAAGTGGACTTGTATTTTCCAAAACCACTCCTATATTATTTCATAAAACTCAGGGAAAGGAGCTGTCAATATGCTGAAGGGAATCTCTCCGTTGCTTTCACCGGAACTGCTGAAAATTCTATGCGAAATGGGGCATGGAGACATCATCGTATTTGCCGATGCGCATTTTCCCTCCCACTCCCTGGGGCCGAAAGTGATCCGCATGGATGGCATAAAAATTCCGGATCTTCTGAAAGCACTGGTCCCTCTCTGGGAACTGGATTCCTATGTGGAAACACCGTTCTGCATGATGCAGCCTGTCCCCGGCGATACTCTGGATGACGAGTATGTAAGAAGCTGTACTGGAATTCTCGGTCGCAGGCCGGCGTATCTTGAACGATTTGCGTTTTATGAGAAAACGCGAAGCGCGTATGCCATCGTTCATACCGGCGAAACGCGAAAATATGGAAACATTCTGCTTCAGAAGGGTGTTATTTCGGGCTGACCGCATCCGGTTGGCCGCCATCCTTCTGTTCTTTCCGGCAAGGAAGGAACAGCGAAACGAGAATCCAGGTATAACTTACAGGATGATTTTATTATTTTTCGGGAATAATCGTTATCAGCCGGGAATAGGCGAAATTTGATGATGCAAGGGCAGGAATAAAATTCATCACAGCTTGCTATTTTTCACAGTAAGAAAACAGGATATTTTATTGATTGTGAAATGATTCACAAAACAAAATCCCGAAACAGAGCGCTGGTCGTCACGCCGACGCGATCCGGATCGCATCAGAAAAAACAAAGGCGGATCAGCAAATCATAGAAGAGAAAGATTATATTTTGGGCCCCGAAAGCTTTATTGATTATTTCTTGGTATAAATTATCCCATTTTCAATCTTATAATTTACTATTGACTTCTTTTGAGAAATTTGAAGCAATCCATGTTAAAACTTTTATTCGATCTTCTGGACTTAAAAGAGTAACCAGTTTTATTATTGCTCCGCTAACATCATCATCTGTTTTATAAGTAATAGGATCACTGCCAGAATCTGAGTTAAAAAATGTTATATTCATTTCTGGGAATAACTTTTGTAATGTTGCAAAAGTTATATTGCTTATATTCGATTTACCATTCATGTAACGATTTATAACGCTGTAAGGTATATTACGTTCAATCGCAAGTTTATGGCTGCTTCCACTGTATAAAACAGCTTTCTTTAATGCTTTCTCTATTTCTGTTGCGTTCATTTTTTTACTCCTTTATAGTTGTTGTTTTATCCTAAAAAGATACTTTATTATGCGTAAAAGTCAATTTTTTAGAGGAAAAATAAACTTTAAAGGATAGTATTACTTGACAAATTATCCTTGATAGATTATATTTAATCTTAAAAGGTTATTTTTAATAGGAGACAATAGCGATGGAAATTTTTAAGATTGAGTTCAAAGGCAAGCGGCTGCGGGCGTATATGCAGGATGATTCGACTTTATATCTTGATCTTTGCGATCTTGCGCGATGTCTCGGAATGAGTGTCAAAAAATTGAAACATGATTTTTCGACGGAATTTAGAACCTATCCCTAAATAACAGCAAGTTTTCGATAAATTATAACCGTTGCGGCAAGGTGTAGCAAAGCTTCATATGACGAGTTGCTCTTTTCATATCGAACGAGCAGTTTGCGAAATCTGTTGAACCACGAATGCGC
>CASEYW010000007.1 GCA_949292215.1 uncultured bacterium
CAACTTGAAAATTTGCGATAATACGGTCATTTTATGCTTTGATGGTTTCATGGATGCTCCTTGTTTTTTTGCTGAAATATAAGTTGCATCCAGAACCATCATCTTTCAACTTTTTCTTTTCCTATGGGATGGCTGTGAAATTATTTTTAAATTACAAGTTTCTATATAAATGTTTTGGATTTTAAATAAAAATCCAAAACATCATTGCAACATCACACTTTTGCTCAGAATCTGTGAAAAGACATCGGCGGGACCAGTATCGATTCAAAAGAATACTCTTTCTGAGACCGATTGATCAGAAGCCTGGTCCCTGTTTCATAGGTAACAAGAGCAACATCCCGTTCCAGTTTCCTATGCTCAAGAATCACTTCCAGCTGCAGATCGCGAATGGTTTTATATTCCTCAAATTCGCGTTTGATTTCGACGATTCCGGAAACAAGTTCATCACGTGTGGCACACCCCAGATCTTCATCCCCCATCCAGTTGGCGCCGACAGAAAGAAATTTTGCATAATAGTAAGCCAGCGGCCGTCCCCCCCATTCCACATTCAGAAGCCAGAGATTCCGATCCTTTTTGATCGCAGAATTCACCGTGTCGCAGAAGGTGTTGTAATGGACAATTCCATGATATACCAGATGCCAGAACGGAATGAACTCATCACAGATCTCCGGCATGGGCGGATTCAGATAGAAAATGGTGTACAGTACATAATCCAGATCACCGATGCAGAAATCCAGAGAGCCTTCCGATCCGCTTGAGCCCAGAATCTCTCTGGCCAGAGAGAGAGTTTTCCCCCGCCATTCTCCCGCTTCCCTGCGAGAAAGCGGATGGTGCGGATCATAACACTTCCGCGGCGTTGCAATCGACATGACATCCAGATAATGAGTTCCACGAAAACCAAGAGACGCAATATCGCGGCAGTCCTGTTCCGCGAACCTCCTGTGAGCAGCTTCAGGACAAAGCAGATAGGATTGTCCGCCGCTCCAGCAGTCGCTTTTCACGGGAGTTCCATCTGGATTTTTCAACATGTCCTCCCGCCTCCAGCGTGAGGCAATCGTATAGGAATCCAGCAGATTTGCATGGGCGGAAATCAAATATCCATACGAGCGTGCTTTTTTGATCAATTTCCGGAGGCCTTCTTCTCCTCCGAGCAGAGGTTCGACGGGGAAAAGATCCGGAAAGCGGCCATCATGTCCGGACTTGTTCCAGCCGACCAGACAGAATTCGGCATTTTCGATTCCCTGCCGATGAAATTCCTCCACGATCTCGCAAGCTCGCTCAAAGGAAACTGCAACATGAATCGGCGGCTCATTTTCCGGAGTCTGTTCCAGAACCGGAGGCGGGACCGGCTTCCATGCCATTCGGATTCGGACCTCCGGACCCCGTAGCGCTTCTCCGATTACCGGATAGTGGCGGATCCGGTCTCTCAGAAGAGTACACGCTCCACGATCCAGCTGAAATTTTCGATACGCAGCAGCAATCTCAGAATAACTTCCTCCCGGAACGTCAAGCAGACGAATTTCCAGATCTTCTGGAGGAATCTCGCCGTCGAGAATAAAGCGGGGATAGAGATAATAAACACCTTTCCGGACTCCGGCAACAAGAACATAATCCAAAGGCATTCCTGTGACAATGGCAAGAGTCGCAGAATTCCCGCGGCTCATAGCAAAAACCGGCATATTGCTTTTTTCAAAGATGCATTCACAATCCTGTCTCTTCCGGAAAAATGTCTGTGCCGCATGACCGTCATTCAAAATGCTCGGAATCAGAAAGAATCCAGCGGAACCGCTTTCGACTTCAAACAGATCCGGAGTAAAATCGACGCTCGCAACTCCCGCAGGAATTGTTTTCCGGGGAAGCCGGATCTGACGGCCGGTGCATTCCAGCGAACGAATCTCATTTTTCCCACTTTGAAAATGAAGACGACAAAACATGATGCTTCCTTTCTGCTCTCATTTGCTGTAATGAATTTTGATATTGCGAATCCAATAATCCAGAATCTCACTTGTCGGGCCCAGCCCGATCCGGATTTTCCTGATATCTTCAAGACGGGCATCCTCCGGCCAGAGAAAAATGCGCTTTTCCCATTCCGGCCCTGTCGGAACAGGATAGCTGTATGTTTTATAATCGCGATCCGAGCCATACACCACCTGCAGGGAGGTATACTGGAATCGAAATGATCCATTCTGTTGACGGGTCCGGATCTCAAAGGAAATCGCGGTGGAATCTTTCAATGACTCTTCCGGAAGCTTCAAGGTATATTCCGGATTGACCCAATGGCTTTCTTTTGTCACGCCTCGAAAATCCACATGGAAATGAACGGCCTGTTCATCGGGATCCTCTTTGACGGTCATTTTCCCTCCGGCACAATTCGGTTTCCATGAATTTGATGAAGAAAAGCGGAAAACCTCCTTCCGCATGGCATCCACGTTCAGAAAAGGTAGAATGAGCGGACGCGCATGGTTGTTGCGATCCCGGAGAAGAATCTCGAAATTTGATTGGCGGCAGGCAGAAAAATCAAGAGAGAGTCTCAGATCCCGTTCGCTTTTCGGTGAAAGAGTCATCGCATCGGGAGCTTTTCCGCGAATCCGTGCTCCGGGAGGAAGCTCCAGTTCTGGATGAACGATGACCGAATTCTCCCCCAGATTGGAAATTCGGAAAATAAACTCTCTGGGAAGCGTTATGTATGCGGTCAGATGGTATTGGGAAATGGAGGAACTGTCAAAGGTGAAAACAACAGGAAGGGGGGTTCTGGAGGATTGACGGTAATTCCGGCTCGTATTCAGAAGCTTCATCAAAGAGGTCTCCGTTTTCAGAGGAAGAGGCGCCTCGGGAAAAAGAAGATAGACAACTCCTCCGGAAAATGGATAGCTCCCGTTTTTTCCTGGTAGAAGTTCCCTGCCGTCAATGGAATAACAGCGGGTATGCGGAATTTTTGAAAGATCCACGCTGGTTTTGTCTATATTGTTTGCGACGAGAACTCCAAGTGTTTGTTTGCCGTCGGAAAAGACGCGCAGTTCCGAACAGCCGGAAGGAAGCTTCGGATAATCTCCAATATACTCCTTTCCCGCCAGAATTCTTGCGCAGAAAAAATATGCACCCAGTGCCAGATGTGGTGTCTGGTGGAAATCAAGAAGCCCGAAATTCCGTCGGCCTTCCGGATGAAATGTCAGAATAAATGGAAAATACCGGGAAACTCCGCCGCCTTTGGCCAAACAGGCTTTGCGAACGATCCAGTTTGCACTTAGAAGATCATCTTTCTTTTCCGCACGCAGTTTTCCGATGGAATTTTTCTTCCATCCATTCAGATTAACGATTCCGCGATCCCATGACTTTCCACTTTCAGTAATCCAGATCGGCAGATTTCCCCGTTTCCACGGAGCCAGAATCCGGCGGAATGCCGTTAAGCGGCGGAGAAACTCTTCCGGAGAGGTATAGTTGTGAAATGCAAGAACATCTATCAGATCAAGAAGTCCGTTGCTCAGGTAGGAACGATAGGCTTTTTCTGTGACATTCATAGCGGAAAAACCGCAACTGACCAGCAGAACTTCCGGATGGCTCCGGCGAACAAAATAGGAATTTGCGGCCAGAAACGAAAGATAGGAGTCTCCCGGACGCCATCGGGATGCCAGATCCGGTTCATTCCAGACCTGGTAGCTGCCGAAACCATTCAACCGGGCATCCAGCATCTGATTCAACGATTTTTCCAGCGGAAGATATGTCCAGGGAAATACATTCAGAACAGACCCTTTCCGATTCCGGTCCTTCCACATGAACCGGGGAACACTGTTGAAATAGAAAAGTGGTGCCATACCGTGTTTTTTCGCATATACATATCCGCACTCCTGCTTCGGATTCGGCAGCCATCTTCCGGGGGTTTTTTCTTCCGCCCAGTAGGGATGCCATTTCCGGAATGATTGAATTCCGAATCGGTGCAGAAGTTGAAAATGTTCCGATCCGGAAGAAAACTGATTCAGATTCATTCCCCAGAAGAGATCCCGGTTTCCGAAAAAATCCGGTAAAGCAACTATCCCAAAGCGTCTATCCGGAAGAGCTATTTCATAGAATCCCTGCGGAAAATGGAAATTTCCGGAAAAGCGGTTGCTTCGTCCCTCTCTTTTCAATCGTCCGGATGCATATTGATTCCCGAAGGAGTCGTAAAGATGGTAATCCAGAACATCGGGAATGTTTTCTTCATTCACAGCAAAGGTCAGCTGAACATTTTCTTCCGGAGCAACAAAATGCTGAAAGAGGTTTTCCGGCTGAATTTCCAGTCCGTTCAGGATCATGATGCAGGAAAACAGGAAAAGAAGCAACAGTGTTTTCATACGGTTATCCTCTAGCCCTCTTACAGGGGATTCTCATTGACGATCATTCTGAGGAATCCGAGCTGCCGACATTCTCCGATTCCAGGAGAACTCACATGTCCGTCTCCGAAAAGAATGGTGCCTCGGCTGTTATGCACCAGGGCGACCGCTCCTTCCTTGAAGTCATTCGGAGTGAAAAGATACCAGCTGTGCCCCCATTTGCTGTCCTCCGGATTGAGGGTCCCGGACGCTGTGGAGCCAAGTCCCCATGTGTCTACCAGGAGAGGAAAACGGCTTGTATTCTTCAACTTCTGAGTTCGCAGATAGTAATAATTCCCGGAGGAATGAACATGCTTGAAAAGGAGTGTATTCTTTTCTCCGTAGAGCTCCTTGTAAGTTGTCCACCAGGATGTGCCGATCGTCAAAGTTCCGTAGGTGTTATATTGCGAGGAAAGAATGCGTTTCATGGAAGGACATCGATAGGAATTCAGATTTCTGCAGTCTGCGGCAAGCCCCAGCGCTTTTGACCATCCCCAGTTCGGACACGGATTAATCGCAAAAAAGTTTTCGTTTTCCGATTGATACATTCCCGCATTTATCCCGATCTGCCGGAGATTGTTGGTACAGGAAATTCCTCTGGCGACCTCCCGGGCCTTATAAAGAGCTGGAAAAAGAAGAGATGCCAATATTGCAATAATAGCAATCACAACTAGAAGTTCAATCATAGAGAAGCATTTTCTCCATAATCCCGGAATACTTCGGTCTTTCATTCTTCACTCTCCTAATCTTTTGCTGAACCTTTGATAAAAAAGTTTTTTTCTACATAAAATTATATCTTATTCCGGAAAGATTGTCAATACGTCTGGGGGATAAAAGGAGGAAAATAAAGGACCATAAACAGACCATAAAAATGCGGAAACCGTTTCTTTCAGAATCTGCTGCAAGGACAAAAACGGTTTGAAAAACAACGAAGAAAAGAGTATCTTAAAAGAAAAAGAGGAACGTGGATGTTTGAAGGCAAATCACTGGACGATTATCAAAGGGGAAAACGCAGAATTCCCCGCTATGAACTTCTCTATCGACTGCTTCTGGATGAAATGATTGCTCTGCCTCCGGAAGTGGAATATTTACCATATCAGGAAGAACTTGCGAATCAGTTTCATCTATCGCGCAATACGGTGCGCAAAACGATGGCGAAGTTGCGGAGTGACGGGTACATCTGTACGCGGAAAAAATCAGGGAGTCGGATTTTGAAACGCACCATGGAGGAACATCGTCCCCAGGTGACACGGAAAACATTTCATAACAGTGCCGGTTTTCTTCTGGCGAATAACGTGGATGATCCGCACATTAAAACAAGTATTCGCTGGGAGCTGGTAAATGAGGTTGAACGCCAGTTCCGGGAATCCGGCATTCGTCTGAGTGTTTATAATTTACGGGAGGACAATTGGCAGAAGTGGAAATCTCCGGAAAAATTAGTTCTCTCTCTTCGGGCCAACGGAATCGGGCAGGTAATTTATCATCCGGATCACAACCCGGAATATCCCTGGCTTGAACTGCACAGAGCTCTTCTGACTCATGGGATCCGCGTTTCTCTGAGTTTCAATTCTTTGTTTGAAGTTGCTAAATTCTCGGAGTTTTTGCAACCGCACACGGATTATGTTGCGGTCAATCATGAAAGCTGTCTGTCGCAGACGGTTCAAAAGCTCTGTACAAAGCCAGTCAAACAACTTTTGTATGTAACCAATGAGAATTTCCGTCCACTATTTTCAGACTTCCGGGAAGAGATCATTCGGAGAAGTGCGGAAACATGCAAACTCAACTATCATTACATCATCAGCCATCCTGTTAAAATGAGTCTGGAAGACTATGAAGCTGGAAGACCGAATCTCGACAGACAATGTGTTGAACATGTTCAAATGCTGTGTTTGAAAACACCCTCTCTTGTTCTCTGCGCCAATGACTATACAGCGTATTCTCTACGGAAGTTGGCGGGAGATCTCCCCGCTGAACTGATCGGGTATGACAATACAGGACTTGCTAAAGATCTTGGAATTTCCACGTTCGAATTCAATATGTATGCGAGGGCGGAGGCTTTCCTTTCCTTGTTTTCCGCACCGACTCATGATATTCGAGGGATTATCGTAAATTCCAGGTTTGTCAAACGTTCAGGAAAGAAGAAGGATATAACCCCATTCCTTGGAAAAATGTGACCGGTTTCCATGGAGAAATTTAATAACAAGGTTAGAACTATGCTTCGCCAGGACAATTGCTCCTCCCAATAATCTCGTCCTTCACGTCCCATGCCGTCCTCCCATTATTCCGGTTTGTGGAAGAACATACCACGCTGTCTGACTCAAATCTAGATGGGGCTGGCTGGGCGCTTACGGTGTATGAAACGTGTTTTTCAGAGGAGAGGGGACTCTTCCGGGCGGGACTCGATGGAAGTGAGGAGTATACCCGGCACGCCAATCTCTTTGCTCTTCTTTCCGGTCTGGCGGAGGAGAAGGATCGTCCCCGTCTTCTGCG
>CASEYW010000008.1 GCA_949292215.1 uncultured bacterium
CCCGTTTTCCGTCAGGAAGAAGGCAGAGGAGTCGATGAATTTCAAGGCATTCCAGTCCGCGGGATTGTGACTGGCGGTAATTGCGATCGCTCCGGCGGCATCGTATTCCTCCACGGCGATCTGGAGGGTGGGAGTCGGAATAATTCCCGCAAGAAGAACATGTGAACCGGACGCGAGAAGTCCCGAAATAACGGCATTTTCAATCATTTCTCCACTGGGACGCGTATCGCGTCCGACAATGACAATCCCGTGTCCTGTGTACCCCCCGAATGATGCGGCAAAATCAGCGGCAAGAGCTGGAGAAAGGGTCTCTCCAACGATCCCGCGCACCCCGCTGACACCAATTTTCAGATTTTTCCGATGGGCACTCATTGCGCAATCAACCTTTCCACGGCGGCCCGGATGTGCGTGACTTTGTCCACGGCTTCCTTCGGATCCCGCCATTCAAAAATCATTCGGAGAATCGGTTCGGTCATCGACATGCGGACATGGACCCAGCCGTCCGGCCAGTCGAATCGAAGCCCGTCGCATTCGGTCATGACGGCATCGGGGAAGAGACCGGTCAGCGAACGCAGGGCGGAATACGCCTTGAACGACTGGCAAGGCAGGGAAAGTTTCGTAATGTGCCAGCGCGGGAGATCACAGGCAATATCCGAAGCCCGCTTGCGTTTCAGCGCCATGGATTCGAGTGTCAGGACCATCGCGGCAAAGCCGTCGAAGCCGTACGTTCCGCTTGCGGCAACGGCGACGCTTCCGCTGCCCTCGCCCGCAAGAATTGCATTTTTCTCAAACATGAGGTCGATGGTATATGCCTCCCCGGTCTGTCCCTTGCAGATCACGCCGCCGTGTCTGGCAACGACCAGGTCAAGCGTTTTCGTTGAACACCAGTTGGTCACCACAACGGAACCTTTTGGAGATTTTGCAAGGAGATTGTCTGCAACAATCGGCACAGTATACTCCTCGGAAAGGGTCTCCCCGGTATCCGTCACGATTGCGACACGCCCCACATCGCTGCTGAAGACAAAGCCGGCGTCGGCACGCAGAGGAAGCATGATCGACTTGACCTGTGCGGAACTTCTCGGTCTTGGCTCCGGATCATGCGGCAGGGAACCCGAAAGAATATCATTGATGGGAACAGAATCAATCCCGAAGCGGTCCGCGAGGCGCTCCCGAAGAACGGAGCCGGAACCATTGCAGAAATCCATCACGACCCGGAAACGGCGGTCGGCAATCGCATCGACATTGACCAGTCCGGCGAGATCCTCCACATACTCATCAAGAATCGAAGGCGGCGCCGGAAGAATTCTGCCGATCCGGTTCCATTTTGCAGAAGCGAAAATTCCACCATGATAAATATCCAGCATCTCCTGGGTCTGAATCGGAGAAAGGCACGATCCGCGTGAAGAGAACGGAACAATCGCATTCCATCCCGCCTGATGGTGCCCGGGACCGATCAGCAGCCCTCCGTCCAGACCAAGTTTCCGGACGGCGAAATGAAGAACCGGCGCAGGGCAGATTCCGAAATCCATCACATTGCATCCGCAGGAAAGCAGACCGGAAAGACATGCCGCCTTGAACATCGGCGAAGAAGTCCGGGAATCAATCGCCACGCCAACGGTTCCACCGTCGAGCCAGGTTCCGAAGGCCGACGCATACCGGATGGCAAGCTGACAGGTCAGAGCGGTTCCCACGGCACCGCGGATTCCGGAAGGCCCGAGTCGAAGAAATCTCATTTTATTCCATTCCTTTTTTTCGTAATATATGCCGGGGAAAAACGAAATCAAGAAAATTCAACTCTTCCGGTTGAAAAAAACGAAATCTTATTGTACCTTTATCGACGATGAATTTGAATGGAAAGGAATTTGCCATGAGTACCGGAATCACAGAATCACTGTTCAACGCCCAAACCATGATGGATACCTGCGAAGAAACGACCATCGCTTTCGGTCATGATGCCATTGATCAGCTCTCGGCACATGTCATGCTGAATGGATTCAAGACCGTCATGCTGATTATGGGAGGGGAATCCGTTCACCGGTGTGGTGCATTCCGGATTTTTCTGCAGTCGCCGCTCTTCGGGAAGCTCGACTTGAACATGCCCAGATTCGAAAACGTACCGCCGGAACCGGATACCGAATGCGTCCGCAGAATGGTGAAGGAACTGGAAACGGAACAACCCGATGCTGTCATTGCAGTCGGAGGCGGCAGCGTGATGGATGCGGCAAAAGCGGCTCTGCTCTCCTGGCAGACAAAAATCGACATTGACAACCTTTTCGGCAAAGAAGTTGCATCATCCCGTTTCCCCGGCAGAAAATTCAACCGCATTCTTGCGGTTCCGACGACCGCAGGAACCGGTTCTGAAGTCACCTGTTATTCCAATATCATTGATGCGAAAACCGGGATAAAAAAATTGATTGCCGATCCTGCCATTCTTCCGGAATTCGCCGCGGTGGAACCGGTATTCACTCTCAGTGCGCCCGAAGCTCTCACCCGCGTGACTGCGTTTGATGCACTCGTCCACGCGATTGAAAGTCTGCTGAACTTCAATGGATGCAGACGGCATCCGGAGGTTGAAACCTGGGCGGTGCAGGCCGTCCGGATGATTGTCCCGGCACTTCCGAAGGTCCTCCGGGTGCCGGAGGACGAAGAAGAGCGTGCGGAACTCTCCGCTGTCGCGACTCTGGCGGGAATGGCGATCCGCATGTCTCCGACCGCGTTGCCCCATCTGCTGAGCTTCTCTTTCTGCGGCAAAGCTCCGCATGGAGCAGCAGTCGCGGCTCTTCTGCCGCACTTCTGGAAATTTTACCTGAAAGAGGAACTGGTCAGGCGGCAAACCATGCTGCTCTCCGGGATTCTCCCCGGAGCGACACCGGAAGAGGTGATCCAGTCCTACGTCAAATTCATTGAATCCTGCGGAGGAACGGTGCATCCCGGCGATCTGGCGGAAACCGGGCCGGAAATGATCGACAAACTGGCGGAAGATGCCGCTCAGAATCCGGTAAAACTGGAAAGCGCACCCAGGAAGATCCGTGTTAATGAGTGTGAAACGGTTTTCCATGATGTTCTTGATGGCGTCTGGTCAAAATGAAACTTCTTCTGGCACCCGATAAATTCAAGGGAACTCTGACCGCAGACCAGGTTGCGGAAATCGAAAAAACAGCGATTGCATCGGTGCTGCCCGATGCGGAAATTCGCTGTCTGCCGCTTGCAGACGGTGGAGAAGGGACCGTCGCCGCATTGACTCGCGCCCTGAACGGTTCATTCAAAACAGTCCCTGTAAGAGACCCCCTCGGACGAACCATTCCGGCGACCTATGGAATAGCAGGAAAAACTGCCATTCTGGAAATGTCGGCGGCATCGGGCATGTCACTTCTGAAACGGGAAGAACTGAATCCAATGCGAACCTCCACTTACGGGACCGGAGAACTCATTCTCTCTGCTTTGAAGGATGGAGCGGAACGCATCATTCTCGGAATCGGCGGAAGTGCCACGGTCGACGGTGGCGCGGGCATGGCGGAAGCTCTCGGGTACCGCTTTTTCGATGAAGACGGAAAACCGGTTTCCGGCCTCTGTGGAGAAACAACAGGCCGAATTGCCCGCATCGACGACTCCGCTGTTGACCGTAACCTCTTCCAATGTGAAATTTTGATTGCCTCAGACGTCACCAATCCTCTGCTGGGCGAACAGGGAGCCGCCGCCGTTTTTGCTCCGCAAAAGGGTGCCGCTGCGGAAATGATCCCAGTGCTGGAGCATAATCTGCAAACGTTCTCGGCCGTTCTGATCCGTCAGGGAATGATTGAACGTGCAGATCTTCCCGGTGACGGCGCAGCAGGCGGACTCGGCATGGGCCTCCGTGCCTTCTGTAACGCAAGATCCGAATCGGGAGCACGTCTTGCAATGAGGATCACCGGCTTCGAATTTCTCCTCTCCGGAGTGGATTATGTCATCACCGGCGAAGGCTGTACCGATTCCCAGACAGAAGATGGGAAACTGTGTTCGGAAATTGCAAAGATCTGTCGGAAGCACCAGATAAACTGTATTCTGCTCTCAGGAGCCGTCAAAGGCGACACCGCAAAACTTAACGCGGATTTCCATCTGGCAATAGCCGCCACTCCGGAAAGCACCCCGTTCGATCAGATTCAACAAAACGCCGCCCGCTATCTTTCCGACGCAGCCAGAAGACTTGCAAGGGATCTTTAATTCCCGGGAAAACAATATCACCTTTGTTTTCCCGGTTGTTCAGAGAAGAACCGAAAAACTCCAGGAACGGGAACCGGATTATTCCTTGTTGTCCGTCTGGTTCTGTGCAGCCGTTTTCTGTCCGGCGGCTTCAGCCTCAGCCTCCGCCTTGTTCACAGTGATATAGGCTTTTACGCGATCGGCGAGAGTCGGGAAATTCTGGATGAAGGCTCGTGCAATTTCAGATTTCATCACTTCGAAAGGCGGAAGCCCCACCCGATCCTTGGAATCCTTGTATTCATGAGAATACTTTGCATATGCCATCTTCGCGAGCTGAAGATGCGCATTGGCACCATTGGGGTCGTCATACCCGAGAAGCAGACAGCTTGTAAACAGGAGTCCGTTGATAAGGTCGTGAGCCTGCTTGTAGTTGCCGTCTTTGATATCCTCGGTCCACTCTTTGAGGATGAATCGATCGAAATCAGAATAATTGGGATCGCCGCGGCGCTCCTTGCGCATGATGTTGAAATATTCGCGTGATTTGCCGTACTGACCGTAACTGTAAAGGGTCACGATGGCATCCTTCATGAAGTTGTCGAGAGCGCTTTTGAATGTGGAAGTCTGATTCCGCTCATAGGCTTCCAGATAGGTCTTCCGAACGGCATCCGCAAGACCGAGATTCGGCACGAGCATATAGTTCATCGTCACCTCTTTTCCCGGAATCAGAATCCGTCCGGCGATAAAGGACTCCTTCAGAGACTGAGTAATCATACGATCGCAGTCGATGCTTTCACGTTTCGGGCTGTACATGATTCCGAGAGTTGCCCAGTAAATGGCGAACGAATCCGAGAGACGCCAGTCCAGTTCGCCGTAATCCTTATTGATCTGAATTACGATTTCCGGGCGGAGCTTGTAATACTCCCGCAGCCATTTAGCACGCAGGAAGGTATCCAGCGCGTCTTTCGTTTCCGGTTTCAGAACCTGAATCAGGCTGTCCGGAAGAAAACCAATCTCCCGGAATTTTCTGGACAGGGATTCCAAGCCGTCGAATCCGGCTTTCCGAATCTCTTCCCAGAGAACGGTATCGGACTCATGCGCCCGGCGGAACTCGGCATTGGTTTTCGGAGCGGCGGCAAGAGCGGCCCAGTCAGGCGCGGGAACTCCGCCGTAAGCCTTCATCATCTCTTTAGCGATCATATATTTATAATACTTCTGTGCATCGTCCAGCATGTTGCCGATTTTATGCTGGTAGATCCATCCGAGTTCGCGATAGAGCAGAGGATCATTGGCGTTGTAGTTCAAGGCCTCGTCACGAATAAGTTCAATTCCGCGCTGAACCCACCGCCAGCGGTCAACCGGAGACGTGAACGTAACGGAAACGTTATAGGCCATATTCCATGCGAGGTATGCAGTCGCGCCGGTAAATTTCGGCTGGAGCTTCGTGATCCATGAGGCAAGCTGAACCATCTCGAAATATTTTCCCTGCGATTGAAGCCCCGTAGTCCGGAGCCAGAGGAGATCTGCTAGCACGCCCCGGAACCCGCCCAGCGCAACTGTGGTAAACGCGACCATCGGTGGAAGGCCTTCGATGCTTGCCTCGTCCACCAGTTTGTCTTCTTTCACAATGGTATCGAGACGGCCCTGAACAAAGACCGTCGCCACCATCAGAAGAGCGAGCGCGGCCAGTGCCGGGACCCATATTTTGAATCGTCTGAAATACATGTTTCTTACCTCTTGATTGCGGCGAGCGCAAGCTCGCGCCGATTGTAGAGCCACGCCCCGAGGAGAGCCAGCGGAACCCCTTTCAGAATCACCTGAAACAGCAGGACGGAACCGATCGTCGCAAACTCAATGAGCTCTCCGGTGGCAACCAGTCCTGAAATTCCGAATTTCTGAACAGGAATAATCGTCATCTCGATGATACGGCTCATGTAATACCCGTACTGATCCATCGCCGGCATGGTGGCGACACTTCCGTACATGGCCTCTGCTCCGATCAGGAACGACGTGAACATGCCGATCATCATATACGCAATCGCAAAAAAGATCGCAGTCGGCAGGGAGAGGAACGAAGAGACCGATACGGAAATAATCACAACCGAAGCAATTCCGAGAAAGACCATGAAAACGGCACGCGCATAATTATCCGCAAAACTGGTGTACTTTACATAAATCACGGGACCGTCCGCAACTTGAATGAACAGATTTTTTCCGGTCTGAGAGAGATTCTGGAACCCGATCACGGCTTTGCCGTCGACAATCACTCTTGCCGCGGGCATTTCAAACTCATTGACTGCAGAACAGAGGATCTGCTCCGGCGGCTTCATCAGAAACGCCTGACGCTTCTGCGATTCCGGCGGTTTCTGTCCCGGTTTCAGCGTTTTTGCATCCGGCTTTTCGATCCAGGTGAAAAGTGCTCCCCAGGCACCATATCCATGCTCCTGATTCTGATTTGCCTCAATCGAACCGGAATAGGCTTTGTAACGGACATAGAAACGGCTGTCTTCCGCAAGATTCTCCGGCAGGCCCTCGTAATTCCAGATTCGGGTCTGTCCCGGTTTGATCTCCGCGAGAGATGCAACCACCTCCCGGTAAACGGAATCAATCGCCTTTGCCCGCTCGTTTCCAGTGAGTGTATTTGCGATCAGCTGTCCGGAAGCGTTTTTCTTTGTCTGGAAGACTTTCATCGTAATTTCCTGCAGATCCGGCAGAACAGGACGATAAGCGCGACGTCCGGTCAGGACCTCGTTTTCCATACGGGCGCGTTCCTCTTTGGAAAAGTCCTGCCGGGAATACTGGTAAATGATAAATCCGTAAATTACCGCTGCGGAAATAATCAGCAGGGAGGTCAGAACAAGCAGAACGCCCGTCAATTTCCCGAGCCAGACCAGATAACGGGAGATCGGTTTTGCTACAATCAGATGCAGACGGCAGTCTTCAACATCGGCAGTCATCGTCTGACATCCGAGCCAGACGCCGGAAAGCATCAGCATAACCGTGACAAAAGTCAGACTGTATTCGAGAGAAACCTGCATGTAGCTGTATGGAGTTCCATCCCCTTTGATTGTATTTGGAACGAGAAAAACCCCCAGCAGCAGGATGAACAGCAGGAATTGGAAGACATGGGAACGCACCGCGCTCCTGCATGTCAGTTTCACAATGGCCAGAAAGGAAGTCATATTCAAATTCCCGTATTATTTCTCTTTTCCGGAAGAAAGGATATCCATCAGTTTCTTATTTGCTTCCTCAAGCTTCTGCTTTGCTTCAGCATCTTCCGGAACTGGAACCGGTTCCACAGGTTTATCATCTTCCTCAAGACTCGTGAGTCTGGCAGTATTGATTTCCGGTTCCGGCGGTTCTTCCGGCTTCGGCGGTTCTTCCGGTTTGATTCCGGCAAGCATATTCAATTTTTCATCGGCGGCGACCTGTGGAGCCGAATCGGAGAGATATTCTGCGATCTCTCCGCCGGAGGTTGCCCCGGAAGTTTCCACACTTTCCCGTTTCGCCTTGTTGACAACATCCAGGAAGAAATCTTCCAGGCTCATCCGCGGATGATCAATGGTGAACGGACGACCATCCAGATTCTTTTTCAGGATCTCCGTAATCTCTTCCATTGCTTCCTCCGGAAGATCAGGAGTTGTGATCCGGCTGGACCCTTTGACAGTGAGAAGCTCATTCAGCGATCCAGTCGCACGGATCTTGCCGCCATAGAGAATGATGACACGGTCGCAGACATCTTCGACATCGCCGAGCAAATGACTTGTCACAATCACGGTTTTTCCTCTGCGTTTCAGGAGGCGGATCAGATCCTTGACCTCACGGCAGCCGATCGGGTCGAGACCGGAGGTCGGCTCGTCAAGGATCAGAAACGAAGGATCATTAATCATCGCCTGGGCAAGCCCGATACGGCGCGCCATTCCCTTGGAAAACTCTCCGACCTGACGGTTCCGCGCATGAGCCAGACCGACCATGTCAAGCAGCTGTTCCGTTCTCACCTGCCGCTCCTTTGCCGAGAGATTGAAAAGGGAGGCAAAGAAATCCAGTGTTTCCGCCGCGGTCAGATACTTGTACAGATACGTCTCCTCCGGAAGATAACCGATCATGCGCTTGGTATCGACATCTCGCGGTGATTTGCCGAACACAGTCAAGCGCCCGCCGGTCGGATACAGGAGTCCGAGCAGCATCTTGATCGTGGTCGATTTTCCGGAACCGTTGGGACCGAGGAAACCAAGGACCTCCCCTTCACGTACTTCAAAATCGATATCGTTGACAGCCTTTGCCTTGGGCCTGTTCCAGAAATCCTTGAATTCCTTCACAAGCCCGACAGCTTCCACTATATTTCCCATTCTCAACTCTCTCCCGGATTAGTTCAGAGGTTCCGCGCCGCCGTGTTTTCCGCCCGGGTGATCTCCTCACCAGTACGGACAAGGCGGGCGCTGTTGAATATCACAATCAGCGTACTGAGCGTATGAAGAATCGCGGCAAAAATCGGTGTCATCTGTCCAAAAACAGAAAGCACAATACCGCAAATCACAAACAACATTCCGAATGCAAGATTCTGATTGATAACCGATGCGGACTTCCGGGAAAGTGTAATCAGCAGGGGAATCCGGCGCAGATCATTCGTCATCAGGGCGATTGAAGCACTGTTGATGGCGATATCGCTGCCGATTGCTCCCATCGCAATGCTGAGGTCGGACGCTGCCAGAGCAGGCGCGTCATTCACACCATCGCCGACGAATGCCACAATGTTGTTCTCTTTCACATGCTCCACATACTCCACTTTGCCCTGGGGCAGACAGTCTCCGCGGAAATCGTCAATTCCGATTCTGGCAGCGACCATGGTTGCCACAGCGGTTCTGTCACCAGTCACCATGGAACACTGACGGATGCCTTCCGCTTTCAAACTGCGCACCATTTCAGCGGCTTCCGGACGAATCTGGTCACGGAATCCGATCCAGCCGATCGCTTTCCCGGCACGGGCAACAACCACAATACTCATGCCCTCGACCTCTTTCTCATCGTGCGGCAGAGGGATGCCGAGCGAATTCAGCCAGGCAGGACGTCCAACCAGGCATTCCACGCCGCCGATCTTCGCCTCCACGCCTTTTCCGGGCAGCTCCCGGTACTCCTCACCTTTCACCGGAGAAACACCGACCTCTTTTGCAAGGCGCTGAAGCGCAAGAGCCGTCGGATGGTTGCTCGCTGTTTCCACGGAAACAGCAGCAAGGAGCAATTCCGCCGGTTCTATTCCGTCCACCGGTTTCAGACGGGCAACTTCAAGTTCCCCTTTTGTCAGGGTTCCGGTTTTATCGAAGACAAAACATCTGACCTTCGCAGCGAGCTCCAGATGCGCCACATTCTTGATGAGAATGCCAAGACGTGCGGCAGCGGCAATCGCGGCGACAACAGCCGTCGGCGTGGCAAGCACCACCGCGCACGGGCAGGCAATCACCATCAAAGTGATGACACGGTTCATATCCCCGTTGGAGAACCACCAGGTCAGGGTCGCAAGCATCAGGATCGTCGGAGTATAGAAGCCGGCATATTTGTCAATGATGCGAACCATCGGAGTCTTGCTGGTTTCAGCGGCAAGAATCATCTCCTTGACTTTCCCGAGGGTCGTGTCGTTGCCGACCTTCGTCACTTTGACATCGATGGAACCGGAAAGGTTCATTGTTCCGGCATAGACCTCATCTCCGATTCCTTTGTCAACCGGGAGAGATTCTCCGGTAATGGAGGCCTGATTCACAGCACTCTGACCGGAAATGATCTCGCCGTCGATCGGGAAGTTCTCGCCGGGACGCACGTTAATGACATCTCCGAGCTTCAGATCCAGCACTTCTCCTTCGACATACTGACCGTCGACGAGTTTGCGCGCGGTATGCGGAGTCAAACGGATCAGCTCCTCGATGGAACGCTGCGCACCCGATGCAGTACGGGACTCAATGATAATCGTAATCAGAAGGAAAAACGCGATGATTCCGGCTTCCCGGAAGACACCTCCGGCAAATGCAGCCAGAAGAGCCATCGCAACCAGTTCGTTCATGTAGACGCGGCCCACGCGGAGATCCTTGATCGCCACCCAGATGATGGGCAGAGCAAGAATGACAGCACCGAGCATCGCGCTGATTTCAGAGGCGAACTCCTGTCTCGGGAAAATCCATTCCAGAATGAACGAATTCAAAATCAGAAAACCGCCGGCAACCGCAAACGAAGTGCGGCCCATGGATCTGCCGTGCCCGACGCCCTCGGTCATCGGCTGACCGCAGACGCAGAGCGTGGCGTCCTCGTGGTGGTGTTCATGTTCATGGTCATGTCCGCAGCAGCAGCTCATTTGCCAGCCTCCTTGTCCTTATTTTCTTCCTTCTTTTCCTCCGGGGTCAGTGGCTCCGGATTCAGCTTGAGCCTGAGCTCCTGCCGTCCCTGGCCGAGCGAATTGAGAATGAATTTGTCTTTCACCCTGGACATCGAATCCGCCATTACCTGGGAGAAGAGAGTGGCGATCACGGAAGAAGGACTCTTTTTATACTCCTGAAGGATGCTCTTGAAATAGATGCCGTCGGCTTCGACTTCGGCAACAATCCGTTTCTTGTATGTTTCAGCCTCCGCGATGATGTTCGCGCTTTCGGACTGCGCAAGAGCATTCTGTTCCAGCGCATAGGCTTCAGCATTCTTTCTCGCGGTATCCAGATCCATCTGCGCCTGGAGGACTTCATCGAACGCATCAATGGTCTGCGGCGGCGGACTCTTGATGTCCAGTCCAACGGTCACGATGTTGATTCCGATGTTCATATCCCCGACCCGCTTTGCAACCATCGACTGCACATCGTCAACATACTGGGCTGTTTTATTGTAAAGGATATCATTCACTTTCCACTGAGCGGTCACACGGAGAACGCAGTCATCCAGAATCGCCTTGAGAAGAGTCTGCGGACCGCGGGTTCCGAGATTTTCTCCAACGGGACCCTCAAAAGTATCATCGGGCTTGTCGGGGGATTCCGGCGTAAGGCAGTTTTCATAATATGCCTTGGGTGCGACGATGCGATACGACATTCTCCATTCCGTATGGATGATACAGGCATCCGCAGTCAGCAGATATCCGTCAACCCCAGGTTTCAGCGCCTCTGGAGAACCGCCGTTCTGCGTGGCAGCCTTGCGGTTCGTAATCAGCGCCTTGTTCGCCGGCATGAACGACGACGAAACAATGTACTGCGGATTCGTCGGCACCTTGATGATCCGGCTCACCGGGTAAGGAAAGACCCAGTGCCAGCTTTCCGTATAAATGTTCTGGAATTTACCGAACCGGAGCGTAATGACGGCGGTATCGGGTTTTACCGTGAAGAACCCGCTGAAAGTGAAAAACCAGATCAGCAGCAGTGCAATCACCACGACGAGCAGCATAAACACCGCCCGCAGGTACTTACTCAGCGTATCAAGTCCGGAGGAGAAAACGCTTCCCTCCGCAACCCGTTCCGCTTTGTCCTTTGTTTCAAGTTCCTGCATGATTTCAACTCCGGTCAAGGTTATTTGGATTTTTCACCGGCAGGAGTTCCGAGCGAGGAACCGCCGTATTTCAGGATATCGAACGGAGCGGAATTGGTATCCAGCACAAGTGTCGTGCGCTTGCCCATCAGACGCTTCATGGACTCCAGTTTTCTCAGGAAGACGGCAAGCTCGGGATCCTGACGGAAAACGGCATAGTTCGCTGCCGCTGCGGCATCGCCCTCCGCACGAAGTTTAGTTGCTTTTGCCTCGGCAAGAGTCAACGCATCGCGCTTCTGGGCATCGGCTTTGGTTTTGATTTCTTTGGAAAGCACATTTCCCTGCTGTTTGTAAACAGCGGCGGCTTTTTTACGTTCGCTGATCATGCGGTCGGCAATGGCCTTCGCCGGTTTTTCCGGCACGCCGATCGCCTTGATACTCGCAGAAACAACCTCGATTCCGTACTGTTCCACCATCTTCGGCGCAATTTCAGAGAGCATCTGCTTCTCCATCTCAGGGATCTTGATCTTCTTCGGATCGGAGTTGACCATTTCATCGAAACGGAAACGACCGACAACCGCACCCTTTGCTGTTCTCATCAGACTGCCAAGGAGTTCTTCGGCAGAAACAACGTTCCCGCCCGCACTCTGGAACTTCTCCAGATTCTTGAGACGGTATACGGTATAAATGGAAACCGTGATATTCTTTCCGTCAGCAGTGGTGGTCTCCTCCAGCTTGCCGATGTTGCCGTCAAAACATCTGAGACGGACATCATATTTTACAATTTTCTGAATGGGAAGAGGCCAGCGGAAATGAAGCCCGGGATCACGAACTCCGCTGATGGAGCCGAATGTCAGCACGACAGCTTTTTCCGTCGACTGCACCTGATAAGAAAATATGGCTGTTCCGAAAATCGCCACAACCGCGATTCCGAGAAGGGAAATCAGAATTCGCCTTCCGAGGTTTGCCACGTGTCCGTTTGTTGTCTCTGCCATTTATGAGTCTCCTGTTTTTTATATTAAATTTACTTTAATTCTCCGAGATCGGTATCCGTCAGATCCATGCGCGGCTTTTCCTCCGCGTTGAGTTCGAGGATCTGATAAGGAATTGAGGAAGCAACGATGTATTTTCTCAAAGGTTCGCAGTCGGTTTCCAGGAAGGAAAGGAAGGCTCTGAGCTTGTACATCTCCGGCATTTTTCTGTAAGCGTCTAGCTGACTTTTGAAGCGGAAGGCATCCGCACCGGACACTTTTTCCACATTGTATTTATAAGTTTCCGCCTGGGAAGTGATTTCAAGGACATTGATCTGAGCGTCGGCGAGAACTTCTGTTTTATAGGCTTCCGCCTTTTCGATCTCGGTTCCCATCTCCTCCTGAGCGCAGAAGACCTCTTCAAACGCTGGAGCAACCTCTTTCAGAGGCGGATGGGTATCCAGCAGGTTCACCGTATAGATTTCAACGCCGATTCCAGCCTTGTCGACAGCCGCCTGAATCCGGTTTCTCAAATTACGGGAAACTTCCAAACGCCCGGTTGACATATCTTTGATGAAGTCCGTACTGGCGAAATAAATAGTTGCCTCTCTCGTGCCGAGATCTGTCAAATAGCGTTCCACATTTTCAAACCCGAACGCGAATTGAGTGATTTTTTCCGGTTTTACCCGGTATGTGATCGGCAGCGAAGCATTCAAAAGGGATACTGCGGCACTGATATCCGCGCTGGAACTGTCGTTTGCCACCAGGAACGGATTCTCACCGGAGCTGTGCTCCTCGGTCCAGAGAATCACATTCATATTTTTCCCTTTTCCCTTTTCCGTTTCCGGAGTTGCCTTCAGAACGGCACCGACCGTGAATTCCCGCGGTTTATCAACTGGCACCAGAACGATCTCCTCGCATGGCCACGGAAGTTTCAGATAGACTCCCGGCTTCAGGGAAGAAGAGCTTTCCACTATTTTACCGAAACGGGTCAGAATGCCAAGCTCACCCGGCCCGACCTCAGCGATACCGGTTGAAAGCCAGAGCACCAGAAGCCATGCGCTGATCGCCGGAAGCGCCACCCGGCAGAATGCACCGTAAAGCGAAGTACCGGAAATTTTGAAGCCGAACTGATAGTCAAGGGCATCTGTAATATTTTTCGCCACACTTCCCGGCTCGACAAACAGAGCAAGAAGGCGGCTCTCATGGAGCGGGCGCTCCTCCATCTGGGTCCGGGGACGATAAAATTCTGTAATGAAATTGAAGATCTGCTCCGCCGCAAGAATCGCAAGGACTGCAAACACAATTTTTGCCATAGGCAGTTCCAGCCCCGCATTTTCATAGTGCAGCGCGATTGCGGGAATCAATGCAAGAATCCAGACAGCGGCTCCCGCGACCAGCCAGGCAGCCACCGGACGCAGCCAGCGGAATTCATGCACCCGGGACTGTCCCGCAAGAAATGCTCCGATAAACAGAGATGCCGCTGCGCCGAACGCACTGACAACCGCAAGAGTCATCGGCTCTTTCGGCAGAGCGGGCCCCGCTTTGCCGAAATTCGAACCGATCTTCCATGCGGCCCAGAGCCCGAGCACCGTCATCAGGAATGCCAGAAGAGAGAAAACGGAAGGAGCATATTTGCTGTAATTCCGGAAGGTCCGTCCTGCCGTAAAGCGGACATCCTCCGAAACGTCAAGGATGCTTGTCGCAGACTCCTTGCGCTTCCGGAGAAGCTCCTTCTCATATTCCTCCTCCGATGCACCGCCGGCAAGCATGCTGTAGACAGCGGATGCCAGAGCGAACAGCGTGGCAATCGCAAAAGGTATGGTACCAAGCCCGAATGCGCCGGTTCCCGCCCAATCGTAAACGCCGCCGGCAATGCCTCCCAGCAGAGCCATCAGCAGAGAATACACACCGGCAAAGACCGAAAGCTTCATCGCAAGACGAGAACGCTCACAGCTCAACGAATAATTTGATTTTTCGCCTGTCATTCCAAAACAGTCCTTTTTTGTTTCGTCCGGTCCGGAGACAAAACGCCCCCGAACAAGGAACTTTTTTTCTATCAATAAAAATAATTTTTCATTCTCAGTCGCAACCGTTTCCGGATTTTTTGAACATTCCGTTTCCCGGCAATACACAAACGATATACCGGATTCCATCGAATTGCAAATGGAAAAGTCATGAAAATTCATGATGTTTGGAATTTTTTTTTCTTTTTTTTTTCATTTTGCATGGAAGATTTCCGAATTTGCCAGTAAATTGAAAAGGTGGAAATTATGGAAAGAAGCAATTTGAAAAAAGGATACGAATATGCTCTCCGGATACCTTTATCTTCTTCTGGCGATGGCCTTGTTTCTCCAGGGAGGAACCCTGTTTCTTGCAGCAATCAACGTCGACAGGAAGCGGTTTACGCCTTTCATCATTTATTCCAGCCTTCTCGGACTCTCCTTTCTTGCGGGGCTGTTCGCCTTCATTCCCCAACTGTCGGCAGAAGCCAATCTGATCCGGTTTGCGCTTCAACTGGCAGCGTTCTTTTTCCTTGCGGAATTCACGTTCATCTGTCTGCAATGCGGCTGGAAAACGAAGTTCATCTGGCATCTTGTAATCCTTGCGGCGGTCCTGCTCTCTCTCTGGCTGACCATCGGAAAGAACGGAGGGGAGATCGCCACGCTGTGTCTCGTTGCTCTGCCGTTCCTGCCGTTTTCCGCGGTCATGCTCTGGCGGACGGGAAATGTCTATAAGAACTTCGAGGCGGCATTTAAAATCGCCTCGGTCTTCCATTTTGGCAACGGAGCGGCAATTCTTTCGACCTATCTGCTGCGTCTCCGCAGCATGCCGCGGGATCTCCACTTCAATCAGGAGATGGGACTCATCCTGATCGGGTTTTCGCTGGTCTGCACGGTTGCCTGTGCGGCGTGTTTCCTCCAGACCCTCAAGACAATCGATTTTCCGACAAAGAAAAACAGACTTTTCACCTGTGCTCTGATTCCGGCAGCCTTCCTGATTTTCGCCGTGGCGGGAATCTTCCTTCCGAATCTCTTCCACTTCTATGGCGAAGAAGTGGCATACGTCAGAGTCAGGAACAATGCGGAACTCCTGACGAAAGATTTGATCATCAGCATCAACCGAGTGGAGGACTATGCCAGGGAACTCTCACGCAACCGGATCGTCAAACAAATTCTTGAAAAAGGAGAAATCAACGACAGCACTCTTGGCGACGAACACATCCTTGAAAAATTCACGGCATCCAAACTCCAGATTGTCTGCTGCCTGCTGAATGCCAGAGGAATCTGCATTGACTGCTCCAACAAGGAACCGATCATCTACAACATCACCGGACAGGATCTCTCTTTTGCCGAATACTTCCAGCAGGCAATGCGGGACGGCATTTCCAGGACGCTTGCTCCGGATACCGTCACCGGACTGCCCGGCATCTTTGCCGCCGTCCGGATCGACAATGAACAGGGGAAACCGATCGGAGTCGCTGTCGCCCGGCGAAACATCAGTTTCGCCCTGGACAAATTCAACAACAGCTATGCGGCGCTCATCTCCCCTGAAAACACGGTCTTTTTTACCAATACGGAACGCATCGACTCCAAACTGATTCAATGGGAAAACGGACTCCGCTGGTTCTGCATGGAGGGAGCTCTGGAACAGGAACGCTATACCAACGGACTCATCTTCACGGAACGCTCCTGTTCCTTCCTGACAACCCCCGGATGGCGACTTGTTCTCGGAATTCCCACGGATCAACCTGTTTTTTTCCATCTGATCGGACAATTTTTTCTGCTTCTCCTCTGGATTCTTGTTCTCTGCGTCATCGGAATCTACATTATTCAGCGGAAGATGCAGATTCAGCTGCTCAAACACAGTTCCTGGCGGGATACCGTGTTCCACAACAATACCGCAGGAATCATTGTCGCGGATATGAACCGCAATGTCATTGATGCAAACGCAACCGTCACCAAAATGCTCGGCTACACAATCGAGGATTTGAAAACGCTCGGAATTGAGGCAATCTACCCGAACGAAGGCGTCGAGCACGCATTCCTGGAACAACTTTCGCAAACTTTCTCCGAAGGCAGGGCGTATGAGAATCCCGAAATCTGTCTCCGACGGAAAAACGGATCGCAGGCAATGTTCAGAATTGCGGGAAACTGTTTTCACAACCGCACGGCAACAGCAGGACTCCCCTCAAGCGGCATCGTCTGGACGATTACCGATCAGACAAGGGCACTTCTTAAAATCAACGCTTTGAAGGAAAGTGAAAAAATGTACCGGGCTCTGGTCGAAAGCACAACCGAACATATTTTCATGCTCGACACTCACGGATTTTTCCTCTATTCCAACAACAGACAGATCTCCACCTCCATGAAGGAAAACTCATTACCGCTCCATCTGCGCGACGTCTACGATCCACAGACCACGGCTCTGTACATGAAAATGCTGGAAAACGTCTTCCACGGCGGCCATCAGCTCTCCTTTCAGCATACGGTCAGAAATCCGGACGGCAGCATCCTGGTCATGGATGTCCTCTATCCGATCCGCAAGAACGGCATCATCTACGCCGCCGGCGGAATCGCAAGGGATATTACGACCTTCCGCGTCCAGGGGACTTCTCTCGAATGAAAATCACAAGCAGATCCCCGTCCCGGCACAAGAACTCCGCAAAGATTCAAAAAAAAATCGTTTTCCTTTTGTATTTTCCATAACGGGAATGTAAGTTACGGCAGAACTCATCAGAAAGGATGTGTCTTATGTATGCAGCAATCGGAATGATTCGTTTTTTATGTTTGCTGATTATTTTTTCCACCCTGAATGCAGCAGCGCTGGAAATTCTCAATCCGGCAAAGCCGATTCCGGCGATCTCTCTTGTTGCGAAGAATCTGAGAAAGCAGACTGCGGAAGTCACAACAGCTCCGGACGGAAAACCCGCCCTGAAACTCACCTGGGACAATTCCGATGCCAATAAACTCGAATTCTTTTTTGAGCCCGGAGCTGATCTTCCCGAATTCGAGAAAGCCGTCATAGAGGTCGAAGTCTACCTGACACAGAACTCTTTTTCCAATTTTTTTCATATCCGCCTGATCGACAGTCAGGTGGAAATTTTCCAATTCCGCAAATTTCTGCGTTTCGACAAACTCCCCATGGGATGGCAGACCTTCCGGTTCGAAATCAACGCAGAGGATTTGAACAGTGATCCGAATATCCGTACATGGGGAAGAAACGCCAACAGAAAGATCAATTATCCGGCAAAGTTCTTCGGTTTCTGCATTGACTTTTCGCGTACCCGGGGTAACGGCGAAATCTACATCGGCAAAATCTCCATCCAACCGGAAAAGAAGTAATCTTCTCCGGATTTCCATGCTTTGCAGTCATGCAAAGGGGATTCTTTTTCGTTTGATCTCCAGTCTCGAAAAGCCCTTGTTGGAAAACCTGGCGGAAAGAGAAAGAGGTTTCTCACCATTTGCGTCCTTCCAGAATCAGATCCAGCAGACGGATCAGCGCATCCAGTGTCTCCTGCGGCGGATAGTTTGCAGGAACTTTCGGCAGCTTTCCATCCTGACGGTAAAGATCGCTGTTCCGTTCCAGAAAGATTTTCCCGTCGCGGCAGGAGATGGAATGGAAGCCGGCACGACTGCCCAGAATACGAAGACGAACCGTTTTCAGAAAGTTTTCCACACTCAACGGCATCGCCCCGTACTTGTCAGTGAGTTCTTCGGCGTAATCGTCAAGAGATTCGAGGTCTGAAATATATGCCAGCTTGCGGTAAGCGGCAAGCCGGAGACGGTCATCCTCAATATAAGACGGAGGAATTCCCGCGGAAATGCGGGGAGCTTTCGCCTTCAGCGCGAATTCCAGAAAATCAAGATTCAAATCGCATTCCACCAGTTTCGGAGACTTGACACCGCGAAGAGAATTGGCAGCCTCTTTCAGCAGCTGGCAATACAGATGAAATCCGATGGCATCCACATGCCCGCTCTGCTCTGCTCCGATGATGTTTCCGGCTCCGCGAATTTCCAGATCGCGGATTGCAAGCTGAAATCCGGAGCCGAGATGCGTATAGCGGCGGATCGCAGCCATTCTCCGGCGGGCATCGGTGGTCATCACGCCGGACGGAGGCAGGAGAAGGTACGCATACGCCTGACGGTTCCAGCGCCCGACGCGCCCCCGGAGCTGATGCAGTTCGGCAAGTCCGAAGGTATCCGCACGTTCGATCACCATCGTGTTCGCGTTCGGGATGTCAATGCCGGATTCAATGATAGTCGTGCAAACAAGAATATCGATGCGCCCCTCAATGAACTGCTGCATAATATCCTCCAGCTGAATTCCGCGCATCTGACCGTGCGCGACAGCAACGCGCGCATCGGGAGCAAGACAGCGCACACGGTCGGCACATTTTTCAATGGAGTTCACACGATTGTGTATATAGAAGACCTGTCCGCCGCGTCCGAGCTCCCGCGCAAGAGCGGCGGCAACAAGAGCATCCTCCTGCTGAGCAACAATGGTATGGACCGGCAGACGCTTCACGGGAGCCGTCGTAATTGCGCTCAGATCCCGCAATCCGGACATTGCCATGTGAAGAGTCCGGGGAATCGGCGTGGCGGTCATGGTCAGGACGTCTACCGTGGTACGGACCGCTTTCAGCTTTTCCTTGTGCTCGACTCCGAACCGCTGCTCTTCATCGATGATGACCAGTCCGAGATCGTGAAATTTCACATCCGCACCGATGAGGGAATGAGTTCCTATCATGATATCGACAGAACCTTCCGCCAGCCGTTCCAGCAGATTGCGTCTCTGTTTTCCCATTTTGAGACGGGTCAGGGTCTCAATGACAATCGGATATTCCGCAAACCGCTCCGTAAAACTCAAATAATGCTGCTGGGCAAGAACTGTCGTCGGGACAAGAATCGCGACCTGTTTGCCGGAGACCGCACATTTGAATGCAGCCCGCATGGCAACCTCGGTTTTGCCGTACCCCACGTCACCGCACAACAGGCGGTCCATCGGACGCTCCGACTCCATATCGGACTTGATCTCTTCAATCGCCTTCCTCTGTCCGTCGGTTTCCTCAAAAGGAAAAGAATCCTCAAAGAGTTTCTGATCGTATCCGTCCTTCGGGAACGGCAGTCCCGGTGCTGATTTGCGGATTGCCTGCATCCGGAGCATTTCGCAGGCGAGATTTCGTGCAGAAGACGCAGCCTCCTCCCGTGCTTTCGCCCAGCGGGAAGAGCCGAGTTTCGACAGCTGCGCCCCCTTCACATGCGATCCCACATAACGGGATACCAGATGAGCCTGCCATACCGGAACATAGACCATGGCATCATCGTCAAACTCCAGCACAAGAGATTCAATGGAACTTCCGCCGCTTTTCACGTTCTTGAGTCCGCGGTACCGGCAAAGACCGTAATTCAAGTGGACGGTCAGATCCCCTTCCTCAATATCCGCCATATTCTCCAGTTCACCGGCAGATGCCCGGGCGATGTCCTCTTCCAGAGAGGTTTCCGTGCGTACACGGTCCTTCCCCCGAAGAACAGCCGGAAACAGTTCCCGTTCCGTCAGGAACACAATCTTCTGCTTCGGAAGCACGATGCCGCAGGGAATAAACAGATTCCGAATCGACAGATTCGACCGTTCCGCAAGAGAGTTTTCCCTGAGCCATTCGGAAATATGTTCAGCATCAGACTCTTTTGACGCGGCCAGGATCACTCTCATTCCCATGTCCAGGGAACGGGAGACGAAATCCACGGAAAGACGCCGCGAAAGTTCCGTCACAGCTTCAGCGCTCTCCTCAGCGGAGGCCCGCAGTGCCGGCGACACCCCGATACAATCCCGTTCCCGAGTGACCCCGCGTTCCGCACATTCGATTTCAGACGCCAGTTCATAGACCGGCGGCAGTTTCTCCAGAAAAGCCTCCCAATGTTCTTCCGCGTGAAGTCCGCCATATTTCTGAAGCGCCTCCACGCAGGCTGCCGGCGAGTAGACAATGGTAAAACGGCTGCCGGCGTAATCGGAAAAATCAAAGTATTCTCCGCCGTCAACCGATTCACATCCGGAGCGTGCGATAACCCGGCAGGAGTCGATCTCCCGAAGCGAGCGTCCGGAATCCGGTGAATATTCCCGCATGGACTCGATCTGATCTCCGAAAAACTCCAGACGGACCGGATATTTCATGCCCGGTGAATAAATATCCAGAATTCCTCCGCGACGGGAAAACTCTCCCATTGCAACAGCTTCCGGCTCATCGTCGTATCCAAGAGCGACCAGCTTTTCAACCAGTTTCCCCATCGGCATCACATCATCGCGATGGATGAGCATCTCCGATCCGCAGAACTCACGCGGATCCGGAGTCGGGGATAAAAACGCAAGAACCGAACCGATGAAAAGATCCGGCGGCCGATCGCCCGCAGCAAGAGCAAGCGCTTCCGCGCGTTCCGCCTCATCATCCAGCGTGACGGTATCCCGCCACGATCCCTCCGGAAGCAGACAGACAGAAATCTTCATGCCTGCCGCAGCCGCCCAGATTTCAAATTCATGCTGCAACTGTTCCGCAATCCCGTAAGAGGGCGCCGCAAGAACAGCCTTCTTCCCTTTTGACAAAGCGTAAAAAAGCCTCAGGGCCTCCAGCGCAGCGGTATCCTCGTCGACCGGAAAAATGTTTTCCGAAGCATCCGGAAGCTCTCCCAAATGCTTCAAAAAAACATTTTTCAAATAATTTTCGTTTCCCTCTTGATTTTTCTGCATCTTTCGTGTATAATATCCAACTATATTTGTTTGAAGAAACCACCGGTTTTTTCAGAACCGGCGCAACCAACAACAAAAGCGAAATCATGTCAGGGAAAAATAGAAAAGATAAAAGCCCAAAAGTCAAGGGCAAAGACGAAAAGTCTTCAGTAAAAATTGCTGAAAAATCTGTTTCCCAAGCAAAAAAGAGCGCTAAAGTCAGCTCTGACGTCTCTTCTGCTGAAAAGAAGAGCGGAAAAAAAGAGGATCGTGCGGAACAAAAATCGTCACCGACGGAAAAAAAATTGACGGTTAAAAAAGCAGCCGCTTCCCAGGAGCCGGAAAAAAAATCTGCCACAACAGGCAAACCGCTCAGGAACGCGGAAAAAACACTGAAAACGGTATCGGCGGCGGAAAAGAAAACTTCATCCGCAAAAAAAACGGAACCGGCGGCAGAAAAGAAAATTCCATCCGTGAAAAAAACGGAGCCGACAGCGGAAAAGAAAACTTCATCCGCAAAAAAAACGGAACCGGCGGCAGAAAAGAAAACTCCATCCGTGAAAAAAACGGACTCGGCAGTGGAAAAAAAAGCAGTGAAGGATAAAGAGAAAAAACAACCGCTCTCTTCTGCAAAAAAGACTTCCGCATCGGCAAAACAGACGAAAAAAAACAACGACGATGATGACGATGATTTCGTCATCCCGCCTCCGAAGCCGGAAGACGAATTCGCCAACTTGCCACCTTACGAGGAGGAGCCAGAACCGCCGGCTGATGATGTCCTGCCCGAAGATATCGACGATCAGGAAGCCTACAAGGTTCAGGAGGACGAGGACCTCTCGGAGCTGGAAGACGAGAAAAAAGACGAAAACGCCGACAAGAAAAAAGAATCCGCCAAACTGGCACCGATTTCTGCATCGAAAAACGATACCATGAAAGTCTACATGCAGGACATCGGTCAGATCTCCCTGGTAACGAAAAACGAAGAAGTTGAACTCGCCGCGAAAATTCACGGCGGAGACACCGGTGCACATGATGTTGCCAGGTCCACCCTGATTCAAGCGAATCTGCGCCTTGTCGTAAAAATTGCCCATGACTTCAAAGGACTCGGGCTGCCGCTGCTCGACCTGATCTCCGAAGGCAATATCGGCTTGATGCGCGCTGTCGAAAAATTTGATCCTGCCAAAGGAGCCAAATTCAGTTCCTATGCGGCATGGTGGATCAAGCAGTCCATGCGCAGAGCCCTTGCGAATCAAAGCCGGACCATTCGCATCCCGGTCCAGTCTGCCGGGAAGATCAACAAGATCAAATCGGTACGAATGAAACTTGCGGAAAAACTCGGACGGGAACCGACAGATGCGGAAATTGCAGCCAATCTGGATTTCAGCGAACGAACTGTTGCGGGACTTCGTCTTGCGGATCTGAAAACCTTCTCCCTCCACGATCCGATTCAGCAGGGGGAAGATGGAGAATTTCAGGATATCATCCCGGACCGGGGTGCCATGACACCGGACCGGATTCTCGGGGATGTCGAATCCATCGGCAGACTGATGGATCTCCTCCGCGACCTGGATGAACGGGAACGCATGATTCTCAAAATGCGTTTCGGACTGGACAACAACCGCCCGCGCACTCTGGAAGAGGTCAGCCAGGAAATCGGCAGAACGCGCGAACGCGTCAGACAGATTCAGAACCAGGCTCTCAGCAAGCTCAAGGCCATGCTTGCCGACGAAGCCGATTTCACAAGCGATTAATCAAACATGAAAACGTTACCAACTCAGTAAGGAAGGGGGGTGAAAACAATGGAAGCAACTGAAGTCAGACTGAAAAAAGGTGAGCCGATCGATCGCGCTCTCCGCAGACTCAAGAAGAAACTCGACAAAGAAGGCACCCTCAAGGAACTTCGCAATAGAAGACACTTCGAAAAACCGAGTGAAAAGAAACGCCGTACGCAGCGCCGCAGAGGCTGAGCAACGGCTTGAACATGAGCCGCAAAGGTTGAATTCCGTAAAAATTCACTGCCTTTGCGGCTTGTTTCTTTTCTTTTCTGCTGTATGTTATGACATTTCACCGGAAAACGGAGATCCTGTTATCATCCGCGATTCCCGGAACGAAGAATTCAACCCCAGAAACAATTGATTCAGGAAAGCATGAAGACCGACAGGAGATTATTACATTCCATCAACACCGGAAGGACCTTCAAATGGCTCCCGATTCTTGATTTTTACATTCTGCGGGAGTTCCTGATTCCATTTTCTGTTCTGGCATTCACATTCACGCTGCTCTTTCTGATCGGCGACATCTTCAACGATCTGTCTGAATTTCTGGAATACAAAACGTCTCCTCTGCTCGCGGCGAAATACTTTATTCTGAAAATGCCTGGAAACATCCGCTTCGTTCTGCCGATCTCGGTTCTGCTTTCCTGCATGTACTCCATTGCCAATCTGGGCAGAACGCGGGAAATCACGGCAATGCGCGCGTCCGGGCTATCCCTGCTTCGCTGCGGCGGAGCCATCTACATGGCTGCACTCTGCGTGACCTTCGTCAATTTCTGGTTCAATGAACAGCTGGTTCCCGACTGCGACATGCACGCAAAGATCCTGATCGAATCGCTTGGCGACAAAAATTACAAGGCCCGCATGTACAGCATGCTTCAATACCGCAGTCCAGACAAAACACGTGACTGGCTATTCAAAAATTTCGATGAGGACGGACATCAGCGGGATATCATTCTCAAACAATACCGTATCGACAAGAACGGCAAGCGCTTTCTTGCCTGGGACATGAGCGCGGAAGAAGGTTTTTACGATCCTGTCAAAGGCTGGACCTTCAAAGGGGTCAAAAAGACTCCTTACAGCGAATTGATCCACATTCCCGGCGGAGAAGAACGCTTTCAGGAACTGACCTTCTCCCCCAGGGAAATTTCTGAAACTCCGGAAAACATCAAAAATGCGGTCCGTCCTCCGGATGAATTGTCCTCTTATGCGATCTATTCCATTTTGAAAGACAACCAGAACATGGTGAAGTCGCTGAAAAACATCTATACAACCATTCTCTATTATCGTCTTGCGTTCCCATGGGTCTGTTTTCTGTGCGTTTTCCTGGGACTCCCGCTGGCTGCGAAAAACGAGCGAGCGGGTATTTTCCTTTCGATCGTCACAGCCGTTGCTGCCATTGTCATTTTCCAGATGATGACTGAAATCTTTCTGGTTCTCGGAAAGCAGGGCTACATCCCGCCGATTATCGGAGGACTCGGCCCGACAGCAGCATTTCTTGCGTACAGTTATTTCTTTGTAATCCGGAAATCCACATAATTTCCGCGTCCCGTATTCCGGACGGGGCGCACACCGCGTCCCCTGAAACGGTTATTTCCAGAGCAATGCACGGCGGATGCCGAAAGGAACCGGATGATCAGCACAGATAAAATTCTGAGCAATGTTCCGAAGCACAATCGTCAGCAGATTATGTCCGTCGCTGCAGAAATCGGAAATACAAAGCAGATACGGACGATTTGTAATGGTTCCGCACAATTGCCCATTGATCGAAACTTCCGCACATCCATCCAGCTCCAGTTTCAGAAAGCGGAAGGCCCCTTCAAATGTGAATTCATATTCCATTGCACCCCAGTAGAAGGGATATCCCTGCTCGGCAAGATTCCCGTACCCCGGCGTCGTATGTCCGAACAGAAATCCGTGATCTCCGGCAGGAATCAACTGGAATGAGCCGGCAAAATAAAGCGTATCGATCTCCTTCTCAAACGTCAGGCGGTTCGTTCCCGGACGGAAAAGACCCATCCCGCTGACACCCGTATAGCATGGATCGGCAGGATGAGAGGAAATCGGCTCCGTGTTGACAGCCTTTCCATTCACCTGCATTCCGGATTCTCGGATCTTCTCGCCGTAAACGGCTGAGATCCGGATCTCACCGGGCAGTTCAAGCGTCAGCTCCGAAACGTGATGAAACGCCAGAATATTCTCGTTCCGCGGATGAACAGAACACAAGACCGGTTCGACAGGCGTCCCCTCGAATGGGGAATAGATACTTTCCTCAAACGGAATCGACAATCCCTCAAACGACTCCGGCAGGACAAAGACGGAAGCCCCTTCCCGCAACAGAAACTCTTCCGGCAGAGAGTTCCCGCGAAATACGATCCTGTCGCATTCGGGATCATAGAGGCAGAAATTGGAATCAACCGGAAAACGGGGAGCAAGATCATGACCGGAAAGATTCAGAAGGAAGAGCTC
The DNA here is from genome assembly GCA_949292215.1 of uncultured bacterium. Taxonomy (GTDB): domain Bacteria; phylum Verrucomicrobiota; class Lentisphaeria; order Victivallales; family UBA1829; genus UBA1829. The sequence continues at coordinate 25,598 of CASEYW010000008.1, forward strand.
GCGGAATCCGTTATTCTCACGCGCATGGACCAGAACTTCTTCCGTTCCTTCCCCGGAAATCCGGACATCCGGGACAAGGGAATCCAGCTCTTCCCGGGATGCAGATACAATCCGGCCGCCGGCAGCGCGGAAAGAATCCAGCAGCTCTTGAGTCCCGGTCTCCAGGGGGAGCTCTGTGGCGAGAACCACGGTTGAATATGTCATGGAACCGAGCGTCAGGGTTCCACCGCCAACCGATCCCTTCTTCTGCAAGAGGAATTCATCCCCGAGGTCAAAGCCGATATGACGCCGCATCAGACTCAGCATTGCATCCGCGATCTCATGCTCCACGCGGTCCAGAGTAAAAGAAGTCTTCGCCGTTTTCCGATGGAAGTCGGGATCCAGCTCCTCACCGTCGCAGATCCGCCAGACTCCGGCAGGAAATACAAGGAGAGTATCGGCATGGAATTGCCCGCGCAACAGCAGATTGGCAGAACGCGTCCATTTCCGGATCATGGAAGCGGAATCCGCATAACAGGGCTGCTGAAAGAAATAACTCGGAGGGCAATCTTTTTTCGTACCGTCACCGACCGTGTAATAAAAGGCATGGGGCGTCATGAGATTCACTCCCATCCCGATTTCAAACATGGTTTGAAGATCCTGAAAATCTGGAGTGCAATTCCAAGTCAGATAGGTCAATGTCTCGGAGGAGAAGAGATCGCCTTTAAACTGATGCGCAATGGATGCAGCGTTCTTATAAGGGAACAGAATCGGGAATCTGCGGACGCCATGATCCTTCCAGCGGGTTCCGCCATCGTTGTGGGTCCTGCGGAGATAGCCGCCATCTTTCATATCGCAGAGGTAATCGTCAATGGACGGAATATCCTCTTCCATGTAATAGGGCATGGGCGAACCGAAGTTTTTCACATAGATGTTGAAATTGCCCTCGTCACCGGCAAGATGACCAAGATATGCGACTCCATGCTGCCGACACCACTCCCATTGCGGCGCAATAAAATTTTTCAGGAAAAGTTTTTGAACCAGCGCATAAAAATCATGCCGCGCCTCCCCAGCCCCTGGAAGATTCTCCACCAGCAGAGGCAGGATCTCCTCCAGCGGATGACCGTACTCCGCAAGATATTCCCGTTCCAGAACTTCCGACCAGACAAGACCGGCATTTGCGCACAGGATGTAACTCTCGTCATCGGTATAGACCGCTTCGATCGGATTGCCGAAGAACTCCTTCAATTCTGCAAAATATCGCTCATGGGTCAGCGCAATGAATTGTTTTGCACTTTCCGGATTCAGTGTATCCACATGGCTTTCCGCAAAGACCTTGAAAAAACGGAGAGCGGGAGTTCCCTTCGGAAGAGTGGATTCGTCAACTTTTTGATAAGTATCCGCATCATAGGCAAGGAACGCCGGATGGTCCGGATCAGTCCCGGAGTAGTCATAGCGCAGATTTTTCTGCATCAGCTCCGGATGCAGCTGCTGGACCTTTCTCCCTGCATTTCCGCTCGGATAACCATCCTCGTCATAGAGCCAGACTTTCAGTCCAAAACGCTGCGCGCACCGGCACGCACAGCGTACCAGTTCAATCCAGCGGGGCGAGAGATATTCAATTTTGTTCCCAGTCCGGGAATGCAGCGCAACCCCTTTGCAACCGATGGCTGCCATCAATTCAAGCTGTCGTTCAATTTCATGTTCTTCTTCTATTCCATTCCAGAACCAGAACGGATAGAGCCCGGGAACAATTCTTGCCGCAGATTCCATTCAAAACCTCCTTTTGGAGAATACTATACGGGCTGACAGAAACAGATTCCTTCATTCTTTTCAGAAAAACAAGCACAATCTGACAAAAAAAGCCGTATGCGCATTTCACGCACACGGCTGCAAAAACATTGAACACTCCCGGATCATTCCGCCGGATTCGGAACAAAATTGTCGCCACGGCAGCGTTTGAGATAATTGAGACCGGCGACCTGTCCAGTCATCTCCAGTTCACCGCAATAGACGGGGTCATGCCAGCCTTCGATATCGATATTACCCACATATCCGGACTTGCGGAGTTCAGAAATGATGTCCGCCCAGTTGCTGTCGCCAAAGCCCGGCGTGCGATGCCACATAAATGGAACTTTGCCGAGATTGCCGTGCTTCGCAAGAAGATCCCTGCGGAACGTAAGATCCTTTCCGTGAATATGGAAAATACGCTTGCTCCATTCTGCAATCTGGGGCATCGGATCAATAAACTGGCACATCTGATGGCAGGGTTCCCACTCCAGTCCGATGTTCTCGGCGGGAACGGCTTCAAAAAGAAGTTCCCAGGCATCCGGGTTCAGTGCCATGTTGTAGGTCGTACTGTTCCAGTTACCGCCCATGTTGCAGTTTTCAAACGCAATCCGGACTCCTTTAGAGGCGGCAAACTCCGTCATCGGAGTCCAGACCTCCTTGAAACGCTCAATGGATTCGGGGAGTTTTTTTCCGACAAGCGAACCGGTAAAACCTGTCACCAGATTCGTGCCGAACAAATGTGCCGTTTCAATGGCGTGACGGAAACACTTTCTGGTCTCCTCCGCCAGTTCCGTATCCATCAGAGGATTGCCGAATACGGAGATGCTGGAAATCTCAATGTCCTTTCCATCCAGTTCCGGCATGACCTTCTCCGCGACCTCCTCAGGAGAAACGCCCTGATAGCTGCCGGAAGGATAGGTCAGTGCAAAACATTCAAATCCGTAGGGAATGATCTCCCGGATGTAACTGCCGGAATTCGCTCCGGCGCGAACCATGGTACCAATTCTGATGTTCTTCATATATCTTCCTTCTTTCTTTCTGGTTGCTCTGGAAACATATCATTGCATTTCTTAAAAAAAAGGGGAAAATAAAATTTTTATCAGATTTCCCGTACTTTTCTTCTGCACTCCCGGCAAAAAAAGCCGGAAACACCTGCCTATGCACCAAAGATTTCCGCGGCACGCTTCATATTCCGAATCACCGGAACGGCAAATGGACACCGCTCTTCGCAACTTCCGCACCCGACACATTCGGACGCATGATGCTTCAATGCACGGTAGTGATGCGCGGTTCCCGGAGGAACGCTCGTCTCATCCAGAAGAGCAATATCCAGATATTTATTGACCGCGGCGACATCGATCTCCACCGGACAAGGCTGACAGTGACCGCAATAGACACAGGCACCGTGAAAATCATTCTGACGACTGCTCACCACCGGCGCATAATCACGTTCCGCCTCGGAAAGAGAAAGATAGCCGACCGCCTCCTCCACCTGCGCCCGCGAACGGCAGCCGATCATCGTGCTGACCACCGCCGGACGTGTCAGCGCATAATGAATGCACTGACCCACTGTCAGCGGCTTTGCGAACGGAGTATGCTCCGGCGAGAGAAGTTTCCCTGCTCCCAGTGTCTTCATGACCGTGATCCCCACCCCACGCTGCTCGCAGACCCGATACAATTCCGCACGCTTCGGATCCATACCGGTCACGTTTCCGGAAGGATTCTCGATCATGGACATCAGATCGGCATTTGCCGGCATCATGTCGAATGCGGGATTGATACTGAACATCAGCAGATCCACAACGCCGCTCTCCGCAATCCGGCGCGCCGTCACCGGATTATGGGAACTTGCACCAATCGCGCGGATCACCCCCTTCTCCTTCAACGAGTGAGCATATTCCAGAATCGGGCTGTCAAACACAGCGGAATAATCGTCCGGAGAATCTATGAAAAACAGCATTCCGAAATCAATATAATCGGTGTTCAGCGCCTTCAGGAGAGCTTCGAAATAACGTCTGCAGACTGCCGGGTCACGGCTGATATCATACTGCTGATTCAAATCAACGGATCCGATGTGTCCCTGAATCATCATTTTGTCACGCCGCCCTGCAAGAGCCCGTCCGATGTTCCGGCGAACCTCCTCTCCCGGCATAAACAGATCCATAATGTTGATGCCGTTGTCCAGCGCCGCATGAATGGTTTCTTCGACGATCTCAAAGGGCTTGTTGTCAAGATGTTCCGTCCCAAGCCCGATCACACTGGCGGACATCTCCGTTTTCCCGATTCTCCGATACTCCATGACTTCCTCCTGCTCTTCAACTCACCGTTCCACCGGAACGAATTTCACATGTTCGAACAAACTGTTTCCTTCGGAAACGGATGCCATCTGGGTGGAAGGTGCCCGGTTCTTCGCCACCGGATACACCAGAATGACACGATTCCGTCCGGCAAGACTTCGGAAAGGACACGGACGTTTGAACTCGTACGATTTCCCATTGATGAAAATCGCAGAAACCTGCTTGGCATTCCACTGATTCAACAGGAGATTGCACTCTCTTGCCGAAGGCGTTTCAAATTCCATGACAAACGCGAATTCTCCGTTCTGCTTTTTTCGGAACTCCGCGGCTTCGCGGTTCCAGTTCCGATCCGGAGATGTCGGATTCAGAGCGGGCGCAGCCTGACTCTTTCCCGCGGATGCCGGATGCCATGTTTCAATGGCTTTCGTTCCGAAGTCTGCCAGCTTCGCCGAGGGCATGGAGAATTTCGCCAGCAGTTCCGGCGTCAGCGTCCCCGACGGCAGAGGACCGACCGCAAGAACGTTATCCCGCGGCGAACCGGGAAGCGCCGAATCCCGATTCACCTTCATCACGGCATGGAGACGCTTCGGAACCCCGCCTTCAAGCAGATCCGCCTGAAGATAGAAATCATAATCCCCGGTCTGAAAACTGGACCGTGCATCCCTCTCCCCAAGGGGGAAGGAAGCGGAAATCTCTCCCTCCGAAACCGGCAGGAATCTTCGTTTGACACCGGTCTTCCATGCGGGAGGAAGACGCAGAATCAGGGAGATGTTTTCTATTTTCTTCTTCGGATCTCCCGGGACAAAAGAGAAGTCAAGCGCATTTTCCTTTTCCCGGAATGCCATCCGGACAGTTCCGGAAAGTTTCGAAAGCTTTGCCGGAGATGCGGATGCTCCACCGAAGCGGACAAGCTCCACTTCAACGGGCACCATACGTTTTGCATCATGGGGCAGAGCAAGCATTCCGTCGGCAGTCCGCAACGGTCTGGAATCCAGCGACGCGGAAAGCGGAGCGCCTTCGACTTTGACCGTCAGTGGAATGTTGTGTCCAAGCTCGGGCGCAGCGATTCTGGTAAGTTCAAACACGGCAGTCGTTCCTTCCACGCCTGTCTTCCGGATTCCGGTATGAAAGAATTGATAACGGTACGCTAAATATTCATTTTCATTACAGTACCACCAATCCGGTTTGCCGGCGTGTTTCTGAAAAATGCCATCGAGTACTTTGAACCCCTCGTTGCTCTGCCAGGTATGCAGACCAAGCGTCAGATGAGGTCCGGTTTTCCACTGATTGCCGGCAATGGTTTTCAAGCCGCGGGCAAGGCGTTGTTCGAAAAGCGCGGGAGATGGATTGCTGTCGTTGATCCCGAAGAGAAACGACCCATACCAGAAAGCAGGATCCAGCCCGAACCGCTTTGCGACATCGCCCCATGGTTCCGGTCCGCCGAAATGGCCGCTGCGTTTCAGGACCTCCCCGATCAGGTGGGGGACATGGTCCTTGAAACGGGTCGAATAGGAGCAGTACGGCAGAACAAACGCCGTGACACAAGTGTTGTACACGGACTCCTCCTGCACACGGAGATCCAGAATCTGGCGGAAGATCCCGGACGGCAGAAGGCTCGGCAGATCCGGATGATCCACCGTATGTGAACCGAGTGCAGAACCAAGTTTCAGGATTGATTCCGGAACGGTCCGGTCAACCCCTCGGTTATGAAAATGATACAGATAGAAATTTCCTTTGAATCCGCGTCCGGCGAGGGTCTGCGCCATCTTCAGGTGGCGGTTGTTGGTATCATCCCAGCGGGTGGAGAAGGCGATTTTTTTTCCGTCGGGGAGTTCCAGTTTCTTCAATTCCGCTTTCTGTGCCTCATCCGGTGTACGGAATTCAAGTTTCAGGGTCTGTTTGTACTCCGGCATTCCCAGAGGATTTTCCGCGCAGAGTCCCAGTGCGGCAAATCCGAGAACGGCGGATAGATAGAATTGTTTCATACAGTCGCTCCTTCCCGATTGTCTGTTCTGAAGAAATAAAAGCATGAAACAGCTTCTTTTTCAAGTTCGGAACAAAGAAAAGAGAGGGAAATCAAGGGCAAAGTGCTGTTGATTCCCTCAGAATCAGACTTCCTTTCAAAGAGTGAGTCTTTCCCCGTTCGAACCCGGGATCCCCCTGGAGCTTTCCAACCAGAATGCGGGCGGCAAGCGCCCCCATCTCCTCGGCAGGAATCCGGAACGATGATACCGGAGGGATCGTCCGCTTGAGAAATGGAAGATCGTTGTAAGCAATAACGGAAAGCTGTTCGGGAATGGCGATTCCATGTTTATGCGCCTTGTAGAGGAGTTCCATCACAAAGTCATCATAACAGATTACCGCAGTCACGCCGTGGCGGAAGAGCTCATCCGAGAAATCGGGTCCCTCCACGTAAAATGGATCGGAACCGTCATGGAGATCGAAATCCGCGCCATGCCAGGAATCCAGAAGAAATTGTCTGAAGTGGATCCGCACCGTCACGGGCTGAATTCCCAGCCGGCGGGCATGGTCGAGAAAACCATGATAGCGCTCTCTGGCGATGCAGTAAGGCTGCTCTTCTGTAAAACACGGAGAAACCAACGAGATTTTGCGGTGTCCGAGAGAATGCAGAGATTCCAGAATCTCCCGAATCCCCTCGTGTTCGTCGACAATGACTGAAGTTCCCCCCGGTCCGGCAACTCCATTCATGCAGACATATGGAACTCCCGACTTCTCCACTTCCGCGAGCGTCTTCGGATCATGAACATCCGGGATCAGGAGTCCCGCCACTTTCCATGGCGGCATCGTATAGTTCTGAAGCGGCGGCATAACCCGGCAGAAGGTGTAGTTGACCTCGTAGCCGTGATCGCGCAGAAACAGGGTTGCCTTGTCGACCATCTGTTCGACTGTAAACCCGGTACTCATGCTCGTGCGGCTGTAAAACAGGATTGCAACCTGCTTGTTCTTCCGCAGCTTCATCGACTGAAACACCGGATTGGCACGATATCCGCATTTTTCGACATGATCCAGAATCCGCTTGCGGAGTTCATCCGGAATCGTAAAGTTCTTGCTGCATCCATTCAGGACGCGGCTGATGGTGGAGGGCGCAACTCCCAGTTCCCGCGCCATATCCTTCAGAGTCATGTCATATCCCGTTTTTGCTGAATATATCCCGGAAAAAACTTTTTTCAACCATCGTTGCGGAAAGAACCTTCAGCGTCCCTCATCGGTGGTTCCGTACTGATAGAAGTTTTTGTTCGGCTCCATATTTTTGTTCAACGGGACCTGATTCCATTTGAGATATCCGACATTGCCCGCGATGTATACCGCATTGATCCCGTTGCCGTGCCGCGGAAAGACGGCTCCATTGTAAATGTTGTTGCGGTTCCATTCCGCACCCCAGAAAAATGGAGCTGACGTTTCCTTGTAGATATCCGTAAACATGGACCGGGTGGTCGGGGAAATGATCCGGGAGATTTTCCGGGGCTGAATGGTGGGATTCCAGGAGGAGTCATATCCGTTCCATTTACCGCGGCTCAGGGCGGAAACGGAGATTCCCTGCCAGTACCCCATCTTTCCCCAGGCGCTCTCCGAACCGTCTGCGCTTGTCTGTCCCCAGCGGGCTTTCAGAGTATACGCTTCTCCAGGACAGTCATAGACTCCCCGCGGACGCATTTTCCGGTAATCGAAAATACATTCATCGCTGATCGCAACCCCCGGATTGCTGTACAGCATGATCTGTCGGAAATATTTCAGCTCCGTCATAAAAAATTCGTTGTTGTCCGCAGTATAGCTGATTACGAAGAGAGCGAGCTGCTTTTGATTACTGGAGCAGGAAACTGTCATTGCCCTTGTTCTCGCGGAACTCAGCGCCGGCAGAAGCAGTGCCGCCAGAATCGCGATCACGGCAATGGTCACGAGGAGCTCAATCAGCGTAAAAGTCCGTCCTTGTTTCATTTTCAAAGTCCTTTCCCTCTTTGGTTCCACTTTCACTGAATTGATTTGACCAGTTCATAGAGCAAAACGCATCCGTTTCCCGTGGTGTTATTATCCGCAACGAATGTAATCCGATCGGAGTCCCGTCGAAAGGGAACTTCAAACAGGCGCGTTCCATCCGACGAGCATGCGAAGAGACGGTATGTATTTTTTGTCCGCAGTTCAATCAACGCCCGGTTTCTCCGAAGCAGCCGGTTTGCCATTCCCGCATGCTCCAGAATGGAAAAGGAAGAATCCCGGAAAACGGCGCCATCGCTTTTTAGGTCTGTCAGGTGCATCAGGAAAATCCGTCCGCTCACCTTCAATGGATGGCGGTCAAGCGATGCCGCAAAAAAAGCTGCAAAAACGTCTCCATTCCGCACGGAGAGGAAATTGCCGGAAAGAGCCTGTCCCCTCTTCATCAGCAGAGCTTCACAAAACGGGGTTATGACCTGGAAATTTCCCTCTTTCCGGTTCAAAATCACTTCTCCCGTCTCGCTTTTGCTGATTCCGTTCCGGAGGTCGGCGGCATCCGCTGGAATCGTACCGGCCTCTGCGAGTTTCCTCAGGGCATCCTGATCATGTTTCATCCGGATCACAGTAGCGGCATTTTCCACGTTTTCTTCCGGCAGAGCCAGAAAAATGCCAGGGGCTTTCCTTCCGGGCATGCGTCTTCCGATTTTTGTAATCAAAGCAATTGAGCGGCCAGCAATACGAACTCCTTTCGGAGTCCCGGAAACGAAAGAAGGAGCCGTCCGGACATCTCCGCGCAGGAACATCAAAGCGCCAGCCCGAACCGCCAGTTTCATCACCGGATTTGCATGAAAATCAAACGCTCCCAACGGCTTCGGAATCTCTGGATCTGCCGCATGCGAATAACAGAACTGCCAGAGACCGCTGTAATCCTGAAGCGCGGAATAAGCGGCAGCGAGAAAAGGTCCCTCGAAATTCTGAGGATTCGGATAACAGTAGCCCCACTCGGTTATAGTCATCGGACGCCCGAACACCCGGACATGGAACACATCTCCGATTCCACCCGCATTCGCCGCGATCGCCGAAACCGGATTTGTATAGGAGGGAAGTTTCCATGAATTTTTCCCGATAAACACCGGATGCCCCCAGTAGAAATGCGTATCGACATAATCAAAGGAAGCGCGAGTCTCCCCTGCGGCATCGGCATAGTTCTGATCGGAAAGAGGAATCCGGACCCCGAATGCGCCCAGACGTTTTTTCAGGTCCGAGAAAAATTCTTTTCCGGTCTCTTCCAGAAATGCCTCCCGGTGTTTCTCCCACGCATCTTTCCCGGAGAGGTTGTGCCGTTCCAAATAACGCCGGAACGCCGATTCCACCGTCGGACGGACCCGGTCGTTCATTCGATTCACCAGCATCGGAAGGGTCCCTTCATTGATCAGATTGACACTGATGAATACGGGATCATCCTTCCATGCGATTCCCGTATAAGGATTGACATGACCGAAGAGCTTTTCCGCGAACTCCAGGAACACCTTCCGTACTTTCGGATCGAAATAGCAGAGCGTTTTATATTCCCGTGTCATCTTCGCAAGAGAAACCTTTTCCATGCTTCCCACCTGAGCGATGGTCAGCAGATCAAGTGTAATGTAAATTCCCCGTTTCTTCGCTTCCGCGACAAGAAAATCAAGCCGGTCCATCTTCTCCGGATCGAACGTTCCCGTTCTGTTCTCATTTCTGGTCAGAAGATAGTCGAAATGATGCAGGCGGATCGAATTACAGCCCATGGAGGCAAAATCGTCGAGCATTCCGCAAACAGCCTTTTTCTCCATGAAGATCGCCTCCATGCAGATGTTCGCGCCCCAGAATCGGACCGGAATCCCGGGACGTTTTTCAAATTCAAAATGATCCCCATCTGTTTTCACGAATCCGTATTTTCCGGCGGGAGCATCCAGCAGAAAGGAGAGATCGGCAACGCTTCCCCGGAGAGTCCGGAATCCGGAATTCAGCGGGACCCACTCTCTGCCCGGTCGGATAACAACAGCTTCGGAGGTCCGTTTTTCCAGTTCCCGGTTGGTCACTGTCGCCGCAAGAACCATCCAGACCTGATTCAGCGATGTAAATTCCAAACGAGCGACCGTCTTCGTCGGATCCAGCGCAATTCTGGTGGCATAAAGCCCGATGACGGAAGAATCATTCCGGCTCTTCCAGACAACAGGAGCTTCCGGAAGATCGGAGGCGCCCCAGAAATTTCCGGTATGGATTCCGCATTTGAGTATGAATTCCGTCCGGGAACCATCAGAATAGAGGACTGTCACTTTTCCGGATGGCTTCCCCTTCTCCGGCGCCCAGGCGAGTCCGTTCAGCAGAAAAAGAGAGCTGCCGGAACATTCCGGCACTCTGACCGCCGCGTGTTTCAGAAAATACGGACGTGCTCCGCCGCACATCGCCAGGCATGATTTTCCATGGTTTTTTCCGGGATCTATGATATCAAATGAGATTCCGGCGAACTCCCGGACTCCCGGAACCATCGCACGCAGATCATTGCCGGGACCTTGATCGGTCCATCCGCCGGAATGATCGTCCGCGATCTCATCGCGAAATCCCATGTTTGCCGCGGTCCTCAGGTCGATCATCCGTGAGACATACGGCGTATAGAGCAGATGAAGATTCAATTTTGCGGAACGGACCATTCCCCAGCTGTTCGGGAAGCGGAGACGCACTTCTGTTCCCCAGCGGAGCGGTGCAATCGTCAGATGAAACCGTCCCCGGATTTTCAACTGTCCATTTCGCAGATTCAGAATCAGTTCATCCTCTCCTTTGGAAGAGAATTCCTGCTGTTTGGCGGAGGGGAAAACGACTTTCCCGTTGAAAACCGCCGGATTCGCCGTATATTCACGGTTCGAAATCAATGTCGTCCAGGCAAGGATGGAGGTTGGAACAGCTGCATCCGATTTCAGTTCCAGCTGCAGATGAATCTCATTGCGGGAGACCGTTCTGACTGTCTCAATATACTGGAACTGAGAGTCATCGGAAATCCGCCATTTCCCATAACGGCGAAGCCCCTGCGGAGTCTCCTCGCCGCCCTCGCCCGGAAATGAAACACTTGCCGGTTTCGAGGTCTGAGCAACGGCAGTCTTCCAGTCCCGACTCCAGTAGGCGACTCCGAATTTCTGTTTCTCCACCTGGAATATTCCCTGTTCCGAACGGATAATTCCTCCATTTATTTGCAATAATGGAATCACAATCAAAAATGGGATCAACGTGAATCGTAACATTATCGTTTCTTTCCTGTTTTTTCTCTATCTCACGTAACGAAAACAGTTTTCGTTGCCATTTAAATTATAGCAGAAAAGAGAAATTTTGTCAAGAGGGAAAGAGAGAAAACAGGAAAGATTTTTCTCCGGTAGGCTTGTAAAAAACCCCGTCCGGAGAGAGCCGGACGGGGAAAGATTGGAATCCATGTCTTTACGGGATTCGCTTCATAACACTGTTCTCCAGCAGGAACGCAAGGAGCAGACAGGCCAGTGCACCGACTATGAATCCCGGCGCCAGTTCGCGCCAGTTGACAACGGTCTGCTGTTCGAAGGACGTTTTTTCAAGAGCGTCAATTTCCTTCATTGCGGCAGCCATGCTCTCGGCGTCCTCCGCTCTGTAATATTTTCCTCCGGAAGTGGAGGCAATATCCTTCAGAAGCGGTTCATCGAAATCGTTCTGAACAGGAACGAAGGTACGACCGGCAAACGTTTCCTGCGGGATGACGGAAAAACCGGAACCGATACCAACGGTATAAACCGTAATATCGAACGTATTCGCCAGCTTTGCCGCCTGACGGGGCGTCACTTTGGCATCGACATTGTTGCTGCCGTCAGTGAAAAGGACGATGATCTTGCGTTTTGCCTCGGAATCCTTCAGGCGCTGAACCGCGGATGCCATCGGTCCTGCGATATTCGTCATATCGCCGATAACACCTGCATCAAGATTGTCGAGATTCGCAATCAGCCATGCGTGATCCAGGGTTGGCGGACACGCCATGTACGGCAGAGGAGCGAACGCAATCAAGCCGATGCGGTCGTTCGGACGCGCTTCAATAAACTTCGCGATTTCCTTTTTTGCCGTGACAATCCGGCTTTTCAGCATACCGCTGTTCAGAGCGCTTTCAATCCGGTTCCGGGGCATGCCGCGCGGAATATCAATCGCCTTCATGCTGCCGGAGAGGTCCAGTGCGACAATGATGTCAATTCCCTCCGCTCTGCGGTTGATCTGCTCCAATCCCTCCCGGGGACGCGCCAGCGCAACCACCAGAAGAAGCATTGCCGCCACATACAGCAGGAACGGAATCAAACGTTTCCAGTTTCTTTTTTTGGACTTCGAAGCGGCCTGTTTCACCGCATTCAGGGAGGGGACCCTGATGCCGGGCTGTTTCCTGCGCCACGCGTAGAACGCGATCAGCAGAACAGGCAGGGCAGCCACCAGAAGCCACGGATGGGCAAATGATGTCATGGTTGAGTCTCCTTTCCGTTTTCGGATTCCACGACCGCCGTTTCGCGGACCAGGGTTTCCGCCCGTGAGGCGGCCTCGTCAAAGAGCATTATATCGGCGGGAGCTCTGGCAAATTTCACCATATCGGCGGAATTCAGGAACTCTTTCAGGAAGCTGCTCTGTTTTGAATCCAGAGGACCGCCGTTCCGGATGTCATCCAGAAACTCGCGTGTGGTCTGATGTTCGACGCGCAGCCGGAAACGGGCTTCCAGATAGCCGCGGATCACATCCGTCAGAGACACAATCGCGGATGCGGCGTTCGCTTTTCCGTTGTGCAGATCGCTGCGGATATGGCCGATTGTATCAAGAGCAACCGTCCACGGCGGGGGCGCCTGTTTCCGGACAGCTCTGCGGCGAAGGAGAAACCAGAGGATTCCGGCAACCGCCAGACATGCAATCACCACGAGCGCAACCGTCGGAGATTTGACTGCGGTTTCCGGTTCCACGATTTTTCCTGCGGTTACAAGTTCGTCCTTGTCCGTTACAGGAAGCGCCTTTGCTGTGAAGCCGGGCAGAGACATGGAAAGCTCCTGTTTCTTATCGGCTCCGCCTTCAATCACGGCAGCCATGGTACCCGGTTCGATGAGCCCCGGACGGTAAGCGTGCATGACGGCATGGAGCCGCCAGACAGTCGTTCCCCATCCGATGGACTCACGAACATATCCCGGAGTCCCCGCCAGCTGAGCGCCTTTTCCGGGAATGACGTCAAATGCAACCAGGCGCCGCCCCCACGGGAGGCGTATTTTCGAAGCAATGTGGATGTTCTTTCCAAGAGGCACATCCTTCTCTTCGGAAAGGGCTGCGGACTGTTCAATGACCGCTTTGTCCGCGGACTTCGCAGAGATATTGTATTTCACCGCTACCGCAACTCCGAAAGCCACAGCCGCTGCGATCAGAACAAGCACAACGATCAGAAGCGTCCGGACGAATCTGTTTCGTATCGATGTATTTCGTCTCATTGTGAACTTATCCTCTCTTTAATTTCCGGTTCCGGAAAAACGCCATCAGAGGTCTGACCATATCCTCGTCGCATCGAAGATCAACCAGATCGACTTTGGCGCGGTTGAATGTTTCGACCTCTTCTTCCAGTTCGTCCGCAGCCGCTTTCGCGTAATGTTCGCGCATGGAAGCGGAAGAAGCATCGAAGAAGACCGTTTCGCCGCTTTCAGAATCCACCAGTTCCAGCATCGGCATCGACGGCAGTTCGAGTTCGGTTTTATCCAGAACCCGGACTGCGACGAGATCGTGTCTGGAGTTGAGGATCTTCATCGGTTTTTCATAAGAATGAGCATCAAGAAAATCGCTGATCATGAAGACGACGGCACGCTTCTTCAAATTCCGGATAAGGGAATCCATTGCGGAAGCAATGTTCGTCCTGCATGACTGGGGCTCGAATGCGAGAAGCTCGCGAATCAGGCGCAGAACATGCGAGCGTCCGGAACGCGGAGGAAGCCACAGTTCGGTCTTGTCGGTAAATACCAGCAGTCCGACTTTATCGTTGTTGCGGATTGCGCTGAATGCGAGAAGCGCAGCGGTCTCCGCAATTTTGTCGTGCTTGGTGTTTTCGCCGGAACCGAAGAACACGGAAGCGGAGGCGTCAATCGCGATGATGACTGTGAGTTCACGCTCCTCCGCATATTTTTTAATATACGGAGTTCCCATGCGGGCAGTAACGTTCCAGTCGATATCGCGGACATCGTCCTCCGGGGTATATTCGCGCACCTCGCTGAACTCAATCCCGCGGCCTTTGAAGACGCTGTGGTATGCGCCTCCGGTAAGCTCTTCCACGAGCTTCCGGGTCTTGATCTCGATTTTCCTGACTTTGGCTATCAGATCCCTTGCCAGCATTTTGTGTTCCTTTCGTTCGGAGATTCAGGAAATTCCACAGGGCGCATCAGGGGGTTTTGAGTTCGTCGAGAATTCCGGTGATGATGTCGTCCTGCGTGCGGTTTTCCGCTTCCGCCTCGTAGGAGAGAATGACTCTGTGGCGGAGAACGTCATGCGCAATGTTCTTTACATCCTGCGGGATGACATAAGCGCGTCCTTCCATGAACGCCATTGCCTTGGATGCGATCACAAGGGCGATCGTGGCGCGCGGAGAGGCTCCGACTTCGACCATTGTTTCAATATCGTCGAGTTTCGCTCCGGACTGCCGCTGAGAAAGTTCCTGACGGCGTTTCGGACGGGTTGCCCAGACGATATCCAGAATGTAGTCGAGAATCTTCTCATCCATATAGATCTTGTCCACCCATTTTCTGGCGCTGCTGATGTCTGCAAGTTTCGCCACGGGCATCGCTTTCGGGAAGCATTCAGGATGTCCCATGCGTTCCGCAACCAGGCGTTCCTCCTCCCGGTTCGGATAATCAATCCGGAGTTTGAAGAGAAAACGGTCGATCTGCGCTTCAGGCAGCGGATAGGTACCTTCCTGTTCAATCGGATTCTGAGTTGCAAGCACAAGAAACGGTTCCGGCATCTTGAACGTGGTTCCGGCAACCGTTGCCTGCTTTTCCTGCATGCACTCCAGCAATGCGCTCTGAACCTTTGCCGGTGCACGATTGATTTCATCGGCCAGCACAATATTGGCAAAAACAGGCCCCTTCTTCACGGAAAAACTGTGTTCAGCAGGATTGTAGATGCTGGTACCGACAACATCGGCGGGAAGCAGATCCGGCGTGAACTGGATTCGTGAAAAATCGCCGTCAAGCGACTGGGCCAGCGTCTTGACCGCCAGAGTCTTTGCCAATCCGGGCAGACCTTCCAGCAAAACGTGTCCGTCGGAGAGCATCGCAGCGATCAGCCGGTCAATCAGAACGTTCTGTCCTGCAACAATCCGGCTCATTTCCGTTTTCAGAGGACGGATAAACGCGGAAGCCTCTACGATATCTCTTTGAAGTTTCTGTAATTCTTCCTGACTCATAATCTTTTCCTCCTGTTGTGTTCATTCAATGAAAAGCATGCGTTCGTTGCTTCTACAGACAAGCCGAAACGGGAAATGTTCGACGGAAACGGTTTATTCCGGTAAAATGATACTGGAACATCCTTTTCTCTCAACGGAGAAAAAACAACCGCAAATCCCCTCCCCGGACTAGACCCGCACCGCGTCCCAGCTTCGTTTCAGAACCTCGGGACCGCATTTTTCCAGAGTCCGGATTTCAGGAGCATAGCGGTTGATATTGGCCTCTTCGAAAAGAAGATAGAACTCGCACAGTTCTTCATTCTTCTCCAGATCCGGTTCAAGGTCCAGAGCCAGTTTGAGTTTTGAGGCAAAAGGTTCCAGATCGGCCCCTTTCTGTGCATCTTTTGCCGGAGCAGTCAGAGCACGTTCAATCCGAATCTTCAGAGCTTTCAGATATCGGTCGTAACGGGAAAATGCGGCACGGCAACGCAGAAATCCCTTCCGGAAAAGCAGTTCCAGCCGTTCTTCGATCGCGTATGCACAGTCTGAATCGCGCGGAAGACGACGCTTCAGCGTTACAATCTCCTCATAAAGAGCAAATACACTCTTCAATTCCGCAAGTTTTTTTGCCAGGAACTCCGCGGCACAATCCCGGGAACATTCCACGCTCTGCGCAAAATCACCTGCGGAACGGATGTCCCAGCAGTCGACCGGGAACGACTCCCGGACCGCACTGTCGATCAACTCATCCCGCCACTGCGGATCGTTCAGGAAAAAACTCAATTCCAGATCATGGGGAACCTTCAGGGCCGACCTCATGTGTTTGATCAGAACCGGCATCTCCATCCGGTAGAGCATCAGGAGTCCGCGTTCATGGTTGAGTCTCGCCTCTTTCTCCTTCAGGAATACTTTCCGGCCGACACTCTCCTCCTCCGCAACCACCGCCGGATATCCGAGTGTTCCCGTCTCCTTCGACACCGTAATCGAATACGGCAGGGTCTCGTGAAGGCCGGGCCAGCAGTGACAATGCTCCATATCCCATTTTTTCACTGCCGGAATGTTGGTGCTCAGACAGGAATCCAGCCGATGCACATCCGGAAAT
This sequence comes from uncultured bacterium, assembly GCA_949292215.1. Classification (GTDB taxonomy): domain Bacteria; phylum Verrucomicrobiota; class Lentisphaeria; order Victivallales; family UBA1829; genus UBA1829. The sequence goes on from CASEYW010000008.1 coordinate 42,150, forward strand.
GTCCGGGTAATCTCCCGGACCTTCCCATGCTCATTCAGAATCGACAGCTTCATCTGAAGATATTCCGGCAGATCAACGCGGTCAAACGCATCTCGTTCAAGTTCGACTCCGTACTCTTCCAGCAGGAAGTCCGCCAGAGCCGACGCCAGCGGCTGTTCAGTAAAAACCTCTCCGGCACGATAGCGTTCCATAAAGGAATCCACTGCATCCGCAATCGGCATGAGCTCCACACGGACGGCTTTCGGAAGAGAACGGATCATGAGTTCAATCTTCTGAGGCAGATACCCCGGCACCAGATAGTCGAGAACATACGGACTGAGCAGATTCAGAGAATCCTCGCGCGCAAGAAGAGTGATTCCATCGTGCTTTTCGCCGGGATCATAACGATAGGAGAGCGTGAACCGCTGTCCGGCAAACAGGAGAAAGTCCGGATAATCGCTCTCCCGCAGGTCGGCATAGGATTCGGTTGTGAACGCATCCGGCGGCGGTGTATAATTGTGTTTTTTTGCGTTCCAGTCGCGCTTCACGGCATCGACGGAATGAATTTCAGGCGGGAGATTACGGTCAAACCAGTCATACAGCGCGATTTCGTCGATCAGGGAATCCGGACGGCGTGTTTTGAGTTCCAGAAGCCGCAGTTCCCGGATCAGATAGCTGCTTTCCTCCAGCCAGGAACCACGCAGATTCGCCGCACCGGTGACAAGACCCTCCCGGAGGAAGACTTCACGTGCCTCCTTCGGATGGGTCTTGGCGTAATGACAGCGCCGCCCCGGATGAATGATCAGCTGTCCGGCAGTCACCCGTTCCCGGGCATAAACAAAACCCGAGCGGTCATCCCAATAGACATTATCATAGACATAAGCGCAGAGATGCGGCGCAATCTGTTCAAGCCACTCGGGCCGTGCCTCCGCATTGCAGCGTGCAAATACACGTGTCGTCTCCACCAGAGCAAAAGAAAGAACGCAGTCCGGCGGCGATTTCCGTTTTGCCAGTCCGGACCCGGGAAAAAGCAGAAATTTTTTCCCTGCCATATCAGAAAACAAGCGTGTCTCGCGATTGTAACACCCAAGCTGACGGGGAAGCCCGCTCAGAAGCACTTTGTGAAGAACATCGTAAGGCAGACGCTCCAGATTCATCTCGTTCTTTGACGTGCATCCCGCCTCCCCGCAGATTTCACGAAGATCATCCGTCAGATTCCGCCATTCACGGATCCGCCGGTAGTTCAGATAGTGCTTCTGCGCAAAGCGACGGAGTGCCTGATTCGAATTCCGGTTGTTCCGGTACTCCTCCTCCAAAGCGAGCCAGAGATTCAGAATGCCGATGTAATCGGATTTGTCGGACGCAAATTTCCGGTGGGCGGCATCGGCTTCGGACGCCTTTTCAAACGGCCGCTCCCGCGGGTCCGGAATGCTCAGAAACGCCACAATCACAAGGAGCTCGGAAAGCAGACGATGCCGATCCGCCTCCAGAAGCATCTTCCCGAGGTGGGGATCTAACGGCATTGCTGCCAGCTTGCGGCCAATCGGCGTCAGACGGGTTCCGTTGAGTGCGCGGAGATCGTTCAGCGCGCGCATTCCCTCCCGCACAAGAGCCGGAGACGGTTCGTCGACCAGCGGAAACTCTCCCAGCGGCGGCAGTCCCAGCGACGCCATCTGCAAAATCACTCCGGCAAGCGATGAGCGCTGAATTTCCGGCGGAGTAAACTCGGCACTCTCATTCAGGCTCTCCTCCGAGTACAGGTGCACGCAGATGCCGTCGCGGAGTCGACCGCAGCGACCGCGTCTCTGCCGGGCACTCGCCTGGGAAATTGTCTCCACGCGCAGCTCCTGAATCCGCGTACGCGGATTGTAACGGCTCAGCCGGACCAGTCCGGAATCCACCACATAACGGATGCCGGGAATCGTCAGCGAAGTCTCCGCCACATTGGTTGCCAGCACAATGCGTCGGAACGGGGAGGAACTGAACACACGCTGCTGATCTCCGGAAGAAAGACGGCCGAAAAGCGGAAGAATCTCAGTATTCGGAAAACTTCTGCCTTTGAGAAGTTCCACGCAGTCGCGAATCTCGCGCTCGCCGGGAAGAAAGACCAGAATGTCGCCACGGCGGTCGATCTCATCAAGAAAAGTGATTCCCCGCGCTACCGTTTCCGCCAGTTCCTCATCCTCATCCGGTTCCAGATAGCAATCCTCAATGGGAAAAAGACGTCCCTCGACCTCTTCAACAGGTGCATGATCAAAAAACGCTGAAATCCGTTCCGACTCCAATGTGGCGGAGGAAATGATCAGCTTGAGATCCGTCCGCTTCTTCAGCAGAAGTTTCAGATAGCCGAGCAGGAAATCGACATTCAGCGAACGTTCGTGAACCTCATCAAGAATGATGCAGTCGTACTGATAAAGCATGGGATCTTCGCGTGTCTCGGCAAGGAGAATACCATCGGTCATGAATTTGACGACCGTATTTTCCGCTGTGCGGTCATCGAACCGCACCTTGTACCCGACCTGGGCACCGCATTCACACGAAAGCTCCCCCGCGACCCGCCTGGCAAGAGAAGACGCGGCAATTCTGCGCGGCTGGGTACATCCGATCCGCCCGACCCGGCCGAGACCGGCGGACAGCGCAATCTTTGGAATCTGAGTCGTCTTGCCGGAACCGGTCGAACCGCAGACAATCACCACCGGATGGCTCTTCAGTTTATCACGGATTGCCTGAACATGCGAGGAAATCGGCAGATCTTCCGGGAACTCGTATCGCAGGTCATCCGCAGTTTCAGCGATCGAACGTTTGAGTGCGTTCCGTACCTGAAATGAAAGACTGTTGAGCAGATGTTCCGCTGTTTCCGGCTTTCCGGCTAACGCGGAAACAGCCCGGTCGAACTCCCGCTTCAGGCGAACGGAATCACTCAGGCGAAGCACCGGGAAAAGAGCACGAAGCTCCTCCAGTCGTCTTTTCAGTTCGGAACGGTTCATTATTCCACGGTAACGCTTTTCGCAAGATTTCTCGGATGATCAATTTCGCAACCTCTCGCCCGGGCAAAATAATAAGCGAAAAGCTGAAGAGCGACCACAGTCGTCAGCGGCGCAATGAAGCGGGAAGAAGGAGGAACACGAATAATATCGCCTGTGAACTGGTCTGCGGCGGTATCGTCACCCGTCACAACAGCAATCACGGAGGATTTGCGCGCAAGGCACTCCTGAATATTGCCGATCATCTTCTCCTGTCCGGGAATCGCATTGGCAAGCGCGAGGACCGGGACCTTCTCGTCGAGCAGGGCGATCGGGCCGTGCTTCAGTTCCGCCGCGTGATAGCCTTCCGCATGAATGTAGCTGATCTCCTTGAGCTTCAGCGCGCCCTCCAGAGCGGTCGGATACAGACAGCCGCGCCCGATATAGAAGAAATCTTCCGCATACGCATATTTTTCCGCGATCTTTTCAATGACCGGCGCCTGTTTCAAGGTTTCCCGGATGAGTTCCGGCAGTTTCTCTATTTCGAGCATGAGACGCTCGCCGTCATCGCGGTTGAGGCGGCGGTTTCGTCCAAGCATAAGCGCGAGCATCAGCAGAACCGTTACCTGACAGGTGAACGCTTTGGTGGAAGCGACACTGATCTCCGGACCTGCGTGCAGATAGATGCCGCGTCCGGCTTCCCGGGCGATGGTCGAACCGACCACATTGCAGAGAGCCGCCACAATGGCTCCTTTGTTCATGGCTTCACGGACGGCTGCGAGAGTATCGGCGGTCTCGCCGGACTGACTGATCGGCAGGACGAGCGTGTCCGGATCAATGATCGGATTCCGATAACGGAACTCTGCCGCCTGCTCGACCTCAGTCGGAATGCTGGCAATATCCTCGAAGAAATACTCCCCGACCATCCCCGCGTGAAGACTCGTTCCGCACCCGGCAATCACAATACGCGAAATCTTTGCCAGTTCATGCGGAGAGAGTCCGAGTCCGGAAAGAATCGCACTCTTGAGATGATGATCCAGACGACCGCGAATCGTATTGGCAATGGAATCCGGCTGTTCAAAAATCTCCTTGAGCATGAAGTGTTCGTATGACCCCTTGCCCGACGCGGAAACATCCCAATCAATGCTGGAAACTTCCCGTTCAACCGGCAGATTCTCAATGGTCCTGAGCTCCACATTCTTCGGAGAGAGAATTGCGAGATCGCCATCGTCAAGATAGATAACCTTCCGGGTGTAGGCGGCAAGCGGAGTGACATCGCTGGCGACGATATTGCAGTCGTCGCCGAGACCCACCACAATCGGACTTCCGTGGCGGGCCGCAATAATCGTATCGGGATAATCGGAACAGAGCACTGCGATCCCATAGGTCCCGGAGATCCGGCGCAGCGCGGAAGCTACCGCCTGAACGAAATCGCCCTGATAAAACTCCGCGATCAGATTCGGAATCACTTCGCTGTCGGTATCGGAAACGAACTTGTGTCCCTGCTGTTCGAGTTTCTGTTTGAGTTCCGCGTAATTCTCAATGATTCCGTTATGAACCACGGCGAAGCGCCCGGAGGAATCCATGTGGGGATGGGCATTTTTGACGGAAGGCGCTCCGTGTGTGGCCCATCTTGTATGGGCGATTCCTGTCGTATTCGGCAGAGTGCCATGTTCATTGACCGCAGCTTCCAGATTTCTGACTTTGCCGACGGCTTTCACTGTAATCAATTCTTTTCCGGCAAGCGTGATTCCTGCGGAATCATAACCACGGTATTCGAGGCGTTTGAGTCCGTCGATGAGAATCTGCGCAGCGGGCCTGTTTCCGGTAAATCCAACGATTCCGCACATAGATAGAGACTCCTGTTGGTTGACAATAAAAAACATCCTGTTACTATACACCGGATTTCAGAAAATGAAACATCCGGAACCGGATTTTTTCAACGGCTTCCCGCTCAAAAAGATTACAATTCGGCAATCCGGAAACTTCGGGCAACAATTCAAGCGGAATGCCTGTGGAAAAACGCAGGCTATTCCGCATGGCGGCAAAGAACGGAAAGGGAAAGCATCTTTTCCCACTGCTCAAATATGCCCGAAATCCTCTCCCTGAGCGCCGGCATCCCTGCGATCGGCTCCAGGAATGAGCGCATCATCGAAATGGATCATGACGTTGGCTCGTTCCAGCGAGTCCTGAAGACGGCCGACATTCACACCGGTGACCGGACATCCCGTTTCCAGCGCCTGCGCTGCGGCGGTTCCGGCAGCCTGACCCGTGATGATCGCAGGAGGAATTACGCGAACGACATCCCACGCATACCCATCGGCAGAAGCGGAACGGCCCGCAGTGATCAGATTATCATATCCGGAGCGGATCAGCGTCCGGAAGGGAATCTCATACAGGAAATCCCTGCGTTCAAAATCACAGATCGCGCCGATGGAGTCGTCAAAATGACGGTATTTGTCGCTTTCGAGCAGCGTATAGTCGCCATCAATCCGGCGAGTCGTACGCAACTGAGGCATCGTGGGCAGTGTGACAATATCGCGGGAAGTCCGATTCTGCGGCTTGATCTTCTCCAACAGAAGGCGCTGGTTCCGGATCAGGAAATCCGTCACATCCTCCACCGAGGTGCCGGTAAAGAACTTCATTCCCTCCGGATGGTTATGTCCATACAGATTCGCCGTGCCGCCGGCACAGGAACCGAGCGCAAGACGGATGTCGTTGGCCTCGACCGCCTTCCTGCAGTTCTCAAGCGTGATGGTATGTCCGACATAAGTGAAATAATTTTTCCCCTGAACAGTCGGCATGCCGGAACGGAACAGCAGATCGGCATCGCCGGTGGTGTCAATGACAATTCCCGCCTGATAGAACTCGCGTCCGGACTTGCTTTCCAGCAGGAGGCCTTCACAATGTCCGCCATTCATCACTGGTTTGGCTGCAAGACAGTCGAAAAGAATTTCCACGCCTTCCTCCTGCAGCAGCTCCGTCAGGGCAAGGGCGAAAATCTGCGGAGAATAGCGTGCAATGTAGCGGACATCAGTCGGATGGTCCGGCTCCCCGTTTCTCCACTCTTCGGGAATGGAGTCGTAACCGTACTTCACAGAGAGCCGGAGAAGCTCCTCCGCCATCCCGAAAATAATCTGTTTTCCTCGTCCATTGCACATGGGAACGAAAAGATTGATGAGCCCGATGGTAGCCAGTCCGCCGAGCAGATTGGTCTTCTCCAGCAGCAGAACCTTTTTTCCCGCTCTTGCGACGGCAAGTGCAGCCGCGACTCCCGCAACACCGCCTCCAGCGACAATCACATCCCGATATCCCTTTACAGGAACCGATTCCTTCCACTCCATGAACTCCATTGCAAGCTCCTTCTCCAGCTTCCAGTTTTTGTTAATGTAGTTCCATTCTTCCTCTTTTCAAGAAGAATCTTCTTTCCCGCAGTCACATCCTGAGCTGTTTCAGACACGTCCGGCACATGGTTCCAAAAGATGCCATGCTTCCGATTCAACAATTTCTCCACACCTTTTTTGATTCCGAAAAAAGGAAAAGGATACTTGATATTTATCTTCACAGCTGTAACTTAACAAAGGAGTTCCCGACATCAGAAAAGGCGGCAGGAGAATCTGAACTTGTTTCTCAAACACCCGACAATAAAACTTGACAGCAAAGAGAATCTAAAATTGAAGCTGTTCTTTTTCAACAGGAAACCGATCATTCTTTTCTGTCTGTTTTTCCTGCTCAATTCGATGACTACATTATGCCGCGTTTTCTTCAACGGAAACATTCCGGCATTGACGTTTCCTGCTCTGCTCGGTTCCGCTCTTCTTCCCACGATATTTTTCTATCTTCCCACGGGAAAAAAAGTCCGGATAACCGCCATTGTGCTGTTTGAAACATTTGTTCTTCTTTTTCAGACTTTCTATGATTTCTGTTTTTTCATCACCGGATCTGATATTACCCGGGAGGTTCTCGGCAATCTCGGAATTCTTCAAATCAATGCGGCTTTTGCATTGTGGGATCTATGGTGTTTCCTCGGTATCGCATATGTCATTTTCTGTATTACGGCAACTGTTCTTCTTGCAGTGTTTTACCCAAAACCGGAAAAAGGCCTGAAACTGAAATGGTATCTTTGGACGGGGCTCCTTGCACTCGGACTCTTCTGTTTCCTGCAAATTCCCGTTCTACAAGTCCTCTTCACGACAAGAATCCAGCATGCGCATTATACCTTGAAGGAATATGCGGAAAGCGGAATGAAATATTCTCCTCTGAACAAAGATGAAATTACTGCAAAGCCCGGAAAAAACATCATTCATATTTATCTGGAATCCTTCGACTCCCGTTTTCTGAATGAAAAAAGATTTCCGGGACTGCTTCCCAATCTGCAGGAACTCATCAAAGAAGGCATCTCCTTTTCCCGGGTCAGCAATGCACCGTTCTCTCATTATACCTTTGGCGGCATATATGCTTCCATCATGGGAATCAACACAGTTCCGGAACATTTTTCCCTGGCAAAAGGCGTTCACGGAGGAATTCGTTATCAGTATGGTTCCCGGATGCCATCCCTTCTATCCATTCTGAAACAGGCCGGCTACCATCAGATCTTTCTCAACGGACCGGATATTCAATTTGCCGGAATGGGCCCCTTCCTGGAAAGGGAAGGCATTGACGAATCGTTATCATATAAAAAGACCTTCCATATTCCAGAATGGACCTGTTCAGATGCGCAACTTTTCGAATGGGGATTTGAAAAATATACAGAACTGGCAAATCAAAAGAAACCGTTTCATCTGATTCTGCTGACAATTGACACCCACAGCATCTCTGGCTTTCCCCATTCCCGAATGCTGAAATATGAACGACTTCCGGGAAAACGGGTACAGATTCTTGATCTGTTTCACACGACGGATTTTTACCTTGGAGAACTGATCCGCAAACTCAAACGCTCTCCTGCCTGGAAAAACACCTGTGTCATCATCACCTCGGACCATACTGTCAACTGGACGTATATGTACCCCTCTCTTTTCGAAGGGGAAACCTCTCCCGCCTATCATATCGCACTGGCATTGAACACAGGCAAACGCGGCATCTGCGATTCTCCTGGAATGACCTTCGACATGGCTCCGACAATCCTCTCTCTCGCCGGTATCAAACATAATTATCAGTTCCCGCTGGGAGAAGACCTGACCAATCCCGCAGCGCTGAATAAAAATCGCCTCATTGCAAATGAGATCCATAAAGACATCGTTTCCAGCTTCATGAAATTCAGAAATCAGGAAGAAATCAATAACCGGATGCCGAATTCCATTGAAATCTTAACGAAACCCTATTTCCTGCTGAAACTCAACAAGGAACATGTCTTCTTTCCCACAGTCACGATTCCACGGAAGGACGAATTCATTTACTTCGATTTCTCATTCAACCGGGACATCAATCTCTGCCGAACCTATCCCGCCTATAAGATCAAAATACTGAAAAACATTCAAAAAGCTCCTTATTACGGCGTAATTTCCAACAATCCGGAAATTCTATCAGAACTGTTTCCCCGGGAAGATTTTCAAAATGGTCTCTGGTACATGATTCTTTTCTGGAACGGTCAATATAAAAAAAGCTCCGGGGAGAAAATAGAGCTTCTGAAAATCAACTTCTGAAAACAAAAACATCTTCCGGATTGCGGGACTATCTCTGCCGCTTCATTTTGCAGTCCGGAGCAGTCGGCTTTTTCAGCAGTTCTTCTCTTTCCGGTATTCCAAGGCAAGCATCAGGTTCCCCGCAAACGGAGGCAGGGAAACCGAAAGCATGCCGTCCGCTATTCCGAAAACAAGTTTTTCTCCGGAAGGCACCAGCAAAACACGATCCACGATGTTGCCGTCCTCCAGACGGACGCCAATCTTGCCATTCAGGACCCCGGCACCCTCTTCCACAATCACCGTTTTTCCCCGCTGTTCGGGAGCGTAGCAGAGAACATGGATCACGGTCCGGTTCTCCTGCTCCGTGCGGAATACACGGGCAAACGACGGCAGATTCTCCACTGTCACCAGCGGCACAGGCAGGAGATGACTCATCATCTCCCGGAACAGCGCCCGCAGGTGCGAAGCGCCCGTCTCAAAATATCCCGTGAATAGGTTTCCTGCACAATAGGCCGTATCCTTTTTGCAGACAACAAACGGCAGTTCCGTTTCCGCATCCGGAGGCGTATAACAAATCGCGCGGACACCATCCCACCCTCTGTTGCAGAACGGCTTCACCACCACGGCAAGCGCTTCCGTTTCCGGAGACGCTTCCACTTTCTCCACAGGCGAACAGACCGACAACGGCAGCTCCGGCAGCTCCGGACTCCTCTTCAAGTTCTGTTTCATGCGAAAATAAGCGGGCTCAAATCCAGAACCGCCTATCCATCGAACACCGCACAAATCGCCAAAGAGACGCGCACCGTTCGCTCCGCAGAAAAACGCGGTCCCTCCCTCTTCCATATGGTTCCGGACAATCCTGCACGCTTCCGGACTTGGAAGAACCGTATCCGGAACAAGCAGCACGCGATACCTCTTTTTCAGCGGTTCCGGCAGAACAATGTCATACTGATACTTCAATTCCTCCAGCATCCGGACGAGTCCGCGAATCTCCGGTGATGACGCCATCTCCAGCTCTTTTCCGGAATAAACAATCGCAATCTCCGTATTCGGCTCTGCTCCCGAAAACCATTCCTCCCGCTTCTGAAGATCGCTGTACACCTCGTAAATCCGATCGAATACGGGAAGATCCAGATCTCCCCGCGGATGAAAATGCCCGCCGATATTCGGACGCATTCCGTTGGCGAGTCCGTAAAGCAGATCGAATTTCAGGCTCTCCGCCGGACGCAGGGTGCCGAATTCCCCCCAGTCCAGAAAACGGCCCGTCATATTCAGAACAGGGGTCCCGGGCCGGATCGTGCGCAGGTAATGTGCCATCACCGGAAGGAATTCGTACCCCCAGATCGGAGAGGTCGGCAGGCACTCACACTCAAAATAGGTATCGCAATCCCGGCGATCCTCCCATCCGGTCGAATTGAAATAGAGCAGCGGGTCCGGAAGAAGCGATCTCACCAGAGACGCAATCTCTCCGCAGAGTTTCAACGATGAACGGTATGAAAACTCCCTGACATCATCTTCCTTCGCAGGATCGAATCCCTGTTCCCGCATGAGCTTTACGCACGTCGGACAGGTACATCCGTAAGCGATCATGCAGTCAATGAAAAATCCGTCCACCGGATAGTGTTCCGCAATCTCCCGGATCATCGCCTTCAGATGTTCCCGGTATGGAGAGTTGTAACACATGGAACGGACAAATGGTGTCACCCGCTCTTTTCCGAGTTCGTGTCCGTCGAAACCGAGCGTTCCCCACTCCCGGTGCCGCAGAGTCTCCTCCTGACTCAATCCACCGTTCAGATACGCCGTCAGCCGGATTCCTTTCCGCCGGCAGCATTCCGCGATTTCCCCGAACAGATCGCGCCGCAATGACGGATGCCGGATTCCGATTCCGGTAGCATAATAGGCGAATCCCTGATTGCAGCGGGCATGAAATCCAAGAAAATCCACGCCGCAGCGTTTCAACTGGTCCGTAAACGCCTCCGCATCGAAAAAACTCCCGACTCCGGGAATGTCAAATGGCGTATGATTGTCAAAAAACAAGGCATAGTTCGGATGGTACATGGAAATCTCCTCCGGGCAACGGAACTACTATACGGGCAAATCCGGAAAAATCAATCCTGAACCACCATTTCTCTCCTTTTTTCTCCCGAATGCCTCCCCGGAAAAAACACAGAAAAATCAGAGAAAACAATTGACAAAACTACAATAATATTGTATAATTAGAAAGAACAATACAACAATGGAGGAAAACGCCATGCGAGAAACCGATGAAAATCCCCTTGTTCCGATGGGAGCGCTGACCGGGAAACCCGACCGGAAAATGATCTCGGAAACCCTGACAGCCTTGAAAGAAGTCGGCATTACGCAATATCTGATCTACCCGCGTTCCGGCTGCGAATTGAACTATCTCGGAAAAGAGTGGTTCGAGACCTGCCGTCTTTTCTTTGAGGAAGGCGAACGGCTCGGGTTCACCTCCTTCTGGCTCTATGACGAGTTCAACTGGCCCAGCGGACAGTGCGGCGGAAAAGTCATGCAGGAAAATCCCGATTACGCCCTGCCCTATCTCCAGGTTCTGGAAGACAACGGCAAGTTCGTGATTCGGGAAGGGAGAAACCCGGCACGCCCGAATGTTCTGAATCCGGAAGCCGCACGCTCTTTTCTCCGTTCCACGCATGAGAAGTATGCAGAGCACTTCGGGCATCTCTTCGGCGGACTGATCAAGGGGATTTTCAGCGATGAACCATCCTTCCTGTATGTCTGGCACGGTGAAACTCCGAAAGAGGAGCAGCTCCGCTTCGCCTGCTATCCCGACTTGAAGAAAGAGTATGCGGAACTGACAGGAAACGATCTTGAACAGGATCTTGTTTTCTGCCTGAAAAACCATTGCGATCCGTTCTGGCAGCCGACCGTCCGGAAACTTCTGGGCGCGCAGTTCCGGAAAGCATTCCTGAAGCCAATCCGCGAGTGGTGTTCCGCACACAACCTGCTTCTGACCGGACACCTCATGGATGAAAGCTCTCCCGCCGGAGCTCTCCGAGCCAGCGGACAACCGCTGGAAACAACGGGCACCTTCTCTCTGCCCGGCATGGATGAAATCTTCACCCGCCGCCGCATGGAAGATACGGAATGGCTCACGCTGGGAACCGTGGAACACGGAATCCGCAGAAACGGGAATGGAGGACTGGCGGAGCTCTTCGCACTCGGGCCCTGCGATCTGTCGCTCGGACGCATGAAAAAAATGATCCGCACCGTGTCCATGTTCGGAGTTGACCACTATGTCCTCGCCGTCGCTCAGCTCGACATGCGCGGAAATGTGGAAAAGAGCCAGTATTTCAATCCCTATTCACGAACACAGCCGTGGTTCCGCGCCCTGAATCGTCTCGGGGAGGACGCATGCTCCGCCGCACGGACAGCAAAAAAAAGATTTCTTCCGGAAATTCAGATCCGTTATCCGTCCGTGGAACGACCGCTCAATGAACTGCTGATCCGTCTGACTGCGGCGCAGAGACAATGGGCGCTCATCGGAGAAGAGGAAGCGGGAAGCGCTCCATTTATCCTCCGTCTGGAATACAGCAGCATCGTCGAAGAAAATTCCGGGAAATCGTGGAATCGGATGGAAGAGTTCATGCAGTATCTGGAACAAACGGCCCCGCTTCGCACCTTTGTCTCGGAGCAGAACGGCGCTCCTGTGAAAGATGTCTTTCTGCGAAACTATGCGGATGGTTCTGCTGAGATTGTGAACTTCTCCGAATCCGGCAGATGCAGGAAACTTATCCTGCATCGCAACGGACAGGACATTCCATTCCCGCTGGAAGCCGATGGCACCCGCTCCTTCCCCGGATGGATCGTGGAAATGGATCGACCAAATCTGAAGCGGTTGATCTTTAAAAACGGAATCTGCCGGATCTCTCTGAAAGCGCCCCTCTCCGGGCTGACCCTCGCCCTCCGCTCTTACGGCGGAAGGACGGAACTCCGCATGGACGGAATATCCGTAACGGCGGAAAAAGAGTGTTCCTCTCTTCCACAGGGATTCCGGGAACTCTATCGGGAAACGGAGTCTTTCGAACTCGCTCCGGGAGAGCATCTGTTTGAGTTGACTGAGAAGGCTCCGGATTATCCATATCTGCCCCTGGCATTTCTCACGGGAACATTTGCAGTTTCCGGCGCTGATCTGTCAAAATACGCGGCAGACGGCAACGGCCTTGAGGAATATGCCGGAAAACTGATTCAGCATGGAACCGTGGCAATTCCGGTCGATGCACAACTTCTGCGTCTGGAAACCGACGATCTCGACACGGAAGTGTTTTTCGACGGCGAAAGTCTCGGCGAACGCGCATGGGCGCCCTTCGCATGGAGGATTCCCGAACGGTTCGCAGGACAGACCGTTTCCGCCACAATTGTCCGGTACACCTCCTGCGCTCCGATCTTTGGAACGGAGAGCTTCGATCCGAACCCGAATGGACCGAACGGATGGCTTGCCCAGTATCGTCCGCATGGAGGCGTTCCCCATCCTGTTTCCGAACTCATATTGGAGTAATATCACTGAATATCCGGGGATGGGGAAGAGGAAACGCCCTATCCCCGGACGATCGTTCCGGGAACATTATTCCTGGGCGGTCCGGGAGATGACATCATTCTGCATTCCCTCGCTCAGGCGTACAAAATAGCCGGAAAATCCGCTGACGCGGACACGCAGGTTCCCATGTTTATCCGGTTCTCTCTGAGCCTCTTCCAGTTCTTCCCGTCCGACATAGTTCAGCTGGAGATGGAGTCCTCCCATGCGGAAATACGTTTCCAGCAGACGGACCGTTTTGTCGAAAACGGGATCCTCCATCAGCTTCGGATCGAGCGTCAGATTGAAAACGTGACTGCCGTTCATCACACCCGAGGGATCCATTTTCGCAACGGAAGCCAGAACAGCGGTCAATCCCTCTCTGTCGTGTCCCCCGATTGGTGTTGAGCCGAAATGAAGCATCTCTCCGGCATGGCGTCCGTCCGGAGTCGCCCCCGTCAGGCGGCCGAACCAGGCATGATGCGGATTGTACCCCGCCAGATTGCCGAACAGAATCGGAATACCAAAGAGGTCGCGTCTGCCCCGGGCAAACTCCGCAATGCTCTCACTCAGAAGATGTGCGATTGTATTGGACATCTCGTCGTCATTGCCGAAGAAGCGTCCCTCTTTCTGAATGCGTGCATGGAGCAATTCCGCCCCCTGCCAGTCCCGGTCGAGAATCTCCGCAAGTTCCCGCATGGAAACGGCTTTTTCCTCAAAGACGAACTGACGGATCACCGTCAGAGAATCAATCAGCGTCACATATCCCATCAAGGTTGGGGAGACGCTGACCGACTTCGATCCGCCCCGGTTGCACGCTTCCGCCCGTTCGATGCAGCCGTCAATGAAAATGGAACTCAGCACATCAACATCCTGTGAGCGGTAGATATTGAATTCATTCAGGCGGTCGACAATTGCAGTGAGAACTCGTTCCAGCTCCTCTTTGAAGATGGCATAGAACTCCTCGAAGCTGCGCGCCTCGCAGATTTCGCTCCTGCGGTTTGCAAAGGTATCAGTCAGAGCACGAATGATGTTTCCTTTGCAGCCGGTGAGGTCGATGGTACCTTCGAATGTCGGTTCATTGCAGCCGTTCATGACATAGCGGCATGCTTTTTCGAACGGGAGTCCGGAAAACTCCATGTAGGTTCTGATCCGCGGCTCGTCGTTGACGACAGCGATGCGTTTGAATCTGTCATGACGCTCGCAGTCCAGAACAAAACGGAGCGTTTCGAACGGAGTCTTCCGCGTCCAGCGGAACGAGACCTGCGGACGGTACAGGGGCAGTTTCATCATCGACTCCAGAATCAGGCGGGAAAGATCGCTGAATCCGTCCGAATGGTCCGGAAGATACCCGCCGATGGCAAAATGCGATTCTCCCCCTTTGTCACTGTTTCCGCTCGCAGGCGGAGTGAAACCGTTGACCATGACAAAGAGTTCCTGAAGCCATTCTCCGGCAGATTCCCGTGTCAGAGAACCATCGTCAAGCCCCTGTTGATAGAACGGATGGAGATAGCGGTCGACAAGTCCCAGGCTGTCCGGCAGAAAGTGAAAACAGAAGTAGACACACTGGACAGCTTCGGCAAAATCCCGCGCGGGAAATTCCGGAACATGGCGCAACCGCTGCGCCATGGCAAACAGTTCCGCCTTCCGGCGAGGATCAACAGTCTGTTCCGCTTTGTTTCCGGCTTCCGCGGCGCAGCGGTGCGCCCACTGGAGGATTCCATGACAGACCCGTTCCATTGACGCCAGATAGATCAGATGTTCCGTCTGCCCGAGATACCGCATTCGAGCCTCTGCAATCTCCCGGAGGAATTGACGGATCCCACCGTTCAGGATCTTCCCATAATCGGGGTTGGAATGCTGCCATTCGAAGCAGGTGAGATTGTCATCGGTTTTCTTATAGAAGCGTGTAAGCAGCTGACGGAAGCAGGCGAATCCGCTTCGCTGGAAAATATTGCCGGGCACCGGACAGG
This sequence comes from uncultured bacterium, assembly GCA_949292215.1. Classification (GTDB taxonomy): domain Bacteria; phylum Verrucomicrobiota; class Lentisphaeria; order Victivallales; family UBA1829; genus UBA1829. Next base: position 57,235 of record CASEYW010000008.1, read on the forward strand.
CATAGAAACGGAAGCGGCCCGCCATCCGGTCATCATCGTCGATCCGGACGGTCTGCGCTTCCAGATAGCGGCAGAGATATTTTGCGGTCCTTGCCGCAGCGGGCATGGTGTCGTCCGCAGAATCGCATTCAATTTCAACACAGGGCGGATACATATCCTCCTCACAACTTCGTTTCGCCATTCTCAAAAGACGTTCCATTCCGTGTTCTCCTGTTTTGCGGTTTGCATTCTTTTAAAACCGGGATATCTTATATGGATTTCTGATTTTAATATAGATTCCTCTTCAGAAAATGGAATCTGTTTTTTTGAGAAAGGCTTATGATTTTATGGCAGAATTCCAAGCCTATCCGCTGATGCGCGACTTCAACACGTTTCTGCATCTCAACGTTTTTCATGTGGTGAAGGGCCATTTTTCCTATGACCGGATTAATGAGTTTCCATTCAATGTCCTGTCCGTCCGTGTCACAGAACCGGGAGAAGGCAATTTTTTTGAAAACATGGAAACCGGTGAAGTGATCAAACGGGATCTGGATTCCATTTTCCTGATCCCGAGCCATACTCGCGTGCATTATAAAATCAACGATGATCACACCTTCATCGCCCTGCATTTCAATCTGACTTTCCTATCCGGAGACGACCTCTTCCGTGAAACTTCTCAGCTGTTCACCTGGAAAGATCCGGAACTGCGACACCGTCTGCTTGAACTTCTGACGCCGGGAAACGACACTCTCCGCGGAATCTGCCGCCTCAAATCCCTGATCCTTGAACTCTGCAGCCGCTGTCTTCCGGAAATCGACAGGAAGAAACTCAAGGCGCAGGAGTGCTGGCTTCCCGCGATCCGATATATGCAGTCACATCTCCATGCTGCTCTCAGCGTGGAAGAGATCGCGGAAGCCTGCGGGATGCGAAGCGATGTCTTCTCCAGAAAATTCAAACAGGATATGGGAATCGCTCCGAAGCGTTTTCTGGAAAATCATCTCTCCCGGAAACTTTCGGAGGAGATTGTCTCTTCTGAACTCTCCATCAAAGAGCTCTCCTGCAAGTACCGCTTCTGTTCAGAGTTCTACTTCTCGAACTTCTTCAAACGGATGACCGGCATCGCCCCGCTGGAATTCCGCAGGAAGTTCGGACAGAGCATGATTCACTTCTGAAAATTCCTCTCTGCGGTCGGAACCGCGCACGGAAGACTCTTCAACGGGATTCCGTTGTAAACGGAGCAGCGGGAAGCCCGTTTTCCCCGCGCAGGTTCCCGAATACAAAATTGCCCCAGTCATACCGGACTGCCCGCGGAACTTTGACCTGCGGATGGGAAACAAGAACAGTGCGGCCGTCGATTTCAGCATGCGCCCAATGCCATTTGCCGGAGGAGTCCTGAATGGCAAAGCCCTCCAGAGGACTGCCGGGAGAATTCCGGACCGTCTTCCCGCGAGCACCTTCCCGGAGATCATATTCCGGAGGAACCGGAACAGCTTTCAATCCATTTTCCGCGAAGTCGAAAAACAGACGGATTTTTCCATCTTCCACTCGAAACGATCGATAAAGCGGTCCGCTGTATTCCACTTTCTTTCCGTAAACCTTCGCAAGGACGGTACGCGCAAGACGTTCTCCGACTTCGCGTTTCCGCCGCGGATGAATATCCTGCGCCTCTCCGAGATCAATCAGCACCGCCATGCCGGTTCCCGGAACGGTTCTGGCAACTTGAAGCTGCGCGTTCCGCAGCCGCGCCCAAACGCTGTTTTCCTCCGGTGAACGCTGCGGATTGCCGAATCCGGGAAGCTGACAGAAATAAAACGGAAGCTGCGGATTGCCGAATCCATTCCGCCAGTCGGCAATCATATTGGAGAAATGCCGCTGATAGGTATCCGGAATCTGCCAGTCGCTCTCGCCCTGGTACCAGATGACTCCCGTGAGAGACAGATTCCTCAAAGGCGCTACCATGCCATTGTAGAAGGTCGCAAGATTCCGGGAGGCTCCGGGAATTGCGGGCAGCGTTTCCCCTGCCTTCAAAGGAGCATATTCCACCTCGACTTTTTTCTGCCACTCAACCGGGATGGTACAGTCACCGGAGACCAGTTTCAATCCCTCCTTCGGAACGACTACCTCGCCATTGCCCAATGGAGCGGCAAGACGGTAGGCAATTGTATAGACCCCGTCGGGAGAATCGCCCGGGATGAATCCTCGATCGGCACGCCGAATCATTTTCAAATTTGCATGCTCACCACCGTTCCACTGCGTAAGGCGTCCGTTGCAGCTGACTTGACTGTAAACGTTTCTCAGGGAAAGCCCCTTCAGGGAAAAGGTGTTTTTCCGGAACTGCTCCGGAATGCGGACCGTTGCCTTGAACCATACGATTCCATACTCCGGCAGGATTTTTCCCGCGAAATCCGCTTTGCGCCACCCCCCGGACGCGAGAAATTCGCTGATCTGCTTCGAATTGAACGCACGGAAAGTGCGTCCATTCCGGCTGAGCCAGGCGAGGAGATGATCCGTATCAGCCGTGATCCGGTCCTGCTCCTTCAGAAGTTCAGCCGTGTCGGGCGAGGCAAGAAGTGTCTCTCTGCCCGTCCAGCGGAATACCGATGTGCCTCCGACGGAATTGTTAATGATTCCGATCGGCCGCTGCAGGGTTTCATTCAAAACTTCCGCAAAGAAATAGCCGACCGCAGTGAACGTCGGAGTATTGTTTTCCGAAGGCGGCATCCAGCGTCCACGGCAGTCATCCTGTTCCGTCCGGCTTGAGCTTACTCCTACACGGAAGATGCGGATTTGAGTCCGGGGAAGCGATTTGCGAACAGCTTCCTGCCAGCGAATTGTCGGAAACTGTCCAGGCTGCTTGCCGATCGGCTTTTCCATATTGGACTGTCCTCCTGCAACCCAGACGTCACCGATGAGGACATCCCGGATCTCACATCTGTTCCGGCCTTTGAATGTCAGGACAAACGGACCGTCCGGTAGTCTGGAGGTATCCAGATGAAGAAGCCATTTCCCGTTCCGGTCCGCCGTTGTCTCCCCCCGTATGCCTCCGATTTCAGCGGAAACTTTCTCTCCGGGAGCCGCAGTTCCCCAAAGCCGTGAGGCAGATGAGCGCTGAAGAACCATGTGATCCCCAATCAGCGACGGAAGACGAATATCCGCCGAAAGAACCGGCAGAATCAGAACAGCCAAAAGCAACAGATAAGATTTCATTCCGGAAACTCCTTCTCTTTTTCAAAATCATCCATACAATAATGCCATCGTTGGCAAAATCAAATATTGCGACAAAATCTTTTCCCGGAAATACCCTCGGCCGACGGCTCTGCACCGTTTTTCCGGAAGAAATTCCATTCCCGACTTGCCGAAAAGACTTTGCGGATGTATAATAATGGAATCATGAAAAACTTACTTTCCAAAACATTGTTACTTGCATCTGCCGCGTCATGCCTGCCGCTGCTCACTTCGTGCGCACTCGTGGATCGGGACAAATCCATCCTTTCGCCCGCAATGTGGAGTGTAATCGACACCAACCGTGCGAATCTTTCGAAACTTCGCGTCGGGATGACGAAAGAAGAGGTCCGGAAAATCATGGGAGAACCGATGAGCGAAGAGGTCTACAACACCTCGAACCACTGGTTCTATTATACCCGGACCCGCTGGAGCGACGGAATGGCAACACGGGATGAATGCACTCCCCTTGTCTTCGATGAATTCGGCATCCTGCGCGGCTGGGGAATGCGTTTCTACAAAGAGAACTACAATCTCTCCACCTGGTCTGAACGCTCTGTGGAAAAGGTATTGGAATGAATCTGATCCTGGCATCCGCATCCCCCCGTCGAAGGGAACTGCTTGCGACACTGGGAATTCCGTTTTCAGTCAAGACCTCAACAGCGGAGGAGCTCAGGAAAGGCCCCTGGATGATGCTCGCTCTGGACAATGCACTCCGGAAGGCGGAAGAGGTTGCAGCCCGCTTCCCGGAAGAGCTGGTCATCGGAGCCGATACCGTGATTGAGTTTGAAGACCGGATCCTCGGCAAACCGGAACATCTGGACGACGCCTTCCGGATGCTGTCGCTGTTTTCCGGCAGGACTCATTCCGTTACAACCGGATGCGCCATCCGCTGCATGTCGCGCAACATCCGGATCCGTTTCGCGGAAACCTCCCGCGTCACATTCAAGCAGCTTGACCCGGAAACAATCCGACGCTATCTCTCCCTGGTTCCGGTGCTCGACAAGGCGGGCGCCTACGCCATTCAGGATCATGGAGAAATGCTGATCGAATCACTGGAGGGAAGTCTTGACAACGTGATCGGATTCCCTGTGGAACGGTTCCGCCTTCCACTGAAGTTTCTTTTGAACTAATTGGACTGTTCGGATTCCGGAAGAGTCCCGGTCACACAGAGCATTCCGGTTGCGGAATCGGAGTGGCATTCAACATCGGCAAAACCGGCTCCCGAAAAAAAGGCGGAAAGTTCTTCTGCGGAATAAACGGTCATGCCGCGGATATGATCCGTATATTTCTTTGCGGCCGCCTTGTCCGCAGAATCGCAGCAGACGGCAAACATGCCTCCCGGCTTCAGAACACGTGCAACTTCGCGGACATCCGCTGCCGGATCCGGCCAGAAATAAATCGTCTCCGACGCCGTAACCAGATCGAAAAAATCATCCTCAAATGGAAGAGCAGAAACCGATCCCTCCACAATCTCCACCTGCCCGGATTTCACCGCCCGCCGATTGAACGAACGCGATTTTCTCACGGACAGCGGCGAGTAATCCACCCCGTAAAACCGCGATCCCGGAGCAAGCCTCAGCATGGAAGCAATAAAAAAACCGCCGCCGCATCCGACATCCAGCACGCGCCCCTTCTCCGGAAGTTTCAAAAACGGCATCGAAAACTCCTGCAACGGCCGATGATGACGATTCATTTTCCAAAAAACAAGAAAACTTCCCGGATACACTCCGGGACGGGCAAAATTCTGTTTCCATTCCCAATACATTTCCGCACTTCAGCTCCTATCCCTGTTCCTGAAAACATACAGCGGCCCGCCGGTTTTGTCAACCGGCAGACCGCTTGATTTCAGTTTCCGAAAGCCTCCCGATGCGTCCCGGCAGGCTGTCCGGCAAACCAATCCTTATTTCCCGGACGACTTCCGGTTTTCTGCGAAATCCGCCTCAAGGACTTCACGAATGCGCGCTCCGGAAACAGGCAGCTTGCGGAGAAACGCTTTCCTGTCGCAAAAAGAGAGAGGACGACGACCAAGCCAGTCGACAACGTTCTGCAGGAACTGCAGGTTGTCGGCAGCTTCGACTCGGACAGGTGCCAGCCAGAGACTGTCTCCCGCCACAACCACACGTCCTTTCCCGAACTCGCCCGCCGCAACTACTGGCTGCGACTTCTGGCGGAGATCATCCGCCCCGGAACGGGCCACAGCACTCCAGCCGGGACCGTTCAGCCGAAATGCAGAAGTGACAAAGAACTGCAACGACTTCACATTCGAATTCAATGGATGATTTGTCAGATCGGACACTCTGATCTGCAGCGGATCACCGAATCCACAGGAACCCGGATTCTCGCAAATGCTTTCCTGTACAATCCTGAATTCCGGAGCAAGAATCCGCGAAAGAAGGATGCTTCTGTTGGAATTCGGCCGGTAAGGATTCGAAGAACAAAGCAGCAGAAGGGAACCGCCTTCCCTGATATAGTTCCTCAGCATCGCAGGGAATCCGCTGTTGACAAGGCGGTTGTAGATCAGCGCACACTCCTCCGCCAGAACAACCATGGAACACTCGCGGAGCTTTTCCGGAGTCACCTGACGCGGCGAAAGACTCATCGGAGCAAACCCCTGCTGCCGAAGCATCTGCGACAGAACCGGGAAGTAGTCAATTCCGAAATCCTTGTCTTCGCTGTCGAGAGCGGTCAGGAAAAGGACCTTTCGTTCAGAGGCCCCTTCCGGATTTTTTGCAAGAGTTTTCACATCGGCGAGCAGTTTGAGCCGTTTCTCCGAAGGTACGGCGATTTTCATCGGGGGACGGTCTGCACGTTCGAAGAGCAGAACCACCGGGGACTGCGACTCCAGCGTGACGGGCATTCCGTTTTTCAACATCTGTTCTGCACCATCAACCGACTTGTTTCCACCACGCGCCCACTCCTTCAAATTCCGCATCCGCAGGGAATGCCGCAGGAAGGCCTTGTCCGTAACCTTGACTGTAAGATTTTTTGTTGTCCCGCCCCAGTTGGTCAGATAGAGCAGGAAACGGTCCGGCGTTCCCGCGAGCTTCGTTTCCAGATAGGGGAACTCCCCGTTTTCCTGGCAGAGAAGTTCAACCGGTTTGGAAAGCCCGGCTTCGGAACCGAGCTTCGAAATCAGGGAACTTGCCGCAAAGAGATCCAGACGTGCCGCGACATAACAGATGTGTCCGGCGCCGATTTGTTTCCTTGTAATCGCAGGAGAGCCGTCGGAATATGAACCGATCACCTCTGCGCCGGAAAGAGCAATCTTCTCTCCGCTGCGCCCGCAGTAATCGCCTTTTTCCAGAGGGAATTCCCTGCCGTTGAAATGCAGCTTCAATCCGGCTGGAATTGATTCGGCAATCGTGCGGACTCCGGCGAACGATTCAACGGGAAGCCGACGGTATCCGTCGTCGCTCCAGATCAGGGAATCGAAAGTCACGATTGCGGTTGCCCCTTTCCGGACCATCGACTCCACCTTCTCCCAGACCCCTTTTCTGACCAGCGAGGCATAAGGAATCACGATCAGGGAGTAACGGTCATCCTTCTGATTTGCAAAAGTGCGGCAGCTCAGGGTGTCCGTTGGAAATCCGGAAAAAAGCATTGCTCCGAAATAGCTCATGTAGTCCCGGTAATTCTGCGCTGAACTGTTGAGCATTCCGCGGAAACTTTCAAACGGATAGAGAATTGCCGCCTTTCCGCGGGGACCGGCAGCAGCAAGCGCCAGAGGAGCTCCCGCCTCAATCTCAGCCTTGATCTCCGGCATGAAATAATGCACGTTGTTGTCCCAGTGCCAGACGGTGTTTCCGGAAACACCGTGGAAGACGTTGGACCAGAACATCTGCCGGTAGTTCTCCTCTCCAAAGGGTTTATTCTCGCTGATCATGCGGTCGGAAAGAAGATAGAGATAGGAACGCAGACCCTCGCTGTAGAAACGGGTGCCGTCGACCACCACGGTCAGGATATTCTCCTTTCCATAATTCAGGAGTCCGCCGACATCGAACTGGTATTTGGTATCCCATCCGGCAACGGTCCCGATCTTCTTTCCGTTCAGCCAGAATTCTCCTTTCTGTGCCACTCCTTTTCCATGAATGAGATAACGCACAGTGCTGTCCAGAAAACTCTGCCGGACGACTCCGGAGGGCATGAAGAATTTGAAACGATAGCATCCCCAGCCTTTCTTTCCTTTGAACTCCGGGGTTTCATCCCAGGCGCCGGGAACGGGAATCTGCTTCCAGGAGGAATCGTCGAAATTGACAGTGAACCACTCGGCGGGAATCTTCTCCCGGGCGGAAACCAGCTGGAACTTCGCTTTTCCGTGGAATTTGCCGAAGCAGTTCTCTTCCATCACCTTCGCCGAGCTGCCGGAGGCCGCCACGGTTGTCACGATGTTCTCCGTGTTGAGAATGGGACGGTTGATATTATGGGAGAGAAAATCATGATAGAGCACGGAATCCAGAATGCTCAGAAGCACACTGGAAGAATCCGCGGGTCGTCCCCCGTAGTAAAAGAAACGGTAGCCGGTGTGACAAAAATAGATGTCGTTCACCTGCGCTGCCAGTTCCGGATCGACCGCCGCATAGCCGTCAAAATAATGGCTCTGCATCCGGCAGTCATAAGTGAAGGGTGCATCAAAGTTTTTCCGGAGCAGTTCTTTCACTTTTGCAGCTCCGGAGGCAAAATCACCGCGCAGGAACTCCAGCCAGTCATAATAATTCCCGGGACGACTGCTGTAAATATGGTTCAGAACGGCAAGACGCGCACTCCAGTCCATTGCCAGTTTCAGCTCTTTCAAATGGGTCGGGGAGACCTCGTCCCATGTTCGGAAGGAGGTTCCCCAGACAGCGTTCGCCTTTTCCAAAGTGCCGTATTTCGCCCGCGCAAATGCGGAAAACGCCTTCAGAGGACGTTCATGAGTGGGAGTATAACCGGGTTCGCGCAGAATTTCATAGGCCAGCAGAGGAATTCTGCCGAAATAATTCCGGTCGTTTTCAAAAGTGCTCTCATAGAGTTTCCCGGCGGTAGCCGAGTGCATATCCAGACTCATGGAGTGATTGCCCGTAATGTAAAATTCACCGATCTCCGGATGTTTTTTCCTCAGAGGATAGAACGGAGAATATTCATACGACTGTGCAATGCAGAGCTGCGGCAGCATACCGTTGCGAAGAACCTCGGTCATATAACTGAACACATACGAACGGTTTTCAAAACCGATCTCCACCTGTTTCCGCGGATTCTCCACAGCGCGGATTCCGTCGCCGTGATGTACGGCAATGTAGTCATATCCGAGAAGACCGCGCAGCCAGAGGGAGTTGACCGTCCATTCGGAACAGAGTGTGCCGAGAAAATAGTGAATGGTTCCATTCTTCCGCAAAAAACGTCCGTCGATCTGAAGCCGATACGGTGTTTCCGGAACAATTCTCCCGACAGAAGGCGGAGACAGTCTGCTCGGCGGAGGATTGATCTGCACCTCCCGGCGCACTTCCGCCTTCGGGACAGTTCTGTTCTGCAACTGCAAAGAGACCGAAGAAACACTCAGCTTCATCGAACTCGGCCAGTACATGATGACGACTCCCGCATACGTTTTCTCCGCAAGCAGCTCTTTGGAAAGAGTCCATTCCATGGAAGCGCTGCGCCAGTCCGCGCTCTTCTGCAGGACATAATCCAGCTTGATTCCGCCACCCGCCGAGGTCCGTCTCAGCACCATTTCTTTCTTCTCATTGAGTTTGAAAAAGCGGATCTGCATCATTCCTCCGCCGCGGTAACGGACGGTCAGACGGATTTTCCGCGGACCGTCCTGCGGCAGAGCAATCAGACTGTTTTCCGCCTGAATCACTCCTTTTGCCGGTGTCGTGAACGAGAAGTTCAGCGTTCCGTTTCCTTTGGAATCCTTCTCCCATTCGACGGCACCTTTCGCTCCGTCGAAGAAGCCGGGATTCCAATTCGATGCCACCGTTCCGCTTCCTTGCGCGAACGTTCCGTTTTTCACCAGATTTCCGCCCCATTCTCCGTCAGCCGCCCGGCAGAACAAACCTGTCAGAAGCAGTCCGGAAAAGCAGAGACAACGCAGTAAATTCATAGGATCATTTCTCCCAGATCATAACTATCGTTTTTTGTCGGACGGCGGAAACGCCGTCCTATTTCGAGATTCTTACGGCTGAGCAGGCTTTGCCGCCGGAGCCGAAAGTTGATTGAATTGCAGAGCAACGGAGGAAACCTTCAGTTCCGTCTTGCTCGCCCAGGACATGATGACGACATTCGCAAAGAGATTCTGCGCAAGACGTTCTTTGGAGAGGGTCCACTCCGAAACGGTTTTATTCCAATCCTTACCCGGCTTGAGGACCTGTTCCAGCTTGACCGGACTTCCATCCTCCCGCTTGATCCAGGTGAATCCTTTGCCTTTTTCCACTGCGAAGAATCGAATCTGAATGAGTCCGCCGCCAAGATGTTCCGTCACAAGACGAATGCGGCGAGGCCCGTTCGTCGGCAGGCGGAACGGTTTGCTCTCCACCTGAATCAGCCCTTTCGCCGGAGCAGTGAATTTCAGGACGAGAGCATTCGGATGTGCGGCGTCTCCGCCGGTAATCCGCTGGACGGAACCTTTGGCTCCATCATAGAATCCGGCGTTCCATCCGGCGGCTGTTGTACCACCCTGAGCAAAATTTCCATTTTCAACCAGAGAGTTTTCCCAGGAGACCTGTGCAGATGCCTGAACAGCGAATGTCAGTGCACCGGCAAGAAACAGTTTTCTGCAAAGATTCATTTTCAATTCCTTTCTGTTGCAAATCATGATTATCGGAAGGTTGCGGTATGCATAATCTTATCCGGGAAGCGGAACTGGAACGCGTTGCCGCCGACACAGAGGACCCAGGTCATCAGCGTCCCGTGCGGAGCAGCAATATCATTGCCGATTCCAATGGAACTGACATTCACTGCATTGATAAACGGCGCAGGGACTTCCTGCCGGGTGGGACCACCCTCGCGTTCCGTCAGATACATCGTAGCGGAAGGCCGCTGAACTCGCGTAATCTTTGAAATAGCTCCGGTTACATTGCCGAAGCACATGGGATTGTATACCGCGTACCCACAGGAGTTCCGAGGATGAAACGCCGGGTAGTAGGCATCCTTCACAACAGCACGGGAAGGACAATGAAAGACAGGTCCGCCCATCTTGCTTGACCATCCCATGTAATATCCCAGTTTACACTCCCATGTTTCCTTGTAACGGAACGCGGATTCATCGTAGATTGCCGCCGAGTACGGCATGCAGTCCTGGTTGTCAGCGGCATACTGCTGCAGCGCAATTCCGCAGCTGCGCAGATTTCCACCGCAGGCAATGGCCTGCCCTTTCGCTTTCGCGCTGTTCAGAGCGGGAAGCAGCAGTGATGCAAGAATTGCAATAATTGCGATTGTGATCAGAAGCTCTATCAGTGTGAACTTTGAAACATCCGAAAAACGTCTTTCCTTCATTTCAATCTCCTTTTTTTTTTCGGGACCCGGCCTGTCAGCGGCAGGTCCCGTTTTTCTGTTCTTTCCACATGATTCAGCGGCATTTCATCCATTCCGGATACCGGAGCAGCAAACGCAAAGATCATCTTTTTTCCATATCCGCTCCCTGGTTCTGATGGGTTGGAGGAGGAACACAGCCGCAGGAACGGCCCGGAATGAACAGCGGGGGAAGAAGAACACAATCCTCTTCCGTTGCGCTTCTGTTCTTCAGGCTGTTCAGAAGGGAGAGCAGCCGATCCGCCATGCCGTGGAGATCGTGACGAACGCCGGTCAGCCGAACTGGTGCAAGCTCCTGAACCCAGGGAAGCTCGCCGAACATGAAAACCCCGATGTCTGACGGAATCCTGAGTCCACGTTCACGAATAATCTCAAGCGCTCCGAGAATGGCGCGGTCTCCTGAAACGGCCAGGGCATCAATCTCCGGACATTCTTCGAAGAGCTTCCTTGCCGCGTTTTTCGCATCGTTGAAACAGAATGGTTCCGCCTCGCCCAGCAGGCGCGGATCGAATTCCATACCGTACTCGCCGAGGACCTCCCGATAGGCATCAACCACCAGATAATGTTTCTCAAATGCTGAAGTACCGTTAATCATTGCAATTCTCCGGTACCCGTGTTCGGCGAGATGACGAATCCCGATGCGAACCTCCTCCGCATCGTCGTTGCCGACACAGGCAACCGGTTCCTTCCCGGACGGACGGCCCAATACAACCACCGGAATCTTCCGGCTGGCAAGGAAGCGGAGCTCCCGGTCGTTCGGGATCAGTCCGTTAATAAAAATGCAACCGCCCTTCAATTCGCCTGCCATCTGGATGAGTTTGTTCTGAATCTGATCTCTGCCGGCGAGCACCTCCATAAACAAACGACGCCCCTTTTCCGCAAGACGGCAGCTCAGATCATGCAGTATCGCACGCCCGTAGAAATCAGCATCCAGATTGCTGTGATAGCAGGTGCAGAAAACATGAACATCGCCCGCATCCTCCTGACTTTTCACCGACTCCCTGACAAGCGTGGAAAAATCCTGGCAGAGAAAGGTTCCACACCCCTGCATTCTGCGCAGAACGCCCTGCTGCTCCAAAGCGGCAACCGCTTCCCGGAGAGTGTTGCGTCCCACACCGATCAGTTTGCTCAACTCCTCCTCCACCGGAAGTTTTTCTCCCACTTTCCAGGTGCCGGAATTAATCTGCCTTGTCAGGGAATGAATCGCTTTTTCACTTTTGGTCATAATCAAATCATCCCTTCTTTTCCAGTTTCCGCTTTTCCGGGATGGCAGGTTTGATCGTCCCGGAAATCTTCCGTCCAAGAGCGGTATTCGCCTCCGGATTGAAATGAACGCCATCCCGCCATTTTCCCGCGCATTCGGCACGATTCAGAAACGTATAGACATCAATGACAGGAAGCCGTTCCTCCTCCGCAATTTTTTTCGCAATTCGATTCACACGGAGAACCACCGAATTGTAATACTCGGACTGGACCGGCGTGCAGAGCACAATAAATATTCTGGAATGCGGACTTCTGGCTTTCAGATACGCAACCGCTTTCCGATAAGCAGCCTCGTACTCCCGCAAATCCGTAAACTGACTGTGAAGACCGTTGTTGAAGCAGATCACCGCATGAGGCGCAAACGAAAGAAATACCTCGAGCTCCTGAAGATACAACGGATCCGTCACACAACGAGAGGTCGTCCACTGCGTGCAGTTCGCTGTACCCCGAAGTTCCTTCGCCACAACAGACTGATAATCCCTGCAGATTGAATCGCCGATAAACAGAACCCGGGGCTTGCTCCTGTCACTGAGGTTCGTCGCAAAAAAAGTTGTCCATTCCATCGTTTCCCGAACCCGGCTGGACCGTTCGAGTTTGTACTCGCGAAAATCCACCGGCTTGCCATCCGCCGCAGAACCTGCAAGCGCACAGCTCAAAATCATGCAGACCAAAAACAGATGTTTCATTCCCATTCTTCTCCTGTGCTATTTGTTTTTTCTTTTGAATTCTCAAAATCAAGAGGAAAAAATGGCTCCTCTTTATATCATCCTATGATAGCATGAATTTTTAAAAAAAGCAAATCAAACCTTAAAAAAAATTCATATTTTTTTTCATTCATCGCCCTATTCAGGCTCAAAATTGTTTCAAAGGGAAGGAGTCAAAAGGAAGAAACAAAACATGGAATCATTCTGTCTTTTGGTGACCGGAACAGCTTCTTCTATAAAAACAACGGTACGGCACCTGGTCCGTTTTCGTCCAGCTTCCCGGATGCAAGCTGAAGGGAAAGCTCGTGGCAGAGATCCGCCTTGTCATGAGGGAAGCGTCCGGCAAGCGGAATCGGATTGGAGGTGTGATTTGCCCGGAAAACGGTACGGTTCAGCTCCAGAAGTTCGAGAATGCCGCGCAGTTCTTCAACAGCCTGAAATTCTGTGACGGGAACATATCCGGCAGGCAGGGCAAGTCCGGGAATCGAAATGAAACGGAGCGCAGAAAGCAGAACAGGCTGCATGCGGTTCAGCGCAGACGCGGTCTGCCGGATGTGTTTCTCCCGCAGGCTCTGCCCTCCGAGACCGATCAGGATCATGACGGAACAACGGAACCCGACGTTCTGCGCTACTGTTACCGCAGCAATCATCTCTTCCACCCGTTCTCTTTTCCCGAAGAGATCGAGAACCTCCTGCGACCCGCTTTCCAATCCCATATACAGCGTATTGAGCTTCCATCTCCGGAGCATCTCCAGCTCCGGGACGCTTTTCCCGAGAATGGAACTCCCGTTGGCATATACATTGATCCGGCAGAGATGCGGAAACGCAGCATTGAGCGCTTCCAGATAGATCTTCAATCGCTCGAACGGAAGCGCCATGACATCTCCGTCGGCAAGAAAAATACGGGTTGTCTGCGGGAAACGGCGACCGGCTTCCGCGATCTCCGTCAGAACTTCCGTTTCCGAGCGCAGGCGATAGTTTACCGTCTTATACATTCCACAGAATTTGCAGGAGTTGTGAGGACAGCCGAATGCCACCTGGAAAATAAGGCTTTCCGCTTCTGCCGGAGGACGGAACAGCGGTTCTTCGTATTTCATAAAATCCCGTCCTTTCCGGAAGACGGAACACCGGAACGGCATAGTTCGCTGTTCAGAATCTCAAAGAAAGAATCGGCGGCTTCCTGTTCGCACCATGGGGTGTGTCCGCACCGCTCCAGCAAAAAAAAGCGACAGGGGATCCCGTAAAGTTCCAGGACCCGGCGGACTCCATCGGCTGGATGGGGATCATAATCCCCGTGAAGAATTGTAATCGGAGTACGAATGCGGCTGAAAGCCTTCTCCAGTCCGCCATCCGCACGAAATGCCGCTGCCTCGCTCCAGACCTTGGTGAACATATCCCCGTCAAAGAAGGATTCCGGTCCGGAGACTTCTGTTTTTGGATGGAACGAATCGACTTTCTCACAAAGCTCTCCCAGACGCTTCAGCAGAACGTCCCGCTGGTCCGCCGAAGCCCCGGCAAGCGCCCCTGCAAGGCCATCGAATTCCTTCTGCTCCGCAGGAGTGAGACGAGCTCTCCGAAGTGCATCAATCTCTCCGGTAGGGCGCAGGGGACCGGACCCCACCAACACAAGGTTCCGGACCCGTTCCGGATGCCGCTCCGCAAACAGCCCAGCCAGCCAGGCACCCCAGGAATGACCGATCAGAATGACCGGAAGCCGTACATCCGGCCCCCCAAGCTGTTCTTCCAGTTCCGCCAGCAGAGCACCGATGGAATTCTTCGATTGCAGCGGTTCGAGAACTCCGCAGGCACAGCGCTTCTGAAGTTCCTCTGCGAGCATTCCCGCTGAACCGATTCCACCGGGACCTCCATGGATTACTGCAATCTCAAAAGGAGGATTTCCATATGTTCTGATCATCTGTATTGTCTCCGTCAGGAAAGGCGCAGTCCGCCATCCTTCAGTTTCCACAAATAGAGAGAGGCCAGCGTGCCGTGTGGAGAGCAGCGCTTCCGGAAATGTTCGAATTCCTCTCCGGAGAGAGAATCCCGGTTCAGCAGCAGCATGATTCCCCTTCGAATACCGAGATCCCGGTAACTCAGGACATCTTTTCTTCCAAGCGCAAAAATCAGGAGCATCTCCGCCGTCCAGACGCCAACCCCTTTCAGCTTCACGAGCTGAGCAATCACAGCGGCATCGTCCAGATGCGAAAGCGAGTCGAAATCAACGCTTCCGGAAAGTTCCGCCTCCGCGATCCCCTTCAGATACTCAATCTTTCTCGCCGACAATCCACAGGCGCGCAATGCCTCGGAGTCGGCAGAAGCGATACGCTCCGCGGCAATCTCCCCAAGCAGTTTTTTCACTCTGCCGTAAATCACATCCGCCACCCGCACGGACAGTTGCTGGGAGACAATGCTCTGCACAAGAGCAGGGAACAGTTCTCCAAAGCATTCAAAACCTTCCAGATCAATGGATTTCACACATGACCGAAATTCCGGAACCTGCCGGCACAGCGCTTTTTTCTCCTTTTCCGTCACAGTAAACTTCATGGAATCCCTTCCGCAGAATTTTCCTTTTCCTCACCGGCTTAATCTAGCACGATTTTGAAAAGAGGCAACCTTGGCGCATTCCCCGGGAATAAAATTTTCCGACGATGGAGTTCATTTCCGGATCAGAATCACATCTCCCTTGCTCAGGGAGAGCGGAAAAGCTGGATGAAGCGCCGTTTCCGAGAAACGGAATGCAATCTCCTTTCCGCCGACAGAGCATCCCGACGGCACAAATCCAAGTTTCAGAGATTGCAGGATCATCGCTCCGTGCAAAATCCGAATTTCAGCTTCCGTCTCCGTTTCCGCATACACCCCCCAAACCGATCCGACACTCCAGAACGAGCGGAATCCGCCGGAAAGTTTCGGAGCGAATCCGATCATTCCGCGCGTCATGTCGTACTGGAATCCGCTGTATGCCTGAAGCAGTCCGTAGGAAGCCATGGCGCGAGCGTAATTGCTGCCGCATTCGATCTCATTCCATGGATTGCGGCGGTACCCGTCGTATCGGGCGCGGATCGCTTCGATCAGGGCAAGCCCCTTCTCGAGTTCGCCAAACATGACCAGATGCGCGGCAGCAGCCCATTCAAATCCAGTCATGGTTTCCTGATGGTACGGGAGAGGAATCATCGGTTTCCCCTCCGGATGCGGCCAGGTACAGATTAACGTTCCCCCTTCGTCATTCAGGGAGAACTTGCGCCAGGCGTTTACGATGTCGCGCATCCGGGGCACGAAATTGTACCGGAAAACTGCATTCAGCGTGGAATGTACGTGCTCACGGTCAAGAATCTCTCCGATCCCGTAGAGCGAAGCGTACCACTGGGGAAGGTGCATGTCGATTTCACAGCCGTTTCCAATCTGATATTTGATCTCCCCATGTTCTTCATCCCAGTAGATGGACTCCGGATCATCCCATGAATCCGTTTCCGGATGGAAGCATTGGAAACTCCGAAGCAGGGAACGGTCCTTGAGGTCAAGCTGTTGAATGTAGTATTCCCC
Organism: uncultured bacterium; assembly: GCA_949292215.1. Lineage (GTDB taxonomy): Bacteria > Verrucomicrobiota > Lentisphaeria > Victivallales > UBA1829 > UBA1829. The sequence continues at coordinate 73,449 of CASEYW010000008.1, forward strand.
GTTGAAAAGATGAGAGTCAACCCAATGTCGTCCTTTTTCGAAGAGAGCCAGGCATTCTGAGGCGAATTCCGCTTCCCCGCAGACAGCAGCCATCTCTGAAACGGCTTTCAATGCGGCAAGATAATGCCCGGTAAGCCATGCGGTCGGTCCGAACAGCTCCATATCCAGCGTATGATGCTGCCGGCCGGTGATGACGCCGCGTCGATCCGGATCCCAGCGATCCGGATTCCGATCGCTCCAGGTGTACTCCATGACGCGTTTAACCGAGGGCCAGAGACGTTTCAACCATTCGCTGTCACCGGAAACCTTCCATTCACGGAATGTTTTCAGCACCTCCCCGAAAGAGGCATCCACCGCGGGCCGTCCGTTCCCGGTTTCAGACCGGAGTCCCAGCGGAAGGAAAATCCGGAAATGGAGTCCGCCGTTGGAATCGAAATTATACGCGAACTGCGATTCGCGGATTGTCCGCTCGAGATCGGGGAACAGAAGAGCCAGCGCCTGTGCATAGTTCCAGACATGCGAACAGGAACCGAAGCACGAACCGTAATCCCAGCCGAGTCCCTCCCATCCCCAGACGGTACCATCCTCCAGCCGCAGAAGAGTCGGTGTTTTGAGAATGGAAAGGTTCGCGGAAATTCCCTCCAACGCCGAACGGGGAATTGTGGTAGAAAACAGAGCATCGTGAAAATCGAAGGTTCCCCGGCGGAGTTCTCCGTAATCCTGCCAGAGTGCCAGAGCGGCGTCACGGGCATCCTTCCAGACTGTGGCATAGTAACTGCGCCAGAGATTTTTTCCTTGGAAATTCTGTTCAGCCATCCGTTCTTCGATCTTGCCGTCCCAGTCGTTTTTCGCCCATGGAGAGAACCAGGAAATGACAAAACGAACACATTTCTCCTCTCCGGGAGCAAGCGAAAAATGCGCGGCAATACAGCCTGTATCTGTTCCGCTTTTCGTTTTTGCGGTGGAATCGGGACCATAGATCCGGTTTTTCAATTTTCCCGGCGCAGTGAAATCATGCCAGAACACCTCCAGCGGATCACTCCATCCGCCGCGAAACCAGTACTGCTGAAACGAAATATTCTCCGCGTCGGTGGAAAGAGCCATGCTGCCGGTATGGAAATCATCGGCCGGAAGTCCGCTGTTGAGAAAAAGCGTGGCAATGCCGTTTTCACGGATGAGTTCGTGTACCGCCGTCGGAATCGCCTGCCAGGGATTCGAAAGCGAACCGGAACAGGTGTAATCCAGGCGATCCGCGGTTGTATTTCGCACGGAAAATTCAAAACAGGCGGCGGGAATTCCGGACCGCAGAGAATCACCGGGGACAAAAACACTCCATGCGGTCAGGCGGACCTCTCCCGGAAACATCTCATCACGGAAATCAATTTCTGCAATGGGAAACTCCCCTTTGAAAACAGCAGTTTTGAAGTGCGGCATTCCTGCCAGGGTGGACGGCATGGGTCCCCATCCCCATCCGCGATACGCATGATCCTTTCTTGTAAATCCTCCCTGATAGGATCCGGTCAGATCGCCATTGAGAATACGGGCATCGACGATCGTCCCGTTCTTTTCCGCCCGGATTGCGAAATGACTCATTCCGTTCCCGGACCCTTTGTTGGAACACTGATTGAAAATCTCCCAGTCGATCAGGCGGCCGTTGCCGGCAAGCCCGATGCACCCTGCGCCGATTCCCCCGAGGGGAAACGATACCTGTGTCAGATGTTCTCCATTCAGAATCATTGTCCGCTGCTCCCTTTGATTTTTTGAGTTCAGATGTTATTATACAACAAAAGAAGTGTTTTGTGAATGCAAAAATACGGAGAAAGGATGTCTTTTTATGGGATTGAAAAAATTCGAGACATGGCGCTCGTGTCACAATCTGCTGAAAATGAATCTGCTGGAGCTCTCCTTTGCCGATTTTGCCTGGCACGGCCGGAACACCTACACATTCAACCGCTGTTTTCTGGTGCTTTCCGGAAAAGGACAGATTGTGAATCACACGGCAGGAGAATCATTTCAGATGAGGACCGGATATGGATTTTTCCTGCCGGAATATCTGGATCTCGAATTTGATTTTCCCTCCGGCCTGCGTTTCCTCTGCTGGCATTTCAAACTGGAGGTTCTGCCGGGAATTGATGCCTTCCATGGACAGAAAAAATGCTTTGAATTCGCCGTTCCCGCTCCGGAACTGGAAAACTACCGGAAACTCCTGCAAGCGGAGTCTGATTGGAAAAGGATCTGTGAATTCGAGTTTTTCCTCTGGGGGCATCTTCGCCGATTCCCCTTTCCGAAAGACAACGACCCGATCCGACTGGAAGTCCTCCGCGAACGTTATGGAAAACTCCTTGCCTTTGTACGGGAACATCCGACCGCCCGGCTCGGAATCGGGGAACTGGCGGAAGTCAGCGGCATGAGCCGCGATACGTTGTCCCGTCATTTTTCCCGCGATTTCGGCATTCCCCTGAAAACCTTTCTGATGCGGGAACTTGTCTCCACGGCTGAACGCTATCTGCTCGCGGGAGAACTCTCCGTCAAAGAAATCTCCGATCTGTTCGAATTCAGCAGCGAATTTTATTTTTCCCGCTTCTTCAAACGGCACAAAGGCATCTCGCCCTCGGAGTTCCGGAAGATCAATCACCATCGCTGACCGGAACGCCACTCTCACGCTGTTCCGGCTTGATGAAGCAGTAGGCGATCCGGAAAGACTTCGGCTCTTTTTTCATCAAACACCGGAACCAGCGAGGCGCTGCCCTGGAAAAATCCGCCGTCCGTTGTTCTGAAAGAGGAAAAAGAGGATCGCCTTTTTCCGGAAAAACAATCCGTTTCAAAGCGTGCGGAACCGACTCCGCCGCATCCCAGACCAGCACACCGCCCCGACGGAGAATATCCGCTTCGTCGATCCATTGACTGTACTCCTTCCGGGCGGAAAAATAGGCCTCCGGCTGATCCGGGGAATACACTGCGACATTGCATGTTTCACGACGTTTCCCGATCACATAGGGAAGAGGCGTTCCATACTGCCGCCGCCACTCGTTCGTCAGATAAACCGCAACAGCTTTCCCCGGGTAGTTTTCGTAATCACATCCTTTCTTCCGGTACGGCTGATGATAAACCGAACGCACCAGGAACACTCCGCCGAAAATCAGGGTAAACAGAAGAAGCACTCCGATGAAAATCCGCAGTCTCCGAACCGTCACGACCGGACGGTACCAATACACCGCAAACAGAGGCAGAAGCGAAAAACACGGAAGGATCCATGAGTAATTGATTCTGCCTCCGGTGAGCAGAGAAAAAAGCAAAGTCAAAGCATACGGTCCCCAGCAGATGACAGTCAGAAAAAACGACTGGAATCCCCATTCCGGTTCCCGCTCTTCTCCGGACAGATGCTCCCGCCGGAAGAAAATCGCAGCCAGAACTGCAAGCGGAACAATCACCACTCCCGCTGCGCGCGAAATGGAGCGCCACGGGTATTTGAAATGATTCAGAAGACTTCCCCCTCCACCGCCAATCGCCGCACGGTCAAACGCGTAGTCAACCGCGACAAACTGGTTGCCGATCAGCCAGACCATGTTCGGCAGAGAAATCACAGCGAACAGAACCGCCGCACAGTACACCCCCGGATGCCGGAAAGCACGCCGGCCGCACACAGTGAACAGAAGAACGGACAACATGGGAAGGAAGAGCATCAGTCCGTAATATTTTGTCATAAAGGAAAGCCCCGCGAAGAGTCCGGTCAGCAGCCAGTCGCGAAGCCGGTTGCCGTCGCGGAGGGAACGGTAAAAAAACAGGATGGTCAGCGGCCAGAGCCCAAGTTCCATGACATCATCGCAAAGTTCGGCAGCTTTCATTCCGTAAAATGTGATGAGTGTCAGTGCAAGCGTGGAAATGAATGCCCGTGACGGAGTTACAAAACGGTTTGCCAGCTTCCAGATGCAGAAGAGTCCCGTACAGACAAACACCTGGCTCAACAGGTAGTTGACCCAGAGCGCCCCTCCGGTCAGGACATAAAATCCGTGACCAAGCCATGCACCGAAATAGGGGTTCTTGTCATAGCCCCATTGGAAATGGCGCCCCCAGACAATGTTCTCCAGAATGTCAATGAAATCATTGTCCAGCGAAACCAGCGGCAACGCTGTCCAGAATACGCCCCATACGGCGAGCAGGAACAGAAAAATCCTTGTCAGTTTCTTTTCATCAACGGGTGCGGCATCCGGTTTCATCATCAAGACTCCCTGATTTGATATCGTGTCCCATCTGAAGATTGAATGCCGGATAATATAGCAAGATTTATTTTCTTTTCCAGCGGCGGAGAACAGACGGCCCGAAAATCCGTCAGGTTCCCCACTTCCGATCAATGCGCTTCCAGATAGCCGGAGCACGGGATCCGGACCGTTTGCAATCCCGGATGCAGATGGATGTATCCCCGGGATTCTCCGAAACAGTCATGGATTTCCGCACTCTGTCCCGGTCCTTCCAGATCAATCAGCACCTTCTCCGAAGCAGAAGCATTTGCGATCAGAACCCTCTGTTTCCCTTCGGGCCACCTGACAGCATATTGCTCTGCATACAGCACCACCGCCGCGGAGGAATCGTTGTCCGCAACCACAACAGGATAATTCAATTCCGGATGCAGCGGAATCAATGCCCCGAAAAGGAACAGATCGCGATGCCTCTTCCAGAAAGAGAGCCACGCCCGGAGCATACGCCGGTGCTCCGGAGGAAGATCCGCCAGCCGGACGGAAATCTGAGGAACCGAAAAAACGACATTCCAGAGCTGCCGCGCCGCAGATTCCGCAGATTCCTCTCCGCACCACCCGAGCATATCGGAATGCACGGCGGTATTTCCGGACAGCAGACGGAGATTGATGATCCGCCGACGATTCGCAATCCGGTCGCCGGGACAGTCGCTCGCACGGAACAAATTGGCAAAATGACGCATCGCCGGCGCATTGTAATCCTGCCGGAATTCGATCAGGATATCGGAACGGATCGCCCGCAATGCATGACACATCCCCTCCAGCAGAACGGCAACCGCTTCATCCACAGATTTGCAGTCGCGTCCGGCGAACTCTTCACCGATTGCCGGATCGGTGCAGTCGGAAGGAAGCGGGAAACGGTCGAGAAAATCAATTTTAACTCCATCGAGTCCAAAGGATTCGACCAGTCTGGCACACCGTTGGATCAGTCCGGCACGGACTTCCGGGAAACGCGGATCAACCACCCACGTATTCAAACCTTTCGAAAAATAGAGCAGCTTTCCTTTCATCATCGGGAAAAGCGGCGAATCTTCTCCGAGGAACGGCAGCGCGACCCACAACAGATAACGCACTCCCATTGCCTGTACCCGCTGTACATGTTCCTTCAGATTGGAAAAGCGGGCGGAAGGAACCCATTCTCCCGCGCTTGCATAGCTTCCCGCGCCGCAGATTTTCTGCCACCCGTCATCCACAATCACAGTTCCGATGCCATATTCGAGACCGAGTTTCGTCTCCTGCTCCACGGCCTCCGGAGAAATCGAATGATGATAGCTGTACCAGGTGGAATACAACGGTTCCAGAGCGGTTTCCGGAACCGGCATGGGCGAATACGCCGGCATAGCCTCCCACCATGCGGCAGCATCACGAAGAGCCTGCGAAAAAGGAATCTTCCGCAAATCAAGCCGGATTTGAACTTGAGAAGGCTGGGAAAATGCAGGAAAAACGATCCTGCACTCCGCCTGAAAGGAATATTCACTGATCCCTGTATAAAGCTCAACTGGAAGAATCGATTCGGAGATCGCCGCCGTCAGGCGGTTTCCACTGTCCGCTCCGACCAGAGAAAAGACCGGGACACGGCAACAGAGCTGCGATGTCGTTTTCGAAAACCAGTCCGGCGGCAGAAACTGGGGATATCCGACACCGATTTTTCCGGCATCGGCAACCCAGCGGAACTGGATGTCGTCCTGCGGAATCCGCCATTCGGCGGAAAATCCGGGACACGGCTCTGCCAGATGAATCTCCACAATACCAATTCCGTCATGCCATTCTGTTTTCACCTGTGCTGAAGGAGAAAGGCCTTTCAGTTCCATTCTCAACCTGTTGGAAATCATGCAATCCATTTTATGTTTCTTTCCTTTCCGTCGATCCTTTGTTGCGATTCAATTCCTGCTGTAAGATTCTGGTCATACAGTTTGCCATGTGAGCGAATGCCAGGTCATTGGGATGGACGCCATCCATGGAAACTTCATCACTTCCGTAGAAATTTCGTCCAGCCACAAAATGCAAAGAGGAATACCGTTTTCTCATTCTCCGGCAGATTCCGCTGTAGATGCGGAATTTCTCATCCTCGCTTTTTTTCAGTTCCCGATTCAGCCATGAATGAAAATGCGCGGGCGCGCCCAGCATGAAAACGGGAGTTCCCGGACGGGTGGAACAAAGAATGTCGATGAACCGTTCCGTATTTGCCTTTGCACTTTCCGGTGTCAGATTATGATATGGATCAATCACAAACAGTTCCGCATCAAGTTCCGCAAGCACTTCCGCCATCTCCTTTTCCAGCTTTGCCGCACCGGAAAAGCCCAGATTAATCAGCGGTAGATCAAGATTCCTGGCGACAATCTGAGGAGTCCCGAGACCGGAACGGATCGCAAACGCGCCGTGAACAATGCTGGTCCCATACCAGACCAGCGGCTTCCGAGTCCGGGGAGGAATCCGGAAGAATCCGGCGCCGTCATCGACTCCAAGATGAAGACGCAGAAGCTGATTGCGCATCGGCAGATACAGCAGACAACGGCGCATTTTCCGTTCAATCCCCTCAAACAGAAGGGATTCCGGATGCTGGTTCTGAACGTCATGATGCCCTGTTGCCGCAGCCCAGCGCCAGCGCTTCCGTGTTTCATCAAAAATATAAAGATCCACTCCGCAATGCGAACAGACATTGAAATTGGATTCTCCGATCTGCTCCATTCCAAGCTCCCATTTCGCACGAAGCGATGTTGAATCCGTATCAAAAAAGACACACATGCCCGTTGTGGAGTGGGAATTGCTCCAGACCAGAGGGAGAACCGTTTTGATTTTCGCAGGAAGGCGGTCAAATGGCGACTCTGTATTGTTCCATCCGCGACCCTCCACCTGATCGGGCGTTATTTCATGCCAGACAATCGTTTCCGTTTTCATAGTCACCCTTTTTGTTTTATCCGTTTGCCGAAAACAGTCATTTACTCGCGGTTCCGGATCTTCAAAAGCGGGAAGAGATCCGGAGTCCACCCGCGCCCGAGTCCGGGAGCAATGGAAAGAAAACTTTCACGGAAGTTTCCGTCGTTGTCATTCAAAAGAAGATTGAAGCGGAATGGCAGTTGATCAATTCCAAGCATTTCCGACGGGGCGGAAAATTCATATACCGTTTTCCGATTCTTTTCATTGCGGGACACCGTCAGACGGGTCCGTTCAACGGCATTCACGGCATTCTTTTTCAAAGGAGCATCCCATAAAAAGACCTCCCCCGTCCCATTCGGACGGCATGAAAGACCGAAGCGCCAGAACCCGCTCACTCCAAAAGGCACAACGGCAAACTGAACACTGTCACCGCACCAGAGCTCTTCACCGGCAAATTTCTGGCTGTGAATGTCGTCGGTCACTTCAATTCTGAGCCGGAATTCCTTCCGGTTCAACATCAGAAAAATCCTGCCGCTGAGGTCCTCCGGTCCTTTCCAGACATACGGTTCGTGCTCCGGATCACTCGGGACCTGGACCGAAACCTGTTCGACGCGGTTCAGCACATAATCCGGATTTTCCGGAAAACGGTTCATCGAAGGAGTGTGGACGAACTCGAACGGAAGCGGAAAAACTTCTTCCGCCCGGGCGCCCAATGCAAGACAGAGCCGGTTTCCGTCAGAGAGATTGCCCTCTTCCTTCCCCAGAATCCGGAGCGCAATCTTCCGGGAAGAACGTGCCGGAATACGCATCCCACCCTTCTGCGGTCGAATCTTCAAAGAGTCCACCGTTTCAAACCGGAAACGGACTGAGATTTCTCTGACAGACGGATTGAAGACCTCCAGCAGAACCCGCTCTTCTTTGCCCGGCAGGAAGGTTGTATTTCCATGAAAACGAAACATCTCCCCACAATAGACCGGATCTTCTTTCTGCCCGGTGATCTTCAATGTGGAAGGAGACTCCCCTACCTCCAGGCGGATGACGCCGTCCTTCACCGTCAGCTCCTGTTCATTTCCGAACAGATCGACAAGCGAGGCTTTTCCGGCAACACTGCCGAAAAGCAGAATCTGCTTCCGGAACTGATGCAGATTATGCCAGTTGGCAAACAAACGGGTTCCACCATCCTGAAATTCCAGAAGAGTGTAATTCTGATTGTCAGCAATGGTCCGAACGAACTTTGCACGACCGTAAAGATCCGTCAGCATATTAAAAGTCAGATAGGAGGGTTTCGGCTGAAAATTATGAAGCAGCAACCCGAAGTTGTGTTCCTTGTTGAGCCGGTCATTGCCATCATCACGGAGATTGTACCAGTTGTACGCCATAATGCCGCGGGACCAGCAGAACAGCGGTTTGCGGAATGTCTCCGCAGCTTGTATCATTTCACCGTAATTTCTAGTGGAAAGCCCCGCTTCATTCAAATACCACGGTTTGTGGCTGCCGTACTGCTTTTTGAGTTTCTCATAACGGGTCAATTCCAGTCGGCAGGAAGTCCGCAGAGTTCCATGATTATGCGAAGCGAAGACATCGTAATCATTCTTCCCCTCCGCCATCGTACGTTGAACGACGTCCCGGCTTCCATTGGAAACAGTTGGAGGATAAAGTGTTGCAAAACCTCCGGAAAGGATTTTCACATTGGAATCCGTCTTTCGGATCTCTTCCGCCGCAATTTTCAGCAGAGCCAGATAATCCTCCGTGGAGAAATCGGCAAAAGAGAACAGATCAGGTTCATTCCATATTTCGATAAAGGCACATCTTCCGGCATACCGTTCTGCAAAAATACGATTGAATCTGCGCCATGCGTGGAAATCCGGCAAGGCGCGTCCCGGCTTTTTCCTGCCGGAAACAGGCTTCCAGGTCCGGGCGACAGCCCATTTCGGGAGTCTGGAATGCAGAACTTGCGATTTCAAACCATGCCGTTCCATGGCTGTGAATACACGATCCAGCGGAGCAAAATCCCAGGAATCTTTTTTTCTTTCCATAATATCCCAATAGGAGCAGAAACGAAGAATTCCGGCTCCAGCCGCCGCAGCAGCGGCAATCTCCTTTCTCATCAGTTCCGGAGAAAGATGCGGCAAATGCTGGGAACAGATCCCGAACAAAAACTCTCCACCGGTCCGTTCTCCGGCTTTCGCCAGACGGATGGATGCAAAACGGAATTCCCCCATGTCCGCCTCTTTTGTTCCATCCAGCAGAACCGACCAATACTTTACACGGTAAACGCCATATTGCAAAGGAACCCTGAAAGGAATTTCTCGGCTTTCTTTCCTGTTCAGCGAATAGATACCGCTCTTTTTCTCTACCACGGTTCCGTTCCAATCCGCAACAGTGAAGGAAAGGGACGCTTTGACAGGGACCTCTGATTTGTTCTGGAGAATCATTGTTCCGTTCCGATCCGCCGGATTCAAAAAAGCGAATCCGTGTTCCGGCAAACGCAGCGAAAGTTCCGGAGGTTTCGTCAACGGATCAAGGATCTCCACAGAAACTTCTTTCAGCTCAAGGATTCCATCCCCTTTCTGGAAACGGAAGGTTCCCCCGGAAAGAAAAACCGGAAAATCAATTTTGCCGTTTTTCTTCTTTCCCCAGGAATGATCCGGTGCAAGGTGCCGGTCAATCAGAAATCGGAGAGTTCCGTTCTTTCTTCCGGCACCGTTCAAAATATATTGCAGGATCTCGCCGTCCGCATCCTTCAGACACAAAGTGAAATTTTCCAGCGGAGCTGTTTCTGCCAGACGGAATTCAATGGCAATCCGGTTGAAATCCGGCAGTTTTCGAGCAGAAGACAGATAAAATCCGCAGTAATCCCTTTTGGATGTTTTTACAAAACGGATCACCTGTTCCCCCGTTTCTTTTCTTGCGGGAAAGGATGTATACGACTCCTTTTTCTCCTGAGAAGTTTTTATCTTCAGTTCAGGGGCCGTAATCACCATCTCCGACTTTGCAGAAACCGGAAGGATGAAAAAAGAAAGCATGGCAAACAGAACACCGGAAATTGATCTGCAAAACAGTTTCATAACATCTCCCTGTAATTGATTGAATGATCAATTTGCCGCCATCCAACCGCGGGAGGCATCCCGGTAATAGATCACTTTGTTTTCCTCTTCCTCGTTCCAGACCTCCCGCAGATTTTCAGCGTATGCCCCGGGACTCATTCCCTGGGCATGACCGTCAAGGAACAGAAGGTTGCCCGTCCCAAGATGAACATTGCAGAAGCCCCCCTGCGCTCCGCTCTGCCGGACTTCGGTATAATCAAACGCGATCAGCTCATCCATGGAATTTTTTGCACTGCACGCAAGCAGAGGAAAGACGGATGGCCGCGGCATGTTCTTGTAGACAATCCAATGACCGACTCCTCCTTTGCTGTTTCGATATTTTCCGGGAACCCCCACCAGGGAAGCTCCGAGATCCGGAGCAAAAAAACCGTATGTCGTGCCAGAATCTCTGAACGCCTTTCCCAGGACCGGGCAATAGTAAATCCGGCCTTCACTTTCAGCGCGAATACGCCACATTGCCTGTCCAACCAAAGTGTAATGCCAGCGTCCATCACTCGGCAGAAACAGAAATGTTTCGTCATTCGAATCCAGATACATGCGGAAGAGCACACCGAGCTGTTTCAGATTGTTCAGACAGGAAATCTTTCTCGCACTCTCTCTGGCTTTGTTCAGGGAAGGCAGAAGAAGAGAACACAATATTGCAATTACTGCTATTACAACTAAAAGTTCTATTAATGTAAATATTTTTTCCTTTGCTTTCAAGGAACTTGCAAAATCCGCTTTTCTGTTTCTTTTTCTCATGACAGCTCCCTTTCTGTTCGATTCTTATTTTATACGATTCAATGTATTCCGCAACATGAGTTTCGGTGAAATGTGGTATTGCAGAGTCTCCAGTGGCGTCGAGTGAAGCATTCCATCGATCAGGCGGACCGCCTGGACTCCGAATTCCCCCGTATCAATTTCAATCGTCGACAGAGGCGGATTCAGATAAGGCGCCAGAGCAACTTCTCCGCCGTAGGAAAGCACGGACATCTCTTCCGGAACCTTTCGGTCATGTTCGCGCAATGCGCGCAGGACTGCCGCTCCGCCGGAAAGCGAAAGAGTGAAAATCGCAGAGAAGTCCAACACCGGTCTCTGATTCAGAAACCGGGACATACACGCATAGCTGCCTTCCAGCGATCCTTCAAAGGCGTTCAGCTCCGCATCCAGAAGATAAATTCCTTTTTCTGGGACGCCCAATTCCTTCAGCATGGAGAAAAAACCGTGCAGACGCTCTTCTGTCGTGCTTTCATGAGGCTGATCCCGGAGAACAAGAATTCTGTGATGGCCGTGCGTGAAAAGAGTCCGCGCGGCAAGTCTGCCGACCGCAAGATCGTCAATCGTCACATTGGCAATATCCGGCGACTCCACATGCTGAAGCAGAACTGCAACAGGACGCGAAGGACGTTTCAGAATCCGGAGCATCTCCCTGTCGATCACCCGCGCCGGAGGCAGCAGAATACAGGCATCCGCATCACCGATCCTCTCCTGCAGGTCCATCTCCTCAAAATTCCGATAGGTCTGATGCAGGAAGCGCCAGTTTTTGACTTGTCCCGCCTCGTAAACGCTCCGGAGCATCGTGTCGAAAGCAATGGAGGGATAGTCCGGGCGGATCACGCAGATCTTCGCCGACGAACGGTCAAACCGCTCCGAAACAAAATAACGCTGCTTTCCGAACTGTCTCCGGATCACGCCTTCCGACGAAAGCGTTTTCAATGCCTGAATTACTGTTCCATGCGACGCATTCAGCATTTCCATCAGTTCGCTGGTCACAGGAAGACGCTCTCCTGCGGGAAGCGTGTTTACATATTGTCTCAGCAGACTCGCCGTCTGATAATGTTTTGTTTCCGTAAGTACTCTCGGCATATTGTGAAGTCCTGTTGTCCGTTTCAAAATAGTCTGACTATTTTCAATTATACCATATTTTTATGGATTTGTCAATCCGCAATCAGAATTTTTTCTTTTTTTTTCCCTTCTCCTCTTGACATTCCCGGAGAAATGGAGTAAAATTAGTTCAACGTTGAATATAACGATAAATCAAAGCCTTTTCCGGAGGAAGAAATGTCTGTTCGAATGAAAGACATCGCGAAGCGCTGCCATGTTTCGATCAAAACGGTATCGAACGTCATCAATCATCTTCCGAATGTGGGAGAGGAGACGCGTCAAGCGGTTCTGGAGGCGATCCGGGAACTGAATTACGTTCCGAATCTTCAGGCGAGATCTCTTGTCATGAAACAGCCGGGGGCAAAATCGCAGCTGGGCTACCGCATCGGGTGCATTTTCCCTGCCGGTCTGAGCAAATATGAAAACAGCTATTTCACAATGATTTTCAAGGGGATTGAAGAAGAACTCTGCGCACGGGAACAGCAGCTTTCCTTCATTGCATCGATCACGGAACTGGAGGAAAATCCGCTGAAAATGAACTGGCTGCTTTCAACGGAACAGACCGATGCTGTCATTTCGTTTGTCGGGCCAGATCACCGGGATTTTTCCAAAATCGCCGCCCTGCCGCTGGTTCTGATCGGAAAGCGAAAGGATTATGAATCAGTCAGTATTGACAAATTCGGCGGAATTGCGGATCTGGTGGAACATCTCTGCGGACTGGGGCACAGGCGGTTTGGATATATCGGAGAACTCCGTGACGACCGTTTCCGAGCCTTCCGCCTGGAATTGGAACAGCGTGGAATTCCTCTGGACCCGGAGTGCGTCTTCGACTCACCGTTCGGTTTTGCTTCCGGAAAAGAAACAGCCGGGAAGCTGCTGAAACTCTCCAATCTGCCAACCGCACTCTGCTGTGCCAGCGACTATACCGCAATCGGTGCCATGCACACACTTCTGGAAGCCGGAATCCGCATTCCGCAGGACATTTCCGTCACAGGATACGACAATCTGCCGGAATCTGCGCTGGTCTATCCGCCGCTGACCACGGTGGACATCAACAAGGAGGGCATCGGCAGAATCGCTGTGCGGGCGCTGCTGGAACGCATCCGGCATCCCTCTCAGGAACGGTCCTGCCATACGCTTCAAACAAGGATGGTCATTCGAACCTCAACCGGAAAGGCTAAAAAATGAGTTCATTCCGCTTTGCCGTCATCGGCGACACTCACTACTGCACCATGAAACACCGCAAACCGGAATTTCTGATTGGGGACTACGAACGTCTCCCGGACTACTTCCGTTACTCTTTCATGACCCATACACTCCGGACTCTCGCGGAACGGATCCGGAAAGAAAAACCGGAACTTCTGATCTCCACAGGCGATCTTATCGAAGGAGGAGCTGACGATGCAGCGGATGAACAGAGTGCACTTGATCTTTTTTCTCCCTGCGCCCCCGTTTTTCTATACACACAGGGGACCCATGATCAAAAGAGAAAAACGGCATACCGGAAAATCCGTCATGAGAACTCCATTTTTCTGATTCTGGACTATACAAACTGGGACCGGGAACAGAAAGATTGGCTGATCCGGGAACTGGAGGATGCGAAGGATGCGGAACATCTTTTTGTCTTCGCTCATCCTCCGCTTCATCTGTTCGGACGCCATTTTTTCCACAATCCTGTCTTCTGTACGGAAACGGCGGAGATATTGAAACGGTATCCCGTCGATGTCTATTTCTGCGGACACACCCACAATCAGGGGATCAGCTTTCACTCCGGAATGCTCCAGGTGGTCGGTTCTGCCGTCGGATATCCGGAGCAGAAGACGATCCCGCTGGAAGAGATCCACTCAATCCAGGACTCTCCGGAACACCGTTATCTCTGGGGAATCGTGGAAGACAGTTCGCCCGGCTTCTGGACCGTTGATGTGGAAGGAGAAAGTCTTACGATCCGCTGGCACTCCCTGAAAGAGAGTGCGGAACTGCGGGTCCGGAAGAGATTCGACTTTCCGGAAATCCTCACTCTTCCGTCCTTCGCCCGGGAGTGCGGTCCGCTGACCGACGCCGACCGCTACCAGATCCGTTCCGGATGGATTCATTTCTTTTCCGCCAACAAAGGAGCGAAAGGATTCCGGATGGCACTCAACGGAACCGACCTCGGATTCGCTCCGGAAAGTACCTCCTACGCTGCACGGAGAGCTGTGATTCTTTCGGAAAAGGCACTCCGGAAAATTACGGAACGGAACGAACTGGAACTCGTTTTTCCGCAATCGGACGTGTTTGCTGCTGGCTCAATCTCACTGGAACTTCTTCTGCTGGACGGACGAACCATCCGCTCGAACGTGGCTCCGGAACTTTTTGTCTGCGGGACCCATCCCGATTTTGAATACGCCCGCTCCCGGTCCATCGCTGTCAGGCCGGGGGAATGCAGAAAACTTGCAATTACATTCCCGAAAGGAACACGAGCATGAATCCGGCAAAATGGCTTCCTGTTGTTCTGCTGGGAACCGTCGGGATCTCTTCTCTCCCCGCGGGAGAATTCCTGCGGAACGAATTTGCCGAAGAGCAGGCGCTCAAAGGGTGGAACAATCCGGATGGAATCGGGAAAATCGTCCGCCTGGAGGATAAAAAATGTGCTCTGGAAGTCTCTGTTCCGGATACGGAAGCCAATCGGAGCAATGTACTGACTCTGAATCTGGAGCCGCGTAAACTCGCCGGACGGCGGATCACGCTTTCCGCTGATCTCATGTATGACACGAAGCAGCCGCTCTCACGCTGGCAGGGTGGCAAACTGATGCTGGCAGCGAAAACAGCAAACGGCTGGTTTTATACAAGCAGTTATCTTCCGCATGGAAAGCGGAACTGGCACACAGTTGTACGGACCGCTGACCTGCCGGCGGATCTGGAATCCATCCAGCTGGTTCTGGGGCTTCAGTCCGCCGCGGGGATCATCCGCTACCGCAATCTGAAACTGGAAACCGGCGATGCGATTCTGAATCTTGCCCCCTTTGCAAATATGGGATTTGCCGATCCCGCAGCTGGAGACGGCAAAGGCGGATGGACCGATCAGGGTCCGGAAAAGGATGCTTCCGGATTCCGTTTTCAGAACCGGAATTTCGCAGGAATCCCTTTCGGCATCATTCCGCCGAACAGAAACAAGGGAAAAAGCGTTCTTGTATTCCGTTCACCTTATTTCAAAAACGGAATGGATACAGCACTTCTGAATCTGGATACAACGGAGACAAAAGGACGCTGGCTCTACCTGCTCCATACTCTCGGATACGGAAAAGGAAACAAATTATTCGGCGTTATTGAAATCAATGGAAAAAATGGGAAAAAACAGATTCTGGAACTCCGGGCGGGCAAGGATGCAGGCAACTGGATGAATCCAAAAGAACTCGAAAACGGATATCCGGCGGCGCATTGGACAACTTCCGCGCTCGGAGTCTGCGGCATTTATGCGTCGCGTTTCCGGTTGGACGACACCCTCGGCAAACTGAAAACAATCGAATTCCGTCACAGCATGGAAGGACCGATCTGGCTGCTCCTTGCGGCAACGGTCTCCGAACGGGAATACACCTTCCCGGAAAAGCGGGAATTCACCACGATATCCGGAAAGGACTGGAAACCCCTTCCCATCCGCCGCCAGGGAATTCAGGCCGGAAGTCCCCTCGACAGATCCTTTCTGAATCCGCCGCACAAAGCGGGAGAATTCGGCAGGGTAGTCCTTGGGAAAACCGGACATCTGGAATTCGAAAAGCTGCCGGGTAAACCGGTCCGCTTTTTCTGCTCCGCAGACGGACTCGACACCTTCCTCGGCCGCCACCCCGTTCCGGCGGAAATCAAATCAAAACAGGAAATCCGCGACTATGTCCGACAACTTCGCCTCCACGGATACAATATGGTTCGTTTTCACGGCGTCGATCTTCCTCTGACCAGACAGCAGAAGAGTGAAGGCAAATTCAATCCCGACTTTCTCGACCGGCTTGATTATCTGATCTTCCAGCTGAAAGAAAACGGCATTTACATCAATCTGGATGCCATGAAAAGCAAAATCGGCTACACACCGGGCAATCCTTACAACCCATCGGACAAACGGGATTTCAAATTCGACATTTATTTCAGTCCGGCAGTCCGTGCGAACTGGTATAACGGACTCAAACAACTTCTGACGCACCGCAATCCCTACACGGGCTCCACTCTGGCGACGGATCCCGTTCTCGCTGTAATCGTCGGCTACAATGAACAGGAGTTTGCTTTCCTGCGCGAACGTGATTTCTCCCCTGCTCTCCCCGCCTGGCAAACTTTTCTGAAAAAGAAATACAAAACAATCTCCCATTTGAACAACGCATGGAAAAACAAAGATCAAATACAGACCTCCTTTGAGCAGATTCCGATTTTCAAACTGAGCGAATATCATACCGCATCCGCAATCGGAAGCGATATCGCGGCATTCATCTCCGAACAGGAAACGGAAATATTCGACTGGTATAAAACAACTCTTTCCGAATTCGGATACAAGGGACTCGTCAGCAATTTCAACATGGGAAAAAGTCTCCGGCACACGTTTGTCCGGAAACAGGTTGATCTTGTCACAATGAACAGCTATCACGCCCATCCCTCGAACTACAATCAGGCGGGAAGCACCATCGACCAGACAAGTTCCCTCGCGAACTGCGGCAACCAGATCCGCGGCTTCATCGCCACCCGGATTCTTGGAAAACCGTATCTGATCACGGAACACGGTCATGCCTTCTGGAATCGTTACCGTTACGAACAGGCATTCCTGACAGGCGCCTACAGCGCCTTCCAGAATTTCGACGGGCTCACTGCCTTCGCACAACCCGTATCCGTGCAGATGACCTCGTTCATCAATCCTTTCAACATCCGCTTTGACCCGATTCTTCGCGCACAGGAATTTCTTACGGCATTTCTTTTTCTGCGGGGTGATGTGACTCCGGCACGGCACAGAATCCGGATTCCGCTCTCGGAACAGGATATTCAAAGAGAACGTGCGTATGACGAAGGAATCTCCGGAGCACAGTCCCGTCTCGGACTCCTGACCGGAGTTGCAATCGACTGTGAAAGCGGGTTGCCCCTTCTGCCGCAGGAGCTGATCCTGCCCCGGAGCGGCTCTTCCGGAATCGTTGTCGGCGGAGCCTTCTCCAGTCTCGCGGAGAACGGAAAGGGTCCGTTTAATCCGGATTCCTTCGTGCAGAAACTGAAGAAACGGGGAATCCTGCCGCCGAACAACCGGACCCGGCCGGACCAGGAGCTCTATGAAACAGAAACAGGAGAACTTCTGCTGGATGCCCGTCGCCGATTTATGAGCGTCAACACAGAACGCTTCCAGGGAATCTGCGGAGAAGCTGGCAGCAAGGCGGCGCTGAACAATCTGGAAGTGGTTTCCATGACGGTCCGGGGAAATCTTGCACTGGTTTCCATTGACGGGAAAAAAAGCATCCCGGAATCGAAGCACATGGTTCTTGTCTTCGCAACAGATGCGAGAAACTCCGGAATGACCTTCACCGATAAAAACGCCCGAACCCTGCTGAAAAACGGAACTGCGCCGATTCTGGTGCGTACCGGCAGATTCAACGTGCGAATTCATGGATTGAAGCATCCGGATTATCGGGCATTCGCGCTGAAAAGCGACGGTACACGGCTCAGGGAAATCCCTGTTGGAAAAGATGGAAACACCTTGCGGATTGCCGTGGATACCGCATCGTTTCCGGACGATGTACCGGTCTACTTTGAAATCATACAAAACAAGGGAGCAGAAAAATGAAAATGAAACAGCCGCCAGTCTGCGGGAAGCGGTTCACCGCGTCCCTGTCCGGTCATTATTTCACACTGATAGAACTTCTCATCGTAGTTGCCGTCATCGCGATTCTGGCAGGACTGCTCCTTCCCGCGCTCCAGAGCGCCCGGAATCTTGGAATTCAGGTCAAATGTTCAAATTCCATGAAGCAGATGGGAATCACCGCAGAGCTTTATGCCATGCAGAATGATGAATGGAATATGCCGTTTCAAGGAGGCAGTTCGGGAGGCAGCCGGTGGCCGATGAACGAGGAATTCGTTGAGCTTCTGAATATAAAATCTCCCGGATACGGCTACTGGGATGAGCGTTTCGTCTGTCCGAACACCTCACGCAGGAACGTCACGCCAGGAAGCTGGAACAGCGGAATGAAATATGCCCCGTACGCTTACGGCATGACCAGGTGGGGCGGCAACCTCTATCCGGAAGGTTCAGGAACGGCGGAAAACACAAATACGAACTCCATCTACCGCCGGACAAAAATCTGGTCTCCTTCCAGCAAGTTTCTCTTTCTGGAAGCAACCGGCGGAGCCTATGCAAACAACTGGAAGCGAAACCCCGCGGAAAACTGGTGGAAGTACCACAACGGAGAAAGCTCCGATACACCGTCAACCTACGAAGTGATCGCCTACCGGCACGGCAACGACATGAAAGTCAATGTCACCTTTTTCGACGGTCATATCGCGACACTGGATTATCAGAATCTCTGCCAAACCACCAATGAAGCGGAAATCCGCTGGGGCGCTTATCACAGACCCGGAGAGTCGCTGTAATCATTCCGGAGAGACGGCGTTTCTTTCAACGCCGTCTCTTTGCGGACTTCCGCAGGAGAATCTCAGGCTCTCCAGTCGATGGCACAGCAGAAATACCGGTCCGGCTGTTCCGCAAGATTCCGGTAAACCCGGGTGATTTCAGAAAGTTCCGGTTTTACGATTTCCGTCAGCAGCGGACGCAGAATGTAGGAACTGTCCAGAATCCAGCGCATCCCGCGTTTCAGATTTTCTTCCGTAAGGGAAAGCGGATTTTTCATCTCCCAGCCGGAACGAAACAGCAGATTCCGGTTCCAGATCTCCGCGCACAGTTCCGATGCAGGCCAGTCGCCCGGTTTCACGATTCCAACCATGCTGCAGCAGCCATTATCCTTCAACGCGCGGGCGGAGGCCTTTAACGTGGAGGAAGCGGATACGGTATCAATCACCAGGTCGAATGTCTTTTCCACCGACGCGAACTCCTGCGGCGGAAGAACCGTTCCGATTCCGCAGCATTCCGCCAGCTTCCGGCGTGATTCGGAAGGATCGACTCCAACAACCGAACAACCGAACAGACGCGCCGTCTGAGCTGCAAGATTTCCGACAGGTCCGAGTCCGATCACAGCAACCTGGTCCGGCAAAGTCTCCACATGATGAAACGGGTGCATCCCGATGTTGATAAAGCGGAGGAATCCCGCCAGCTCCAGCGGGAACTGTTCCGGCAGCGGCAGAAGCAGCGATTCGGGACTCAATCCGCGTACATTGCAGTGCGCACCGGAACTCTCCTTCATCGAGGGGAAGACAAAGCAGTGTTTTCCATTCTCTGTATGCCCCGTCATGATGTAGCCGGGCATACACGATCTCCCCTCCCGGATACAGAACAGTTCAGTTCCCGGACTGACTGTGGAATAATCCATTGTCAATTTTGTCCAGCCATCGGGCAGAGAAAATTCGGACTCTGTGAAAAAAGAATTGGAGAGTCCCTGGAACGTCAATGTTTTCTGAATCATTGGTTTGAAATTCCTTTCTTGACGGTTTGAAATGCGCTGTCGAGAATTTTCATGGTTTTAAGCCAGTCCGGCAGAGTTGTGAGGGAGTCCGGCTGAACGCCGTTCCGGACACAGTCCAGAAAATAGCGGACTTCCGTTTCGTATCCCATCTTCACATTGTTGTTTCCAAACGTGGCGAACTGCCAGTGCAGGGAATTTCCATTCCCGGAATTCTGATACGCCCGGAGCGGTTCCGGCGGATAATATTCCAGCGCATGAAACGCATCGGTGAAAATCATTCCGCGGTTCGCATAGAACAGTTCTGTCTCAAACTTCAAATTGCCGTATCCGGGAGCAACAAATGTGTGAAGGAGAACCTGGAAACGGCGTCCCTGGAGATCCGTCAGCCGAAGCTCAACCAGGATGTTTTCTCCCGCGAACCGGACCTCCGGCGCAACCTCCCGGATCTCCCCCAGAAACGAAGAAGCCAGATTTACCGGATGAACCGCCTGCACCATCAGATAGCGCCAGAGCCAGGAAAGATCATCCGTCCCCGGCATTCCGTAAATCTCATCGGAGCGATAGGGCCCGCTCGTAAAGTATTTCACGGTTCCGTATTCCAGACGGCCGACGGGTTCCTCCACCATGATCTTCCGGACTTCGCGCATGACAGCACTGTGCCGCATCATGAAACCAACCTGTCCGAAGCAGCCGTTTTCCGCTGCAGCCGCAACGAGCTGTTCCGCCTCCTTCAGCGAACTGCCACAGGGCTTCTCGCTGAAAAACGGAATTTTGTGTGCCAGACAGAACATTCCGGCATCGAACTGCAATTTCGGCGGACCGACCACAAAAACGGCATCAGGCTGTTCCGTTTCAATCATTTCACGGTAGTCCGTACAGGCACGCCGGGCGCCGGTCCGGGCGGCAGCAGCTTCGGCATGTTCACGTGTCCGCGCACAGATCGCCGACAGCGTCACTTGTTCCGCTCCCGCGAGTGCCGGCAGAATGAACCGTCTGGCATGATCGCCGCACCCGATGAAGCAAACCTTCAGATTTTTCATTTCAGAGCCTCCCTTCCAATTCTTGATTTTTTATATTATAGCATTATTTTTTCTTTTTATAAATGGAGAAAATCATGAAAAAAGTGGAGAAAACAGTTAAAAATTCAATTCCGCTCAGAGCGCATCTGATCGACCTCGACACGCATCATGACACAGCATTTGCCCTTGATGCTGAAGTACGGGAAAACGAGGATTGTCTCATAATGTGCTTTCGGACCGAAGCGGTCATCCTAACCGTAAACGGCATGGAGACGGCACATCCCGGAGACTGCATGCTCCATGCACACACATTCCGGCGCTTCCATACCAGCGTTCCCGATGCGCGCCAGGGATTCCGCAACGACTGGTTTTACATTGAATCCTCTTTTTTTCTCCCTCTGTTGAAACAATCGGACATTCCGCCCAATACTCTGATCCCAACGGGTCAGCCGGATCTGCTGGAAGCCCCTGTCCGCGAACTGCTGAAGGAAGTGAATGATCCTGACGCATTCTCGCCCGCTGCGATCCGTCACATCATATCGCTGATGCTGCTGAACATTCAACGTGCGCACATACGGTACCTCCGCCGGAAAACGGAACTGACCCGCAGCCAGCGTTACTATTATGACACATTTCTCCGCCTGCGGGAGACAATCAAAAAAGAACCGGAACGCGATTGTTCCATCAGCGCTCTCGCAGCAGAAATTCATCTGAGCAAAGAACGCTTCAATGTGCTGTACAGGGAACTGTTCGGTATCACGCCGTATACGGAACTGGTACAGAGCCGTCTTGTCCGCGCGAAACGCCTTCTGAGCGCGACTGCGATGCCGATCAAAGAAGTGGCGCTGCGCTGTGGATGGCAGGATGTCCATTACTTCTCCCGTCTGTTTCGCGGGAAAACCGGATGTACACCGGGAGAATTCCGAAGGGGATGTACTGCGGAAAACTCCAAAAATTTTCATATCTGAGTTTTTTTCTTTCTTTTCGGCTCATTTTTTTGGAGATTACCCCTCTTTTGATTTGTAATCCGGGGAAATGCCTTTATATTCCAAGAGTGTATTTTGTTTTATGATCCTGTTTTGTGCCAGTTCAAACAAATGTACGGAAGGATCGGGAGATCAAATGCCGGAGTCCATTCAGACAAAGCAGCAAATCCCTTTGCGGGAAGGACTCTCTGTATATATCAATCCATCATCTCCGCTGCCATCCCTCCGGAACCCTCTGCTGAATATCATGCTCAAGGCCCGGCGGCGATGTCTCCATCACCGCCGGAATCTTCACACGACCTGCGGTTCCGGAAACGGATACCCGGAATACGGAGGAAAAGAAACAAAGCGGAGCAGCGGCACAATCGGAACTCCAGCCACCGCACCGGAATGGAACACAAGACGGAAGAACGGGAGCAGGCCATGAAAAAAATCTGTTTCAGATGTCATACTTTATTCGATTCAGCAAATACGGACAGCACCAATGAACTGTGTCCGTCCTGCCGGAACACCATTGCGGGAGTCCGAACGATGGAAACAGCTATTGAGGCGCCCTCTCCAGGCTGGATTGCTTTTTTCACGGTTCTGGGAGTGATCATCTTTGCCTTCATCAGTTTTTTTCTGCTGCTGGTTTTCGGGCTGGTTCTTTTTCCGGTGTTCAAATGGTTCTGGATTGTCTTCAGCGTTCTGTTCCTGTTCTGGATGCTGTGTCTGCCACCCAAGACAAGAAAAGCGTTTCTTCTTGCTTCTTTTTTTATGATTGTTCTGCCGGTCAGCATTCTTGCACTTCTGCGGGTGCTGTTCTGGTTGTACGTCAACTGAGGAGATGAAACATGGAACAGGGAGAAAGTCATCACACGGAACCGGACGGGACCTCCGGCTCGCAATTTACGGAAACGGAATCCGAGGCAATTCGCAACAGATTCCTGAATTCGCTGAAAGAACATGGGAAACGAAAGCCCATTCCAGCCGGCGAAATTCCCGTGGAATGGCTGTGGGAGGAGTTCCAGAGGAAGAACGATCCGCAATACCGTTTTCAAGTTGCGGAAATGCTGTTCCGGATGGCGGAAAATACTCCTGAAACCATCCGTCACCTGAACAAGGCGCTGGACGATAAAGCCGGTTATGAACTCCGCTACCTGATCGCTCTGGCGGGCAAATTCCGTTCTCCGGACTGTCTTGATTCGCTCCTCCGGGTGCTGAAAAACGAAACCAACGCGTTGGCGGTTCTTGATGCTGTTCGTCGGATCAAGGACCCGAAAGCGGAATCGGCTCTGCAGGAGTGTCTCTCCTCGCAAAAACCGGAAATCCGCCTGAAAGCACAGCGAACCCGACGCTGGATCGAAGAGAAAACAGCCTCATCACTTCATCCGCCCCGCAGCATCCGTCCGCTGAGCGGGGAATTCGCGGCATTCCTCAATGATCGGTCGGAATCCTTTGCAAAACTCTACCCTTCACTGGAAGCCTTTCTGAAAGGGGAGAGTTCCGAACAGAAAGTCATGGCTCTTCCGCCTCCTCCGGAAGCAAAGGGAATCGCCCGCTTTTTCCGTTTGCTCTTCGGAGAGAAGGACTTCTCCGGGCACAGAGCCGCCGGATGCTTTAATCTGTACTATACCTCCCGTCTTCTTCAAACCCTGCCCGCGCTGACCGCAAACCGGATCAAGGAAGCGGATGCAGGATATCTGATTGCCAGCCTGAAGGAATTTGAAGTCGATCTACCCTTCGGCTGGAGAATCTCTCTGCCGCCGGAGGACCTCGGCGAGCTCGTTGACGAACACCAATGGAAAAAACGGGCGGAGGAAGATACCAATTTTCTGCTGATTCTCGAAGGAGATTTCGAAGCATTCCTCCATTTCGACTTCATCTCCACAGATACGCATTTTCTGTCACGCGTACAGGAACAGATCGGCAAACTGAGCGCAGAATTTGAACAGGAATCCGGGAATCCCCCTTCGGGCTGCTCTCCGGAACTGAAGTAATCTGAGGATTGAATGGAGATGCGGAATCACGGTTTCCGCATCTCAGTAGTTTTTATATTTCATCCAGGAATCACGCAGCTCCTTGCCGCGGGCGAATTCGCGTTCAAAGGCATCGAAATCGCCTCTGCGAATCAGTTCCTCCAGAGCCTTCAGACTGTCGGCGAAGGTTTCCAGAGAAGCGATGACAGCAGGAGTGTTGTGTTCGATGATTTCACGCCACATCAGCGGAGAACTGGAAGCAATGCGGGATGTATCACGGAATCCGGTCGCACAACCGGAAAAACGCAAACGCTTTTTTTCCGCATCGTCCACATCCAGAATACTCAAGGTCAGAGCGGAAGCAACGATATGCGCCAGATGACTGCTGTGGGCAACAAGTTCATCATGCTCATGCGAGGGTAAACGGGTTGTTTTCGTTCCGATCGACTGCCAGAGATGCTCTATTTCCCGGATATCCTCCTCTCGTGCACAGGGCGGAGGAACCACAAACACATCCGCATTACTGTAAAGCGAACGGAATCCGTTTTCCGGACCAGTCTTTTCCGTTCCCGCCATCGGGTGTCCGCCGATGAAACGGGCATGGACGGAAAGAGCAGCTTCCTCAATCACCGTTTTCACGCTGCCGATATCGGTCAGAATCGCATCCGGCTTCATTCGGTGCGCATACTGTTTCGTATATTCAATGATCTGCGGAATCGGCACACAGAGGATGATAATGTCGGCGGAAGCGAACGTCTCTTCAAGTGTGTCGTACCCAAGATCGATCACATCGTGTTCGAGCGCCCATTTTGTCACCTGCGGACGACGCGTCCAGCCGCTGCGGAGATATCCGCTTTCCTTCATAGCCATCCCGAGCGAAGCCCCGAGAAGACCGATTCCGACGATTGCCGCGTTTTTCTGTTTCATTGTTTCTGAATCCGCTTACCGATACCGGTTGATGGTCTCTTTCAATGTACGGGTGGCTTTTCCCGCAGCCTCTGCGAAGTCATCGCCGGAGGAGGCGTAGATGATGCCGCGCGAGGAGTTGATGATCAATCCGGTTCCGTTCCGATCCATTCCGTTTTTCATAACCTTTTCGACATCGCCGCCCTGCGCGCCGATTCCGGGAACCAGCAGCGGAGTATCGCCGACAATTGTGCGGATCTGTCCCAGCTCTTCCGGAAAGGTCGCTCCGGCAACCAGCAGAGTGTTACCGTTGTAGTTCCAGGGACCGGCAACAAGTCTGGCTACGTGTTTATAAAGTTCAATGCCCTCCGCCGTTTTCACCTCCTGAATCTCTTTTGCTCCGGGATTCGAGGTACGGCAGAGAACCACCACGCCTTTTTCCGCATAGTCAAGAAACGGCTTGATGGCGTCCATGCCCATATAGGGATTCACGGTGACGGCGTCAGCATGGAAACGTTCAAAGGCTTCCCTGGCATACATGTTCGTGGTTGCACCGATGTCCGCGCGTTTTGCGTCCAGAATCACGGGAATCGAGGGATAGTTCGATTTCAGGTAACGCATTGTAAGCAGGAGATCCTCATCAGCACCCTGTCCCGAATAATATGCGATCTGGGGTTTGTAGCAGCAGACCTCCGCCGCGGTTGCATCTATGATGGCTTTGTTGAATTCGAAAATCGGGTGTTCCGTTTCCCGGACTTTTTCCGGAAGTTTTTTCAAATCCGGGTCCAGTCCAACACAGACAAGGGAATTCGAATTCCGCCATGCGTTTCTCAGCATTTCCATGAATTTCATACGATCGGATCTCCTGTATTATATTTGTGAAACACAGCCCTGTAATATACGGCAGAAACACGAAAAATGCAACGGGAGAGCGCGCAGGAGAAGGTGTTTTTCAAATGGCAGACGTTTCCGCGGCCTTCTCCGGACCTCCCGGCTCTTGTCTCACAGGCGGATACCGACGATGCCTTTGAGATAACGCCCCTCTGGAAACGCCGCCGAAACAGGATGATCCGGTCCCTGTCCGAGATATCCGGTAATCCGGAAATCCGCTTTTGCATCACAGGCTGCGGAATCGACGACTTTTCCAAACAGTTCTCCGTCCATCGCACCGGAACAGGAAAACGTGAACAGTTTTCCACCCGGACGCAGCAGTTTCATTGCCAGCAGGTTGATATCCTTGTATGCTCTGGCAGCCTTCTCCGTCTGTGCCGCCGTCTCAGCAAATTTCGGGGGATCAAGAACAATCAGGTCAAAGGAACGGCGCGAATCCCGGCATTTGCGCAGGAATTGAAAGACATCCGCCTCCAGCGTCTCAAAGCGATCCGAAGAAAAACCGTTCCGCTCCGCATTCTGCCTTGCCAGGGCAAGCGCGGGCGCGGAGGAATCCACATTCAGCACATGTCCAGCCCCGCCCTTTGCCGCTGCAAGTCCGAATCCGCCTGTATAGCAGAAACAGTTCAGGACATCTCCGGCCCCGGACGCAGCCTCCAGGACAGCTTTCCGACTCATCCGCTGGTCAAGATAAAATCCGGTTTTATGGCCATTCCGGGGGTCGGAGCGGAAAAGAATTCCGTTTTCTTCGAACTCAAGCATCTCCGGGAGTTCCGCCCCGGCAAGAGGACCGGTCCGCGGTTCGAGTCCCTCTTTCGAACGGGAATCGACATCGGAGCGTTCATAAACACCATCCGCATAATGCAGAATCGTTTCCGCGATCAATCCGCGATAAAATTCGGCACCCGCGGAACTGATCTGGCAGACCGCATAATTCCGATAGAGATCAACAATCAAACCCGGCAGGGAATCCGATTCGGCATTGATGAGCCGCCAAGCATCGGGAAGCACTCCGCCGAACACTGCCTTGCGAAGCTGAAACGCCTTCTCGAAGCGGACCTGAAAGAATACAGGATCCACTTTTTCCAACTCATCGAATGTCCAGACTCTCGCGGCAATCCGGGACGATGGCGAAGCAGCCGCGCGAGCAAGGAACTCCCCGTTTGCACTCCGGATCACAACATCACCGCCAGGCACAATTTTCCCAGTTGTACGCTGGACGGCGCCCGAAAACACCCACGGATGACACCGCAGCAGAGATTTTTCCCGTCCCTCTTTCAGAAAAAAAGCGGCTTCTTCCATCAGAACAGATCCATCTGCGTCATATCGGAAGACGCCTCTTTTTCAGCGTTCGGCGCCACTTTTTCGGAACGAGGAGCGGAGGCTGTCGAAAATAGATCTCCATCCTCTTCGGCGGGTCCGGCGATCGCATCAATCTCCCGGAGAATGCTCTTCAATTCCATCTTTCCAGCGACGGCACGAATTTTTGCATAATCAGGTGCGGAACGTTTCAGGCAGCCGAGCTCCCAGACCACATTCTCCGGAGGAACCGTATCCAGAGTAACCAGCCGGACATTCTTTTCAAACAAATCCTTCGCCCCCGCGAGTTTTGCACGGAGGGATTCCCGTTTCACCTCGTCGAGACGGCGGAAAAGCTCCTCTCCTGAGCCGAACTGCTGGAGCAGAGCGGCGGCGGTCTTGGGGCCGACTCCCTCCACACCGGGAATGTTATCGGAAGCATCCCCGATGAGAGCAAGATAATCAACGATTCCGGAAGGAGGCACACCGAATTTTTTCAGGACCTCTTCCACGCCGCGCTTCGTCACCGATCCCGCGGGGTCCGGCACCAGCATCTCCACCCGGTCATCAATCACTTGAGAGAGATCCTTGTCACCGGAAAAAATCACAACGCGATGAGCGGGGAAAGCAGATGCAATCGAACCGATTAAATCATCCGCCTCATATCCGTCGTGCTCCACGATGGCCCATCCGAAATCCTGGATCAGCTCCCGGATCACCGGCAGCTGAATTTGCAGCTCCTCGGGCATCGGGGGGCGGTTTGCCTTGTAGTCGGGCGCCAGCTCCATCCGGAAACGGGGACGCCCTTTATCAAAGACGAAAGCGCCGTTTTCCGACGGATGCTCCTTCTCCAGTTTCAGAAGGAACTTCGTCATGGCGAAAACGGCGTTGGTCGGCACACCGTCCGCGGTTGACAGATGCCGCACCGCATGATAACAGCGGTAGATTTGAGCGAAAGAATCAACCAGCAGAATCGGCGTGCTGCTCATCGGAGGGTCACTTCCAGTTGATCACAGGTTTGTCGTAGTCGGAAGGAGCCTTGAATCCGAGCAATTCGGCACAGGTTCCGGCGACAGAACTGATTCCGAGTCCGGTGTTGAGTTCCTGCGAATATTCCCCTTTGTAATCGGGGTCGTAGATAAAGCAGGGCACCGGATTCAGCGAGTGACTGGTCTTGCGACGCGGCTCGCCGTTCTTGTCAAGCTTGACGGCTCCGGTTTTATCGTGTTCGTACATATCATCAGCGTTGCCGTGGTCAGCAGTTACAATCATGATTCCACCGGCTTTCTTCACGGCGTTGTAGAGTCTCTCCAGACAGATGTCAAGCGCGCCCATGGAAACCTGGACCGCCTGATAAACGCCAGTATGTCCAACCATGTCCCCGTTCGGGAAATTCAGGCGGATGAACTGGTATTTTCCGGATTCAATCGCGGCGATGACGGCATCCGTAATCTCAGCGCACTGCATCCAGGGACGCTGTTCAAACGGAATGATATCCGAGGGGATCTCCTGATAGGTTTCAAGTGCCTCATCAAATTTTCCGGTTCTGTTTCCATTGAAGAAGTAGGTCACATGCCCATACTTCTGCGTTTCACTGATCGCGAACTGACGGACATTGCTGGCACAGAGGTACTCGCCGAGCGTTTCGTTGATCTCCGGCGGATTGACCAGATAATGATTTGGAATGTGGAGATCACCGTCATATTCCATCATGCCAGCATAGAAGACCTTCGGCATGGGATCACGGGGAAATTTGTCGAAATCGGGATTGTCAAACGCCTCACTGATCTCAATGGCGCGGTCGCCGCGGAAGTTGAAGTAGATGACAACATCGCCGTCCTTCACTGCCCCGACAGGAGTTTTGCCATCATCGGCGATTACAAACGGTGGCAGATCCTGATCGATCGCCTTTGTTTCCGCACGCAGGGTTTCAATGGCTTCCGCAACGGTTTTGAAGTAGCGCCCTTTTCCGGCGACATGGGTTTCCCATCCTCTGCGGACCATATCCCAGTTGGCGCCGTAGCGGTCCATGGTGATGTTCATGCGTCCGCCGCCGGAAGCAAAACGGTAATCAAATCCCTGGGCGTTGATCTGCTTCAAATATTCCTCAAACGGGATCACATAATCAAGAGCGGAGGTTTCCGGTACATCACGGCCGTCAAGCAGAGCGTGGATGCGGACTTTTTTCACACCTTCCGCCTTTGCCTGTTCAATCATCCCCTTGAGATGCTCAATATGGCTGTGGACATTTCCATCGGAAAAAAGTCCGATGAAGTGCATGGTGCCGCCTTTTTTTGCCTCTTCAACGGCTTTTTTCCAAGTGGCGCCTTCGAACATTTTTCCGGATTTGATTGCCTCGGAAACGAGCTTTGCGCCCTGTGCGAAAACGCGTCCGCAGCCCATGGCGTTATGTCCGACTTCACTGTTGCCCATATCAGCATCGGAAGGAAGTCCGACGGCAGTTCCATGTGCCTTGAGCGTCGTAAAAGGGAGCGTCTTCATCAGTTTGTGAAGGAACGGTGTGGGCGAATCCAGCACCGCATCGCCTTCCTTGTATTTACCAATCCCGACACCGTCCATAATCACCAGAACAACGGGACCTTTTCTTCCGAGGAATTTCGGATTGCGTTCCAAAGCCTGCATAAGTAGCCTCCATTCAGTTGTAAGTTAATAAGATTCAATGTACACCCCAAACGGCTCTTTTTCAACTTTCCCGGACAGGAAATGAAGATGAAAAAACAGGGAAAAAAGAAAAAAACACTATTTTCCATTTGCATTTTCATAAAGGATAACTATATTACGGAATCAAGCAGAACGGGGTATTAGCTCAGTTGGCTAGAGCACCACACTGGCAGTGTGGGGGTCAGGAGTTCAAGTCTCCTATACTCCACCATTTTTTTGTCTTTTTTTCGGGATTTTGAGTTCAAATCAAGATCCCGATTTTTTTCTGCCCATTC
>CASEYW010000009.1 GCA_949292215.1 uncultured bacterium
CCAGGCCCATGAGCAAACTGAAGCGTTGGCGCCTTGAGGAAATAATCAGCCACGCTGAATAAGCGCGGTTCGGGAGATTACTGCAATGGTCCAGATGCAATCAAATATGGAAGTTGCCGACAACTCCGGCGCGAAGAGAATTACCGTGATTACAATTCTCGGTCAGAAGCGTCGTTTTGCAAAAGTCGGCGACATTGTCACGGCCTCTGTCAAGGAAGCGATTCCCGGCGGCGCCGTGAAAAAAGGCGACGTTGTCAAGGCTGTGATCGTCAGAACAGCTGCGAAGATCCGTCGCGCGGACGGTTCCTATCTGAGGTTCGACGCCAACGCGGCTGTCGTGATTGACGATCAGAAGAATCCGAAAGGAACCCGTATTTTCGGCCCTGTCGCACGTGAACTGCGCGACAAAAACTTCATGAAAATCATTTCGCTTGCTCCGGAGGTGCTTTGATGTTTTCTGAAAAATGCACGAAATCGTATCACGTCAAAAAAGGCGATGTGGTAGAAGTACTGAGCGGCGTATGGAAAAAAGAGACCGGTAAAATCACAGCCGTCATCAAAAAGACGGACCGTGTTGTTCTTGAGATCCAGAGCGTGGCGGCCGACAAGCTTGCTGAACGCGTGGGCAAAAAGACGATCAAGAAATCCCAGGCCAATCCGAAAGGCGGTCTTGTGGAACGTTCTGTTTCGGTCCATGTTTCTAACGTCAGGAAGAAAGACTGAGAAGCGATCGGAGAATAAACTATGCCTGACATGAAGAAAAAATACAATGAGGAAGTGGTGCCGGCTCTCAAGGAGAAGCTCGGTATTACGAATATTATGCGGGTTCCGAAACTCCAGAAGATCGTTCTGAGCATCGGAATCAGCTCCAAAATGGAAAAAGACGCGCTTGCGGAAGCCCGCAACCATCTGACTGCACTTGCCGGACAGGCTCCGGTCGTCTGCAAAGCGAAAAAGAACGTTGCCGGATTCAAACTGCGCGTTGGAATGCCCGTCGGTCTGATGGTCACGCTCCGCGGCAAGAAGATGTATGAATTCCTTGACAGATTTGTCCACAATGCTCTTCCGCGAGTCAGAGATTTCCGCGGCGTCCCCAACAAGGGATTCGACGGAGTGGGGAATTACAATCTCGGCGTGCCCGATGTTTCCATCTTTACGGAAGTCGATCTGGAAAAGATCAAATATCCCCTGGGATTAAACTTAACAATGGTGACCAGCGCGCCGAACGACGCGGAAGCGAAAGAACTGCTCGCGATGCTGGAAGTCCCGTTTGCGCATTGAGAGGAGAATAGAACATGGCCAAGAAAAGTCTTATAGCCAAGCAGAAGCGCGGAAATAAGTTCCAGGTGCGGAACTACAACCGCTGCCAGGCTTGCGGCAGACCTCGCGCATACATCCGCAAATTCAAACTTTGCCGTATCTGCTTCAGAGAGATGGCCCTGAACGGCCAGATCCCTGGCATTGTGAAGGCAAGCTGGTGAAAGGTGGAATCAGAAAATGAGTATGCAGGATCCTATATCTGATATGTTGACCCGTCTGCGTAACGGCGGAATGTCGATGCAGAAGGAAGTTTCCATGCCCGCGTCGAAGATGAAATCCGCGATCGCCAAGGTTCTCCTTGACGAAGGATACATCGCCGGCTACCGCGTGGAAGGGGATGTCAAGAAAACGTTGACAATCGAAATGAAATATCATATGCGTCGTCCGGTAATCGAAGGTCTGGAAAGAGTAAGCAAACCTTCCTGCCGTCTCTATTGCGGCTGCAAAGAGATTCCGCGCGTCAAGGATGGACTCGGAATTGCCATTCTGTCCTCGCCGAAAGGCATCCTCAGCGGAAAAGATGCAC
>CASEYW010000010.1 GCA_949292215.1 uncultured bacterium
CGAAAACGTGATCTGTGCGGGAATCGCCGCCGGGTACGAAAAAAACAGGAAACGACTGAAAAAATGACATGGTGGGACGCCGTTAAAAACTGGTTCGCCGGCAAACGCTCCGGGAGTTTTCCAGTTCCCGGAGAGGGAACACCCGACCGGGAGACCGAGTACAACGGCGCAACCGAATGGCTCGCAAAACGGGCGAACCTGACAACGGTTATGAACTCGCGCGAGATCGCGGAGGAGTGGACCGCGAAAGCGCGGGCGCAGGCGTTTTTTTCCGCGCGTGTCGCGGAGGGACATATCCTCGAACGTCTCCGGAGCGTTTCGGATGCGTTTTCCCGTGGGGAAATCGGACTTGCCGAGGCTCGGACCGAACTGAAACGGTTTCTCCGCGCGGAGGGGAAAGACGATGGAAAAAGTGGTTTGCGCAATCTCGCTTCGACCGCCAGACTGAATCTGATTCTGGAACAGAATGCGAGGATGGCGGCGGCCGTCGGCCAGTATCAGGCGGGAATGGATCCGGACATCCTAGAGCGGTTCCCTTGCTGGCGCTACATCGGCAGCACGGCTCTGAATCCGAGGGATTCGCACGCAAGATACGCGGGGAAAGTCTATCGGAAGGATGATCCGATCTGGCGTAAAATATTTCCGCCGAGCGATTTCAACTGCAAATGCAGTGTAGAGGATTGCGACGATGAACCTGACAAGGCTCCGGAAAAAATCGATCCGCCGGAGAGCGGATTCGCGTTCGATCCCGCCCATGCGTTTGAGAGTTTTGACCTGTCTGTAATCAGGAATGAAACATTCCGAAATCGGGTTGCGGAAACACTCGAAACCAAATACAACATGTCACTCGGAGACAAATTAAAGGCATTCTTCAGGAAGGAAAAGAAAAAGGATGAGCCTCCGGATTTTGATGCCCCGTCTCTGGAACGGGCACAAATGGAAACACGAAAAATCCTTCCCGGTGCGCATGTCGATTTGCGTGGAATCATAGACAAGCAGGCCATTAACCGAATGAACCGCTGTATAGATAAAGTGAAACGGGAAAACGGACTGGATGACCTGAAAGTAATAATGACGGATTCTTTATTAAATGACTCTGTTCCCGGAACATATACACCGAAAACAGGCATTTTTCTGATAAATCCAAAACTCATGAACAATTCGGAGGTCTGGAAAAAATTCAAGATCGGAAAATACGGAGAGTATGAAGGGGTAGATTCAAATATTTATGCTGGAAAAGAGGTGGAATCGATCGTTCTGCATGAGCTTTACCATTCTGTTTCCGAACACATTATCGCGAAACCGGGAGGGGAAAGGAAAAGAAAAATTTTACGTGAGTGTCTCGAACGGGCAGAGCAGGAAGGTTTTTTTATTTCCGCACATGGAATGAGTGACGAACATGAATTCTTCTCCGAACTGAAAACAGGCAAAGCGCTTGCAAATCGCTCATACCCGGATTATATTGAAGAAACATTAAGGGAGTTCCTGTTATGATGATGCTGATCCATGTTCCAAAGGAGTATATCCTCGGTACGACTCGTTTATTACATGACAAAGGGGGAGTATATAGTACACA
>CASEYW010000011.1 GCA_949292215.1 uncultured bacterium
CATTTCTCTGGCGCCCATATACACCGGTTCAAGGGTTTCGATGGTCCCGGCGGCGCTCATTTCCATGCGCTTTAACCGTCCGGCCTGCGTCGAATACTTGTCAAGTGTTTCAATCAGCTCCTTGCGAAGCACGCTTCCTTCTGTGGAAGCCGCCTTCAAACGTTCAATTGACTGTTTCAGACCCGCATTTTCTGCGTTCAGCCGTCGAATCTCCGCCTGAAGTTTCGCAATTTTTCTGTTCTGTGTATTATCCTCCGCGTTCAACGCGGGCAGAAACATACCACACAGAGCTAATAATATAAGTGGTCTTTTATAAAAATTCCAATTTTTTTTTAAAATATTTCCGTTTTTTTTCCCGGAGTCCACTTTTCACGCCTTTTTTGAGAATTCCGTTCTGCCAAAAACATCGGCATCTTCCTAAAATACCATTTTTTTATTTTTTTGCAAATTTTCCGCGATTGAAATCTCTCCGTTTCCATGCTATATCTTTATCTCACCACCACACTCTGGAGAAACGGAAGCGATGTTTCAGATAAATACATTGGAACTGTTGCGGAAACTGGTTGCCATTCCGAGCGTAAACCCTCACTGTCTCAAAGATCATCCCGAACTTGCGGGGGAAAAACGCATTGTCGATTTCATTGAGCGTCTGGCGCACGACCGCGGCATCCGGACCACCCGGATTGAATCAGCTCCGGGACGGCCGACTCTCCTTCTGGAACTTCCCGCAAAAAACAACGCGCCGGATGCCCCTCTCCTCGCCTGTTTTGCGCACACTGATACCGTCTGGGTCCCGAACCTGCACTCTCCTTTTCAAATCACAGAAACAGAGGATGGATTCTGGCATGGACTCGGAATCACCGATGACAAAGCCTCTCTTGCCGCGGCGCTTCTCTCGCTTTTCGCTCTCCAGGACATGGGAGGCGCCTCCTGTCGTTTCATGGTCGCCTGCACCTGTGATGAGGAAACCGGATTCCTTGGCATCGACTCCATTCTTCCGGATCGTATCCGACCGGATGCAGCCATTGTCATGGAAGGGACTCTTCTGGATGTGGTCACGGCACACAAGGGAACGGTACGATGGACCATTACATCACGCGGGGTATCGGTCCACTCCAGTCTTGTGCCGCAGGGGGAGAATGCCATTTACAAATCCGCAAGACTCGTTCTGGCAGCGGAAGAATTCTCCCGGGCTCTGCTCCTTCGAAGCAGCCATAAACGTCTCTCGCATCCAACCGTCAATGTCGGACTCATTCAGGGCGGCACTCAACCGAACTCCGTTCCCGACCGCTGTGAGTTTGTGATCGACCGCCGCCTCCTTCCCGGAGAAACGGTGGAACAGGCGGAACACGAACTGCGCGACGCGCTTTCCGGATACGGAGATTACAAACTCAGCGAGCCGACCTTCTTCACCGCCCCCTTTGAAATCGACGAACAGCATCCTTTTGCCGCTCTCATGCTTGAATCCGCACGAAAAATCAAACCGGCTGCCTGCTTCCGAGGACTGTCCTGCTCCACGGAAGCGGGTTCCACCGCGGCATACGGAATTCCAACGGTTGTCTTCGGCCCGGGCGATGTCCGAACCGCCCACTCCGTCCATGAATGCCTTCTCCCCGAAGAGATCGACAGCGCAGTCGCGATTATCACCAGCGTGGCGCACTCTTTTTCATTTCATATAGTATCATAGAACAGGAAAGAAGAAAATCATGCAGAATTTATCCGATGCACTCTCACAGGCGTTCCGCAAAATGAAAGAGACTCTCTTTTCGCCTTTTTCTCTCTCGCTCTGGTTCACTCTGGCATTTCCGGCGTTTCTCGCAAATCTGACTTCAGGCGGATTCAGATTCAATTTCGTACAAACGACTTCCAAGGAAAAGATTTCAACCTTTCTGACGGAACATTTCCTGCTCTTTCTGCTTCTTCTGGCTTTTGTTCTTCTGGTTTCGATTGCTCTGAGTGTTCTCTTCTATTGGCTCGGCAGCCGGGGCCGCTTCATTTTTCTGGATATGCTTGTACGCGGAGCCGATGCAGAACGCTTCGGCAGCCGATGGAGCCGGTTCAAACACCTGGCAAACTCCTTTTTCCAGATCAAACTCGTTTTTTTCCTTTTCTATTTCCTCTGCGGACTTCTCGGCATAGCAGGCCTGCTGCCGATTCTGGGCTCCCTTCTGAATGCTCTGACCGGAAATGAATATTTTCCGGATCTGCCGCATCTGGATTACAGTACACTTCCACCGGATCAGCAAAAATGGGTTTTCGGGATCTGCGTTATTTTGATTTCCACAGCTGTTCTGGGCATTCTCATACTGGCGATATTGGAGACTTTTTTCAATGATTACGGAGCACTGCTCATGTATCGCGAGGGCATTTCCGGCTGGAACGCTCTTCTAGCCCTGTTTGCTGCACTCAGAGAGCAGCCCTTCCGCTTTGCAAAGTACATCTGGGGACTGATCCTGATCCAGATTCTCTCCGCGCTCGCCATTTTCGCCTTTCTGATCGTAACCTGCTGCTGCATCGGATACATTCTGCTGTTGATTCCGTATATTTCAACGGTCGTCATGATGCCGATCATCTACACAAGATGGCAGTTCATTCTCGAATACTTCGGAGATCCCGGACTTCTGTCTCAGGAAAACCGGACTCCTCCTGTCGTTGAAGAGGGGATCGACCGCTACATCATCCGCCCGGAACCGGAAGCAATGGATCGCTGAGAACGCTCTGTTTTGATTAATTTACAAAAAATATCAAAAATTTACCATTTTATTTTCAAAGAAGAATCAGCAATGCTTTTTCAAAAAATCAATTTTCCCATAAGTCGGATCATCGACTTCCCGGACTCACAACAGAAAAACTTCATTCCTTTTATTCTTCGGGATAATCCGCCCCCATTCAGATAAAAAAAATCTAAAATAAATTAGTATAATTATTATTCAAAAAAGATTCTTCTTAAATAAAAATTTTATTTTTTTCAATATTTTCCAATTTTTTATTTGATTTTTTCCTTTATAAAGCTAGATTATTTACAAGGATAAACCATCTCTTACATGAGAGAATCCGCGTTGGCCAATGTGAAAGAGAAAGCAGAAACGGAACGATCCGCTCTGTCCAGTTTTTCCTTGAGGGGGAAAATACGATCCCGGAATTTCCGGGGGAAGGTGCTCCGGCTGGGGACCGGAACGCCGAAATACCGGAGATCGCTCATGAAACGGAACCGGCGAAATCAAGAGGGGGGGGAAGAAGTAAGGAGACAAGAGACGTCGGAATGCCAGTTTCATTCGGATTGTTTCTCCGCTGAAAACGAGGGATATCGACGGAGAAGCAATCTATTTTAGCGGAAGGGAAAATAAATCAGAGGCAGATTGATCCTCAAGACGGCGCGGTATCTGACGGATTCGGGGGAGTTTGTCAAACACCGCAACCGGTCCATCCGCTCCATCCGGGGATTCGGGGGAATTCTCGGTGGAGCGGATTGATTTCAAAAGATGCTCCGGGACCGGTTCCGCTCATCCCGGTAGAATGAACGTGTATTCGTTGTCACTGCGCGGAGTCAATCCAAGGGTTTGTATCTCTCCGGAGAATTCCAGCTCATATTCTCCGTAAAAGCCGTTCCATGACGCTTCTCCGTTTTCATCGGTGACGATTGCCGTTTCCGTATGCCACTCCCGATTAACCAGCTGATCAAGAGTCCGATAAGAGGGTTTTTCCTGAAAATCCGCATCGATCAGACAGGCATCATAACGACTTTCCCCGCCAAAGGCTGTTTTATCGCAGAGATTCCAGTATACAATGGATTCGCAGTTTTTCTGGCTGAACCAGAGACGGTAGAAGTTACGCAGAAGCTGCGCCTGAATTTCTTCAGCAAGATCACGGGGAAGCTCCGGATAGGTTGTCAGGGAGATTTCTGAAATATGAAGTGGAAGATGAAGTTTTCCAAGCTGATCAAGAACCTGGAGAATATGGGCGGGATCGAAAAAACTTTTCACTTCCATGCGTATGGCATCTTCAAGAGCCCCGTAAAGATGGAACTGCAAACCGAGACCGTCGAGCTTCACCCCGCGTTTCAAAAGGCGGTCGGCAAGAAGAAACATGGGAGAACTGTCATGAGCAAAAGAACGGAAAGTGATGTCCGTTCCATCGTTGTAGATGAATTCACTTGAAACGGGGAAATATTTTTCCGCCATTTTGAAGATCTCCCGGACATAGTCATCGGGAACAGAAGCATCACCGATCACAGGACTTTTCCGCGGATGATAAGTGAACGACTCGTTGACGACATCCCATTTGCGGACTCGTGAACCATATCGTTCCGCAAGTTCGGAAATCCGTTTTTCAACCAGGATCATGACTTCCCGGGAATCGCGTGGCAGCCAGCGCGGAACGAAATTGTCGCAGAACATCCAGTGCCCTTTCGGAGTGATTCGGTTTTGCTCACACCAGTCGATAACCAGATCAACCGGAGGACGACGATCCATCGGAACACTGTCGGCGGCAAAACGGAATTTTCCCTGTTCAGGTTCCGTCGAGTCCCAGAGAAACGGAACAACTGCCTCATTGAATACGCGCTTGAAATACTCCTCATAGGCGTCGTTTTTTTCCTGTTCGGCAAAATTCCCGAGTTTGAACGCATTGCATCCGAACTTGAAATCATGCGTTTTCTGACGGACCTTGATTTCACAGTGCTCAACTGGAGCACCCGAAGAATTCTTCAGAAAAACGGTGCACCATCCCATGCGGTTGCGTTTGATGTCGAGTTCGACGCGTTCCCAGGTTCCTGCTTTCGGATGTTCAAACTTGCGCATCAGTTTCTTTGCTTTTTCCAGAGCGGATTCCATCTCCATGTGATTACCCTCCTTTTTTGCCAGCATTTCCGGAACAGGAAACGCTTTTTTCGAATACTATAAAGAAACATATTTGAAAAACCAGCAAATCCATAGTATACTGCATTTGAATAACGGGAAAAACATTTGAAAAGCGATCAAACGAAATGGAATTCGAGAGAATCAAAGCCCTGTTTGCGGGAGTGAAATCGAAATGTTACCACGACAAGGGCCCGGAACGCTATTTCACGACCGAGCATCACTGTTTTCTCTGCTACCAGCATCCGGTGAAATATGGAGACGGTCTCTTCCTGCAATGTGATCTGTTCTGCCGGACGCGTTCCTGGACGGGAGATCATCATTGCCGACTCCACCCGCCGTTTCTGAACATCGGTCTGATCCATTCCGGGGAAACGGCGATTCGAAGCGGGGAACGCTATACAATGGCAAAAGCCGGAGATGCCTTTTTTCTCGCGCCGGACACCGAATATGAATTTCTGACACCGCATCTCTGCGAACGTTCCGCCGTTCTGATTTCTGGTCCTCTTCTCCGGGAGGCGGTATCATCAAGCGGACTGCGGGAAACGCCGGTCATTCCGCTGGCCTCTCCCGGAACACTGGAAACTCTTCTGGAACATCTGCCGGGGATGCTCCAGGAATCCTATCGGCTTTCCGTACGCAGGAAAATCTCCAATCTCTGTTTTGAACTGATTCAATATCTGAGTTCGCCGGACACTGTTCCGTCTCTTCCGGAGAATCTGAGCAGGGTTCTGGAAAAAATCGGACGGGAGTATGGAAATCCGCTTGATGTGGAAACGCTGGCACGGCATGCCGGAATCAGCTCATCAAATCTGACTCGTCTGTTCAAACGTCACCTGGGCAGAACGCCGCACCAGTATCTGACCGGGATCCGAATGGAGCAGGCGGTTCGGATGCTGGAGCAGCACACGCTCTCCATCAAAGAGATTGCGGAACGGGTTGGATATGGAAACCCGCTGAACTTTTCCACGGAATTCAAGAAACGCTTTGGCGTATCACCAAAGCGTTTCCGCTGTTGAACGCGCAGTGTCCGGCTCACTCGTTGATCCGTACGGATTTGACAATCACGCCGCCCGGCTGATTGCCGCGAAGACATTTGACTCCGGCATTCCAGGGAGCCTTCCATGCGTCGGAAAGTTCCAGAAATCCCGATGGAGTTCCGCTTCCGGTCCGGAGCTCTGACGAGGAGCCGATCCGATATCCGCGGGAATTCACCGAAAGACGCAGGGTCAGGGGGAATTCCAGCCTGGCGACCGTTCCGCTCCAGAGAGTGTGCCGTCCGTTCATCAGAGAAAGATTCATACCGGCCTTTTCGGAATAAAAACACCAGAGCCAGAGAACATTCTTCATAATGTAAGGCTCCACATATCCCTTGAGAGAATCCGGGGTCAGAAAGATCCGGACCTCGCAGGCGAACGGTTCTCCTTTTTTCTCTGCCATGAAACCGGCGAGTTCGACCGCAAGATCCATCTCATTTCCAGGAAGCGGAGCGGATGTTTTCAAAACAGCCTGTTCAACTGAGAGTAGCCGTCCCGCAGGCAGATCCCGTCCGGCGCCAGCCGTATTCCATCCCGGATTCGTTTTTCCGGGGAGATAAACAGAGCGTCTGCGCTCTGAAGAAGG
Source organism: uncultured bacterium (assembly GCA_949292215.1). Taxonomy (GTDB): domain Bacteria; phylum Verrucomicrobiota; class Lentisphaeria; order Victivallales; family UBA1829; genus UBA1829. The sequence goes on from CASEYW010000011.1 coordinate 6,480, forward strand.
AGCGAAGAGAAACTCACCGGGAAGCTCCGCTCCTTCGGGTTCCAGTTTCAGATTTCCCCAGGCAGAAGGAATGGCATACTGTTTTTCACGGGCGCCGAAAATATCCTGTCCGTTCAGAGCGGCATCAAAACCGAGAACGGCACCGGGAACAGGTTTGAATGAGGCGGAAGCATTCATACCATCCGTGAGCACCTTCCATGGCACGGAGAGATCAAAAACGGTCTTGCCGTTCACGTTCCGGAACGAGGCGGAAACGTTCGTCAGACGACGGGAGGCCAGCGGATAACCATCCTTGTGACAGGGAAAACTCATCACCTCGCACTTGCCATCGGAGGAAACGGGAATCACAACGAGCTGTGCTGTGGAATCATCGCGAATGTTTGCCCTCCGGTTCAGGAAATCGAAAAAGAGCTCCAGAGAGTCCGCATTCCAGAAAAAGTTCTTATCCCGGGCGATTTTCACAGGGCGTCCGCTCAGTTCCACGCGGATGAGGAGAGAGTCGCGATTCCAGCCGGCAAACAGGCTTGTGGTGAATTTTTCTCCGTCTGCCAATACGATCTGTGAAGTAAACGCACCTCTGGAAGCATTGGGCGCAACCGCGCCCGAAGCAGCGGAAAGCGTGTGACGATATACCGCTCCGCGACGGGTTGCTGCCAGCGTTTTTCCAGAAGCATTCTTCAGAATTGCGGAAATCATTTTCGGTCCACGATACTCGTTTGTCGGAATCTCAACGGCAATCTGGCGATCCGTCCGGGAAATCTCCCGCCAGCGGCCCGGCAATTTGATCTCAAGAGTGGATTTTTCTTTCTGCTTGCCTGTTGAAGAAACCGTATATCCGATCCGGTTCATTCCCGGCTGGAACTCCGGCGGGGGCAGCAGAGCAACGGAATATCCGGATTCCCCGATTCCGCGGACGGAACTCATCCGGATCGACGGTGTTCCCGGCAGAAGCGGAGAAAATTTCAAAGTAGCGGACATCAGTTTCAGTGTTGCTCCGGGAATCGGCTCAATCTTCAACACATTCTCCCGGGTGATCCGGTCGTGCGGAATGATTTTCTCGACAGTCAGAATCGGCTGAACCTGCCGGTTGTCCTTTTCAAAGAGGAAATCGGAGGAAAAGCGCTGGCCGTTGAAACTCCAATGAACGACATCCGTGTTAAGAACATCATCCACGTATACGGCAAAGCGGAGGCGGTAATATCCGTGACCGTCCCCTTCCGGACCGGGCAGAGGAACGGAAAGAGTTTTGTTTTCAATCGGTTGAGCATAGACTTTGCTGTAAACCTCCGTTTCCCTGCGCTCGGAACGGATTTTGTCGCCGGAATCTGTTGTATATTTGCGAAGTTCCCGTGGCTGAAGCGTAAATTCCGTGGGACGAGGCGCAAACCGCCGTTCCTCGAAACGGAAACGCTCCGATTCCTTCTCATACCAGAGGCGTTCCTCCAGCGCAATGCCGGAAAAATCGCTGCCGTTGAGACGGTTCAGCTTCACGGTCTGCGGGACATCCGAACGATTCAGCAGCGCAATCACGACTTTTCCCTGATCGTTCGAAGCAATGCACTCGACCGGAGAATCCTCCCGGTCATTCACGGCATAGATGCGTCTTCCGCGCAGATCGTTCAGGAGGCGGAATACATAGTAGACCGGAGCAGGACGGACACTGCCGTCCGGCTGACGATAGTGCAGATCGCGAATATCGCAGGTATAAAGATACAGAAAATAGGTCTTGAGCCGGAAGATATCCGGATAGCGCATCATTCCGAACAGAAGAGACGCCTCATCGCGAACACGGTCGACATGGAAACGATGCTCCTGCCATTTTTTGTCGCGGATCGTCAGATCAACATTGCACTCCGTCGTAACGGTCGGGATTCCCTTTCCCCGGATAGCCAAAGACGCCGCCTGGAGCATGGAATCCCACGCGAGCAGATCATTGAACCGGTTGGTATAAATCTGCTGATTGAATTCCGTTGCCGTTCCTGCAGTGCGGAGGAATGGGATGGTCCATGAATTCCATCCGGTCCAGGACATGGTCGCGGAACTTGCGAGTCCCGGACCGATCACGTTCAAACCGCTGACATTCCGTTCCACCTCTTTTTTCACATAATTGTAGCCATCCAGGAAAAGGCGCACTCCCTCCGACAACGATTTATCCCAGTTCCGCGGGAATTCGTAATTCGGTTCATTGAAAATCATCAGCCGGCTGATCTCAAGATTCGGATACCGCTTCCGGATCTCCCGGATACAGTTGATGTAGTATTCGGCATACGGTTGAAAGTCCGCACGGCTCCGCGGGTGGAAATTCGCCAGATGAAGAGTGACATTCTTCACAGCGTTCCAGGCTCCAAGCTGTTCGAGCTGCCAGTACTGGGCCGTAGGCGTTTTACCGTCCCGATACTTGCCGACATGCAGATTGCGGTCGAATTCCTCCGCAATCGCTTCGGGGGAACGTTTCGCCAGCAGAGCCTCGACCCGCTGATCGAGGGAAAGTTTTCCCCCAGGAGCTGCGACCCATAGATAAAGACGGGTTGCCGGAATATTCAACGCCCGCGATTCTTCGACAAACTTCATCCGGCTTTCTCCGTTGCAGACCATTCCGGTTACCGGCTGAATTTCCCGGACTCCGTTTACGGAAAGCGCCGTCTCAGGAGCAAAAGCGATTGTCTGTTCTCCGGCACAAAGTGCAAAGATCTGCATACAGCCGGCTGTCATCCAAATTTGTCTCAACATGGTTTTCCTTTCTGAAGGTCAGAGGTTCCAGTCATGACCGAGATCGGAGGCAAAATACTCCTTGAAGAATGGGCCTTCCTTCGGACATGCCATCATTTTCGCCTGAGAGATCGTCTCCATATGGCCATCGGCAAAGACAGCATTGCTGACGCCATGCCGATTGTAATTGATATTCTTCCCGTTATCCGCATAAAAGAGATAGTATCCCTCATTGGTTGCGGTATCGGCGGTATTACCGGTCCATCGTTGCGAATCCATAAAGACAATCCGCCGGGATGACCTTTTGAACTGACTCATTTTCCGAATCGGCACACTGCTGTAACGGATACATCCTCCAATGTTCTCATACACCATTCCATAATGCGGGGTCGCGTGCCGGATATCCGGATGCGACGAAAACGCCGGACACTTCAGAGGGCCGCTCTGACGGTAACCGGGAGGCATCAGAGTCCACTGGGGATCGTTCCCCCCCGCATTGTTGCCAAGAACGGCAAACGGAATCCCGAGTCCTTCCCGCAGGAGTTCCACCCAGGTGACCTGCTGAGCATAATCCAGCCCTTTGTTGTCGAATCCGTTGTTCTGCATCTTCAGCTCTCCTGTATGAGCCGGAATCACGATATCGTCGTTGTTGATGGCGTAGGAGGTCCACGCCAATCCGAGCTGCTTCATATTGCTGGTACAGCTGATCGCCATCCCTTTGCTCCGCGCCGCCCGCAGAGCAGGAAGAAGAAGAGCCGCCAGAATTGCGATGATCGCAATTACAATCAGAAGTTCTATCAGAGTGAATTTTTCCTTTCTTTTCATCTGTTCTGTTCTCCTTTTTGATATTCCAAATCATTGATGTATTTCACTTCGAGTTCCTGTTTCCCGTGATGCGTTCTGATGTTTTCGACAAGAGTCATAAACTGCGCGATGATGGAGCGAAGGTCCGGACCGACTTTTCCCATGGGAAGCGCCGGACGATTGTAATCAGGAAAATTGTAATGCGTAACAAGCTGAAGTTCGCCGGGGACGGAAATGCCGCAGGCGATGATTGTCTCCTGAACGGTGTCAATGAGATTGTCGTCGGTAATATACAATCCATCGGGTCTTCGGTCGGCGGGAAGGGAAAAGAGAAGGCGCAGGATGTTCGGAACCGCCTTCGAATGGGATTCCGAAGCCAGAAGCATCCATTCTTCACGAGTTTCGATGCCATGCGACCGGCACTGTTCGGCAAACGATTCCAGGTTCAAAGGACTGCCGCATCCGATCAGTGCAACCCTTCTCACCTTCAGCAGGTGGAAATACTCCACCACTTTCCGGATTTTCTCCGTATCATACAGGAACAGATGCCCGACATTCCGCTCCCGGCTTTCCTTCAAATAAAAGGTAATAATCGGTACTTTCGGAAAGGTGACGGCGATCTCATGAAACAGCTCATGATTGAATCCTGCAACGAACAGAAGCCCTGCAAGGCGCCCTCGGGACAACTCCTCGAACAGACCGTTCCAGTCCGCCCGTTTTGAGCGCTGGAGATCCCCTGATCCGTAGAAGGAAACAGCTTCATTTCCGGTCCTGCGGCAGTAAGCGGAAAATTCCGCCTGCATCTTCACCCAGAACAGATTCGGACTCGGATAGGGAAAGATCAATCCGAAACGATAATGGCAGGGCGGGCGCTCTGCAACAAACGTTCCCTGCCGCTTCACCGTAACAATATATCCATCCTTTTTCAGGTTGTTCAGAACATAACAGAATGTCGCGCGGCTGGCATTGAAACGATCCGCGAGACGGTCATACGTCGGAAGCGTCTCTCCCGGCTTCAGCACACCGCTCCGGATCTCCTCCTTCAGCGTCTCTTCCATCTGCTGACGTTTTACACCAGCAACAAGAACCTTCGTTTCCATCTCTTCTATTCTACTAAAAAATGTTTGTAGTATACTATAATATCATATTTCATTATACTACAAACAACAGGAAAAGTCAACCTTTCGAAAAGAGAAAATTCCAAAAAAGAGCGGAAGGACTTCTTCCATGAGTCCCGGGGAACAGTCGAAAGCTCAATCCCGCCTCTCAGCTTTGCCCGACAAGAATAAGACGGACACCGGAAAAGACAGCAACATATTCCGCTCTTTCCATGCCATCCTGATTGAAAAAGTTGCAATGAAAGATTATTTTATGTTGAAAAAAGGTGGCCTGTTCCCCTGCGGTCCGGCAGAAAAGCCTTATCCGCAAAACGAAAGCGCCGCAGAGGAATCGACTTGACAAATTTATCGAAAAACCGAATCAATCCAGAGGAGAATCGGCAAAATGGATCAGGTGAAAATCGGCATCATCGGACTCGGCAACATGGGCAGCGCTCATGTGACCAGCCTGGAAGAACTCAAAAATGCGAAACTGACGGCTCTTTGCGACACAAATCCGGCGAAACTCAAACGCTACGAAGGCAAAGGCTATCAGCTTTTCACGGATGACGAGGACTTTTTCAAAAATGCGGATGTAGATGCCGTTGTTGTTGCAACTCCACACTATTTCCACGTTTCTCTTGTCCTCCGCGCACTGGAATGCGGAAAACATGCACTGACGGAAAAACCGGTGTCCGTCCACAAACTTCTCGCAGAACAGCTTCTGGATGCCGCGAAAAAATATCCGCACCTGAAACTTGCCGCCATGTTCAATCAGCGCACCATTCCCGCACATAAGAAGATCAAGCAGCTGATTGATTCCGGCGAGCTGGGGGAAATCCGCCGCGTCAACTGGATCATCACGAACTGGTTCCGCACCCAGGCTTATTACGATTCCGGTGACTGGCGGGCAAGCTGGCGCGGCGAAGGCGGCGGTGTACTCCTCAATCAGTGCCCCCATCAGCTGGATCTGATGCAGTGGCTCTTCGGAATGCCGAAGAAAGTTACCGCGACCCTCACCCTCGGAAAATATCATGACATCGAAGTCGAAGATGATGTCACCGCCGTTCTTGAATACCCGAACAAAGCAACCGGCGTTTTCATTGCCTCCACAGGCGAAGCTCCGGGAACCAACCGCCTGGAAATTACGGCGGAACGCGGACGCATTGTCTTCGAAGATGGAAAACTCTCCTATATCCGCAACGAGATTGAAACATCCAAATACTGTCATGAAACTACGGAAAAATTCACATGTCCGCCAGCCTGGAACGTCACGATTCCTGTTGCGGCAAACAACGACCATCAGCATCGCGATGTGCTCGAAAATTTCTGCGACGCGATTCTGAAAGATGTTCCTCTGATCGCACCGGCAGTCGAAGGCATCAACGGTCTCGAACTTGGCAATGCCATGCTTCTCTCCGGACTCAAGCACAAAACCGTGGAACTGCCCATGGATGCCAAAGAGTTCGCCGAAGAACTTGACAAACTGGTCGCCACATCCAAATATGTGAAAAAAGTCGTTGAAACCGACGAAGCAGAGGATTTCTCAAAATCCTTCAAAAAATAATTCTGCTCTGCAGAAAAACGATACGGAAAAATGCGCCTGCATTTTTCTCGGGTCAAAAACGGTGTCCTTGTCGCGGTCCAGCGGCAAGATGCTGGTCGTGCAACACGCGGAATCTTCTATTTTCTATTCAAAAAGAGATTTCGCTCTTCGAGCGGCCAGCTTATTCAGCTGGACCGAAGCAGGTCACCGGCCTGCACCGAACCTTGCGGCTCCTATGAATTGAGACTGGATGCGGAAACGTGCAGTGCAGGACATTTATTTCCGTTCCCGCGCAATGAATTCGCGAAGTTCCCCGGAAAAGGTCTCGACCATTTCCTGAGCATCCTTTTGGCTCCGGGAGGATTCAGCATAAACCCGAATCAGCGGTTCTGTATTTGACTGACGGGCAAGACCCCACGATTCCTCAAAATCCAGACGCACACCGTCAATGAGAACGGGATTCCGATCCGCATATTTCTGAGCGAAAAACCGGAGAGCGTTGCAGGCGCTCTGGGCATCGGTTTCCAGCTTCCCGGTAGCGGACCAGTAACGCGGCAGCCCGTTCATGATCCCGGAAACGGTTTGTTTCCGGAGAGCCATAGCCTCAAGGGTCAGAGCCATGGCGGAAAAGCTGTCGCGGCAAAGGTGCACGTCGCTCCAGAGGATGCCGCCGCTTCCCCCCTCCGCACCGAAAACAGCATTGGAGAGACGCATTTCGCGTGCAACGTTTACCTCTCCCACTTTTGAATACCGGATTGCCGAACCGTAGCGGGAGGCGATGTCTCCAAGCGCCTTGGTGGTCTGAATGTTGGCAACGACGGGGCCCGGCGTGCGTTCCAGAACGCGGTCGGCTGGAATCAGGGTCGAATACTGTTCTCCGAGCGGCTCGCCGCGTTCGTTGACGATGGAGATGCGGTCGCCGTCCGGATCCTGTGCGAATCCGACATCACAGCCGAAGCGCTTTACACATTCGCAAAGTTCGGAGATGTTGGCGGCAACCGGTTCCGGTTTCCTGCGGAAATTTCCGTCCGGAAGATCGAACAGGGGAATAACTTCAGCGCAGCCGAGAGCCTCCAGAAAACGTTTCGAATACAGAGCGCCGACCCCGTTGCAGCAATCCACAGCGACTTTGAACTGTGCACGGCGAATCGCCGCCGTATCAATCCGGGAGAGAATTTTTTCCGCATGGAAAGCGAAGGCGTCTTCCAGACGTGAAACGCCGCGGAAGTTCTGTTCGGCGACAAAATCATCCTGCGGCTGATTGTAGATATCAAGCAGAGCATTCATCCCGTTTTCCGTCAGGAAGAAGGCAGAGGAGTCGATGAATTTCAAGGCATTCCAGTCCGCGGGATTGTGACTGGCGGTAATTGCGATCGCTCCGGCGGCATCGTATTCCTCCACGGCGATCTGGAGG
>CASEYW010000012.1 GCA_949292215.1 uncultured bacterium
GACACTCTGCTTGACATGCTGGCGGCGCAGGGATGCAATCTGCTGCGGCTTCATCACTTTGACTGGCTCCTGTTCCATCCGGATTCCTCCCTGAACAAGACCATGTTGGAACGGATGGATTATCTTCTTGCCGGAGCCAGAAAAAGAGGCATCTATCTGAGCATTGATCTTTTCACCGCGCGGAGCTTCAGCGACGTGAAAGCTCCGAAGTGGGCGTTCTATTTCCAGCCGGAATTCCGGAAACGGCTTCTGGATGACCTCATTTCCCATTTGCTGAACCATCGGAATCCCTACACGGGAATTCAATGGAAACAGGATCCGGCTCTTGCCTTTCTCAATTTCATCAACGAAGGAAGCCTGAGCATACAATACCAGCGAGCCCCGAAAGAACTCCGCGATCAGGCGGAACGTGAGTTCCAGACATACGCAGCAAAACGGAAATGGAACGTCACCGCCCGGAACCGGAATGTGCTGGTAGAACAGTGGCTCCGGAAAATCGCGGAAGACGCATACACGGAAACGCTTCGCAGACTGCGCGCGGAAGGAGTCCGGATCCCGTTCTGCGATCAAAATTTCCGGGATACAGCCTCCCTGGCTCTTTCCCGTCGGCTCTACGATTATGTGGATTCGCATTATTACTGGGGACACCCCACATTTCTAGGGAAACGCCCGTGGCAGCCGCCGTACATGGTATATCCGGGCTCGTCGATTCCTGCAGGAGGCGCCATCAACACGATGTTCCGTGTGCGGCTCTGCGGAAAACCGTTCACGATCACGGAATGGAACCACTGTTTTCCGAATCCGCGGGGCGGCGAAGGTCCGTTTCTGGTCGGAGCGTATTCCGCGCTTCAGAACTTCAGCGGACTGGCACAGTTCACTGCATCCGACCGCGAAAAGGGCCTGGATGGAACGGGGACAATCGGACCATTCGACGGAGCGGTCAATCCGATTCTCCGTCTGGGCATGCGCGCCGGAGCGTTTTTCTTTCTGCGCGGAGATGTCGCCGTATCGGAAATCAAGATTCCGCTTTATCAACCGGAAGAGTACTGGACGTATCCGGGATTCCAGAATTCCGCCGCCCCGAACACGCTGGGACTGATCGCAAAGACCGGACTCGTCTTTCAGCCATCCCCCGATGGATACCCGGCAATTCTCTACCCCACAGCCGTTCCCCTGCCCGGGAAAGGAAAGGCATTCTATGCGGACAATGTTCTCTCCACCATTGAAAAACTGATTTCAGCCGGAATTCTGCCGAAAGGAAGTCTTCAGCGAGAAAAACAGATTTTCACCAGCTCGACAGGAGAACTGATCCTGGATAAAAAACAGCAGACCTTCCAGAGCACAACCCCCCGCAGTGAATCGTTCCTTCTGCCGGAAGGGAAAACCGGAACCGGAAAATTCGCCATGATCCAAAACAGGAAAAGTGACGCATCGTTCCTGATTGCCTCTCTGAACGGACCTCTGGAACAGAGTCGCCGGATTCTGATCCTGCACCTGACTGATGTCAAGAACGAAGGCTCCGTCTTTCGTGATCCGCGCCTGGTCGTACTGGAAAAAAATGGTTCCACACAGCCGCTGATTCTGCGGGGGGAAGCCGTTCTGACACTGAACAAACCGTTCCCGGGAACCTTGTACGCCTGCGGCATCTCGGGACAGCGCCTTTACCGGGTTCCCCGGGAAAGGCGCAACGGAAAGCCGTCGTACCGGCTGACAACAGATCGTGACGGAACAATGCCCATTCTCGTCTATGAACTGATCCGGGAATGAAAATGTGTTTCCGACTCAGTTTTTTGCCGGAGTCTCCCCCCCCGAGACTCCGGCTTTTTTCTTTCCTGCGAAAGAGAAGAAAATGTGTTTTTTCCGTTCCGGGGAGTCTTCCGCGGAGAATTTTTGAAGGAAAAATGAAAATCCCGCTTTATTAACAGAAAAAAGATGCTATATTCTTAGGTTGAATGTAACTTTTCATTATATTTCTGAAGGAGAGTATACGAGAAATGACAGCCAAGACGGAAAAAAGCAAGGCTCAAATCGACTTCCTCTGCGTGGAACCGGACTGCGGAGCGGTCGTCAAGTTCGACCTGATGGAACTCGCCAGAGAGGATTTTCAGACCCTCTGCCCCAAGTGCCACAAACCGTACCAGTTCGATGCCGAACTCCGTGGCAAACTCATGAAACTGCATAAACTGATTCTCGCTCTGCGGGAAGCGGAACCTATTCTCGGCGACTGCAACGTCGCGGTTACGGTTCCGGGCGGCGAAGTCAAGGTGCCCTATGCCCTCCTTCTGACCCGTCTCAACACCATGATTACGTTGAAACTCGGCGACCGGAAAGTGGATTTCCATCTCTGGATCGAACCGACATCCTCGGATACCTTCCGATAATAAGGAGCAGAGAGAATGGCTATGACTCATGAAGAAATCGTTAAAGAGCTCCAGGACGCGGGAGCTCTTCTCACCGGACATTTCAAACTTCGCAGCGGCAAGCACAGCAATCGGTTCTTCCAGTGCGCGCTTGTTTTTGTCGATCCGGATCGCGGGGAGCGTCTCTGCTCCGCGCTGGCGGATCAGATCAAAGCGAAAGGAATTACGGCGGAAACAGTGATCTCCCCAGCCGTGGGCGGTCTTTTCGTCGGACAGGAGCTTGCGAGAGCGTTGAAACTGAAATCCATGTTTGCCGACAAGGTAAACGATCAGCTGGTACTCAAACGCGGTTTCAGCATCCGTCCCGGGGAAAAAGTCATCATAGCGGAGGATGTTGTCACGGAAGGCGGACGCGTTCAGCAGACGATTGATCTTGTCCGGAGTCTCGGCGGAATCCCGGTGGCAGTTGCCATTATTACGGACCGCAGCGGCGGGAAAGCCGACTTCGGGATTCCTCTTTTCAGCCTTCTCCAACTGAACCTGCCGACCTATCTCCCGGAAGAATGCCCCATGTGCAAGGAGGGGATGGATCTTACAACTCCAGGCTCCGGTGCGGGCTCCAAAGCATAAGAAAGAAAGCTCAGTATGTTAACAAGTGTCTTGAAAGCGATCTTCGGAAGCAAATCCGCCCGCGATGCGAAACGGATGGCTCCGCTGGTCAAACGGATCAACGAACTCGAACTCTCCTATCAGAAACTCTCAGAGGAACAGCTCAAGGCGAAAACACAGGAATTCAAGGACCGTCTTCAGAAGGGCGAAACCCTGGACGACATCCTCTGCGAAGCCTTTGCCACGGTCAAAAATGCCTGCCGCAGACTCTGTGGAACCACAACCGTTGTCTGCGATCATGAGCTCACCTGGGACATGATTCCCTTCGATGTGCAGCTCCTCGGCGGCATCGCGCTCCACCAGAGAAAAATCGCGGAAATGGCAACCGGCGAAGGGAAAACCCTCGTCGCGACCATGCCGCTTTACCTCAATGCGCTCACTGGGAAGAATTGTCAGCTGGTCACGGTCAACGACTACCTCGCGCGCCGCGACTCCGAGTGGATGGGAACCATCTACAAATATCTCGGCCTGACTGTCGGATGCCTTCAGAATGAAATGAATCCCGATGAACGCCGCGCCCAGTACGCATGCGACATCACCTACGGAACCAACAGCGAATTCGGTTTCGACTATCTGCGCGACATGGGCATGGCCTCAAGCAAGGAACAGCTGGTCCAGCGCGATCATTACTATGCAATCATCGACGAAGTCGACTCAATCCTCATCGACGAAGCCAGAACTCCGCTGATCATCTCCGGCCCGGTCGCCAGCTCCACCCATCAGTTCGACAAACTGAAACCCGGAATCGCCGATCTCTACAACCGGCAGAATCTCCTCTGCGCACGTCTCGTTCAGGAAGCGCGCGACATTCTCGACAAGGAAAACGCAACGGATGACGAAATCGAAACCGCCATCACCAAACTTCTCCAGGTCAAGATGGGCATGCCGCAACACAAGAAACTGCTCCATGTTCTCGAAGATCCGGAGATTCTGAAAAAGGTCGAAAAGGCGGAAACCATGGCCCGCAGCGATCAGAACCGCGGACTTTTGCAGGAAATTCAGGCGGAACTCTTCTTCTCCATTGAAGAGCGCAACCAGGAGGCGGATCTGACGGAAAAGGGACGCGTCCTCATCTCCGGGGACGATCCGAACGCGTTCGTTCTCCCCGACCTGCTCGAAACAATGCACAGCATCGATGTCGATCCAAATCTGAACGATCAGGAAAAGATGAAAAAGAAGCAGGAATTCCAGGAGCAGTTCGCGCTCAAGAGCGAAAAACTCCACGACATCTCCCAGCTTCTCCGCGCCTATTGCCTGTATGAAAAAGATGTTCATTATGTGGTGCAGGAAGGCAAAGTCCTTATCGTCGATGAGCACACCGGCAGAATCCTTCCCGGACGCCGTTTCAGCGAAGGACTTCATCAGGCGCTCGAAGCCAAGGAAAGCGTTTCCATTGAAGAGGAGACGCAGACCTTCGCCACCATCACCATCCAGAACTACTTCCGTCTTTACGAAAAGCTCGCCGGCATGACCGGTACCGCGGAAACGGAAGCCAATGAGTTTCATTCCATCTACAAACTCGACGTGATGGTCATTCCCACGAACCGTCCCTGCCGTCGTGTGGACTACAACGACTGTGTTTACAAGACCAAACGCGAAAAGTTCCGCGCGATTCTCAAGGAAGTCGAGGAGCGTTACAAGAAAGGGCAGCCGGTTCTGCTCGGAACAATCTCCGTGGAAGATTCCGAAATTCTCAGCCGAATGCTTAAGATGCGGAATATTCCGCACAATGTTCTGAACGCAAAGAACCATGAACGCGAATCGGAAATCGTGGCCCGCGCCGGTGAAAAATTCGCCGTGACGGTTGCGACAAACATGGCAGGACGCGGTACTGACATCAAGCTCGGGGAAGGCGTCGCGGAACTCGGCGGACTCTATGTCATCGGCAGTTCCCGGCACGACTCCAGACGTATCGACCGCCAGTTGCGCGGACGAAGCGCACGACAGGGGGACCCGGGAGCTTCCCGCTTCTATATCTCTCTGGAAGACAATCTGATGCGAATCTTCGGCTCCGACCGCATTGTCAAAATCATGGAGAAATTCGGACTGGAAGAGGGCGAGGAACTTCAGCATCCATGGCTGAACAAATCTATCGAAACTGCTCAGCGCCGTGTTGAACAGCACTACTTCTCAATCCGCAAGCGCACGCTCGAATACGACGATGTCATGAACAAACAGCGCGAAGTCATTTATGGAATCCGCAAGGAAATTCTGCTCAATGATTCTTCGCGCGACTTCATCTTCGACACCGTCTACGATGAAGTGGAACGCCGGATCAAAGACGCCATCGCGGTCTGCACGGCCGATTCCAAGTCCCCGATCGACAAAGATATGCTCAACTCCTGGCTGAACACAACCTTCCCGATCGGATTCGACGATGCCATCTTCCACTTCAAACAGGATGGTTCCGTTGATGTGGATGCCACACGTGATGCCATCGTCAACCGGGTCACGGAAATGTACAAGCTCAAGGAGTCCTTTGAAGACGAACAGGCTCTCCGCTGGCTCGAACGCCATATCATTCTTGATGCCATCGACCGTCTGTGGCAGGAACATCTGCGCGCCATGGATCATCTGCGTTCCAGCATCGGACTCCGCGCATACGCGCAGAAGGATCCCCTGATTGAATACAAGCAGGAAGCCTTCAAGATGTTCGACGAGCTCATTCAGGCAATTGATCAGGAAATTCTGACCAACATGTTCCGCTCCGCAACCAGTCTTGCGGCGTTTGAACAGCTGTTTTCGAACATTCCGCAGCAGCTGATCCACGCGGACGGCGCAGGAATGCCGATGGAGGATGTCTCCGCCAATCCGGACAATCCGGAGCAGAATCAGGAAGTTCCGGACATTCAGATCTCCTTCCGGCGCGAGACCCCGAAGGTCGGTCGCAATGAGCCCTGCCCCTGCGGCTCCGGGAAAAAATATAAAAACTGCTGCGGCAGATAGATCTGATCCGCCACTCTTGCAACGGACTCCTGGAAAAAACAGGAGTCCGTTTTCTTTCTGATCCTCATACACTTTGTCATCTTTCCGGATTGCATTTTCCGTTTTCCGGTCTATACTTAACATTCAGCAGCAAAGGAAACAAGATGAATGATCCTGAAAAGCAACTGAACAATGGATTCTCGATGCCGGCCATCGGCCTCGGCACCTGGCAGATGGGCGGAAGAGAAATCAGAAACCGCGCAGACAACGGAGATGCGTCCGTCCGGGCGCTGATCGACGGACTCAAGCTGGGATATACTCACATCGACACGGCAGAAATGTATGCGGAAGGATTTGCGGAGGAAATTGTCGGACGAGCTATCAACGGTTTTCAACGCGCCAAGCTCTTTCTGACCACAAAAGTCTGGAAAACCCATCTAAAATACGATGATGTTCTCAGAGCCGCGGAAGGTTCTTTGAAACGGCTGGGAACCGATTACATTGATCTTTATCTCATTCATCAGGTGAACGATGCGGTGCCGCTGGAGGAGACAATCCTGGCGATGAACCGTCTGCACAAGGAAGGAATCGTGCGCAGCATCGGAGTCAGCAACTTCTCGGTGGAGCGCCTGAAAAGAGCCCAAGCGTGTTCCGAGGTTCCAATCTGTGCGAATCAGGTTCATTACAATCTGAAGGTTCGGGAAGCGGAAGTCTCCGGACTGTTGAAATACTGCCAGGAACAGGATATTATGCTGATTGCATGGCGTCCGTTCCAGAAAGGCGGAATGCTGGGAGACCAGATGCCGAAACTGCTGCTTGATCTTGCAGCGAAATATGGAAAATCGCCGTCGGAAATCGCGATCGCATGGCTCCTGATGCAGAAGAATGTCGTTACCATCTCCATGTCGCACAATCCACTGCATATGAGCAGAAACCTGAATGCGGCGGAATGGCAGATGGATCAAAAAGATTTTGATTTGCTGACGGAACACTATCCGGGGCAGCAACCAGTATCCGACGCCGTTCCGCTCTCCTGAACCGGAAGGACGCCCTTCCCCCAGAGAACACACTTGATTTTCCAGAGGAACGGTGTAGATTAAGTTCCTGCAAACGATACGGATGCGAAACAACGGCAAATGATCACCTGGCGTAAAAATCTTCTCTGGATCTGGACAGCGCTTTTTCTTTCGATGGCCGGATTCGGTTTTGCCTATCCGATTATTCCATTTTACCTTCAGGATGTGCTTCATGTAACCGAACAGGCACGGCGGGATTTCTTTATTGCGCTGTTTGCCTTTGCGGGAAACCTCGGTTTTCTGCTGTTTTCTCCGATCTGGGGAAAGATGGCTGACTATTTCGGACGCGCCCGGATGCTGGCGCGGGCAAGTCTCTGCTCCGCCTTTCTGATGCCTCTGGTGGCGTTTATGCCGGACCCGATCTCTCTGACAATTCTGCGTTTTTTCATCGGGGCGCTTTCCGGAGTTGCCGCAGCAGCGATGACTCTGGTTGCCTGTTCCACGCCGAAACAGCACAGAGGAATGGCAATGGGGGCGGTCAGTTCAGCAATTTTCAGCGGCAATCTCGCGGGAACGGTGCTCGGGGGACTCTCCGCCAGCCGCTACGGATTTCTGACAACCTTTCTTCTGTCCGGCGGACTGCTGTTCATCGCCACGTTTCTTGCCTTTTTTCTGATTCAGGACCGCGGCAGGCCGCCCCACTACGGAGAAAAATTCCGAATTGAACTCAAACCGGGACTGCCGAAATTCGGGCTTGTCTGGTGGATCATGATCCTGACTGTCATGATGGGAATCGGACAGCAGATGGACAGCCCGTATCTGCCGATGCTGGTGGACCTGGTCCTTCACAGCGGAACATCGGATGCGCTGAAGTGGAGCGGCATTCTTGGTGGGGCATCCGCGGCGGCAGGAATCTTCGGGGGCTTTATCATCGGTGTCCTTGCGGATAAATATCCCGGTCATATTGTGGGAATCATTATTTCCGTTGCCGCCGGACTGTTTCTGCTGCCGCAGGCATTCTGTGCCAACCTGCCGTTTCTTTTTGCGGAGCGGATGCTGATGGTCTTCTTTGTCAGCGGACTCAGTCCGATCATGCAGAGCTGGCTGTCGCTGACGACGGCTCCGGAAGACCGGGGAGTCTATTTCGGTTTTGCCACCAGTGCAAGAGCGGTCGGCTGGCTGCTCGGCTGCGTCTTCGGAATGGGATCAACGATCTTCTGGAGCACGCGAAGCGTTTTTGCGGTCTCATCGGTGGTTCTGTTTGCAATCGCCGTCGTGATCGTCTTCGCGCAGAGGAGGATTCCCTATCCGCCGCATGATCTGAAGAAGAAAATCAAACCAGTATGACTGATATAAAGCAAAAAAGGAAAGTCTCATGAATCTGAAATGGGAAAATTCGTTCATCCGGGTGTCGATCTCTCTGGAACCGTTTTTCGCCGTCACAGAGTTCGTTGACCGGAAAACCGGAACAAATCTGTTTACAACGGAAACGCCTTTTCTCACGGCGGACCGGAAACCGTGCTCCGCATTCCGCTTTCTCTCCTCGGTACAACGTTCCGAAACGGAATATACACTGGTCTGGAAACTCGATGACATCACCCTGACCCGCCATCTCTTTTTCTACCGGAACGCACCGGCAATCCGCTGGTACGACACAATGACAACCGAAAGCGACAAAGCGGCAATGTACTATTCCGATCTTGCCGACATCCGCTTTCATTCCCCCTGTACGGACGCACGAGTCATTCACTTTTTCTCCTGCAGCGACCAGTCAAACCGACGCCTGATCGACAAGCCGGCACATCCCGGCAAGAACATCGGAGCCTATTTCCTCACGAACGGACTCTGCTTCTACAAGGAAGGCCCCATGCCGGACTGCCAGCCGATCAAAGGAGAATATGATTTTCTTTTCGACCCGGCTCAAACGCGCCTGGAAATTCTCGGACTCGGCTTTGACAATCTCCGCAAAGGAGAAACACGCCGTGCAAACGGAGTTGTCATCGGTCTGACCGGAGATTTCGGCATGCAGCGGTACCGTCTTGAACGCTATGCGGACTATCCGTTTTCCGCGGCAACGGAAGTTCTCTCGAATTCCTGGCCGGATCTCCAGTTCGGTGTCAGCGAGGACGTAATCATGAAAGAACTCCTTACGGCGGCACAATCCGGGATCAACGTTGTCTTCATCGACGACGGCTGGTTCTCCACCTTCATGGGAGAAATCGATCAAACAAAATTCCCGAATCAATTCCATCAGCTTGCTGAAACCGCCAGACATTATGGAATTGAACTCGGGCTCTGGTGCAATCCCCTTGGTCTCGATATCCGTCACCCGCGCATGGAGCTCTGGGACGGAGCGGAATGCCGCGACACGATGCTGGAAGCAAATCCGTGGAACTGGCTCGCCAGGACCGATGATTTTCAGCAGACGGAACTGCAGGGAGGCGCCGGTTCCGAACGCAGTTACAGTCCGGTTGATCTGATGACCCCCGAGGCTTTCCAGTTCATGAAAAACAAACTCGTCGGAATATACAGGGAATACGGAATCCGGCATTTTAAATTCGACCTCTATCAGCTGACCGCCTTCAACACCCTGCGCGGCGATGCAAATCTGCACTATGAAAAATACAGAGAACTGCTGGAAACGCTGCAAAAAGAGATTCCCGAACTGGTAATCTCCATGGATGTGACCCGCAGAAACCGTCCGAACTTCGATTTTGCCCTGGATTTCGGCCGTCTTTTTCTGGAAAACCGCGGTCGTACCCTGAAGGATCACCGCTATTATCATCCATATATGGCGCTGGGTAACCTCTGGTACACGCTGAAATTTGCTCCGGCAAAACAGCTGGAAATCGAAATGATGCCCCAGATCGATGATTATCCTCTGGAATATATTCTCGGTACAACGATCTTCGGCACACCGCTCTACTGGGGAGTCATAGCAAACACATCGCCGGAAAAACGGGAACAGATGAAACGCTTCTTCTCCGAAATGGCTCCCTATCGCAAAACATTCGCCGGATACCTGACCACTGCAGCGGGAGATATGCCGATGAACGGAAGTTGGAGCGCCATCCTTTCCGTTGCCCCGGATTCCAGCGAAGGATTCATTGCAGTCTACCGCAACGGAGCCGAAGCGCCGGAGCATGAGTTTGAACTGCCGTTCGGAACCCGAATCGAAACGATCCGGGGATCAACGGAAATTCATCTGGAACAGGGAATGCTGAAGGTCCGCCTTCCAGAGCTGTATTCCTTTGCACTGTATCACTTTAAATCCTGAAAAGAGGTCCAAATGAAAAGTCTGTTTCTACGTGCGTCTCGTCCGGAAGCTGTCTATTCCTCCGGAGAAATCATCACATTCATCGTAAACGGAACGGAGATTGAGGGACCAATCGAATACTCAATCTCGCACAGCAGGAAAGGAACCATTGCGACCGGAACTGTTCTGCCGAACAGAGAACTTCGAATCGAAGCTAAAGAACCAGGATTCCTGGAAGTTGTTCTGAAATATGAGGACAGAACCGCTCTTGCCGCAGCAGCAGTCTCTCCGGAACAAATTGCACCTGCAATGCCGGCTCCATCCGATCTGTTCGAATTCTGGAATTCTGAAATCAAAAAACAGAAAGAGACGGCAACCAAGGCGGAACGACATCCCGTCCCGCCTGTCGATGAGGAAAGCTATCGGAAGTGGCATGAACAATGGCCGATCTTCAACCGGACTCTTCAAGAGCCATATCCGGAAATTGAGACATACGAATTTTCCGCGGAAACACTTCACGGCAATCCGGCACGAGGCTACATTGCCTTTCCAAAACACGCCAGACGCGGCTCCCTTCCTGCTCTGCTGACTCTCCACGGCGCAGGCGTCGCTGACTCCGATTTCCCCAAAACATGTTCCGCGGCAAAAAACGGCTTCCTTGCCATGGACATCAACGCCCACGGACTTCCCTGTGGAAAAAATCCTGATTTCTATCAGGAACTCCGGGAATCAAAACTGAACGGATATTTCAAATTCGGCCGTGAAAATGCAAAGACCTCCTATCTCGCAGCCATCTATCTGCGCACCCTCCGGGCTCTCGACTATCTGACCGAACAACCGGAATGGGATGGAAAAAATCTTATCACCTGGGGATGCAGCCAGGGTGGATGCCTTGCGCTCGTGTGCGCCGCTCTTGATCAGCGGGTCACAAAATGCTGCGCTGGCGTTCCGGCTCTCTGCGACTGTGCAGACAAACGTTTTGCTTCCTGGGCTCTTCTGAATCCAGAGGATTCTCCCGAGCTCCAACACAAGGTTCTCGAACAGATGCAGTACTGCTCTCTCGCCCATCTCGTCGAACATGCCATGGCAAAAGCATACTTCACCGTTGGATTCATCGACGACACCTGCCCCCCCGATTCCGTCTATACGGCATACAACCGTTATGCCGGTCAAAAAAAGATTTACAATGCACCGGACTCCGGTCATACCAACATCCCGACTGAAATCTGGATGGATGACTTTACGAAATTCATGAAATCGTAAAACCAGACTGCTCCTGCAGCCGGATTCTCTACGCTTCCGGAGAATCCGGCTGCAGGAACCCCATTTGAAAAAAACTCCCTTGGGAAGGGGAGTTTTTCAAACCATCCGAATATTCTTCAGCGCTGTTCCATTTTATAATAAGGAACCGCATCAGGCGGACGGATATTCGTCAAATCCCCCCGGTAATGTCGAAGCTGAGTTCGGACATAAGGATACTTTAACAATTCAGATTCGTTCAGTTCAATACCGATACCCGGCCGGTCCGGAATCATCATTCGCCCATCTTTATTGATAGTGAGATCCTCATCACAGATATCGGCACGGTATGGAACGTCTGTCATCATCATTTCGAGCATGACAAAATTCGGAACGCAAGCCGCAAGCTGGAGGGTCGCAGCATTTGCAACCGGTCCCGACGGATTGTGCGGACAGAATCCGATGTGTCTGGCTTCCGCCTCCGCACCGAGCATCCGCATCTCCATAATGCCCCCGGCATGGGAGATATCCGGTTGAATGTAATCGGAACAGTTCAGATCAAAGAACTGACGGTACTCGTAGCGATTGTACAGACGTTCCCCCGCTGCGATTGAAACACGGACCCGTTCCTTGACTTCACGCATTCCCTCTTTATCGTCGGGCGGAATCGGTTCCTCGAACCAGAAAATGTCGAATTCTTCCAGACGCTTTCCGATTTTGACCGCAGTAGGAATGTCGAACCGCCCGTGTCCTTCAATCAGGAGCTGCACATCCTCGCCAACGACCTCGGAGACTTTTGCAATGCACTCCATGGCGCTGTTCAAATCGTGTTTGGAAATCTGCTGCCATGCCTTGCCGAAGGGATCCCACTTGCAGCCGGTGAATTTTTTCCGTTTCACCTCCAGAGCCTTTTCGGCGAATTCATCCGGGGTCTTTGCGGGAGAGAACCAGCCGTTCACATAGATGGGAACTGAATCGCGCACCTTGCCGCCGAGAAGCTGATAAACGGGCACACCAAGCGCCTTGCCTTTGATGTCCCATAGCGCCATTTCGACACCGGCGAGCGCACTCATCAGGACGGGTCCGCCGCGCCAATAGGCGTCACGGTAGCAGTCATGGCGGAATGCTTCAATGTTATGGGGGTCCTTGCCGATCAGATAGCATTCCAGATCATGGATTGCCGCCTGTACGGTCAGTTCCTTATATTCCAGAGTAGCCTCCCCCCAGCCGTGAAGCCCGGAATCCGTTTCCACTTTCACGAACACGAAATTCGTGCGGAAGGCATTGCAGATAAACGTCTTGATTGCAGTTATTTTCATTGCAGAAATCCTTTGTCCGCGAAATCAGGGCGCGTAATAAACACCGCCGTTGACATGGATTGTTTCCCCTGTGACATATGCGTTTTTAATCACGAAAAGGACAGCGTCCGCCATCTCCTCGCAAGTTCCACCGCGGCCGACGGGAATCTTTGATTCGGATGCTTTCATCTGCTCTTCCGTGAGACGTTTTGTAATGTTTTCCGTAATTACCATTCCCGGACAAATCGTATTGGCAGTGATCCCGAATTCAGCGCCGTTCTGAGCGAACGCTCTGGTAATCCCGTGCATTCCGAGCTTGGAAACGCCGTAAGCGATCATGTTCGGCTCCGCAGGAATGAAGGAACGGACGGAAGCAATGTTGACGATACGTCCCCATCCACGCTCCTTTGCCTGATCGAAGAAAGCCTGCGAACAGAGATAGGCTCCTTTGAGGTTGATCCGCATGACAAGATCCCACCAGTCACCGTCGCTCATGCCGGGGCTCCGAAAATAGGGATCGACACGCGCGTTGTTGACCAGAATATCAACCCCGCCAAGTTCGGAAAACATCTTCCGGACGGCTGTTTCGTCGGAAATATCGCAGACAAAAACAGACGCGTCCCCTCCTCCCTCGCGGATTTCGCGCGCGACTGCCTCCGCTTTCTGCGGATTGTGCGCGCAATTGACAACCACGTGGCATCCCTCCTTCGCCAGCATGATCGCAATCACTCTGCCGAGCCCCTGCGAGGCTCCCGTCACCAGTGCTTTTTTCCCCTTGATGCTCATACTCATTTGGATTCATCCTGTTGTTTCTATGGTTGAAAGTTCGGTTGAAATCATGTCTGCTGTTTTTTTCAGTTCTTTTGTCATAAGGACGCGTTCCTTCTGATCTGCGTCCGCGGCGGGAGCGGAAAGACCGAGCGCAGCCGTCACAATACCGTTCTTACAGACCGGTACTGCGGCAATCCATTGCAGAGTCCGGAACTTGTCCCGAATGAAAATGCGCTCCCGTTTGATCTGCTCAAAACTTTCCAGAACCTTGTCGAAGCTCGTCAGCTCCGGGAAAAACAGGGCTCCATCCTCCCGATAACGGCGATAAAGGTTCTCCTGAACATCCCGTGGAGCGTATGCCGTCAGAACCATGCCGGTCGCTGTCTCGAACAGATCGTGATAGGAAAGCTGTTTCAGCCGGATGTTCAGCGGCGAATAATTGTAATGACAGAGAATATAGCGCTCGTACCCGTTCCGCTCACACAGAAGAACCGATTTTGAGAGCTGAAAAGCGAAATCCTTGATATACGGTCGCGCCTTCTCCAACAGCTGCGACTTGTATTTCACCATTCCACCGAACGTGAAAGACCGCGGTCCCGCAGCATATCCGCTCTGCCGGGAAATCCGGGTCAGATATCCAGCATCGGTCAGCTCCTTCAGAATTCGCGAACAGGTCGGACGGTTCATATTCAGCTTCCCGGCGATCTCCATCGGAGTTATCGGGTTCGGAGATTCGCTGATCACCGTTTCCAGAACTTCAAAAATTTTGCCGAGAACTTTTATCATGCAGCCACCACTTGTTCATATTATGAACATTAATTTTATATTACAGAATATAATATCATAATATTGACTGGATTTCAAGAGATGTGCAAAGAGATTTTTCCGGAAAAATCATTGAATCATCCTCAATTGCGCTGTATATTTCTCCACGGCTAAGTAAACGAAAGGATTTTCTCATGGACCGTACACCGGATCGCGACCGGGACAAGAAATTTTATCTGATTCTCGGCATTCTTTTTTCTCTTCTTTACTTTTTTTCATCTGTGGGTTTGTTTCATCATCTTCACATCACATTGCCGATCTTCCGTCTGCCGCAACTGTTCTGCATCATAGCGGTACTGGGCATCATCGCCATGCTTCGGCCGCTTCTGACCACATTTATGATTACGGGGTTCAAGATTTACGCGGTACTTCAGGGTGCGGCGTTTCTGCTGATTCTGACAGTTGGATTTCTGATTCTGCATCACGGCGGCGATCCGTTGCAAAGAGAGGCTGTCTATCCCTGGTTTCCTCTGGCTCTGGAGGCATTAACCTTCTTTGCCGGCGGAGTACTGCTGATGACGCTCTGGAAGCTCTGGAAACTGCGTAAAGAGGCACTTGAAATGCCGATCCGGATCTGGATCGTTTTTTTTGCGCTGTTCACGGGAATCAATCTGCTGGGATCGGTTCTGGCGCTGTGGGGCGGTGGAAGCTGGCACCATGCGGACCACCTTCTGGGAATCTGGAAAATTTCCATGCTCCTGCTTTCCATCCTGACCGCAGCGGTGTTCCTCCGCGAGCTTCTCGGGAATCGGAAAGAAGAGACTGGAAACGGAAAATGACTCGTCGAGTCGTTCCTGGTTCGGCTGTTACCCTTCCGCGCGCTTCTTCACAAGCGACTCCATTTCCTTTTCCGAAATTTCCTCAAGACGGATGTTGTCGAAATAACAGACCCCCGACGGCCAGTAGACATAGACCCGGACTTTCATGAGCGTTGTATGCGGCGATTTCGCCGTAGGATTGAAGCCGATGGAAAAAGTTCTCCATTCATTTTCCGAAAGAGGATAGGCGTGAAGTCGAGTCT
This sequence comes from uncultured bacterium, assembly GCA_949292215.1. Taxonomy (GTDB): domain Bacteria; phylum Verrucomicrobiota; class Lentisphaeria; order Victivallales; family UBA1829; genus UBA1829. Next base: position 15,381 of record CASEYW010000012.1, read on the forward strand.
GGTAACTGTCGATGAGCACATTGCGCTTAGGATGCCTGCGGAACCCCTTGATCCAGACAAACGGTTTGGAATTGCCCCGCGCATCGACCGTCAGTTTGTAATTCTGTCCCGGCTTGACCGGGATCAGTTCGGAGTCAATCATGACGCCCTCATTTCCGCCGATGGAGCTGTAAAACGGAGCCTTCGCAAGAAGAGGTTTCGGCGGAGGCGCGGAAGGATTCTTCCTGCGTTCCGCCTGATATGCAAGCACCTGTTTCCGTTCCGGACGGGAATCCATTTTAAGAATCCGTCCCCGGTTTTTCTCCATCATCCAGAAGGTGGTGAGACCGTCTGCGCGTTCCCAGCGGACGGGAGTCTCTTTTCCCTCGTCGAATGTTCCGTTCGGCAGAAGATTTGCCGCGGCCAGAAGCAGAGCAAAGATCATTCGGAAGCCTCCTCAATTGCGATTGCCTTGAAATATTCGCCGACATACTCTTCGAACGCCGGCGGCACTTTTTCGTGATAGCGGTATTTGACCGGGAAAGTCTCTTTCTGTCTCCGGCGCAATTTCTCTTTTTCCGCCTGAACGGTCACTTCAAGAGCAGTTCTTGCTTTGCGGAGAGACAAGGCGGCCTCGCTCTTCAGACGGCGAATTTCGGGACCATCCCCCACGCCGACCCGTTCCAGAGCGCGTATTTTTTCGAGAGCATCTCTAAGATCCCCCGCAGGCAGATTGGCATCGTCGAGACGCTTAAGCATGGCTTCGGTCCGCTGCTTGAGTTCCGCCTGATTTCCCGCCAGCCGGACCCCGGTTTTCTGATCCTGGTCCGGAGTTACTCCACTGAGTCCCTCATCCCCGACACCGGACTGCTTTCCACCGCCCGAAGCGCCCCCCTGCGGATCCTTCGACTTGTCAACGACTGTTCCCTTTTCAAACGGAGACTGCACCAGACGAGTCGGTGTTTTTCTGCCCCCTTTTCCTGTTGCCTCTTTTTCAACGAACTGTCCGGAGGAGCGCCCGGAACGTCCCTCACCGGAGCGCCCGCCGACTTCGTTGTTGTTCGGAAGGACATTCCCGGTAATTCCTTTTGCCTGCATGCTGTCGATATTGCCGTCGGCAACGCCCCAGCCGAGACCGTCATCGCTGTCATAGGAAAAGGAATTGGAACTGTCATTGGTATCTTCGCCCATATCCTCTTCCTGTTCGATGAGATCCCCGATGATATCGGTCAGTTCCGCAGGCAGATCTGTCAGTTTGACATCCTGCGAGTTGCCATCCTCCTCCGCGACCCATTTGATGTAGTCCTGCTTGTCGGAAAGCCAGCGTTCAAGGTTGGCGATGACGTTTTCCGCACCAACCAGAGCCGTATCCTCCGCAACCGTCGCAATTTCGATTTTCTTTGCCTTCAGCGCATTTCCCGCCTTTTGCAGTTCCTCGTACAACTCTACAAATTCATCCGCCATGGCAGAATTGGAAAAATCCTGATTCTGCTTTTTGGAGAGATCCGAGAATGCCGTTTTGAAGAATTGCGCCCAGTCCTGTTCTTTTGCGGCGAGATCGCCGAGAAGTTTTTCTTCGCCTTCGCTCCAGTCATCGGTCTTTTTCGGATCGAAGTTTTCGGTATCCGCCTTGATTTTCCGCTGTTCATTCTTAAAGCGTTCCAGTTTGTCCTTCAACTGTTTCATCTGCTCATAGAGTTCTTTTTCCGCCTCATTTTCTTTTGCCAGAGCTTTTTTGTTTTCCTCGTTTCGCTGGCGCAGAGCAAGAGCGCCGAGAAGTTTCTGAAGCTTTTCAATCAGAGCGGTCTGTTTCAGAACGATCGTATTGATTTTCAGAGAGGAAGGTGCCTTCCGCATCTCGTTGACATCATTCAGAAGAAGATTCGAATCGCGGTTGAGAATCTCCAGCGCTCGCTGGAAAGGAGATGGAAGGTTTGCTTTTCCGGCTTCGCGCCCCGCATTCTGAATATGTTTATCAATACGGGTCTGCTCGCGGTAGAGCCGGTCACGCTGATGATTGGGAAAATGTTTCAGCTGAAGAGAGATCCGGTCACGAACAGCGGTCTGTTCCCGCAAAGCAGTGAAAAGAAGCTCATAACAGCGCGCGGCATCGCCGGAAGCAGGTTTGTCTTTCAAACGTTCAACCAGATCAATCTGATGAATGGTGATTGTGGATTGAGATGTTGTTTTTTGTTGTTTTGTATCATTTGCTGTCGTTTTGAGTTCTATTGTACCGCCAGCCGGCAAGAGAGATGGAGTCAGTTTCAGGAGAAAGACTTCATTGCGATTCCGGAATCCGGGATGGGGATAGCGATATTCTTTCAGTGGAACGGTTCTGCCTTCGACTTCAGCGATCAGACGAATGGAAGAGATTCCATAGTCGTCGGAAGCGGCAATCCGGACAGGAATAACTTCTCCGTATCCAGCCTCCAGATTGTTTTTTGTATTCAGGAAACGAATTTCCGGAGGACGATCCTCAAGGCATTTCAGTTCACCGGACCAGGCATTCTCAAAGAGGAGGCCATCCCGATCCTTGAGAGAGAGTCGCAGCTGGAGATTCTCATTGACAGAAAACGGAACTTCCATCGGCATCTTTTTGCCATTGACAAAAAGAACCGGCTGAATCCCTCCGCAGGAAACGGTAACGGAACTTCCTGCCGGCACGGAATGTTTGAACAGTTCTCCCGGAGAAAGAACTTCCGGATTTCTGCCGATGTAGGCAGGAAATGCGATAGACAGTTTGAAATCCGGAACGGGAGGCGGAGGAACGACCCGGATGGAAAATTTTTCGCTGGATTCCCGTCCGGTCTTGATGCTGTACACCATGTCCCGGGAAAGATGTTTCAGGGTGAACGCTCCATCATCCATGTGATAGAGTACCGGAGGAATGGCAGTCTCGATGAGAAGTTTCAGATCCGACAGTTCATGACCGTTGTAAAAAGCTCTTGCACGAATGGTCAGGTCGTTGCCGCGCGGAACCCGGCAGTTCCCGGGATCGACCTCAAATGAAGTGAAATTCAGCGAAGCGGTTCGAGAAGCGGGATTTGCGAATCGGGCGAACGCATTCAGCGCGTACTTGTGAAACGGAAGCAGATAAAGCAGACTGATGAAACAGACCATCCCGAATCCGGCAAGAGCTCTTCGAAAGAGAGTGTCCCGCAGAATACCGGGGAGATGGATGGTCGCACAGCGCTCATCCGCCCGCGCGGAGAAATAGGTTGACAGATGATCCGGCAGAGAGGAATCACTTCGGAAACAGACCGCATTCACAAGCACATTGTCGGGTATTCCGTTGATGCGTTCCAATTCCACGGCATCCTCCCGTTCCGAGCGGCGGAGCCGGAAGGCTTTCCGAATGAGAACAGTCAAAAAGGCCAGATTTCCAGCGGCGAACAGAATCAGCAGGAAAACGCGGGATTCTCTGGAAAATCCTGAAAGATTGTCGAGAATGAACAGGAACACCGTCGTACCAAGATTGCAGGCGAAGAGCCAAAGAAACGCGATGCACCAGTATTTCCGACAGCGTCTCCGCCGGAGTTCAGTCAAGGATTCGGATAAGTTCATGCTCCGTCTCCTTATGGATGGTCAGTTTGGAAGGTGTACCGGGAACAATCCCGCTCAGAGATTTCAAACGGTAGAGGGTACGGTTCTTTTCTCCCCCTTTCTGCATACGACGGAGGGGCATGTCGCGGGAATCCAGCTTCCATTCCTCTCCGGCGGTGTGCCAGTTCCAGATTTCGAGATGCCAGAGAAATCCGCCGTTGACATGTTTTTTTGCTGCATGGAATTCCGCACGGCGCTTGTAGACCAGTGTCCGGGTACCGTCAAGCAGGAGCAGCCAGCGCTGACGGAAAAAATCATCGGCAAGTTTGAAATCAGCCTTCAAAGACTCCGGGAAACGATCCGTTCCGGAGAATCCGGCGAGCACAGCATCTTCCGTCAGCAGGAACAGATCATACTCGCCGGGGAGGAGATTCGGAAAAAGAAAGCAGCCACCTCTGATCTCCGCATTTACAACCACATGACGGCGGCGATCCACAGCGGCGGCCTCCTGAAGCGTACCGAATCCGGAGACCGAACCGGAAACAGTTCTTGCGGAGGAATCGGCTTTCCGTGGAAAAGCAATCTTGGAGATGTATTTCAAATCAGCCATTTTCTGTCCGTTTTTACCCTTGATCTGGCGGTTCAGGAAGAGCTTGGAAGGGCCGTTGCCTTTGAAGCGGAAGGGGATGGAGATGATATGTCCGCGCACGACTTCTCCGCTGACCAGAAGGATTTCCGTTTCAAAATGGATCAGGGGATATTCTCCTTCGAAATAAACTTTATCGGTTTTTCCGGATTCTTTGAACATCCACGGACGCTCCATGGAGGCTTTTTCGACCTTCTGGGTCAGGAGCACGATATCGGAAAGTTCGATTTTCCGGTCGCGGGAGCGTTTGTCTTTCTGCAAATTGATGGTGAGCGGGCGCGAACCCATGACGGTCAGGCGACCGGATGCCGTGGACCCATCGGAAAAGGTGATAAGAGCTTCCGAAACGTTCGCAGCGAACAGCGGTACGGAGAGCAGAAAAATGAGAATTTTCAACATGAACATGTTCTCCTTTCAAAACAGGTTGTATCGGCGTCTCAGAAACCATTCGGTCATGAGAAGCAGAAAAAGCGCGATCAGGAAAAAGGGTGTTTCAAATACGGGATGCCACTCCTGATCCACGGTATTTTTACGCAGAATGGAGTTGATGTCGGAACGCAGGCGCGCGGTTTCCTCGGGAAGATAGACCCGTCCATGCGTGGTGAAACGCATAAAGTTATCGTCGGACACTTTGAGATCATCATTTTCTGCTGCGCTCTCTCCGGAATAGAGCATCCGGTAGCGATGAAAGCCGGCATTGTTCTGATCAAGAGCCTTGACTTCCAGAATGTATTTTCCCGCTGGAACATTGGGAAAAACAGCGGAAAAGAGCCCCCCCTGGGAAGTCATGGACACACGTCTCGGCGGAACGGACGCATTTGCCGGTGCAAAGAAGGCTTCCGCTGAAACGATCCTTTCTCCGGCTGCGGTGACTTTCAAGGGACTCCCCTCCTGGATCTGTTCCGGAGCGGAAATTTCCAGTCGGTTGCCGATGCCCTCTCCGGCATGGACAAGCATGTTCTCCCAGAAAGTGCGGAAGCGCTGATGCCGTTTTTCCGGAGTTCCCAGCTGATGCAGAGAATTTGTGAGGACGGCAATCACTTTGCCGCGTCCGTAGGGCATGGAAACGACAAGCGGATATTTTTTGTCGCCAACCGCGTTCAGAAGTATTTCCGCGCCAGATTTGACATGGTCCACAAGATTCAAGCCTCGGACCGACGCAGCCTCTTTCAACAGATCGTCAAACAGAGAATTGCCGGAAGATTCCAGGCGGAAAAGAGCATCCGTAAAGCGGCTCTTCGTACTCCGTACCGGAAGCATGGCGGAAAAAAGCCGGTTTTTCCCCTCCCCGAACGCACCGGGGCCACCATAGACCAGAACCGTCCCGCCGCCGGAAACATACTGTTCAATGGATCGAATCTCCGCCTCCGAATAATCGTCGGCACACCCCGATGCGAGAAAAAGAAGATCGGTCGTTTTCATTTTCGAAGAATCTTTCGGAATGCCCTTGTCATAGGTGCGGTCCGGTGAGGTGCCGATGACCTGATGGATCCCGGTTCGCAACTGATATACCGCGGTGAATTTTCGTCCGGTCTGACGAAAAAGGCGTGTAAGCGGCCGGAACGTGTTGGTCAGGACCGGAAAATAGAGAACAGGGGAAAGATCGTCCTCCCTCACCTCAATTATGAGTTCGCGCATATTGTTGAGGTACGAGGCCTCATCCGGCAGACGGTTCAGTTCGAAGCGGACCGTGTGAAGCCCGGGCTTGGTGAACGTGGTTTTGAATGGAATCTCACGCCGCTCTCCGGATGCAAGATCAAACGATTCCTCTCCGGAAACTTCGCCGTCGACAACCGTCTTCAGACGAATCGGAGTTTTTCCTTCTGCCTCCCGCAGAACAACCGGTATTTTCAGTTCCAGTTCCTCTCCGGCACGAAGGGAGGCGGGCGATCGGAAGGAATCGATCCGCAAATCCGGAACGCGTTCCAGATCGGTCCCGGTCCGCACCGCGAATACGGGAACGCCAGCGGAAATTCCGCTGAAACGGGAATGATCCAGACCATCCGTCAGAATGATCAGAGCTGCGGCGGAAGACAGACCGAGATCGCGGTCCGCCGTATCCACCGCCTGCTTCAGATCCGTGTTGCCGAACGGGGAGAAAAGATCCGCCTGATCCGGATTGTCTGCCGGAACACTCCGGTGATTGTAAATATAGATGTACTTTCTGCTGCCGCCAAACGAATCTGCCAGCAGATTTCTCAGGGAGGAACGGGCGGCATCAAAGCGGGTGGTTCTTCCAGGCATGTCAGCAGCAGACATGGAAGCGGAACCGTCGAGCAGAAAAATCAGATTGGATCGGCTGAGATCTGTTGTCCGCAGCAGCATGCCCGGAGAAAGAAGCATCACGATCAACAGAATCAGAGAAGCAGAACGCAGAACTGCCAGACTCTTTTTCCGGTACGCGACACGTCCCGTCCAGTAAACGGCTCCCAGCGAAAGCAGAGCGGCAAACACAATGACAAGATAGGGAAGCAATGGATAAAAACGCATTTACACATCTCCCTTCCGTTTCCGGAATCCTGAAAGATCGGACCCCAGAATGAATTCCGCAGTCAGCAGGATCAGAGCGACCAGGAGAGAGATTCCCGCCAGATCGGTTCCCCTGCGCAAACGGGCAATCTGGAATCCGGGTTCTTCGTCGGGAGTCAGCAGACTGACCGGAGAATCAAATACATGCCGCATCTCGGAAAGTGGCACTGTTTTCAAGGTACTCTCCCGTTCCGAAGGCGTTATGACGGCAGTTTCATAAGGGCCTCCGGAGAAAAACGCTATTCCGGGAAGCAGAGTCTCGCGGAAGAGACCATCCGGAATCGGACCGGACGCGCCGAGAGAATCGCTAAAGGTAACGTTTTTCTCGTTCACATTGACCGTGCCGCCACAGGTAAGATGAATGGTTCTGGTTTTCATTCCGGCAGCATAATTCACAAACGAATTCATTACGACCGGAAACGATTTCAGCTCAGGCCAGTTGGAAAAACGACGGCGCAGATCGAACGCGAAAGCGATCAGCCGTCCGCTGCCGCAAGGGTATTCCGCAATCACAGGACGAAAACCGCATCGGGCAAGGACATTGGCTTTTGACGATTTCAATTCGACAAGTCTCCGCCAGCGAAGAAGGTTCAGTTGAAGGAGATCGTTCAGAGAAGCAAGACCGCGTTCAAAAATGATGCCGGAAGCCGTTTTTCCCGCAGTTGCGCCGAAAAGGTCCGGGAGCTCCCCGGCGGAGCGCTCCGCCAGCGCGGAATAGAACCGGGAGGAACCTTCCGATTCCGGCAGGGCGGCAATCGTTCCGCCGGACCGGAGATATCCCAGCAGTTTGTCGGCAGCTTCAGGCTGGAAGGAACTGCCGGGAGCAAGAAAGATCAGGGGAAACTGTTTCAAATCATAAACACCGAGCGTTTTGAAGGCCGCATCGGTGAATTCGATTCCGTAAACGTGTTTTCTAGGCTCGACAGCCATTCTCAGGTAGTAGAAGGGATCGGGGACATTCCCGCCCTCCCCGCCGGTGAGGAGGAGCACTTTCATTACATCTGCAACGGAAAAGGAAAACGGAAGGGTGTTGTCAAGCGGAAGATCGGGATCATCGATCGAAATTGTCCCGTCCACGCGGCCGGAACGGACAGGGACATAGACAAAATGCTCGTTCACGGAGGAATTTGCCTTTACAGAAATAGTTTTTGACTGCACGGCAGATCCGGTGATATTCAGAGTTGCTTTGAACATGCGGTCGCGCGGACTTGAATTGCGGACCGTAAACGGCAGGAAGACGCTGGAGCCCGGAGTTTTCAGGGAAGGATCAGGAATTCCGCCGCTCAGGGAACAGTTCTCGGAAGAGCCGGAAACGGGAAGCACGAAAAGGCGTCCGTTTTTCCAGTCGGAGAGCCTGATCTTCCGTTTCGGCAGCATGGTTTCCTGAAGGTCGGTCAGCAGATAAATCTCACGGTTGACCCCCTGCGCCCGTTTAAGCAGTTCAACCGCCTGCCGGACTGCCAGGGTCAGATTGCCGGCGCATCCTGTCACCTTCGCTTCACGAAGAGCGGTCACGACCTTCCGTTTTTCGCGGGTCGGTTCGATTCCGCGCTTGCCGGAAAGAAAGACGAGTCCGGCGGAATCCTCCTTGTTCAGAGAATTCATGAGACTCTCCGCCTGCCGCACGGCGACTTCGAAGGCGGTCCGTCCACCGGGAACGGTCCGCTGCATCGACATGGAATCGTCGAGAACGATTACAGCCTCCGTCCCCGCACCCGCCAGAAATGAAATTTTCTTGAAATACGGACGTGCCAGAGCAAACACAATCAGCGCCAGCCCCAGAATCCGGCAGAGCATCAGGAACACTTCCAGCAGACGGCGGCGATACGCAAAGTATTTCTCCCGGCGGACAAAGAAAATCAGCGAAGAAAACAGCACCGTCGACCGCTTCCTATGGAAAAACAGATGCAGGATCAGCGGTGCCAGAGCCAGCGGCAAAGCCAGCAGAAATGCTGGAGTGGAGAATTCCATCAGAACAGAACCTCCCGTTTGGAAAAATACGCGGCAAGCGCACGTTCGAACGGATCAGCAGTGGTCAGCGTTTCAAACGTAATCTTGTACTGATCGCAGAAGTTTTTCAGTCCGGCGTTGTAACGGTGCAGAGCGGAAAGGTAATACTCCCGACACGCTTCGCTTTCCAGTTCCATTGCCTCGCCGGTTTCCATATCCTGAAAACGAATCAGTCCGCGATAGGGGAAATGGAGTTCGTCCTCGTTCAGAATCTGGAAGAGGATCACTTCGCAGTGCTTGAAAGTCAGCTGATGGAGTGAACGCAGGAAATCCGTGTTCTGTTCCAGAAAATCGGAAAAGACAATCACAAGAGATCGGCGCGGAATCCGGTCCGCAATCTGAGCCAGCGAAAACGCCGCATTCGAAACTCCCTCCGGTTTCAGCGACTCCAGCTGCCGCAGATTCGATGCAAGATGACTTACGGAATTGGAACAGCCGGAAAAGGCTCCAGGCACATCGCTCCAGGTGAAAAGCCCGTGAGCATCCCTCTGCTGATGGGCAAGATACATAAACGCAGCAGCAAAATAACAGGCATAATGGAACTTGGCAGGACTGTGGCGGCCATCCGCACCGGACATCGCCATGGAACCGGAAGTATCCAGCAGAATGTAGCTGTGCAGATTGGTCTCCTCTTCGAAACATTTGATGTAGTAGCGATCGGAACGTGCATAGGTTTTCCAGTCAATATACTTCACGCTGTCGCCGGGAGAGTATTTCCGGTACTCGGCAAATTCGGAGGAAAAACCGCGATAGGGGGAACGGTGCAGCCCCAGCATGCCGCCCTCGACGAGGGAACGCGCCACAAGCTCGACCTGCTTCAGGGAATCGAGTGTTTCGGGCGGCAGATAGGTGTAACGGCTGTCGGGCATTTCAGTTCCGCGGCTCCGGGACTGCTTGAAGGAGCATGTCGATCAGCGCATCAGTCGTCAGATTTTCTCCCGCAGCGTGGAAGTTGCAAGCCATGCGGTGACGGAGCACCTCGTGAGCAGATTTGCGGACATCCTCACAGCAGACGTTCACGCGCCCGTCCAGCGCAGCGGCGGCTTTTGCAGCCAGCATCAGATACTGTCCGGCACGCGGACCGGCTCCATAAGAGAGGTTTTTACGAATAAAGTCAGGTGCTTCCGGATTGTCCGGGCGAGACAGGCGGGCAAGATCGGCACAGTAGGAAATCACATGGCGGCTGACGGGGACCGCACGCACAACCATCTGGAAAAACATCAGGGAATCGCCGTTCAGGATTTTGTCCGGGATCACGGTTCGGTTGCCGGTCGTCTGCGAAAGAATTTCGATCTCCTGCTCCCTCTGAGGATAGTCGAGCTTGATCAGGAACATGAAGCGGTCAAGCTGAGCTTCCGGAAGCGGATAGGTTCCTTCCTGTTCGATCGGATTCTGCGTGGCAAGAACAAAAAACGGAGTCGGCAGGGGATAGCGTTTGCCACCGCTGGTGACACTTTTCTCCTGCATTGCCTCCAGCATGGCGGCCTGCGTCTTCGGGGGAGTCCGGTTGATCTCATCGGCGAGCAGAAGATTGGTGAAGACAGGCCCCTTGACAAAACGAAGTTCCCGCTTCACGCCGGCGGCAGCTTCATCAAGAATCTCGGTCCCGGTGATATCGGACGGCATCAGATCAGGAGTAAATTGAATGCGTTTGAAATCAAGATCGAGAACCTGTCCGAGCGTGGAGACCAGAAGGGTTTTGGCAAGCCCCGGAACACCGAGCAGCAGGCAGTGCCCACCCGCAAGCATTGCAGAGAGCACCTTCCCGATTACTTCCTCCTGACCGACAATCACTTTTGCAAGTTCCCGGCGAACCGAATCAAATCCATCGCGCAGAACGGCAAGATCCTTCAATAAATTTCTGTCATCGTACTCCATGAAATCATCCTTGTCTTGAAACTCAGTGTGTTGCAAAATAAGTTACGAGGTTCGCTCCGAGCCGGAGTGCGGTTTCCGTCTCATAGCCGACACTCCCCGGGCGGGAAACGGACATCCATCCTCCCGCGATGTCCACAGGACTGTAAACCAGTTTATAGCGGTCGCCGTCGCGCACTCCGTACAGCAGAGGCCGTGTGGATGCCGGATATTTCTGAGCCGCCGCTTCCAGAAAACCGTTCCGGGTGAAGCGGAACGGTCCCTTTGTATAGATCGGATGGTTCTCCGGAATCTTCTCAAGTTTTTTCCCGGGATAAAGAGCCGAGGCAAACTTCTGCGCTGCCGCATCGAACTCATTCATTCCCAAAGAGTTGTTCACAAGAAGAAAACCTCCTCCATTGAGATATCCGCGCAATTTTGCCATGGCATCGGCGGAAAGTTCGAAATTGCCGATTCCGCTCAGGTACAGAAACGGATAGTCGGCAAGGACAGCGGTTGCCGGATCAACATAAACCGGTTTAGTTCCCGCATCCATGTTCAGATTCTTTGCCAGATAACGCATGAAACGCGTCTCCGCACCGGGATCGGAGTTCCAGAGACCGTCGGTCTTGACCTGGGCAAAAACGATCCGGTCAGCGGAACGGACTTCCGCACCTTCGCCATAGGCTTCCCCTGCTGCGTATGCCTGGCCGTTTTCATACCAGCCGATGATATAGGCAATCAGGTTGACTCCGAGATTCCGGGCGCTGGCAGGAGTGTAATATCTGGAATTTCTAATCTGTTCCGGCTGAATGTTGTCCCATCCGCCGCCAAGCCCGTAAGGGGAAAGGATCACAGCCAGGCGTGATCCGATGTAGGCGCCATCGAATTCCGGAGCGATCGTGCGGTTCCCGTTGACTTTCTCTCCGGTGGTTTTCCGGACCATCCGGAAAAGGGCGTGATCGGGATCCACCTTGCGGATGGGGGATTCCGGAAGAATGCGCCGGGTCTCCTCCATTGCTCCCCGGTAGAAGTAGGGAGAACCGACAATGGAATCGAAAATGATTGTTCCACCGTCGAGAAGATATTTCCGCAGTTTGATCCTCTCGGCATCGGTAAAACGGATCGTGCGCCCGCCGGAAAAATGGAGAATCGGAAGCTCGGAAGGATTCCCGCTGAACGTGGCAAGATCAACTGTCTGGGTCTTGTATTCGAGACGCATTGTCTCCTTGACGCGGCGCAGAAGCTGCTGACAGTCGGCGGGAACCATGTTCCAGTCGAAAAGGCGCTGTGTCATTCCATCCGGGCCGGTGTAGTCAAGATAGCTGCCCCAGACCACCTTGCCGATCAGCGCGGAAGGAGACGGCGGACGCTTCTTTTCAGAACGACGCAGCGGCGTCACAGGCAACGGCAGCGGGGGAAATGCCTCTCCGCCCTGCCGGCGCTGAGCCCGGGCTTCCCTTGGCCGCCCAATCGGACGCAGATAATCGTTTTCATCCGCCGGAGCTGAAGCTGACGAAAGACACAAAACGGCGATACAGACAATCGGGAACATTTTTTTCATCATCTTGTCCGTTTCCTTCATTTAAGTTCAGATATAAGCGTTTCGGCGGCAATCGCCTCCGCTGATTTCGGATATGATTTCCGGATCTCGTTCAGGAGACGCAAGGCTTTTTCCGTTTTTCCTCTCCGCATCTGATGACGGGCAAGGAAGAGGGATGCACCTGCGGCAGTCTGGGAAGATGGCTGCATCTTCAGAACGGCTTCCGCATAGTACGCGGCAAGGCGTGGCCTTCCCTGTTTGGCAAGGAACTGGGATTTCAGGCACATGAACTCCGGATTCAGGCGAATTTCAGGCCGGGCCTTCTCCACGCGGGAAAGATAATCTGTGGCATCTCGGAACCGCCTGGTGATCAGGGCATTGCGAAGACTGACCAGATTGCCGTCCGCCTCCAGTTTCTCCCGTTCAGACATCTTCCGGGAGGTCGATTCCATGTTCCGGTAGAGTTCCATTGCCGCATCGAATCCTTTGGAGAAAAGTGTCATATCGGCTTCCAGAATCCGGTAGTCGCGACGGAAGTCCGGAATCAGCTTTTCAGGATCTATTTTACGGAACTCCACCTCTGCTTCGCCGCGGCGGTCCATACAGTAGAAGAGGAGTTTCGAAAGTTCCAGACGTGCATGATCTGTGCTCTGGTTCAGCATCCGGGTCAGCTCCTTTTCTATTTTTTCGTACCGTTCCGCAACGAGATCGTCATCCATCATCATCGTCCGATAGAATTTGAATACAGCATCCTTCGGCATCCGGGCTCCAAAATAGAGGATGCGGTCGTAGAAACGCGAAGAAAGTTCCTTCATTTTGAAAACGGGAATGGCATCGGCGAGGAAACGGTATCCGGTGCTGTCCAAAGGCTTGACTTCGTCCTGTTTCATGGCGCCGAAGAGCATTTCCCGTCCTTTCTTCTCGGAAACAAACGGCGCGGCAAAATGATAACCGAGGTAGACCGTATATCCGTTCTTATGAAAAGTTCCGGGAGAAAAACGGTAAAGGACTTCGCCGTTGCTGAATGTAAGTTCCTGCATCTGACGGCCGTCAAGATCAATGGTGCCGGTACGTTTCCAGGAAAAATCTTCAGCGTCGGAACCGTCGTCATTTTTCAATTGCCCCGGGGTCACGGGAAGAAGCGGAAGGAACATCTCCTCAGGCAGAATCGTCATTTTTTTATCCCCGGGACGGCTGTATGCCGCAATCACGAAATAACTCCACTGATTGTTCGCATGGTAATATTCAAACCGGTGATTGCCTGCGGAAAGCTCGGCCGTTCCCTTGAAGCGTCCGGTCTGCGCCGGACCGATCCAGTGACGGCCGGGATACTGGGCGATCAATTTCCCATCAATCAGAAGGAAGGAGGCATCCGTTGAAGCAGTATGGAAGGTGTACGTTCCCGGTTTGTGAATGCGGATGACTCCACGGTAAAGATTCAGAGAATTGTTGGTATTGCCGAGTTTGTTTCCTCCGAGATAAATCCGTTTCTCCCAGCCGGCACGCATCCGGAGCGAATTCCGCCAGAAGGTTTGGAACTGTTCCAGGGAGTTTACGGTATTGCCGTTGAATTCCTTGTAAAGATGAAGCAGTCCGGATTTCTGTTCGGCAGCAGGCGATTTCACCGGAGTGTCGTGATACTCCAGAATCAGGGTTTCGCCAGGTCTGGCATTGAAAAAGGCATCAATCTTTCCGCCTTCCCGGTTGATGACTGTCATGGGGCGCACCGTTCCGGCTTTGTCAATCAGACGGAAGCCCGAAACCCGGTCCGGAATAAAAAAAGTAAGCGCAGCGGAGCGTTCCTCCTGCCCCTCCCCGCCGACTTTAATCTCTTTTGTGCAGAGACGTGCAGCAGATGCAGAAAGCGCCGCCAGCAGCAGACATGCCGCAAACAGATGTTTCATAACAATTCTCCCGAATGATTTTGCTATATATATCATACCGGACGGCAAAAAGCAAGCCGGGAAAAACGCTGGAAAACGAAAAAAAACTTCGGATTGCCAAATTGTAATTTTGAGTCCGGGCAAACGGCAGTTCTCCGGTTTTCTCAGGGTGAAACGACGATCTCACGGATAATGGAATAGGCGTCCAGTTTCTCCTGATAACGGTACAATGCGGCAGCAGGACTCGTCGACGGAAGTTTCCGAATGGTCACACCGGAGTGAAACACACACTCATTGTAGCGTTTCAAAAACTGAAAAGACGCCGTTCCGTTGCAGAAGACATGCGAAATACCGGGATGTTCCCGGAGAAGCCCGGCTATATCGTTCGGGACCGGATCGGTGATTTTTGTATCAAGGCTCCCCTCCCTCCGGCAGGAAGCAAGCGAGTCCCACAAAGCGATGCGATTCCTTCCGAGCGCAGCCAGACGTTCCGGATACGGCAGATCCGGAGAAAATGCAAACAGTTCTCCCATGATCCGCCAGAACGCATTGTGCCTGTACGCATAGTACTCCTGCCGACGCAGCGACTCCTCCCCCGGCATCGACCCGAGAATCAGAACCCGTGCTCCGGGAAAGATGCTCGGAGGAAAAGAATGTTTCAAGTCCGCGCCATTCATATTGATCAGGAGAAAAGCTCCCTCAGCATCCGCATTCCGATCAAGGTTCCCTCCCGGCATTCCTCCATGCCTTCGAATTCCACGGAAACATAGGAATCATAACCGGATTCACGGATCACTTTGACGATTGCGGGAATATCAATATCGCCGTATCCGACAATCGCCCCCCGCAGAAGATTCCCGTGCTTTGTCTCAAAGAATCCATTCCGGACCGGCAGAGTCTTCCGCACATAAAAATCTTTGAAATGGATCATGGAAGCCAGCAAGATGTTGTTCCTGACAGCGGAGACGGGATCCTCGTCCACGCAAAGAAAGTTACCGACATCAAGCGTTGTGCGGAAGTTGTCGCGCCCGACGGCATAAATCAGTCTCTGGACCCGTTCACTTCCCTGCACATGGTATCCGTGATTTTCCACGCTGGTTGTAATGCCGAACGGCTTCGCATAATCGGCGATCTCGGCACAGGCTTCAGCGAGTTTCGGCAGATCCGCATCGAAAGTCCGGCAGGTTGCCTCGGCAGGAGGACGCCACCCCGCATCATGACGCATCCGGGAAACTCCCAAACGGACTGCAACATCCACTTCCCGTTTCACCCGTTCAATCTCCTTCCG
This sequence comes from uncultured bacterium, assembly GCA_949292215.1. Classification (GTDB taxonomy): domain Bacteria; phylum Verrucomicrobiota; class Lentisphaeria; order Victivallales; family UBA1829; genus UBA1829. The sequence goes on from CASEYW010000012.1 coordinate 30,656, forward strand.
GAATGCACTCTCATCCGGCTGGAGAAAGTTTGCTCCGATCGTATAACTGGAAAGTTCCACCCCGCAATCCGATGCTGTCCTGCGAATCTCCGAACAAAGTGCTTCGTTCTCCGCGAGATTCTCTTTTCCCGGCGCAATTTCAATATGTTCCGCACCGTTTTCCGCACCCCATCGGATGATATCACACAATGTAAACACTCCCTGCGAGACAAGCCGGCTGAGACTGTAAGTTGTCAATCCGATTTTCATAACCATACCCTTCTTCTGTTGTTTGCAGTGATCGGTTCAATATATCCGGATAATAATACTTTTTCAAATCGGCCGCGACACTTTCTCTGCGGGGCAAACCGAAACACACTCTTTCGACAAAGAAGGAATCTCGTTACTCAATTTTCCCGGAATCTGTCCCCTCCGGAAAAAGAGCGGGATACAATTTCTCAGCCATCAGATGGAATGCTTCCGGAAATTTCCGGTTTGCCTTGTATTGAAAATATTCGTCAGGCAGCAGAATCAGACGACTGGATTTCACGGCCTTCAGATTCCGCAGAGCAGGATTGGTCTGAAAAATGCGCAAAGCCTGCGCCATCGCTTTGCGATTGGTCGTTGCAGGGACAATGAAAAGGAAGTCCGGATCTTCCAGCATCAGCCGCTCCAGACTGAATTTGACTCGCTGGGCAACAATTTTCTGTCCGCTTGTATTCAGGATATTTTTTCCACCGAGACGCTCCGCTATGAAAGCGGCGTTCGCGTCCGAAGTCTCCGCACGGAATTCCGATCCGTTGAAAAACAGACACAGAAAGGTCGGGCGTTCCAACCGTGCCGTCCGGATCTTCCGTTCGAGCGCGTCGATCTTCCGATCGACCTGCAGCAAAGTCTCCGGCAGACTCTCTTTCCCGAGGATCGCACAGAAAATCCGGGCAATTTCCCGATAATCCCGGTAATTGTCATATTTCAAAAGCAGCACATCAATTCCGGAATTCCTCAGCAGTTTTGCAAGCGGTCGATTCCGTCCGGTCATGCCGCTGAGGATCACCAGATCCGGTTTGAGCTGGAGAATCTTCTCCGCATTCGGATGGAAATATCCGCCGATCCCCGGTAGATGCTTCACTTCCTCCGGAACAACCTCGTCTTTTTTCATGGAGTGAATTGCCACCAGCGATCCGCCGCAGTCCAGCCAGATTTCCAGCAGAGAGGGGTAGCAGATGATCGTCCGACCGGGATTCGTCCGAATCGAAACGTTCTCCTGAAAGGCATCCTTCACAACAATCTCATCCGCGAACACGCATCCTGCCACCGTCAGCAGAAGCCAGCAGAACACAAACCATTTCATTCCTTGCCGTCCTTCCGATCGAAACGGTCCCGGAACCGGATGTAGAGAAGTGCTCCGGCAATCATGATCACGCTCAGGACCAGGAGCCCGATGCTTTTCGCCAGCAGATGATATCCGGCAAGATCATAGAAAAACACTTTCAAAGAACAGATTCCAAACAGGAGAAGGCCGAACACACGGCAATCTTTCCGTCTTCGCAGAATCCCGTGGAAGAGAAACCCGACAGCAAGAATCCCCCACCAGAGCGAAACTCCGCCCCGGGTAAAATCCGGCCGATGCAGATGCAGAAGTTTGTACAGCTCCAGCGAGGAGTAAAGAAAAAATGCGATGCCACCGGTCACGGCAAAGAGATTCCGCACCGTTTGCAGATTCGTCTTCTCCTCCGGAACGCGTTTCGACTGAATGACCGCTGCAAGCCAGGAAACAAGCAGCGCCAGAGTAAAAACACCCCCGCATAAAAACGATTCCCGGAACGATTCCGCAGATGGAGAAAAGCTTGCTCCGTCCCACAACAGAATACGCAGGAACACGATCAGGAAACCGAAACAGGCAACTTTGCGCAGAAAGGCGCTTCGGATGGCAATTGAGAGCAGCAGAAGCACCATCGCAAAAAACGACCACGCCGACGGAATCCATACACCGGACAGCAGGATCGGAACCATCATGCCGATTGAATAGACACACAGCAGCATTGCCGCGGGAATCACCTCTTTCCTGCGCGGCTCTCTCAGGTGGCAGAAAAGAATCACTCCTGCCTGAAACGCGGCGGATGCCAGCAGAAGAACCGCCTGCGGAATTTCACAGGCCGGCTTGTGAAGAACCGATCCGAATACGGCAAGTCCGCTGATCGAGAAGAGCAGATGATTCAGGATCTGTCCCGTAATTTCGATGCCCGTCACCTCTTCCGGCTGCGTCTCTCGCCACGGACGGCAGAGCGGAACCACAGCAAAGAAGGCATAGTTCAACCCGAGAATCCAAAGCAGAGTCCGACAGTTTTCTTCCGTAATCGCATGCTGGTGAATCCCAGTGGTCAGCGTCAGCACCGTCAGAAAGGCAAAAAGCAGAAAACCGAACAGATTCACCCCTCTCCATTTCCGGAAATTCGCC
>CASEYW010000013.1 GCA_949292215.1 uncultured bacterium
CGGACATTTCTTTTCACATGCCCCGCAGGAGATGCAGGCGGAGGCCCTTTCTCCCGTATCCCAGGGATTTTTGCCGATGGAGTTGTATCGGTTTTCTGCTGCAGTGTCCAGATTGTAGACTTCTTTGTAGATCAGCGCTTCCAGACATTTCGAAATCGCAACCTTTTGGGGACAGGCTGGAGTGCAATAACCGCATCCGGTACAGTAGAGAGTCCGAAGTTTGGAGCATTGTTCTGTTACAGCATCTATGGCATCAAGTTCTTCTTTGTTCAGTGAATCCGGCAGATTCGCCATGGCCGCGTTGCCATCCACCATTTCTCTCGTTCCCATTCCAGAGAGTGCACAACTGATACCCGGTGTGCTGAGAACAAAACGAATCGCCAGTTCCGGAGTCGTGATTTTGCCGCCGACTGCATTCTCGAATACTCCGCCTTTGAATGCAAGACGCCCTCCGCCAACAGGCCCCATCACTACAACTCCCATTCCAAGTTCTGCCGCATGACGGATTCCTGTCAGATTGCTTCGGTCCAGCAGATTGAACTGGCAGAGGACTGAAGAGAATGCCCGTGTGTTTAGAATTTCCATAATCGTTTCCGGATGCGGATCATGGAATGAAAAAGAAAGATGACGAATCATTCCTTCGCTTTTGAATTTTTCTGCAACATCAATCAGGTGTTGTGGAAGAATCAGATCATGGAACGACTGACTGCTTAGAGCGTGGAAATGGTAGAAATCAATATAATCAGTATCCAGTTTTTTCAGCTGATGTTCCAGGATGCGCTTGAAGTCATCTTGTGTTTTGACTTCGCCAAGAGGCAGTTTTGTGGAAAGTTTAACTTTTCCCCGCCATCCATTCTTCAATGCCATTCCGACTGCCAGCTCACTGCGTCCCCCGCAATACATGTAGGCCGTGTCGACGTAATTGATTCCTTTTTCGAATCCGTAACGCAGAAGATCCACGGCTTCCCCTAAATCCTCTTTGGCGTTTTTGTCCTGATTTTCCGGAATCGGCAGACGCATAGCTCCGAATCCAAGTGCGGAAATTTTGAATCCTGTTTTTCCGAAATCCCGATATTGCATTTTTTCTCCTGGAGAATATGATGTTTCCTTTTCAAACTGAAGAATCATAAACGGGGATAATATATATGTCTTAAAAATTAACGTCAAGTTTCTCTTCTCGGCATTTTTCTTTTTTTGCTGGAGCGAAGACAAAATACATTTTGAGAATGGTATAAAATGATAACGAAAAAATCTCAAAACGATACATGTTTCTCTTCGCTGAAACTTCCCTCTGATCCCTTTCTGTTCTTGAGCAGATGTCAAAAGACAGGACAAGAATCATGACTCAATATGGATAAAAAACATGAAAATAGAGAATTTATAGAAGAATTTTAATTTTTTACTCTTGACTTTGGTATAACATCGTCTATAATATAACTCAGGAAAACGTGTTTTTCTGTTTCGCGGGTATTCTGCAAACGTGTGTTTTGCAGTTTTGAGCAAAGAAAAACTGATTCTCAAGTTCGGGTGGGAACATTGAGAAACGAGAATTGTTTGAAAAACTGAATTTTAATTTATTGAAAGTTGAGTGAAGTATTAAAGAGGGAGTCATATGGCAAACTATGTCACATATTGTTTGATCGAAAAAAAACATGTGTTTTTTAAATGTTTATAACATGCGTTAATGGAGATTATCTTATGTCAGAGGGTACAGATACAGTTAATAAGTGGAAGAACAGGTTCTTTTTGTCGTTCCCTGGATTCTTTGAATTTGTTTCATTCAGTTTGATTGATGAGTTCTTCTCTTTCTTCTATTCTCCCGGAAGATTTCGTATGAATGTCTTGGACAGTGAAAAGAAATTTATTTTTACTTGGAATCAGGGTTGGAGTTCCACCCACTCCAGTGCAGAGTTTCCATTGTGTACGAGTTCATTTCCTCCCCATTTTAACGTTCTGAGACAAATGTTCAGGAGCGTTTAAGTTATAGCAACAGTATCAACAAAGAAAGGATGTTTCGTGAAATGACAGAGAAAAAAGAAATTTTTGCAGACGGAATCGGGCAAATCCATTTTTCCGGCGGAATGATTCGTTATGATTTTGTAACGCTTCAGCCGACGGAAGATGGAAAAGCTCCGGAACCGAAGGCAAATATTCGTATTATCATGCCCCCTCAGGGATTCTTGAGCGCTTTTAATTCCATGCAGGAACTGATTGACAAGCTCCTTGAGAACGGGATCTTGAAGAAAAATGAACCTGCACCGAAGAAAAACAAAAAATAAGGAGTGACGATATCAATTTCGCAAGGAACAGTTTTTTGATCCAGACGGAGAATTTTCTGGATTACAGGAAGACCGGATTTGCCGCTGATGCGGTACGTCCGATTTTTCCGCGTCCGGATTTTGCACGGATCCATCCGCATTTTTCTTCCAGTAAATTTTTTCGACGTAAGGAATGCGGATCAGCTTTTTTGACTGCCGCGATGATTCTCGGTGGGAATTATCCCGTGCTGGCTGTTGCAGGAAAATGTCGTGAGGAGGTCGCACCCGTGCTGGAATGCCGCGGCGATTCTTTCTCGCTTACATTGACTGTAGATAGTTCTTCCTACATTTCTTCTCCGGTTTTCTGTGCGGGAACCGTGATTACCGGCGATGAGAATTGTATCGGAGTAAAATTTTCCGGTTCTTTTGACGATCCCGATGATGTGATGAGTTTCGATTCTCAGCGGATCAACGAGATTACGGTTTCCGTGACGGCATTTCGTGCATTTTCTGCTCGAAAGACCGCAGACGTCTCTTCTCTGAAGCTTTCCCGCCATATCAGTGGCGGTCGAATTGGAGCAGGACGTGAAATTTGTATCAGTAATCACCAGTTTAACTTGTGATATGAGGCAACAAACAAAAAAGGAGTTTGCATCATGGCAAAACGAATCACAAAGAAAGAGACAATCAATTCGGTAGTCATTGAGACTTCCGAAGAAGCGATTGCCAACGCTGAGGTCATTGCGACCGATGCCGCGTCAAGCGTTTCTGTCTTTACCGGCGCAACCAAAGCCGGGGAAACCAAAACGGTTGCAAAAACAACAGTGAAAGGTGGGGCTTCCAATGCAGCTGTCCGCGATGTCGCGGTTGGTGCTACATTTGCTCCCGGCGAGAATTCGCTCGACGAAAACGGTGTTAATCAGTTCAGCTCTGACTACATCGTGGATGCGTCCGGCGAGAAGAGAAGCGTCCAGTGGACCCTCGATAAAAACGGAAAAATCGTCGCTCCTAAACTTGCGAAAGGCGAGTCGTTCGTTTCTGAGATCGTCATTAATTCCGACAACGAGATTTCCATTGAAAATGTCGCGGTAAAAGGTTCCGTCTATGGCGGTGCTGTTGCACGCGATATCAAAGGAAAAACCAATAAGAAAGATGATGGAAGTGTTTCCGCGATTGTCAACGGAACCTCCACTCTGAATCTGACAAACATCTCGGTTTCCAAGGTCTTCGGCGGTGGTGCCGGATATGGTTCCGTTCTCAATGGTTCGATCGTTTCCGAGGAAATCCCTGTCCTGGACGGTGCCGGTGAGCCTGTCCTTGATACGGAAGGAAATCCTGTGACCGAGACTATCAGCCATCAGCAGGCTGTTGTCATCAACTACAACAGCGGCAAGGTCTCCACACTCTATGGTGGCGGCGATGAAGGTTCTGTTGTCAACGGCAATATTGATATCAATATTCTTGGGATGGCGGAAGGCAAGATTTCCAAGATCTATGCCGGCGGTAAAAACTCCACTGTTAACGGCGATGTGACAATCACATTCGGTCCGAACGGTGGCAATGTGGATATGTCTTTTGTCATTGATGACAAGTATATTTTCTCCGGCGTTGTCTCTGGCGGCGGCGATGGCAAGAACGCGATTGTCAACGGCAGATCCGATCTTGTTTTCTCCAATTACAGCGCCGAATTCAAAGGCACAATCAAGGATTTCGAAACGGTAACAATTTCCGGTCAGTCCAATGTCACCTTCACAAAGGGACAGGACAAGTCCATGAAGGGTGCCACCTATCAGTTCGTGATCAACGATGACAGTGTCGGACTCACAAGCGCGATGCTTACCTGGAATAAGAAAGTTGATTTCTCCAAGATCGTCGTTTCTGTTGAGACGAGACAGGATTTCTCAATCGTTCTCCTTTCCAGCAATCAGCTCAAGAAAGAAGAGGATTTCGACTTTGTCAAGTCCATTACGGTCGTCAACGAAGATGGCAACGCTCTCTACAAGGGATCTTATGTCATCAACTACGCCGCGATGTACGAGTACAATGAAAAGAATAAACTCGTCAAAGTTCGCGATGCCGGAACTGTTTCCATTGAATATGTCGGTTCCAATCTCACATTTGACGAAGATATTTATGAGAAAGTCACCCTTTCTGACGCGGATGACGAAGTCAATCTGATCGCGGGTGCTGATCTCAAGCAGGGACTGGACACCGCTGGCGGTAACGACAGAGTTACTCTTGCCGAAGGTGCCAAGATCACCGGATCCATTGATCTCGGTTCCGGAACCAATACTCTCGTGATCCAGAAAGATGCCCAGCTCACTGGCTCCCTGATTCTGGAAGAAGGTTCCGCCAACAGAATTACGGTCAACTCCGGAGCTCTTTCCAGCATTGAGGCTGGTGACGGTTCCAACAATATCATCACTCTTAACGGCAATGCCGTTTACGGTGGTGGCGTGGGTTACTGGGAAACCATGGTTCCCCCGGTGATCGGTTCTGTGTATATTGATCTTGGAGATGGAACCCTCCAGAAAGTGGATGCGGATGTGATTCTCAACGAAAATCCGAATAAGATTTTTGTTGTCGGAAATCTTGACCTTCGCGGCTCCAATTCCAATGATACCATCTATGTCAACAACAATGCTGCGGTCAACTCCATTTACCTCGGCGGCGGTGATGACGTTCTCGAAATCGGCGCGGGCGCCAAGATCGGTTATACCTATGTCAGCCCCGATGCCAACATCATTCAGGGCGATTCCGCAGTAGCCGATATTGATCTCGGTTCCGGAAACAACGTCCTTGTGCTCAAGGAGCAGCTTGGTGATGTCGTTGTGATTCGTGACAATACAGGCGCTATCATCGGCCAGACCTGGCGCAACAATGTCAATGTCGTTGCAGACAAGGGCAGCAAGAATGCGATCGTCATCGGCAAGTCCATGACTGTTGACAATGCGGCTCTCCTCAGCGGAAGCACGGACAATACTCTTGTCCTCTCCAATGGTGTGGTTGCAACCTTCCGCAGCTTCTCCATCGGCAACTTCATCGGCGATGATGATGCCAAGACCAAGTTCTCCGGAGTTTATCTCGGACAGAACGCTGTTATCCAGGATGAGAACGCTCAGGTTGCCATTATCCAGAACTATGCTGGCAATTTCGAGTCTGCCGCAAATGTTTATGTGATCGGCAATCCGGAAAATGTTCCCTCGAACATTGAGAAATATTATTCCAAGGATACCGAAGGCGTGGACAGCGCCAGGATCGTTTCCAACTCGAATATTACTCTCGTTGAAGGCGCAGCAGTTGCCAATTCCCAGCTGAGTGCAGCCAATACGGTTACTGTCCGGGAAGGCGCGACTGTCAGCGATACCAGGATTTGGAATACAGAAACCGTTCGTCTTGCCGGTACGGTCAGTGGCGGATCCGTGGAAAGCGTGGACCGTCTGGTCATTACTTCCGTGGATGCTCTTGTTGGAAAAATCGACGACGTTGACACTGTCTGGTTTAATCTCCCCGGAGCAGAGTATGTCAATGAAGCTCTTTCGATTTCCAATATCGGTGCATTGCTCATTGACGCCGACTCCACTGTGACAGTCGGTTCCTTCGATGGTTCCTTCCTGTGGGAAGATGACAATTACGTCATGATGTCCTTTGAAAACAATGCGAAATTCATTGCCGGACAGAATATCGTAATTGATGATGCGGATGTCGCTCAGACCTTCGAGGCCGGATATTCCGTCGAGATCTTCGGAACGATTGATGCCGATGTGACCTTCAACGGCAATACGGTGAAAATCCTTTCCGGCAGAAATGATGATGTTGTCAACTCTGCGATTGCCATTACCGGCGATATCGTCGGCGCAGCCGACTTTGTGATTGGAAAAGGCGTCTCCACCTGGTTTGATGTTGCTCAGTTCCAGAACTTTGCGGAAACCACCTTCACAGTGGAAAGCGATGCGTTCCTTGCCTTTGACGGCGTTATTTCCGCGGAAGATCAGGCAGCTCTCATCGAAAGCGTAAAACTTGATACGAACGGCAAGTTCGGACTCGGTGCATGGCTTGTCATCCAGAACTGGAATGGCACATTCGACATGGATGTGGACGGTGTGGTCGGCGGTTTTGATCAGAATCCTGAACTGACCGTTTTGAACTTCACCGATCTTTACGTCAAGAACAATGCGACCATCAACGGTCAGATTCTGATGAACGATGCGGCCAACAACATCGTGATCGGAGAAAACGTGACGGTCAACGGCGCTCGTGATCTTTATGATTACGGTGCAATCCTGACCCAGGGTGGCGATGACACAATGGAAATCCGTGCCGGATCCGTCATCAACGGCGCGATCGACATGGGTGCTGGCGATGATACCCTGACCATGACCGGCGTTACGGTCAACTATGCGGTCAACCAGCAGCAGGGTGACAAGGTCGCCGCTCCTGTGATTGCCGGAGTTGAGACACTCAACCTGAACGACGGCAATGTGATCAATGGAAGCGCGTTCTTCAGCGGTTCCAATGAAATCAACAGCGATGGCGTGAACACTGTGAACGGCAAATTCGTTTTCGGAGCCAACTCCGCAAATGAAATCAATGTCAACAGCGGAACGCTTTCCGTGAATGAGATCGCTTTCGCCGGCTATGATGCGGATGCACAGCAGTTCGTGAACGAGGCTTCCACCGCAGCTGCAAGCAACAAGATCAATGTCAAGGGCGAACTCGCTCTGAATGCCGGTCTTGAACTCAAGGCCACCGGTGCGAACGAGATCAACGTTGACGGCGGAACGATTTCGGGAATTACCGAAATTGAAATGAACGGCGGCAAGAATGTGAACGCGGATGCCCAGGTGACGAAGGTCAACGCGGCTGCTTCCAACACACTGAAGGTTGCCGGATCTGAAGTTTCCCTGACCTCCGTTGACATGGTTGCCGGTACCAAGAATGCGGTCGAAGTTGCCGAGACCGGCGTCCTGACAGTCGATCACCTCGACATGTCCGGCGCGATCACGATGCCGACCGATCTTGATGATCCGGAAAGCAAAGGTGCGGTTGTTGCGGCTGCCGGAACAAATGAAATCAAGAACAAGGGTACCCTGAATCTTGGTTCCGTCCATGCTGCCGGAACTGCGAACACCGTTGAGAACAGCGGAACACTGGATGTTCTGGATGCAGTGGTCCTCGCTGGTGCCGTTACGGTTGGCGATGATGCCAAAGTTACGTACAGTGCGGCTGAGACCAACGAGATCAAGAACACCGCGTCCCTCTCTGCGTCGTCTCTTGTGATGCGCGGCGATGCCAACACGATCAACTCCATCGGAACCGTTGAGGTTGCCGGCAGCCTTGATATGATTGGCCAGGTCGTTGTGGATCCGAACGCGGATGTCGCCGATCGCGAAGTTGTCAATGGAGCTGGCTCCAACACCATCGCGCTCTTCGACAGCGAGAACAAGGCTTCTCTTGATGCCCACACCGCGTCCCTCTCCGCCGCCATGATCAATCTGAACGGCGAGAACAATACGATCAACGGTAAAGTTGTTCTTGATACCACCAATGACAAGCTGGTGGACAGCAGTAACTCCATCACGGCCGGTGCGATCAACACCACGGTTGCCGGTGCCGTCAATATGGAAAGCGCTGCCGGAGCGAATGCAATTGATATGGGTATTGCCGGAAATGTCGTCGGAGTCGTTCTGACCGATTCCAAGGTGACATTCGGTCCTACCGCTCAGGCGATCAATGGCGATGTGACCATGACGTCTGTGGATGCGGATGGCAACGGCGGAACCAACAAGCTTGCTCTTGACATCGCTCTCGCCTCCACCAACGACAGTGATATCGTTGCAGGAGATCTCAGTGTTGCGCTGACCGGTGATGTTGCAATGACCGGCCAAACGAACACTCTGTCCGGCAACATTAATCTGTCGGTCAGGAACCATGGCGCCATCACGGCCGGAAATCTTGCGGTTTCCGTCACGGGCGATATTGTCATGGATACCCTCAACATCGTAAATGCCTCGAACAAGGTTACCTTCGGCTCCGCTGTTACAGATGATCCGAATGCCGGTGAGATCGCTTATACCGGAATTGCCATCACAGTCGACGGCGACATCACGATGAAGGGACTCCGGTCCAACAATACCCTGTACTTCGGCAATGATGTTACCTACACCGGCAACATCGTGATGGGCAATACCGATATGACGGCATTCTCTGCTTCGAACACCCTGACAATCATGGATGTTGCCAATGTCGATATTCAGAACCTGACTATGATCGCCCGGAAGAACACAATCGTGCTCCAGGGCGAAGGTGAAGTCTCCTTCCTGAATGACATTCGCGGCGCTGTAAACGACTTCAAGGTCGGCAAAGGCGTTGAAATTGTCGGCGACATTGTCTTCAACGATATCGTCAATGAGGACAAGAAGGGCCAGGATGGTTACATCGTTCTTGCCAATACGCAGAATGTTCTCCGTATTGAGGGTGCGACAGCCAACAATATCTCCTCCATCGCTTCCGGTGCCAATACGACAATCTGGGTCGGCTTCGAGAATACTCCGGCGTTTGAAGATGCCGCAGACAGTGTTGTCAACGGCGATCTGAATATGGGTACGGCGGAATCCACAGGCAATAACGCTCTTAACGTGGTCAGCACGATCGTTACCGAGAAACTGGAAGACGGTTCGGAAGTCAAACATGGCTTCACCGGCACGGTCAACGGCAATGTCGAGATGAATACTTCCGCTGCTGGAACCAATACCGTCACTCTGAAGGGTGCAGTCATTGATGCCGATGAGGACATCGCGGGCAGCATTCGTCAGGTCTTCCAGTCCGTCATCAATGGAAAGGTCAATATGACCTCCGAAGCGGCGAATACGATTACAGCGGAACTCGCCACGATCACCGGCGATGTCACCATGATCGGTTCCTCCAACACGATTGCGGCGACGAAAGCCGTCCAGTTCGGTACCGCTGATACGGCTGCCGATATCGCGATGGATGCTGTCAGTGTTTCCGGTTACAATACCGGCCGCTCCGGCAACTCCCTGACTCTGGCCGGCATTGCCGCAACTGCTGCGGATCTGGTTGCAACTCCTGAGGCTTCCTATGAAGGAACCGAGGCGGAACAGGCCACCGCAGGAAATATCGTCATGGCGTCTGCCAACGGCAGCAACACTGCGACGATCACCGATGCGACCGTCGGAACCATTGAGATGGATGCTTCTGTGGTTCCCACAGAGATGGTTGTCCCCGGTGAAGTCGAAAAGGCAAATTCTGCCAGCAACACGCTGACTCTGACCGGTTCCGTGAAGACGGACAGCGTCTGGAGCGATGACTTCAAGGCTGCTGTTGCAGTTGACACCGTCAACGCGGTGAACACCGACGCTATTGTGATGACCGCTGCCAACAGCAATACGTTCAATGCAGCGTATGCCAACATTGACGGCGCTCTTGAAATGACGGCGAACGGCATCAATACCGATGACGGAAAAGTTCTGTACAACAGCGCAACGCTCAGTGTTGTGGATGTTGACGGCATCACAATGAACGCTGTTGTTCCGGCAAGCGCAACGACGACAACCGCGAACAATGATCTCGTGATCAGCGGTATCCGCACTGCGGGTGAAGTTGACACCGTCAAACGTTCCAACGTCGGCGATGTGACCATGTCCGCTGCAAGCAACAACCAGCTGACCGTCGGTATGGATGCTCTTGCTTCCATCGGCGCTGTCACCATGGCGAATGTTGTGATGAATGCTTCCGGCGCCAACACGATCAATGTCAGTGCGGGAACTCTCAAGAAATATGAGAATGGACCTGCGGCCGGCACAGAAGTCAACTTCCGTGCGGAAGCCACTGCCATTGACATGAACGGTAAGTGGAACACTCTCAACGTCAACGCCGGAACATTCGGCATCAAGGGCGGCAACGTCACGATGACGAACCTCGACGCTGACGGAGTTGTGATCTCGAACACATCCATCAATATGATCCAGCTCAGCCAGAGCGCTTCTCTCCTGCTTGATAATGGCGGACTGCAGCTCGGCAGTGCCGGACTCTCCGTCGTCCAGCAGCTTGGCGGAACTTACATCAATGGTACGGAAGTTACGCTTCAGTACGTCAACGAGTATGGCGAATACATCTATGCCTGGGAAGACGGAGCAACAGCCGGTGGTGATCCGATTGCTACAACCGCCAATATGGTGACTGTAAACGGCAAACTCTACACCACAGCGGATTCTGAGCTCGTTGCTATGATGAACTCCATCTCTGTGACCGGCCCTGCGGTGAAAGATCCGACCGTTGACAACCCCATCGTTGGAGCTGATCCGACCGTCTCAAGTGCCGTGTTCACGAACCTTGTCATGCAGGGTGTGACCGGCAACTCGATTACGACGAACGCGGCGACTGCTTATAAGGCCTCTTTCGAAGCGAACAGCGTCACAATGGGCGGCATCGCCGATGGCGAAGTCGTTCTTGCGAATGCCATGAATACCATCACGGTTGCTGCAAACACGTTCTTCAACGTTGCAACCGCGATCGATATGACCGCGACGACCAGCAACACGATCACCGCGAACAACTTCACCAACGTTGCTTCTGAAACCGACCTTGCGTCCGCTACCGTTGCCGGTATGTTCCTTGCAAACGCCGGTGAAATCGTCAAGGCGAAGGAAACCCTTGCCAATACTCTTGGCAATGTGTCCATGACCGCGACCGGTATCATCGACGCGGATGGCAACCTGACCACCAGCGGATCGAATGCTCTGACAATCGGTGCCAACACTGTTGCCGGAACCGTTGCGATGAACGGTGTCACGAACAGCCTGACCCTGAATGGTTATGGCCAGATGACATACGACGTCGTGAACGCCGACAAGGTTGCTGTCAACCAGTATGGCAACACGGCAGAGCAGAATGCAGCCCTTGCTGCTGATGATCCGACGAAGGAAGTGGTATTCACACCTGTTACAGAGACTGTGATTGAACAGGCTGCTGCAAAAGCGGAAGCTGTAACCTTCACAATCGGTAACGATGCTCTGAAGGCTGCTCTTGCGAATGCGGCTGTGGCCGGTGCTCCGGTTGCTCTGACGAACACGGTTGTGCTGTACAGCGGAAGCTCCGTTGCAAGCATCACCTCCACGGATACCTACACCTACGTCGATGCCACGGATACGACGGTTACCGTCGGTTCCAACGATTCGATCACACTGTTCACCGATGCAACGGTTGCCGGTGCGATTGATCTCGGCTACGGCGATGACACCATCACCCTCAACGGTGCAAACGTCTCTCTGAAGGACATTGATTTCGGTGCAGGCAATGATGTGTTCGATCTGAACGGCTATGAAATTACGGTCGACGGCGATATCACCTACGACGGAATCCTGACGGTCAAGAACGGAACGATCACCTTCACGGAAGGCCATGCCTTCGTCGGCGATCAGGACAACCTGTTCTTCGACGGCATGACCGTTTACGGCAATATCGACACGAACGTGAAGACCCTCTCCGCCCTGACGGTCGGAAATGGTACACTCTCCGCTTCCATCTCCTATGTGAACGAGGAAGCTGGCGAGCTCAACGTCGCAGTCGAAACGAATGCCGATGGTGAAGTTGTCGGAAGCGCCTTTGCTGTCACCAGCACTGGAAGCGTCAACTTCTACGACAGTGCGGCAGTTGAAGTCGCCGAAGGCGATGTTCCTGCGACCGTTACTGCTTATGATGATGTCCTCAACGTCGCGGCTGGTGCTCAGCTGACGCTCGGCGGTGCTGTGAACTTCGGTGCCGGTGACAACGCCGTCAACCTGGGTGCGGGAGCCTCTCTGGTTCTTGATGCGGCATGGACGTCTGAAGCGGCATTTGTCCGCGAAGGAACCACGGATGCCGTGAACGCCGCCGGACAGACCGTTGAGGAATGGATCGCTGCCGATCCCGATAACAATACGGCCGAAAACTTCGTAGCCAATGTTCAGGCTGGAACCGTTGCAGTTGCGATGGAAGATGCTTCCGTCTTCACCGTCAACGCTGCTGCGGCTGCCGATGTGACACTCGTCGGTATCCAGAAGGATAATCCGGACTATGAAGTCGGCGGAACGGAACCGCAGTATCTCTACGGCTCCTATGTGATCAACGGAACGGCGCTTCTGACAGGCAATGTCGGCGTTGACAGCTCCGCAGCTGCCGATGCAGAGTACACTGTCGAGCTTTCCACCGCTCTGAAGGGCAATGTCACTCTGGGCGAGAATGCCGATACTCTGAATCTGGCTGCCGCAGTCGAAGGTGCAATCGACATGGGCAACGGCGATGATATCGTCAACCTCTCTGCCGGTGCACAGTTCACCTCCCTGAGCAACGCGGAAACGCTGAATGTCAATGGCGACTTCACCGTCAACGCTCCTGCGGTCGATGACGTTGCGGCATACAATCAGCTTGCCACAGCGACAGCGGTTGTTGTCAAGGCTGGAACCCTGACACTCGGTGCTGCTGATAACATCTCCAGCATCACGATGGAAGGCGGCGCTCTGACCGGTGCTGCGTATACGGGTGATGTCGTGGTGGAAGGCGCAGCTGCTCTGAGCGATATCACGATTGACGGTTCTGTAACATCTTCCGCGGATCTGACGCTCTCTGGAGCTCTCTATGTTGCCAATGGTCTGGTTCTGCAGCAGGCAGTTGATGCCGATGGCAATGCCGTGAATACGAATATCGCGATTGATTCCGCGACATTCAATGGCAACCTCAGCATGCTTGCTCTCAGCAACACGACCGGATCCGACAATCAGATCTTGAATGTTACAGTCAATGGTCCGATCAGCGCGAACGGCGTTTATGTCGAAGCGAACGGAGCTCTCTCTGTGACAGGAAACGTGACTACTGGCGAAATCGCCCTCGATGCGGGTGCATCCGTCAGTGTTGCCGGAACGCTCTCCGGAGCCGATCTGACCCTGAGCAACAATGGTACAGCAGTGTTCGGTGCGGTTGCGTATACCGGAACCGTTACTGTAGCTGCGGGTTCGTTGAGTGCCGCTTCTCTCACGGCGGATACCGTCAGTGGCAAAGTCGAAATCACGGGCGTCCTCACGGGACAGAATCTGAGCGCGGTGGAAGCCGAATCTCAGGCTGGAACGCTGATGTTCGTCGGCGATGCCGCCACGTTCGCGAGTGCCAACTTCGTCGCCGATACGCTGACGAAGATCGACTTCACGAGCGCCGATCTGACCGGTGCTGTCACCGATACATCCACGGTTGCTGACTGGGTTTCCATGGCAGCTAAGTTCGATGTCTTCGGTACCGCACTCAAGACGGGTGACTTCTACACGAACACCAACCTGAGCGATCTGGACAGCCTCGCCACGACAGATGATGTTACCGGCGATATGTCCATCACCTTCCAGGATGGCATCGTGTTCACGAAGCTCTCCGGCGGAACTGACTACGAGTACACGGATGCAAACAGCAACAAGTACAAGCTGGGTCTCTCCGGCAATACACTTGGCATTGCTTCCGTCTAATCGGTGATCACAGGCTGTTCCGGTTTTCGGACCGGAACAGCTCACTGAAACGCCAAACAGGAACAATTAACCCTCCGCCGTTCAGGATGATGAGTCCTGGACGGCGGAGTTTTTTTCCCGTGGATTCGGGATGAAATCTGTTTTCCAATTAATTTTCAAAGAAAGTTATGTTTTTCGGAAACAGAGTGTATATTATTGCTTCAAGTGTTTTCGGAGGCATAAGTTGAGCGAGGAATTTTTTGATGTTGTGGTGGTGGGCGGAGGACATGCCGCATGCGAAGCCGCACTGGCTTCCGCGAGAGCGGGTGCATCGACCCTTCTGCTTGCAATCAATCTGGACCACATTGCGCAGATGAGCTGCAATCCGGCGATCGGGGGAATTGCGAAAGGACACGTTGTCCGGGAGATTGACGCTCTGGGGGGAGCGATGGGACGCGTGACCGATGCGGCGTCGCTTCAGTTCCGTCTTCTGAATCTCCGCAAGGGGCCGGCGGTCTGGTCGCCGCGTTCCCAGTGCGATAAGGTCTGTTACCAGAAGGCGATGAAACGGGAGCTGGAACTTCAGGAGAATCTTCAGCTCCGGCAGGGAACCGCCTGCTCCTTTCTGCTGGAAAACGGACGGATTGCCGGTGTGGTCAGCGAGCTGGGCGAGGAATTTCATTCCAAAGCGGTCGTTCTGGCGACGGGAACCTTTCTGCACGGAAAGATGCATTACGGGTTGCGGAACATGCCGGGGGGACGAGCCGGAGATCCGCCGTCCATTGAGCTTGCCGAGGCGCTGAGGGATCAGCTTCATCTGCGAATGGGACGCCTGAAAACGGGAACTCCACCGCGGATTCTCGGCAAATCCATTGATTTTTCCCACATGGAGACGCAGTCCTCGGATGATGTTGAGGAGCATTTTTCCTTTTTCCCCGAGGATTCGGTTCGTCCGCGGGTGGAACATAAAAATGTGCCGTGTCATCTGGTTTACTCCAATCAGGCAACGGCGGAAATTGTGCGTCGGAATCTGGATCAGGCTCCGATGTACCGCGGAGTAATCGAAGGCATCGGAGCACGCTATTGTCCCTCTTTTGAGGATAAAGTGGTCCGGTTTGCGCACCATGAGCGCCATCTGCTCTACATTGAGCCGGAAGGGGAGAATACCGATGAATATTACATCAACGGTATTTCGACCAGTCTGCCGCCGTCCATCCAGATCCGGATGCTCCGTACAATTCCCGGTCTGGAACGAGTGGAGATTGCCCGCTATGCGTATGCGATAGAATATGATTTTGTATATCCGGAAGAGCTTTCTCGCAGTCTCGGAGTCAAGAAATATCCCGGACTGTTCCATGCGGGTCAGATCAACGGAACAAGCGGATACGAGGAGGCCGCAGGGCAGGGGCTTGTCGCCGGACTCAATGCGGCTCGTTTTGCCGCCGGACTTGATCCGGTTGAATTCGGACGTGACGAGGCGTACATCGGCGTGATGATCGACGATCTTGTCACGAAAGAGATTGTTGAGCCTTACCGTCTGTTTACAAGCCGTGCCGAGCACCGCCTTGCTTTGCGTCAGGACAACGCCGATTTCCGTCTGTGCGAAAAAGCGTATTCGCTCGGGCTTCTTCCGCAGAATAAATACGATCAGTTCAAAGAGTATTCCGCTCTGTGCGATTCTGCGGAAGCCGCCTGCCGCACGCAGAAAATGCACGGCAGAACCTTGTGGGATTGTCTCAAGGATGCGCAGGGAACCGTGGATGCGGCAAACCCGCCGTTCGACTGTTCCGCTGTCGGGCTGGATTGTTCGCTCTATCTGCACCGCCGTGTACTGCGGCAGCTCGCGGTCCGTTCGCATTACGAGGGATATCTGAAACGGGAGGAACAATCCATTGCCAAACTGCATTCGCTGGAAGCGTGGCGCATTCCGGAGGAATTCGATTATGCGGAAATCAAGGGCCTTCGCAACGAGTCCCGGATGAAACTCATGAAAACAAAACCGACAAGTCTTGCGCAGGCAGGACGCATCGACGGCGTGACCCCTTCGGAGATCGCTCTGCTGCAGGTCCATCTTATGCGCCGGCGCCGACAGGCTGAGCTGACGGAAAAGGATGAGCCCGATGTCTGACGGAAAGATCAGAGCGGCATTGTTTCCCGCACACGGGACGCTTCGACGGCTTTTGTCGCAGAAGCTGGCATTCGCCTCGCTTCTGATTGCTCTGCTCTATCTTGGAATTGCGATTTTTGCGGAATTCTACACATCCTATTGTGCCGCGCACCGGATTGAGCCGGTGTATCAGGTGCGGAACGAGGCGATGCGGAATGCCCCGCCTTCACGGGAACATCTGCTCGGAACCGACTATCTGGGACGGGATGTGTTTTTCCGGGCTGTGTTTGCAGCAAAGACTGCGGTCAAAGTCGGAGTGATCGCATCGGTGATTGCAACCTTTTTCGGGGTGCTGTTCGGAATCCTTGCAGGCTATTTCGGCGGGACGGTCGATGATGTCGTGGTCTGGATCTACAGTACATTTGCGGCGATGCCGTCGCTGCTGTTTATTCTAGCGTTTGCACTGCTGGTCTCGAAGGGGTTCCTTTCGGAGTCCATGAAGAGCGCATTCGATGCGGTTGCATACGCGTTGCGGACAGAGCCCGGCATGCTGGCTGTTTATCTCGGAATCGGTCTGACAGGGTGGGTCGGACTCTGCCGGGTGGTGCGAGGCGAAGCAATGCGGATTCGCGACATGCAGTATGTGCAGGCGGCAAAGACGCTTGGAGTCGGATCGTTTTCCATTCTTCTCCGGTATGTCCTGCCGAATCTGATGCATATTGTCATCATCTATTTTACCATGCAGTTCGCGTTTGCGATCATGACGGAGGTGATTGTCAGTTACCTGGGACTCGGTGTGCAGTTCGAACCGAGCTGGGGGACGATGATCGCCGATGGACAAGAACGTCTGTGGCGCGGTATCTGGTGGGAGGTCGGCGCGGCGACCATCTTCATGTTCGTTCTTGTTCTGGCACTGAACATCCTCGGCGACGCTTTGCGTGATGCTCTGGATCCCCGTCTGAAAAGCTGATCCTCCGCCGGCGGATAGGATATGAGTATGAATGGAAAAGTTTTCAAAGAAGCATTTATCTGTTCCCTGCCTGTGATGATGGGATATCTTTCCATGGGGGCTGCATTCGGGATTCTCCTGACGGCAAACACGGGGCTGAATCCTCTCTGGTCACTGCTCATGAGCCTGACGATTCTTTCCGGCAGTCTTCAGTTCGCCGCGGTCGATATGATCTCCGGTTCGCTTTCCCTGCTGGAGATCGGTATCCTGACGCTGTTCATCAATTTCCGCTATTCCATGTATGGGCTTTCCCTGATCCGGCGTTTCCGCGAGGCTAGATCGCGTCGATGGTATCTGATCTTCGCTCTGACCGATGAAACCTACGCGCTCCTGCTGAAGAAGCGTCCGCACGCAGGCCCCGGAGATTCTGACAACTTCATGCTGACCCTTGCCTCTCTGAATCATTCCTACTGGGTTATCGGCTGCGTGACCGGTTCCATTGCCGGAAAACTGATTGAATTCAACACGAAGGGAATCGATTTCAGCATGACGGCTCTCTTTCTCGTGATCCTGACCGATCAATGCAGAGAAAAACGGAACCGGCTTCCCGCAGTGATCGGCGGCGCGGCAACGCTGCTGTGTCGTTGCCTCTTCGGTCCGGGGAACATGCTGATCCCCGCGATGGCACTGATCCTGATCGGGGTTCTGGTATTCCGGCGGAAACTGGATGTCTCGGATACGGAACGGGGAGGGGAGGCAGGATGAATCGCAATCTTTATGTCTTTCTGGCGATTATGGTGATGGCTGCAGTGACGTATTTGATCCGTCTGTTTCCATTTCTCGTGTTCGGTCGATCGGAAAAGCCACCCGAGTTCATTCTTTACATCGGCCGTGTGATCTCTCCTGCCGCGATTGCCATGCTGGTGGTGTATTGTGTCAAGCAGGTGAATCCTTTTCTGTCGCCGTTCGGAGTGCCGGAACTGATCGCCTCCGCGGTGGTGGTTGTTCTTCACTGGTGGAAGGGAAATCCGCTTCTTTCGATCGTTGTCGGGACGGTGATATACATGATTTTCGAGCAGAAGATTTTTGTCTGAATTTCCGTCCCCCCGAATCAGAAACGCGATCTGTCCGCATGGAAACGGTTGTATTTTATACGCAAAATACCGGAATCGCAACTTTTTCAGCCTCATTTTGAGTACAAATCATGATATTTCATGTTTTTTTCGGAAAAGCAGATTGAAAAAGTGGAAATATGATTTATTTTTCCACTAAAACGCAACGCGGAGGATTCACGGAATGAAATACTATTCGAGAGAACATGAGTGGGTGAAGCTGGATGGCGACGATGCAATCGTCGGCATTACCGGATTTGTCGCAAAGGAACTGGGAGACATCACCTATGTTGAACTGCCGCGCGAAGGCGCCGATTTCATCGTGGGGGATTCCATCGGGATTGTAGAATCCGTGAAGGATTCCGTAGATGTGTTCTGTCCGATCAGTGGAACCGTGATTGCCATCAACAGGAATCTGGACGACGATCCCGGTATCATCAACCGTTCTCCCGAGGAAAAAGGGTGGATTTGCAAACTGGAAAATATCGACCTCGCCGAATTCGATGATCTCATGGAAGAGGCCGATTATCTGAAATATCTGAAAACGTTGTAAGCAGTGTCTCTCCCGGATTCAATTTTCCGCAGCCTTCGCGGCGGATTGTCTGATGATTGAGTCTGCATGAGCCGGAATCCGTTCCGGCTCTTTTTCTTTCAATAAATCGGGTCAAGGAAATGAATATGCTTGAAATTCGCAACTTTGGAATCTGCGGCGCCTCTACTGGACGGATTCTGGCGGAGGAAGTGCCGGCTGCTCTGGTATTCCGTCCGGAACTGTCCATTCTGCTTGCCGGAACGAACAATACCTGCAACTCTCATGCTCTGACTGACATGAAGGTCTTTCAGGCCGAACTGTTCGCAATCCTGAACTCCCTGAAAAATGCCGGATCACGCCTGATCCTGATGACAATTCCGCCATTTTGTCCCGAGCTTCTGCTTGAACGGCATGACAGGTCTGCTTACGGGGATTTTCCGCCGGAGGAGCGCGTTGCCGCGGCGAACCGGGTCATAGCTTCCGTTGCGGAGGAGACCGGTGCTGTGCTGGTTGATCTTCATTCCGCGTTTCTGACAAAGGAGCTCTCCGCGGCCGATTCCTACCTGACAAACCCGAACAACAGTGAGTATCGCGACGGACTGCATCCGAATCGCGACGGGTATGCACTGATGGCCGCTTTGCTTCTGGATGCAATCCGGCGGAAGTCTCTGCCGTGTTCCCGGATTGCCTGTCTTGGCGACAGCATCACTTACGGACAGTATATGACCGGTGCCGGAACCGCCGACGGCGACACTTATCCCGGCCAGCTCCGTGCTCTGCTGAACAATCCATGAGAGGTGTTTCCCATGTATGTTTTTGTGATTCTGCTGGCTATTCTCACTTCCTGCCTCTGGCTTCTGCCGAAGTTCAGGAGAAGCTGCGACCGCAATGTGATTGCGTTGAAATCCTCCGGAGCAGGATGCCTCGGACTGATCGTGCTGCTGGCGCTTTCCGGGGTTCTTGTGGCGCTGCTGCATCCGCCTGAGATCCTGATTCTGCTGGTGCTGATCGCATTTCTGTTCGTACCGATCATTGCTCTGCTGTTTTCCTCGTTCATGGCGGTTAAACTGCATACCTGGCAGAAAGGCACGGGGAAAGCGCCTGCAGTCCGTGCCGCACTCTATTTCCTTTGTTTTACGCTGATCGGGATTCTGATCTGGAGTGCCGGAACCTATCTGAAAATGCGGGAATTTCAGGAGCGCTGGCGGATGGATTGTTCCGGACGGATCGACGGTGTCGCCTCCATTGCCCTGGAACAGCGGCTTCTGCATCCGGTCTTCTGGAAATTCGCCGCGCGTGTGGTGGTTGTTTCTCCGGAGGGGGACCGGAAGACGGTCTCCCTGCCGGATGCGTTCAATGGTACGCAGCTGGTCAATCTTTATGAGCTTCCTCCGGTCAAAGGTACATCTCCGGGACTGATCCTGTTTGCGGATGCTTTCCGTATCGCCGCCGTAGATCCCGCCTCAATGCGGGTCTATTCCGTCCGGCGGGAGAAGAATTCCGTATTCCTGGACGAAACAGAGATCACCGCTTGGAATCTGTTCAAACGTGCAAAATATCTCGGTGCCATGCGCGGAAACAAGTTTGTTCCGCCGGAGATGAGCCGCGAGACTCCGCTGAAAAGCATGTACGAATAAAAACAGAAGCCTTTGCGTGAACAACGCAAAGGCTGTCGTACATTCAGGGAAAAAGAAATGCGCGGGAGGAAAAAACGCTTCTCAAGGCAGTTTTCTCTCCCTTGCACTGCAATGGCCTATTCCGCAGAGATGGCGCTTCGCAGGAGATCTCCGGATGATTTCATCCGTTCCGTGGTTTCGGCGGGATCGCTTCCGTCTGTGCCTGGAGAGAAGCCGGGGAATTTGCCAGAATATGGGTGACTTCATAATAGCCTTCCCACCACTGACGCAATGGCCGCTGCCATTCCTCGCAAACCATTTTCTCAAGTTCATCCTGTTCGAAGATCATCGCTTTCCCGCCTGCCTGACCGACCATGGCGCAACTGTCGTTTTTCGTGCGGATGCGCTCAAGAATCTGCCGGGTCGCCTCGTAGGCGAGCCGTGCCGCGAGAATTCGGTCGAATGGACTTGGATCGCCGCCCTGCTGCATCGGTCCGAGAATGGTTTTGCGGACATCAAACCAGTTTCCTCCTTCCTGATCGAAGAGGGCGGAGATGAAATTGATGTCATAAGTCGGATTCGCCCGTTCGTTGCGGATGATCAGAGCTGTGCGGCGTCCCGCGCGGAAACTGTTGACCAGCGAGTGCGTGTGCTTCTGGAGCATATCGACATTGACGCCCATTTCGTGCATATAGATATATTCCGCTCCGGTCGCCATTCCGCTCATCATGGCGAGGAAGCCGCAGAAGCGGCCCATAACCTCGACAATGAACAGCCTTCGGGCGCTGTCGGAAGAGTTTTTGATTTTGTCAATTGCCTGTACGATCGTATTCAGCGCCGTATCACAGCCAATAGAGAGTTCCACACCCGGCAGATTGTTGTTGATGCTGGCGGGAATGCAGATCAGCGGAATGCGGAAGATTTCAAATGTTTTTCTTGCCGCATGGAGTTTGGAAGCCAGAGTGTAGGCTGTCCACCCGCCGATGATGATCAGACCGTCGATCCGGTTTTTTTCAAGATTGGCGGCGATTCTGTAATAATCGGATTCTTTCGGCAGGGTCCGGTTGGTTCCGAGTTTGGTTCCGCCGGAGCCAGCCCAGCTGTCGACTTCCATCCAGGATAGTTCACGGAAACGGCCGGCAATGAGCCCTTCCACGCCGTCTTCCACGCCAATGACTTCGTGTCCTTCGTTCATGGCGACCCGGACGATAGTGCGGATTGCATTGTTCATTCCCGGGGCCGGCCAGCCTGACGTGATGACCGCGATCCTGGAGTTCTGCTCCAGTTTCGCCGTTGCGGGACTGACCTGCGCCTGCACGTTGACCAGATTACAGGTCTTGCTCCAGTCGATTCCGCGCATCTCCTCTGCTTTTGCGTATTTGCCCTCCTTCAAGGCGGAGGCGATCGCGCGGGTCTTCTCAACCGATTCAATCAGGGGGGCAACTGCGATGCGGTTGTTGCTGGAAACGACAATGACGGATTCGTTATCCGGATTGTCCTTCATCAGTTCCTTGACCGCCTGATAGCCGTATGCCGTGCTCATATAGCGGTCGTAAGCGCTCGGTGCGCCGCCGCGCTGGACATGGCCGAGAATCGTGATGCGACATTCCAGGTTGAGTTTTTCCTCGATGATTTTCTGAACCTGATCACAGGTGATGGGGTTGCCGTTGAGGTCACGTGCGCCTTCCGCCATAATGATGATATTGTCGCGCCGTCCGGCAAGATGTCCGGCATGGAGCAGTTCGCACATCTTGTCCTCCCATCCGGCTTCCGGGGGATGCTCGGGGATGAAGACCCACGAGGCTCCGGAGGCAATGGCACTCATCAGTGCAAGATATCCGCAGTTGCGGCCCATGACTTCGACAATAAAGATCCTCTGGTGACTGTATGCTGTGCTGCGAAGTGCATCGACCGCATCCGTGATGCGGTGCAGGGCGGAGTCGGCTCCGATGGTCATGTCGGTATTTGCCATGTCATTGTCAATGGAACCCACAAGACCGACAATGCGAAGCTGCGGACAGGCCGCCTGTTGTGCAGGAGTGATGCGTCCTGCCGCTGCCAGCTCCGTGAGCAGTCCTGCCCAGTCCTGACTGAACTGGTCCGCTCCGCTGAGACTGCCGTCTCCGCCGATGACGACAAGACTGTCAATTCCCCGCTTGACCAGATTTTCCGCTGCTTTGAGCAGTCCTTCCCGCGTCCGGAACTCTTTGCTGCGGGCGGTGCCGATGATCGTTCCCCCCTGCTGCATGATCCCGGAAACGGAAGTCCACTCCATCCGGACGATCCGATCTTCAATCAATCCCTGATATCCTTCATAGACCGCATAAACCTCCATACCATAGGCGATTCCGCCACGAACCACGGCGCGGACTGCCGCGTTCATACCCGGGGCATCGCCGCCGCTGGTAAGAAGTGCGATTGCTTTTTTTCCTTCTTCGTTCATTCTGGTACTCCCTGAAAGTAGTTCTGCTTTTCGGGAAAAATACCACGCAAATCCGTTTTTTCAAAATAAATTTTGATTTTAATTCTGTTAAAATTCCGGATTGCCGCAATCGTTCTGAACCATCTTCCGATTACAGGCAGATGATCACAATTCCCGCGATTCCCAGTGCGAATCCCGTTTTCTGCAGAAATCCGGTTTTTTCCCGCAGGATCAGAGCGCTGTACAGGAAAAAGCCGATGATGCAGGAACTCACTACAAGCGGGTAGCCAAGCGATCCGGCATCCGCCTTCGCCAGAGCGTCAAGCGCATTGTAGAAGAGCAGATAGCTTGCCGTCAGGCCGACTGCATTCAGCGAGAGCGCAAACAGAAGAAGTTTCCGGATTTCCCCCGGAATGAATTTCGGGCGAAGAAGTGTTCCTGCTGCCAATCCGCCGGAAAGCCACCCGCCAAGGGCCCCTGTCTGCGCGAAAAAGGCCCGGTAGACACTCCCGATCGCCTCTCCGCTGTTCAGATACGACGGCAGATTTCCGCAGCACTGATTGATTCCGCAGAGCACCATCGCAAGAAGGGCAAACAGATACCATGTTTTTTTCTGTTCCATCCGGGAGGCGTCAGAATCTTGCTTGTTTTCCTTGCCGAGTCCGAAGAGAAGCACACTGACAACGATCAGGAGAATGCCCGTAATTCGGGTGATGCTCGGAGAAACATCAAAAAGCAGAATCCCCATGAGAAAAGGAAAAATCAGTCCTGCCTGTACGATGGACCAGATGATTCCGTTCGGTCCGCGTTTCATTGCCGCTCCCATTGCAAGGAACATGAAGTAATTCAGAAAACCGTTGCCGAACATGGCTGCGGCAGTGATCCATTTTGTCTCAACAGGGATTTCCGGTCGTGTTTGCCGCAGCAGATACATTCCGCACAGAATCGAGAGACTGACCGTGATTCCGATCAGTGTCTGAAAAAGCTGAAGATATGGAATGTTCAGCTTGTGTTTTGCCGCATAACTGATGACGACTCCGATCCAGATCCAGCTTATGCCGGTCAGAACAGCGAACAGAATTCCGGTAAACATGGAACTGTTATCTCCTTTTTCTGTTGAAACGGCTTCCGGAGAGGCTTTCCCGGTCCGGCTCAATCCGGCAGCTTTGCGGATTGTCACTGCGGACTCCTTTCGGGAAAACGCAGTTCCGGATAACAATGCCGCTGGAATATTCCGCCGAAAGATCGTGTTTCCATCCGGGATGTTCCGTCATCCAGCGGATTCTCACGTTGTCAAATTCG
The DNA here is from genome assembly GCA_949292215.1 of uncultured bacterium. Classification (GTDB taxonomy): domain Bacteria; phylum Verrucomicrobiota; class Lentisphaeria; order Victivallales; family UBA1829; genus UBA1829. The sequence goes on from CASEYW010000013.1 coordinate 23,788, forward strand.
ATCCGTTCCGCGTACTTGAGACGGATTGCGCAGTCTTTGGAATCGTAGCCCCACATCCTTTCCGGGGACCAGTATGGCCGTTCCCCGATTCCGCTGCAGGCAAATTCGACATCCTGAAAACGGATGTCGGCGACGCTTCCGTTTTCAGCTCCCAGAAGATTGCTTGTCAGCTCTCCTGTTCCGGTGAGGTTGCGGAAAGAGATGTTGCGGATGTAGCGGAATTCCTTCATCGGTTCCTGTCCTTCGACATTCATCAGCTTGATGTTGAACGGACGTTTTGTTTCCATCCGCAGATTGCTGAACACGATGCCCTCAATAGAGGTTCCCGGAGACGACGGACTGAAACGGGAAATCAGGCAGATTCCTGTACGGGACCCTTCGATCATCAGATTCTCAAACGAGCAGTTCCGGATGCAGCTGTTTCCGACTCCGACGCGGATGGCATTGTCGTTGAAACTGGAAAGAATGCAGTCGGATACCAGTACATGTTCACAGATGCGCTTCCGTTTGAGAGAGACGTTGTTGCCGCGCAGGGTGATGGCATCATCTCCCGTATGGATGATGCAGTTGCGGATGATGACGTCGGAACAGCAGTCTACATCGATGCCGTCATTCGTTGCCAGCAGCGGTTCTCCGGTGATCCGGAGACCGGAAATCCGGACCTCCTCGCATCCGTGCAGAAAGAGATGCCAGTAGGAGGCATTGTTCAGATGCACATCGCTGATCCGGATGTTCCGGCATTCACAGAAGTAAATCATCTGTCCGGGGCGTTCCGGATTCGGTTTCCAGGCGGGAGTGTCGGTACATTTTTCCCGCATCCAGAAGAAGGCGTTTCCTTCGATGCGACCGCTTCCGGAAAGAACGATGTTTTCCTGTTCCACTGCCGCAATCAGATGCGCTCCGGTAACCTGTTCCGCGGAAAATACCTCATTCTGCGGACAGAAATCATCCGTGTTGTAATCCTCTCTTCTGTGGCTTGCACGGAGGACCGCGTCCGGAGCCAGATGGAGTCCTCCGTTGCTTTTCAGGAAAAGGGTTCCTGTCACATAAACTCCACCGGGAATATAGACCATTCCTCCTGCGTCAATTGCTTTCTGGATGGCCTTTGTATCGTTGTTTTTTCCGTCTCCGGCGGCGCCGAATGCTTTTACATTATTCATGATAACGGCGCCTTTCCTTTTTTCTTTTCGGTCTGTTGCAGATCTCCGAACATGCGCAGACAGAGAGCAACGGCCGGCATATCGTATTCTCCATTTACCACATGCGGAACCGCTCCGGGGAGGAAGGGAGTACTGGGGAAAAACTGCCCGAAGACTTTCAGCGGATAATGGTTGTAGCCGATTCCATTGATGCAGGATGCTTCATCCGCGTTGCCTCCGCAGAGCCAGTCTGCGCAGAATTGAGCTTCCGCAAGAAGTTCTGTTTTTCCGGTAAGTTCGGCTCCTGCCGCCAGGAGGATCGCGTAATAGGCGGTCAGCGCGGTGCCTCCTTGAGAAATCATCCCTTTGACGGTCCCCTCTTCTCCCTCTATTTTGCCGAATTCAATGCTTCCAGCCGGGGCAGAGCGTTCCGGGGAGGCAAAAAGTTTCGGGAGCCATTGATGTTCGGTTTTTCCGATTGCCCGTTCCAGCATTTGGAGATAAGCGTTGAATACTTGTTTCCAGCGCGGTGCGTCCGGGTGTTCGGGAAAGGCGCGCAGGAGTTCCGCGAACAGGAGCGGACCGCAGGTGATAAAGTTATAGGTGCAGTCCAGGAATGCCGCGGTTGAAGAGTTCTGGTGTGCCCGGAAATATCCGGCGAGAGGATTTTCCGTTCCATTCCCGGGAATCTGGAGATCCGCCAGAGCAGAAGCGGATTCTGCCGCGGCGGAATGATAGGGGGCTTTCCCGGTGGCTCGAAACAGTTCCAGTGCGGTTGCTCCCCGCAGAGAATGCCAGACAGCTCCTCCTCTGGTGGACTGCCAGTAAAATCCTCCCTGTGTTCCACGCGGAAGATTCCTGACCGGAGGGACATAGGGATGTTCGAAACAGTCGGCTTGTTCCATAAAGTCCCAGATGCGGACAGCGGTTTCCAGACATCGCTTTGCAGAGTCGCAATCGGCACCTTTTCCCTGGAAATAATCTGCTGCAGCCGCAAGCATCTGACAGACAATATAGTTCTCCGGCATTGCTGCGGGCGAGTTGTAATAATTTCTCGGGCCGTATCCGATCGGTACGAACTGGCAGTCATATACGAATCCCTCCGGAGAAACGACTTTCAGAAAATAGTCGCATCCCCAGCGGATTTCATCCCGGATGCTTCCCTTGTCCCAGAGGGGATCGGTACTCCGCGCGAAACGAATCAGATTATAGAGGCTGCCCCCGACCCCTCCTGCCCAGCACCGCAGATCCGCCGATTGATGGTAGCCTCCGCGGAAATCTCCTTTCCGGTCCGTTCCGATGATGGGACAGAGATCCTGATGGCACTTTCCTGTCCATCCGAGATCGCTTCCGCATCTCTGCCAAGTAAAGTACAGCAGGAGCATCCGTTCCGCGCAGTCGTAGAGGTTTTCCCGGATGACAAAGGGACGGCTGATGCTGTTTCCGCACTTCACCCGGTAATCACCGGGATGTTTCCAGTCGGAAAAATCTCCTCGCCAGAGAGAAGCTTTCCGCTGGAGGCGTCCTTTCCGGACGGTATGCCATTCGACCGTTTCATCCATTGTCTGGAGTTCAAAGTCATCTGTTTCGGGTTGTTCCATGAAAAACTGTTTAGGCATTTCCGGCAGGAAGCCGATCTGGTTCAGACGGAATCCCGTACAATGATTCTGCATTCTGCCGTTCCTTATTTTTGGCACCGGACCAGGAAAACGCTGGAGTCGGATTTCGTTGCTGCGCGGAAGGCGCCGCTCATTGTTTCAGATTGGAACACCGGTTCCAGATCATGTGCATCATCCAGCAAAAGAAGTTCCACGGAAGAGAAGTTTTCCAGATGGTCAATCTTGAATTCCAGTTCCGCAGCACCGGTTTTGAAGCAGGAGACGAGAATCCGCATATCGCCGTTTTCATTCGCGGAAGCCAGCGTGGAGACCCCTTCTCTGTTTCCGCTTGTTTCGGTTCGGATCCGGTTTTTGAAGAGAGCTGTTTCTCCGAACGCTTTCATTCCGCAGTAGGATTTTGTCGGCAGGCAGAAACGGTTGAAGAGTCCCCAGTTAGTGGCTGTTGCGGTGTAGTAGCATCCCAGATCCAGAGGCGTGTCCTGCCAGCCGATCATGACGGTATTCAGAAATGCGGCGGATTCGAGTCCTTGCATGATCCGGTATGACGTTTCGCGATAGGCCTTGTCCTCACGCAGCAGAATCCAGTCCAGCGGAAAATAATGCCATTCGTTCAGGTGGATTTCGGTATTATGGAAGCCGTTTTCGTCCAGAATTCTGCGGACTTCCGAGGGGGAGTTGATGAGATCGGCTGGATTTTTCGCATATCCGTGATAGGAGTAAAAGTCCAGAGGCACCTTGTGTTCCGCGCAGAAGCGGATGAACTCTTTGGAGTGGTCTCCGAACCAGCAGTGGGCTGGTCCGCCGAACTTGAGGTGCGGAAAACGTTTTTTCAGTTCTGTTGCAGTTTCGGCATAGAACGCGTTGAATTCGTCCAGAGTCCCGTTCCACATGAGATGGACGCCATCGCGGTCAGTGCATTCCGGCTCGTTCCAGATTTCCCAGAAACGGATATCGAAATGGTAGCCGTCCGCCCATCCTTCCGTGTAGTGGCGGATGATGTGCGTGACAATTTCAATCCACTGGCGCGGCTCCGGCGGATCAAGAAAATATTTGTGGATTCCGTGCTCGATGGAGGTCCCGAGACGGTAGTAAATGGCGGTTCCGAGGTCGATACAGTTTTTGAGGTAATCGTCGGTTTGTTTGAAATAGTAGTTGCGGGGATCCTCCGGATCGGCGTGGAAGTTGGCAAAGATCAACGGTACATCGACCAGACGCGTTCCGGCATTTTCCAGTGGAGCGTCATGAAGGCGTGTGATCGGCAGATGCAGTTCCCCGAACTCCTTCCGGATGCACCATCCTGCCTTTTCATTGACAATCGCAGGGGCCAGATTTCCTCCATTGACTTTCTTGACCGTTCCGATTTTTTCTCCGCTAAAAACGTTGATCGTTCTCATGGTCGTTTTCCTTTTTTTGCAATATACGCTGTCGATGAACCGATTATAGATTCCTTTCATTCATTATACTCTTTTTTGTCGGAAAGTCAATCATAATTCGTGATTATAGTGATTATTTTTTTGTTTTTTTTATTTTTTGTTTGCAAAACAGATTCTTTCCGCCTATATTCCAAAACGGCAAGGTGAACAGAAGGAAAGCAGTGGCGAACGATGAAGAAGATCACGATGGATCCGTTGAAAAGCATCCGATCTCAGATTGCGGAGTATTTTCGTGCAGAGATTCGGGAAGGAGGATTAAAACCGGGGGACCGTCTGCCCTCGGCACGTGAACTGGCGCGTATGTTCGGTACTGCGGAGGCGAATGTGCACCACGCGCTCGCTCTTCTGGTGAAGGAAGGTATGCTGACACGACGTCCGAAAGCCGGAACAGTCGTCACGGACGGCGTGGAAAAGCTGACTTGCGCGGCGATCTATCTGAACTGGTTTTACATTCAGCGCGGAGAAAATTTTACACGCCTCCTGATCGAGATGCTGGAGGAACGATTTTCCGAGCGGGGAATCCGATGTGTTGTGATTTACGATACTCCGTCACAGAACGGACTGGAGCGCCTGAAACGTCTGGCGGAAAGCCGGCAGATTCAGGGAGTGGTGGTGCGTTCTCTTCTGCCGGAGCAGCATTTGTTTTTTGCGCGTCTTCCGGTTCCGTTTTCCGCCGTCAGTTCGATGCGGATTCAGAATCGTGTTTCCTTTTTTTCCGCAGAGACGATTCAGCGGATCATGGAGCGGATTCGGAAGGATGGTGTGGAACGGCTCGGGATTCTCTCGTCGGCAAATTTCGAGTTGCAGAAGAAAGATTCTCCGGAAAATGCGATGCATCCCTTTTTCCTCAAATCCTTTCGGGATCAGAAGCTGGAGGTGCGGCGGGAATGGGTTTTTGACAGCTGTGTCTACGGGAGACCGAAGATTCTGGACAGTTCTCTTTTCGCGTATGCCGGATTTGAAAAAATCTGGTCGCTGGCAGAACGACCGGATGCGCTTCTGGTGTTTTCCGACGATATGGTCAGCGGGCTGGCGATGTCGTTTTATCATCTGGGGGTGAAAGTTCCGCAGGATATCCGCCTGTACATTCATAAGACTCTGGAGAATGAACTCATTCTTCCGTTTCCGTGTACTTTGCTGGAGAATCGGATCAGCGAGCTTGCGGATCTGCTTGTCCGGCAGCTGATCGACCAGAGCGAGGGGCGTCCTCCGGTGCCGGCTAGTCTTGCCTGCGAGTTTCGCGAATGGATTCCCTGAAGGAACTGAAATTCCTGTTTTGAAGACGTGGACTTTTCAAAAAAAAACGGAACATCCGGTTCTGATGCCCGGATGTTCCGCAGAGGTTGTCCGTCTGCTGTCTTACTTTCCCGCGAAGAAGCGGATCAGACGTGCGGCATGCGCCGCGCACTCATCAACGATCGGATCGTAGAACTTGTCGATGGGGACGAATTTTCCGTCGAGTTCGTTCAGTTCTTTCCGGGTGGCTTTCAGATAGGTGTCCATGAATTCGGTCGCGATGTTGATTTTCGCGATACCCGCCTGAATGGTCTTCCGGACATCCTCCAGCGGAGTGCCGGAGCCGCCGTGAAGGACCAGCGGGGTTTCCGGCAGGCTGTCGGCGATCTCCCGGCAGCGTTCGATATCGAGCTTCGGCGTGGATTTGTAGTATCCGTGTGCCGTGCCGATTGAGACTGCAAGAGCATCTACTCCGGTCTGTTTTGCGAATTCATAGGCTTCCTTGACATCGGTCAGCGCGGTTTCATCGCCCTGTGCCACATGTCCGATTTCCCCTTCGACGGAAGCTCCGAACGATTTTGCGTATTCCACGCAGAAGTGGGTGATACGTACATTTTCATCAAACGGGAGCCGGGAACCGTCGTACATGACTGAGGTATATCCCCAGGCGAGAGCGTCCTTGACCTGACCGACGTTGTCTCCGTGGTCGAGATGCAGTGCCACCGGCTGATTCGATCGGTGCGCCAGACGGATCAGCATTCCTGCAAGATCATACGCTTTGTTCGAATTGAAGAGCCGCATGTAGAGCTGGATGATGACGGGTGATTTTTCCGCTTCCGCCGCCTTGAGGACTGCGGCGGCTGTTTCATAATTTGCAATGTTGAATGCTCCCACGGCACGCTTTTCCCTGCGTGCCTGGATCAGCATTTCCTTCATATTGACGAGTGCCATGGTCCGCCTCCTCTGTCAGATGTTTTCCGCGGCAAGCTCTTCCAGCGTTTTCACGTTGAGCTTCGTATACTTGGAAAGGAAGAGCTTCGTATACGGGGAAGCAACGATGATGACATCCTTTTTCGGGTCATCTGCGCGTGCTTCGATGTATTTTGCGAGCTTTTCCACGATGGCTTCGTTGATTTTCGGAAGAACAACTGCGCCTTCTCCGCAGGTGTAGGATTCCTCGTTGTTGGTTCCGAACGGCTTGATTTCGGCCTTCATGTCGGCGAGGAGGGCACGGGGGAACTTGTAATTGTCGTTGTAGTTTTTAAGGTAGTCGCTTTCGAGGTAATAGACCTCTCCGGCCTTTTTGAATTTCAGCTTGAGGCTCCGGATGTATTCGGACGTGTGCATGACCTTTGCGGAGAGCTTGATTCCGAACTCCTTGTAATCGTTGACGAGAGCGTCATAGGCTGCCGGGTTGGAAACAACAAGGATTTTTACCTTGCTGTCTTTAACGACTTTTGCAAACTTTTCCGCCGCGGCTTTGGCTTCCGTCGGGAACCCGAGGATCTTGAGAGCCTTGCCGATGCAGCCTCCGGTGACGGTCTGATAGGGAACCTTGGCTTTTTTCATGATTTTGTCAAAGGCCTTTGCCACGGTTTTGGCTTCTGCGGTGTAGGAGTCTTCGAAATAGAGGACATCGCCGCTGCCTTTCACGGTCCATTTTTCACTTTTTTTGAGTTCCGCCGCAATGTTCTTGACGTAATCGGGAGCAAATCCAGCCTGAACGATGTCGGTGCGTGCTGCGAGATTGAGTCCGTTTTCGTCGAAGTGGCTGACACAGTGATAGCGGCATGCCGCGCTGAGGTCGGAACGGTAGAGTGTGTCGATGAAGTCCTTGTTGGAGAGCTGTTCCGGGTGCATGGTCACGCCGTAGATCATGGCGGCGCGGACGCGCGGGGTGTCCGCTTCCGTGAACATGACGTTGCCGATTCCGGAAAGATGACGGCACATGAAGCAGAAACGGCAGTTCTTGATTGCATCTGTATAGTTGTCGATATTCATGATCAGACTCCTTTGAAACCTAATTTGCCGGGGTTCATAATGTTGTTCGGGTCGAGCTGTCTCTTGATGCCTTCGAGAACCGGCATCGCGGGTCCGTAAAGTTCTTTCATCAGGCGACCGAGCTTGAGTCCGACTCCGTGGTGTTCGTTGATGACTCCTCCGTTCGCAATTGCGGCGCGGATTGCCATGTCCCAGACCTTGTTGTAGAGAGCGGCTGCTTCGCGCGGATCTTTCGGCACATGTTCTTCTTCAAAGATGAAGCGGGCATAGAGCATGCAGCCCCACTCATACCAGTGAGAGAAGTGTCCAATGAAGCGTGCCTGCGGGAAGTTCTCGTTGACGACCTTTTTCATCGCCCAGTAGACCTTTTCGATGTTGGAGAAGGTTGCCACTGTATCGAGCGTTCCGAACGCCTGCGGCATATGGAACATGAACGGCGGATAGAAGAATTTGTATTTGTTTTCCCACCAGAGTTCACCGCCCTTGCTGCCGAGGTCTTTGCCTTTGAACTTCTTTTCCATGATTTCGCGGGCATATCTCATCTGGCAGTCGACGATGTCTTTTCTTCCGTCGAAGCCGAAGACCAGGTATGCTCCTTTGTCGAGTTCCATGCCGAAGACTTTGCGGACATGGTGGATGGTTTCCTCCTCATCATAGAGGCGGACCGCGCAGGGCTGAAGCCTGCTGCGCATCAGTTCGGCTCCGGCGCTCATAGCCGTGTGGAAATCCTTGAAGATGTAGGCGCGGAACTCGCGCGCTTCCGGCTGCGGATGTACTTTGAGAGTCACTTCCGTGATGATTCCGAGTGTTCCCTCGCTGCCGAGGAACAGCATCGTGAGATCCGGTCCGGACGCGTGGCGCGGGACGGGAAGGGTGCGGATGATTTCGCCCGTCGGTGTGACCACTTCCAGGGACATGACCATATCTTCAATTTTGCCGTATTTGGTGGAAAGCACGCCGGTTCCGCGGTGCGCGAGGAATCCTCCGATTGTCGCGCAGGCGATGGAGGCGGGCAGATGCATGGTGGAATAGCCTTCCTTATTGCAGCTCCATTCGAGATGACGGGCGATCATACCGGTCTGACATGTAACTGTAAGTGCTTCCTTGTCAATGCCTTTGAACTTGTTCATGCGCTTCATGTCGATGATGATTCCGCCGTAGACGGGAAGTGCACCGCCCTGAGAACCGGAACCCCCGCCCCACGGAACAACCGGAATGCGGTAGTGGTTTGCAACTTTCACGACCCGGGCGATCTCCTCGGTGCTGCCGGGATGGATGATGAAATCCGGTTTCGGCGTTTCCATTCCGCGGTCGTGCCACATTTCGGGAATCCAGTAATAGTCGATCGAGTGACCGAACTTGTCGGCGTCACGGGTGCAGACATTGTCGTCGCCGACGATGTCCGTAAGCTCCGTGCGGATCATTTCATACATGTAGCTGTCTTTCGAGACTAACATTTTGTCCTCCGTTTTGTTGGATATATCTCGTTGAAAATCATTCAGTTGTGATCTGCGTAAATCGGGGCGAGCGCATCATGGATTCTCCGGTATTTCCGGAAGAGTCCCGCATACTGTTCCGCCATTGCCGGATCGGGAGTCAGTTCCCGGTCGATTCTCAGGCATTTGCGGACAGCATCCGCGCTGTCTTTGAAGAGTCCGATTCCGGTTCCCGCCAGCAGTGCGCTTCCGAACGAGGCGTCGCCCGGACTGGAGACCTGCACCGGAAGATTGAACACATTGCAGACAATTTCGCTCCAGAGACGGCTTCTCGCTCCGCCGCCGATCAGGAAAATCTGTTTTACCGGAAGTTTCATCAGTTCGATTACGCCGTAGCAGTCGAGGAGAGAAAACGCCACCCCTTCCAGCAGAGCCCGCATGAAGTCTCCTTTCGTCGAGGAGATCGCCATCCCGGTGAAACTGCCGCGGAGATTCGCATCCCAGTACGGCGAACGCTCTCCCTGAAGATAGGGATGGAAGAACATTCCATTCGCTCCGACCGGGGATTTCGCCGCCTGCTGATCCATTAGTTCAAATGCTTTGGTTCCAATCCGTTGCGCTTCCAGTTTCTCCGCATCGCAGAAGAGGTCGCGGAACCATCTCTGGCAGAGCGCCGCCGCGTTCGTGGCGGAGACCGTATACCACATCCCCGGGATCACATGGGAGTAGGTTAATGTGGTCTGATAGGGATGCGCTTCCGCCGTCATGACGTTGACATTCCCCGCTGTTGCCAGTTTGACGATGCAGTCGCCC
>CASEYW010000014.1 GCA_949292215.1 uncultured bacterium
ACTGTTGATGCTGTTGAAAAAGCAACGGGACTGGATTTCTTTTCCAAAGTTCCGGAAGAAGAACAGGACAGATTGGAACGGACGATATCAGTTAAAGCGTGGAAAGGGCTATGAGTACATTTCACCGCAGTTATTTCAATACGGGGTGTAGATGAGATTAACAGCACCTATTTTTGAGGGAAGAGGTCACAAAATCCCCAATTCCGCAGTTAATTGTATTTGTTGAAAAAAGATTTGAACTCTCTGCTATGAGGGCAAGGGGCGAGAACGAAATCAGCCACCCCATTAAGAATTCTCCGCTCCGGTCAGTCCTTTGATTCGGAGCTTTTTCTTTTTTTATGTAAATCCCGTTTGTACGCAGAAATTTGCAAGATTTATTCCCGATCTCTTTTCTTTCCTGCAATTCTCTGATTCCGGCAAAATTCCGAAGTTTGGAGAGCGATTCTCCGGAAATTCTCTGTTTCAGGAGGTCGGCGACCTCCTGATGGGGGAACGTTTTCCGGCAAAAACACACTTTCAGGACGACCTCTGTTTTCACGGTGACCTCCTGAATTCTCCAAACGGAGAATTTTAATTTTATAACCTGTTGATTATGAAGACGAAATTCAGGAGGTCGCCATAGCAGGTCGATCGTTGCAAATGAGGAAAAGTGACCAGTTTACCCCCGGAAAAAGTTATTTTAACTGGCGACCTTACCAAAAGTTCAAGTTCCGCAAAATTTGCAATCCTGCTTCGCACGACCTCTGCGTCAAAGGAGCGTGTTGCATCAAGGAGAAGATCCCCATCGCCGATTCCATCATTTTCTTTTCCCGCTCACATCTCGTCAGAACAACCCCAAAGCGACTCTGTTTTTAAGCAGAATCGCATATCTTCCCTAAATTAGAGAACTTTTATAAAGATTGGTTAAAGACTCCTGATTAAATATATCCTGCAGATAGTCAGCTGTATGAATTGTTTCAACTGCTTCTGCGGATTCTTTTTCCCCATAGAACTGAGTCGGAATCGCAGTTTTTCCTGCGGGGATCCTGTTTTGTTTATCCCTTTTCCAATTTCCATCGGCTCATCATTTCTCCTCCCTCCAGAGAAAAGCCTGTTCATCCGTCAGAAACAGCGGATAATTTGTCAAAGGAAGGTGTTCAAAATAAAGATATCCATCCCTGTTTGTCATTCGAGTTTCCATTCGATAAACATTTCCTGTCAGCGGGTCCATCAGAACCGGGGAGGAGATCCGGTTTTCTGTCTGGTGCATCGTCAAAAGTCCGAAGCGTTTATCTCCGAAAAAACCGCGCTCCAGATCTTCCGCAAAATAATAGGTATAAAGTGGATAACCATTGCGTTCAAAAGTATGGATTTCCAATCCGAGCGAAGGCAGCGCACCGCTTAACAAGGTATCGAAAGGCGAGTGCGGAACTGCGGTCAGCGGACGTGGCCTCGTCCGGGAATCCAGAATGGCGCACATGGAACAGAAGGCTCGATACGCTGCTTTGGGGATATAGGTCTTTCCATGAAGCAGCCCCAGCATGACCGGCTTGCGCGGTTTGCCGGAGGATACGCGGTAACTATTCTCCATCAGGTCCGCCATATGAAAATAACTGGAGAGGCGATACCCGCAGGAAAGATCCAGGACGGCGCGGCGACAGACAAATCGCGCCTGGGCATCTTCCGTTGCGTTGACGATTCCCCAGCTGGAATCACTATGACCGTAGGTTGTCGACGGATATCCGCATTCCCCCTGCCAGAGTTCAACATGCGGAGCGTATTCCCGGAACATCTCCTTCAAAACATCCGTGGTATGACGGAACCCGAGTTCCGGTAATTTTCCATAGGAATGAATCGCAAAGAAATCGATCTCATTTCCCATTCCCTCCTGCAAAGCATCGTCCAGAAAACGAAACCCGGGAATCTGCTGATCGACCCAGTATCCGCCGGAACAGCCGCCGATCTTCGCGGATGGAATCTCTTTCCGGATCTGCGGCGCAGTAAGTCGGATGAATTCCGCATAATGTTTTCCGGAAGGTTTCTCCGGCTGCCAGAAGAGCTCCAGATCAGGTTCATTCCATATTTCAAAATGATGAACACGGCTCTTGAAATGACGAGCCAGGTTTCTGACATACCTGCACCAGGCCTCCACACATTCCGGACCGTATGCGGTCGGGACGAAACCCACAGACGATTCATGCGGAACATCGGACATGTAAAGGATGTTCCCGAATCCGAGATTAAACCACGGTTCAATCCCCCGTTGAAGCAGATTGTCGACGACCTCGTCAAGCCATGCAAAATCATAGACGCCCCTGACGGTTTCACAACGGCTCCATCCCGTTTGACATCGTGCATGTTTGACTCCGGATTCCCCCATCAGATCATAACATTTTTCCGGCAGAAACAGTTTCCTGTCCAGACACTCGAATCCAACCCCCATCGGCGATTCCGGGATATCCAGAGAGCTTCTCCGGCAAAGGGTCCCGGCCAGAAGAAGGGAGATTTCGGGATCATCAAAAATTGTCTGCTGCATAGATCAGTTCTCCTGCATCCGTTTATTTTCTGAGAAGAATCTCTCCGGGAAGTTGAATTTCCGGTTCCCGTCCTTTTTTCAGAGAGACATTTATGAGTCCATATGGAGTCGGCACGGTACCCTCGGCAAACTCAAGATCACAGAGGTCCGGCTGAAACCTGATCTCCTTGAATCCCGGCTTCAAGGGTTCTACGCCCAGAATTCTCTGGGAACACCAGGCAGCCGGCCCCGCCGCCCATCCATGACATAAACTGTGCCGCAATCCCTTGTAGCAATAGGCTCCGAAATCCTTGTGAATGTCAGGACGTCCCGGAACAGGAAGCTCATCAATCGCTGTGGCGTCGGGGACCCATTCTAAATTGAAATCTTCCCAGAAGGTGGTGGCGCCCAAATCCAGCATTGCTCCCCAATATTTTCGGACAAGTTCCAATGCCTTCTGATTTTGCTTCGCAAGAAGCAGATAATATCCGAAATGTGTGCTGACACCGAAATAGGGATTGTGCTCTAAAACATCGGTTCGATCCGCCATGCCGGAAAGAATTTGAAGTGCCGCGGCCGATTTATTGTCCTTCGGATCAGGCACATGATCTTTCAGTTTTCTCAGAATCGTTTCAGGAATGGAAACCGGAGATTTCAGATAGGCGAGCATAACATTTATGGCGCGGAGGGCCATCAGAAGCAGGGGTTGAAGTCCTGCGTGAATGATCTCCGGTGATTGACTGGACGGCCAATCCAGAAATCGAACGGGTGGAAGGTGTTCCCGTCCCTCGGAATCGACCATGGAAGACAAGCGGATCGCTTCCGATTCCAGCAGGGAACAATTTGTTTTCAAAAGAGAGTCGTCCCCGCTGTGTATCCAGAAATCATACAGAGTCAGAAAATACCAGAGAGTATAAGAGGAAAAGCCGTTGATAAAATTCTTTTTCTTTGTATGGTTCCGGAGCAGTTCCAGCGTATCCTTCACGACAGCGACGGCTCCGAATGCCCGTAGAATCACCATTGTTTCCGGGTACATGTCGCCTCCCCAGATCAGCCGGTCCCGCTTTACACCGTCGAGAAGATAGTCCTGCATGTTCAGTTTCACTGTATGGATGCAGGTATCGAAAATCTTATTCAGAAGTTGATCCGAAGAATGAAAGGTGCCGATCTGTTCACATGCTTGATGTTCACAGATGGCAATCACATTATGCAGAAGCAGAGAAGAATCCAGTGCATCAATTCGAACAAAACGGAATCCCGTGTTTCCAAAGTCTGTGGAAGAAAAAGCGGAAATAGGAAGTTCAATATCATGAATGGCATGATCCGGATCAGGGGTGTTCATGGCCTCGGAAACGGATTCTCCGAAGCGCAGTCGGATTCGGCAGGGCTTCATCTTTCCTGAGGTGACGATTCGCACGCCACCGGAAACTTCTGTTCCGAAATCCAGAACAAGGAAGCCTCCTTTTTCAACGGAACATATCGGATAATCATTTGCAAGAAAAGTTCGGAGGATGCGGTTCCCTGGAATCGCTTCCGATCCGAGAGCATGATCCTGCGCGATAATCCGGAAGCAGGGAACAAATTCCCTTACCAGCGAAGAAATGTACTTTTTTTTCGTATCTGACATATTTTCCCTTGAATCTTTTAATTTTCTCTTATATTATATCATATGAGGTTCAGAAAAACTATAACAAAAAGATAAAACTATTGGACGATATGACAAAAAACGGTCCGAAAACCCCTGTCAGGCTTGCATGGTCAATGCTGGTGCACGAGAGGCTTGCCCATGTGGGGATTCTTTTCCGAAAATATTCCAGTTCCTCTGATTTATGGCATTCTCATGAAGGCTACTATGAACTGGTGCTTGCTTTTTCCGGAACGGCCGTCAATGAAACGGAATGTGGTCGGTATTCCATCCGTAGCGGAGATTTATTTGTCATGGCTCCCGGATCGGTGCATCATTATGTTGCCATGAATCAATTTCAGCATTATGCAATTCTGATTCAGTCGGATATTTTTTCTCAATTTCCAGGGAATCTGGCGAAGCTGCCTAATTTCCGAGATCTCTTTCCGGGGGAAAAGAGTTGTTCCCCTTTGCTGCATGTTGAGGGGAAAATCCTTCAGGGAATTCTGGAGATCATTGAAAATGCCTGTGAGGAATACCGGAATCGGAAATCCGGATGGCTGGAAGCTTTTTATGCAGAATTTTTCCGTGCATTGATTGCGATTCTCCGATATGGGCAGAATACCAAGCAGAAGTCGGATCAGGCGGCGTATCAGATCAGCAAAGCGGTGCGGTTTATGTCGGAGAATCTGCAGGAGGAGCACACGTTGGAGAGTCTGAGCGGCATTGCACAGATGTCGGTCAGCAATTTCCGGTTTCAGTTCAAGACGATTATGGGAACGTCTCCTGTCGATTATCTGATTTGTCTGCGTTTGAAGCAGGCAGTCATGCTGATGGAATATACGGACCTTCGGGTTTCAGAGATCATGCTTCGAACGGGTTTCAAAGACAGCAGTTATTTCACCCGGAAGTTTCATGCTTTTTTTGGTCGCCCTCCCCGCGAGTTCAGGAAAGCCATCCAGACAGGGGAGATTATTCCATCGGAAGTGCTTTCCAGCATTATGCCCGCCCCATTGAGAATGTAGACATTACGGCATTATCTGACGATCTGTCGTATGAGACGTTGTAACTTCTACAGTTACGTCTGTGTGATCTCTCTATTTTTACCCATCTTTGCGCGATCCTGCTCATGTTGTCCCGATCAGGATAACAAAAAAGCGGCTCCGTTTTTATGCAGAATCGCTACGCCTAGAGTTGATTCCTGCACCTCGTCTTTCGATGGTTTCGCTACTTCCGGACGCCTTTCCTTAAAAGCTGATCCTCCTGCCCCTGTCAATTTGATTTATGATTCAAAATTTCTGATTTGCAATCAGAATTTTCCATGCTATCCTAAATTAACATGGAGAAAAATATCACCTGTTTTTACGGAAAAACAGAACCGTTTATTCCCGCATATGGCAGTATGAAAATCAAAAACCGATATTTTGGATTGAATTCAAGTGTTTTTCCTTCCGGAATATCTGCTAAATATACGATAAAAATCAACAACCGGCAGAAAGATTTATAATGAAAACACTCTCATGGAATTGCTGCGGAAATTTCAAAGAAAAGATTGCATCCATAATGACCTTCGATTGGGATATCGCGATCATTCAAGAATGTGAAAATCCGGAAACAATAAAAGTCAGGAACAAAAAGGAAGAGGCAATAAAAAAGGCATTTTTCAATTGCTTTACATCCTGTCAATGGATTGGCGAAAGTAAAAATAAGGGGCTCGGAATTTTTTCTCGGAATAAAGAACTTAAAATGGATGAACGCTTTTCCAATATGAGCTCAGAATTCTGCAAGTATGGCGATTCCATACATGAGCTGAAATATTTTTTACCAGTCAAATTTGATGATCTTACAATCGTAGCAGTATGGTGCCATAAAGCAGATGACAATATTTTTCATTACATCGGGCAGCTTTGGAAATATCTTTTGTTGAATGAACCGCTCATTAATTCGAACACGTTGTTCATGGGAGACTTTAATGCCAGTAAGATATGGGATCATGAATGTGGCTGGTGGTCATTTTCCACTGTAAACAAGATCTTCAATCAGAAAAAACTATACAGCTATTATCACGCTGCCAGAAACGAAGCATTTGGAGAGGAAAAGGAACATACTTATTATCATCAATGGAATAAAAACAAGCCTTTTCATATAGATTATATGTATGGCTCTCTTGAAAGGTTGAAAGAAAACAGCTTTAGAATCATATCGTCAGAGTTCGCCCTAAAATTAAGTGATCATGCTCCTTTATTTTGTGATATAAAATCATGACACCTATAACATTTCATTATCGAACTTTTTACCGATTATCCGGTATTTTTTCTGATATTGTGTGCTAAGGGAGTAGAAGGTCTTTTCTCTGACAACAGCGTTATTCTTATTCCGGTCAAAAACGGGTTATCCGTTTCTATAAATAGATATCCCCGGCGCGAATCTCCTTGTACTTCAAAAGCTGAAATGCGAACAGGCATGGCCGGAGGCCCGAGGAAAAATCGTGACACCGGAATTCAAACGCATGGACGAATTCCTGAAGATGTGGACGGATATTCACCGGGTCTGGGCCGAACGATGAGGACGGAAGATCCACGGCTGGAGGATCGACGGAACCTATAATCCGGAATTTCTTTTGACTTCCCGGAAGAACCCAACGGCGTTTTGTTTGTTCGAGCACTTCGTGCGGGCAATCCGGACGCATTGGTTGCGTTCAATCCGGGAATTCAGTATCTTCCCCGTCGCAATTACCGGAAAAGTCCGGAAAGTATGACGGCGGGCGAAATTTTTGAGCCTCGGCTTGCAGTTCCTTCGGGCAGTTCCCGTTTTTCCGATGGACTTCTGCCGTTCCTGCTGACTCCGGCAGGAAATACCTGGGGGGCCCCGTTCCACTCTCCGGTATTCTCCGAAGGAATATGCTGAACTTACTCGGAACATAACTGACAATGGAGGCGTGATTGCCTGGGATCTTCCTTTCACCCCGGAAGGAATCTCCAGAGAGGATTTCTGCATTCTGCGGCAGTTCGCGCATGAATCCCATCGAAGCCGGCAGCTTTTCCCGAAAACCACGGTCCGGATTACTCCACCGATGCTGGATGAAACGGAGAAAACGGAAGATGGTTTCCTGAGTCTCTCTCCGGAATCGCCCGATCTTTCCGTGTTCTGGAATGATACGCCGGTGCATTCCCCGTGCCGTCTGCCATATTCCGGGCAGAAAGAACAGCGGATGGAACTGGAATGCGGCGGATGGAAACACGGTTTCCCCGTATATGCGGAACACCGTCTGCACTTGAGGACGGATTTTTCAAAACCACTTTGCATCGCGGGGAATGATGGAACTAGCCTTGGAGCGTATTCTTTTGCTTTGTCAGGAAATCTCTTCCGGATTCATGCGGAGATCATGGAGAAGGAACCGCAGATTTGCAAGGTGCCCTGGCAGAACTCCTGTCTGGAACTGTTCCTTGCCGATGCAGAGCGATTTCATCGGCGGCAGTTCTGCATTCTGCACGATGGTCGGATTCTGGAAGTTCATTTATCCGGAATCCTGCTTCCCGTCCCATTCATTCACTGCGAAAAATTCCATCGCAAAGAGATGCAGTTTCTGGATCTGGCAGTCGAACTGCCCCAGCCATACAGGAATGATGGTTTTCCGGTTTGAAATTCAGCAATCCGTGAACCGGAACGGAGAGGCCCTTCATGGGGTTCTGTTCGGACCAAACGCGGAATCCAGCTCCTGCTATGCTCGGGTGGAACCGGACTGAAAGATACGGTAATCCACAAACAGATCGTGAATGACTTCGTCTCCATGAAAGAGACGTTTCAAAAGAAGGACCGCCTGTCTGGCCAGTTCCGGGAAATCCTGTCCCGGGCAGAACTGGTCGGGCATCAGCGTTTCTGAAATTTTCCTGGTAAACCAGTGGATCAGTTCCACATCCCCGGGAATGTTCAGTCCATGCTGTTTGAGCTCCGCATAAATGCGCAGATCAGGGTCTTCCGAGGGAATAATGATCGCATCAATTCTGTTGCGTTTCACAAAGAGTCCCCAATTCTGCTGTTTGTCCGGCAGAGGAACCATTTCCAGATCCGCATGTTTCGCAATCTGGTAAAAACAGGCTTTCCGCTCCCTCTGATTTTTGGTGGAGGAATGCAGCTCATAGTAGACAACTCTTCTGCGGTTGCCATTCAGCAGATGGTCCACCAGAATGTCCATAACCTGACGGTCATTGGAGGATACGGAATAAATCCGGTTCAGATTGAACCCATAATCATTGATGCAGACAAGAGGAATGTTGTGAAGAGCAGCCCATTCTTTTTCCAGCGCTCCCAAATAGCAGAGAGAAATGGCACCATTGATCAGTTTTTCATTCAATCTTCCGGTCATATGCTCCGGAATGAGTTCGTATCGGAACTCCTCCCGGTCCAGATGCGCGATAAGTTCATCAATCAGGCTTGTGTTGTAGGTGCTGATTTCCGGACCGAACAGGGGAATGATAATGGCTATCACCGGCTGTTTTTCATTTACATATCCGGCATCTCTTGCTGTCTGTAAAATCCTTCTGCGGGTTTCCTCCGCCACATTGCCGGTGTTTGCCAGAGCCCGCGCCACTGTGCAATGCGCATATCCTGTCATTTCCGCAATGGTGCGGACTGTGACTTTTTTCGGTTTTCCCCGTCCGTTCTTTGGTGTATTTTCTTTCATTCCGGAGCTCTTGCTGAACCGCTTTCCAGCGGAAAGATCCTGAGATCGGCAATCGAATCCCACCGATGAAAACGAAGTAAAATACAATGGATTTCTGAAAAAACAATCCGATTCTCTCTTTTTCCGGAAAACTCTTCGGAAACGTGATGTTGTCTCTCCATAAAAGGTCCGGCAGGAGAGATTTTTGTCTCATTTTGTGTCATTCCCATCCTCTTGTCAAATCCGGTGTTTTATGATATAATGGTATTTAGAAAAAAGAAGCGTCGAACCACCGGAGCTGTTCCGGAATTGTTTTCAGAATAAGGAGGCGAGTCTTGATGAATGCAGGGAGAAAATTCCAATTTACATTGCTGGAACTTCTGATCGTTGTGGCAATCATTGCAATTCTGATTGCTCTTCTGCTTCCTGCACTGGAGAAATCAAGATCCATGGCAAGAGGTTCGGTTTGTTTGAGCAATTTGAAGCAGATCGGACTTGCACAGGCAAGCTACAGCGGTGACAGCGGAGATTACATTGTAACGGCAATCCGTGTAAACAAAGGTAGTGTCGGATCGGATCACCCGAATACATGGTACGGTGTACTTTCAGGGACTTCTCCGGACGGCAAAAGCTGTTCCCGCGCTTACGGTGTAAAATTCATCTCCACCTTGAAAAACGGAAATTATGACTGCGATTTTCTCTGTCCGGCGGAGCCGATGAAGGCTCAGTGGGGCAACGGTTCCAATGCAATGCGTTATACACATTACGCAGTAGGGGAAGTGGCAAAGAAGGGAAGTCCCGATGTTCCCTACTACCGGAAGCTTTCGGAGGTCACAAGACCTGTCGAAGCCATTTTTGCAGGAGATATCAAGCATCCGAATTCTCTGGCGTTGAACGGCTGGGGGGATGGGCTGAATACGGCATTCCGTCACGGAGGTGGAAATGACTTCGGCGGAACGGGAGACCGTAGCAAGGACGGCATCTTGAACTCCTTTTCTCTCCTTACCGGAACGACCAATCTGCTGTACATTGACGGGCATGCCGCGGCGCTGTCTCTGGCGTCTCTTCTGAAGGTGCCGACGGAAAACGGAAGAACGCTTCAGGATTTCCCTGTTTTTTTTCCTCATGCGTTTTACCGGGGATTCCGAAGCGGCAAATAAATTCGGCAGAGTATATCCCGTTCGTCCAAAAGGTTTTTTTGAAAAGCACTGAATGTTATACAGATAATAAAGAAATAAAGGCTTGAGAATGAAACATCTTTTCCATGTATTACTGCTTGCAGCTCTTCCGCTGACGTTTGCCGGAGCAATGGAAGCATATCTTTTCGGTCCCCGTGCTGAACTGATGATTCCGGATGAAGAAACCGACTGGGAATACGCGCTCTCCGATTCCACGGATCTCGCCAGGCTTCCGGAAAATCTGCGCTGGTCCCCGGGGAGCAAAGGGGTAAGAGTGAAAACCGCCATGAGAGGTGCTGCCCGCTATCATGATCCTCTGTTCGACAAAAACGGGCAGTTCAAACAGAAAACCGATCTGACAAAATGGCATCGTCGAATTGTGGATGTTCCTGAAAATATGCTGAAGAATCATGCGGCGTTCTTCACGATCGCCACAGCCCGGCTGAAATTCGGTTTATTTGTCAATGGCAGATTTGCGGGATCTTCCAATCAGGCATGTCTGCCGAAGGAGATGGACGTGACTAACCTTCTGCGTCCGGGAAAAAATGAGATTGCATTTGCCATTACCGCCCATGAAGGATTGATTGATCCGAAGACGAAAGAGTGGCTGGCACCTCATTACTGCTATGGGGATCTCGCCCGCTTTGAAGGTCCGATCAAACTGGAGTTCCGTCCGTTCTGCTACATCGACGACGTTTTTGTCCGGACCTTTGTCCAGAAAAAGGAAATCGCCTTTGAGATTACGCTGAAGAACGTTTCCGACCGGGCGGTGACGGTTCGTCCCTCAATCCGTGTGGCTCCTGAACAGGACTCCAGACGCCCGAGAATGATTGTGGAAGCCGAACCGGTCACAGTTCCGGCACGAGGAGAAAAAATCATCACGGTGCGCCGTCCGTGGACGGCTCCCCTGCTGCTGTGGGATCCCGCCGGAGCTCACTTTTACGAGGCGGATGTTGTACTGACCAGCGAGGGTAAGGTTTCGGATGCCTTCCGCCAGAAATTCGGATTCCGCGAAATTGCAATTTCCGGACGCGACATTCTTCTCAACGGTCAGCGGATCTTTCTTGCCCGCGATTCCATCATGGGCTGTTCCGCCGATTTTGAAAAATGGAAGTACGGACGCTGGTATAAAGGGAAAAATGCCGTCAACGCCACTCGCATGCACCTGGGGTCCCTGCCGTACTGGCTGATCGAATCCGTCGATCGTGCCGGACGTTTCCTGATTCCGGAGCTGGCTTTCAGTTTTTTCAATCAGAACAACCGTTTCCGCAAGGAGGGAGTGGAGGAATACTGCAAAGGAGTTGCGAAACTGTACCGGAATCATCCGTCGGTTATCATGTATTCTCTTGCCAATGAGACGGTCTGGGCTGAAACCGGAGCCGAGTGGAAGGATGTCACGGAACATTACCTGAAAACGATGCGCAAGTATGCCCCGAACGCCCTCTTTCAGGCGGATGGAGACAATTCCTGGAATGGAATTCTGGATATCAACAACATCCATTACCCGGAATGGAGTGCCGGGACCATTCAGGCGCAATATCCGAATTCCGGTTTTACTCTTCCGAATGATCTCTGGTGGGTGACCCGGAAGAGCGGTTCCGTCAAAGGCGGATGGCGCACGAATCCTTTCGACTGGAGCAAACCGGTCATCATCGGGGAGTTCTACCGTTTTGCCGATCCTTCGATTGCGGGCGACGTCCTTTATGACCACTGGCTCTGGGAGCAGGAGTCGCCCACGGCGTCCACCCCGGTTTCCTACTACAATCCCGTCGCAGAGAATCCGGCGGAGGAGGCGCTTCGCATGGTCTGCAACTATTACCGCTATGTCGGTTTCGCCGGACTCAATCCGTGGGTGCGCGACATGAATTATGTACTGGAACATACCGTGATGGCTCCCCTTGAGTTCCAGCCGAATCTGACGGAAGGAACGACGCTGAATCGGAAAGTCGTTTTTCTGAACGACGGCGGCGCACCCGCTGATCGTATTCGATGGTATCTGCGGGCCAATGACAAATCGTTCCTGAAACAGGGCGAATGGAAGGTCAAAGTGCCTCAAGGGGAAAAGTGGGATGGAACTGTCTCCGTGACTCTGCCCGCCCTCGGCAGGCCCTATACGGCGCGGCTGATCGTCAAAGCCCTGATGGGAACTCAGGAACAGGCGCGATTCGAACAGACGATCCATGTCATGTCCCGGAAATATGATCTCTCCGCACTGGCGGACCGGATCGCTGTGATCGGGAACTCATTCGATGCAAAACTGACCAATCTGAATTTGCAGAAAGCACGGAAAATTGAAACATCCATTCCCGCCGGAATCAAGGTCGTTATTGTTGCTCCGGATGCGTTCCGTCTTTCCATGGCTCCCATGCTGAATGAGTTTTTCAAAGCGGGAGGAACAGTTCTGATGATGCCGCAGAAAGAGTGGGTTCCATTCCGCGCCGAACTTCCGGAACGCGATATCAATCATGCCGCGACCCGCAGCTGGATCCGCAGCGAGGGGCATCCTGTGCTGAGGGGGCTCCAGGCAGAACAGCTGAATTGCTGGCGTGATGAAAATCTGGTTTCCGTAGGCAGTTTCCGCAAGCCGTACGAGGGCTCCTTCCGGAACATTCTGGAATGCGGCGGACGCGGCGGCATGGAATGGACCTCTCTGGTGGAAGTCGATGTGGACAAAGGCATCTGCATTCTCAATTCCTTTCCCGTAAACAGTTCTGATCCCGCCGTTCTGAAACTGTTTGCCAACATGATCCGCTGCGGAGTGGAACGCCGGATGGAGAACAGAATACCGATTACCCTCCTGGCAGGAAAAAATACAAGAATCGCACCTTTCCTGAAAACGATTTTTACTGAAACCGTGGAAAAGACCAATCCGGATTCAGGGATTGTTCTGATGGATTCCTCTGCAAATCTTCCGAAAGAATCAATCCGGAAAATTCTGTCGAAGGGAGGAACGGTCTGGATTCACAATTTCACACCGGAAACACTGAAAAAACTGGAGGGAATCATTCCGAAGGATCTGCGGATTGTTCCACGGCCGAAAAAAATTCTGGGAGGAGTGCCGGTCGGGAATGCCGCGCTGCTGAATGGAATTGCGAATTTTGACCTCGCATGGTATCGGCCGCCAGCCAATCAGGAACAGTGGTGCCGCCCCGGAATCTACTGGCAGTGTTCCATGCAGACGTCGGAACCACCCGTCTGGTGCATGGAATCCGAAGAGAGCAGCTCCGGAATCCGGCTTCTGACGACACCTGCTTTTCTTGCAGAAATCAGTGTCGGCGGAGGACGTCTTCTGCTGGATACGCTTCCCTGGGAAAATGCCGTAGACAAGGAACGGGAGAAAGTGATGCGGTCCATCGCGATGCTCTGCCGGAATCTGGGCGTGAATTTCCTTCCTGTCGTCAAACCGAAATTTCATTATCAGCAACTCAATCTGGGAAAATTTGCCAATATGGGCTACTGGGACCGTATCGCAGGAGATGGAAAAGGCGGATGGACCGATCAGGGACGCAATGACATGCGCATGTTCCTGATCAATCACGTCGGACGGAACAATTATGAAGAAGATGGACAGCCCACTCCTGTTCCGCTTTTCCCGGAGGAAAATCTCTTTTGCGGAATTCCATTTTATCTGACCGCGCCGAAAAAGAACGACGGAAAAGGCGTTCTGAGTTTTGGAAGTGTCATGGCTCAGAAACTGATGCGGGAAGTGAAAGGTATTCCGGTGGAAGCGGAAGCCGACCTGTTCCATGTCCTTCATGCGTCCGCCTGGATGACGGAGAAGCCCGGAACTCCTATTGCCGAATACATTCTCCATTATGCCGACGGTTCCCGGGCAACGGTTCCAGTCCGGGCGCAGTTTGACATCTGCGACTGGTGGAATTTCATTCCTGGCGCCAACTGCCAGATCGCCTGGGCAGGCAGAAATAAACAGGGTGCAGTCAATCTTTATCTGAGTACTTTCCGGAATCCGCATCCGGACAAACGGATTCGAACTGTTGATATCCGTGCCGGGTTGACCGCCGCGCAGTATGTGGTGGTCGGCATCACCTTTGCCAAAGCTCAGAAAGCAACCACTGGAGAGCTGGTTCCCGTTCTGAAAGCCGCAATGGACTTTTCAAGGAAGGAGTTGCTTCCGGCTGTCCCCGGCTGTTATTATTCCCCGGAAATCAAATTTCAGTATTCGGAACATGGTGCCGAATTTACTGAAAAAAATGGATGTGTTGTGGTATTCCCGACCAAAAACAATCCAATGAAGAATTTTCAGCGCAATCCCTTCGAAATTGTTCTGGAGGTAACACCTTTGAAATATCCGACTCACGGAAATGCCCGCCTCTTTGATCTCATCCAGGTCGGCTTTCAGTTCCATCCGGATAAACGGGTACATATTCTGAACATGAAGTCGAAAAACGTTCTGGAGCTGAATAAAAAAGTGCATCTCCGCTTCCGGTACGACGGCTCCCGAGTCTGGCTCTATGTGAACGGCAATCTGGATGCCGTATCAGATGCGCCGGGGATCCGATTTGCCTCCTGCGATTTTACACATTTCCGTTTCTGCAATGTGAATATGCGGTATCACAAAGTCGAGTTTTATGAATTGAAAGAAAAACGATGAACTTTTCAAAGTCTGGAATTTTCATCAGATGCTTGACCGCCAACAGCCTCTTTCCGAAAGAAAAATGCTGCTGGTCGTTCCATTCGTCTCTCAGGAAAAAGCCGGATGTCATTTTATTTTTTAGACTTCAGACGATTTCTATAAAATTCTTGTTGTTTTCTGCATCTCTTTCTGCTGTTGAATGAGAAAATGTTTGTGTTTGAAAGACAACATAAGAATTCAACAAAACAAAATGATGAGAGAAAAAAGTGAATGCAGCAAATGATCTTGCCTGGCAGCCATGAAGAGGAGCTGCAAATATTTTTGTAATACAACTCAATATCAAATACCAAAAATTCAGGTATCTAATTGAAACCCGGACCGCGTCATTGAATCTGTCATATTCGGCAATAAATCATTCGTATTTCTGTAAAAGCGGGTCCCATTTTGTTTGGCAGTCATACCGTGCAAGCTGGCAGTATATTCTTCCATAAAATAAAACAGCATGGAACAAAGCGATTGCAAATCGGCTAGAATTTGGATATAAGAATCGATTGGGATTCTGTCCTCGCTTCCGGCGAATCACGGCATTCAACGGGTTCTTCGTCCAGTCTGCTTCTCCTCTGATTCACACGCAGTTCATAAACTCCGGGCAAAAAGCGGTTTCTTCTGCAGAACAACGATTTCTTCGCCGGATTTGCAAATGTACCCAGACAATCAGACGCTGTCCCGGCATCTGAAACTCCCTGCAAAAAATTCAGAAAAATTTTCCATGCCTATTGACATTTCTTCCGGGATGTTGTATAATTACAATACTGATAAGTTAAATGAAAAGTGATAAAAAGGAAACGTTTCCATGCGCTGGAGTGCTGAAATGGATTTCATGAAAATCCGTTCCTACATTATTAATCAGATTGCCTCTCATGGAGGAGTGCCGGTAAAATTTCCTTCGTCGCGCAAACTTGCGCAGAAGTTCGGAACATCTCAGCCAACGGCATTGCGCACGATCCGGGATCTGATAGCGGACGGATATCTGGTTCCATGCAAAAATGGAGGAACGATTTCCTGTCCGCAGGCATCGTCGGGAACACATGAATATTCTCTCTTTGGAACGGTGACGGTCCTCGGAAAACAAGCATTCATTAATAATTATTTTATGAGATACGAGTCTGTTGTTGGACTGGACCTCCTGAACCGGGACGAAACCTATTCCATCGTTCCGCTGAAACTCGAGTCACCCTCCCTTCTGGAACAGACCGTGAAAGACAACAATCTGAAAGGTCTGATTCTCTACGATGCTGCCCCCATCATTCTCAAACAGGCGGAACAGCTTCATGCCAAAGGATTTCCGGTTGTTTCCGTGATTCGCAGGAGTGAGTTTCTCTCCTCCGCCTATACGCAGGATGACATCTTCTTCCGGGAAGTCATTCAGCATCTTCACAAAGAAGGACGGCAGAAGATTCTGCTGACCGTACACACCAATCCGCTTCGATCCGCACTCCTGCACAAGGCTGTTGCGGACGCATGCAGAGAAAACGGCATTCGAGAATCCGATCTGACTCTTGTAAATGAATCGGAGCCTCCGGAAACATTTGCATCACTTTTAAAGCAAACCTCTTTCGACGCCGTCATCTTTTATCCATTCAATCGGCTTCTCTACAACATGCTCGCCGATTCAACTGACTTGAAAAATCAATGCAGAATCGTTATTCAGAGCGAATCCAATCACAGAGAACTGAATTTCAGCGGTCTTGTCATAACCAATCATCTGAATCAGGCGGTTTCCCTTTTAAACGACAACCTCCTCCTTCAATGCGAGGATCCCAAAGCACCGATCGTACAAATCAGAATTCCTTATACGTTAGCCGAATATGAAAACGGACAAAGAATTTCAACAACGAAAGAGAGGACAGGAAAATGAGAAAAAACAGAAGGATGAAAACCCCTTGTTCTATTGTAGATTATTTTACTTTAATAGAATTGCTTGTTGTGATTGCAGTTATTGCAATATTAGTTTCGCTCCTTCTTCCGGCTTTGGCGAAAGCACGGGAAACGGCACAGCAGATCACTTGCATCAGCAATCAGAAACAGCTCGGTCTGGTTATGGTCCAGTATACCGACAGCAACGACGGCTTTCTGCCTCAGCCGGAAGGCGTTCCAGAGGACGGATATATGAAATGGCAGGCATTCTTCTACACCATGACATCCGGAGCACCCCTCCATCAGGCAAACTGGTGCTATAATACCAAAGCCGACCTCGACAATCCTCGCGTGGGATATCTCAACTGTCCATCTCAGACAAAACGTTCCACCTATCAGGATGCGTTCGGGCATTTCGCGATGAACAGCAACATGTCCCCGGTCGAAAAAGGGACCGAAAGTCTGAGATACCGGAATATGAAAACCTGGAAAACCGTAAGTAAATTCATCGTCTTCATGGAAAAAGAGAAACAGACCTTCGATGATCGTCCTCCCGGCTGCATCATTCCATGGAGAAGTTCAAGCCCCGACTACTGGGGAGAACGTCACAGAAATTTCTCCAACAACATTCTCTTCGGAGACGGCCATGTGCAAAACGTCCAGAGGGCCAAAGACATGGTAAGAAACCTTTTCACGTTTGATCTGAACTGAGCGAGGCTTTCATGAAAAAACTGCTCCTCCCGATACTTCTGAGCTGCGTCCTCTTTTCTGCGCTCTCCTCGGAACTTCTGTACTGTGACTTTTCCAGAGCACAGAACAAGGAAATCAGCGTTCGGGGAAAAGGGACTTTTCGCGGAATTCTGCCTAAAGACGTTTATGAGAATTTCGCTCACTGGAAACTTTCCGATTGTCAGGCAGCTCTCCGGCAAGACGCCGGAGGAATCTCCTTTACCCGTTTCTCATGCAGCAAGGACAGTACACAGTTTTTTCTTCAGCTCAAAAATTTTCCGTCCGGAGCCTTCTGCCGTCTGACAGCAGTCATCCGCAACAATCTTGACGGGCCGGCATCGTTTTCGTTCCGTCAAATCAATGCTCCCTATCAGACAATCGGAAAAGGAGCTTTAAATGTCCGGCAGAACGAGCCTTATGCGTACGACTGGGATACCGTCAGTGCGGTCTTCCATTTCCCGGACACCGATATCCGGGATGCCGGACTTTTCTTCTACTTCAACGGGTGCGGCGAATTGGATCTCCGTTCCCTGAAGCTGGAAACGATCACACAGGCGGAATATGAGAAATCCCGGGACAGCGGCAAACCGAAACTGAAAGCCCTGCGTCCTGACGCCGACGCCGTCAACTATCTGCGCAATTCCAGACTCCCTCTGGGGCTGCAGACTGGCTGGGCGAAGGTTTTTTCCCATCTTTCCGACAACGGCGAGGTCGAATCCGCTCCCGCTGTTCCCGGACCTTCCGGTGCACCTGCTCTGCGGCTCCGGAAACTTCTGAATGACTGGTACAGCGTCATGGTTTCTTCTGAAATGTTCAGCGTTCCGGAACCAGGCAAACAATATACCTTCAGTTTTTCTTATCAAGGAAAAGGAAATTCAAAAATCAGTCTGATCTTTTTCCCAGAGAGCGCTCCTGTTGTGCGGAATCTGTCACCATCTGCCGGATGGCGAAGGGCATCCGTTGATTTTGAAGTTCCCAAAGAGTGCGTGGCAATCCAGGCAACCTGGGAAGTTCTCTCTCCGGGCGGAGAGTTATTCCTGGATGCTTTCCGGGCGGCTCCGTTCGGACAACGCGAATATCAACCGGCAAATGAATGTGAAATCGCCTTCTCCCTTCCTGAGTCCGATGCCTCCGTTGCACGAATTCAATTTTCGGACGAACCACCCGGAGTCCTCTGGCATGTGACAGGAAAGGCGGAAGGAGCGGAAATCCGCTGGAAAATCAGCGACATCTACGGAAATGGAAAAACCCTTCCTGCAAAAAAAATCGAACGGAATGTTACACAAGGGATTCTGGATTACACCGTTTTTCCGGATGCCCCGCTCGGACAATTCCGCATTGAAGCATCTCTTTTCCGCAACGGCCGACCGGTTTCTCCTGTGAATGAATTTATCGTGACCCGGATTCTCCGTCCGGTTTTCTGGGGGAAAGATGCTCCGGAATCCCCGTTCGGAATTCATGTTCAGCCGCAGGAAAACATGGTAGCCGCAGTAAAGGCCGCCGGAATGAATCATGTCCGCCTGCATGATGCAGATACCCAGAGAATCGTCAACTGGTTTTACCTGGAACCGGAAAAGGGGAAATGGCGTTTCCGGGACGATCTGGTGGAAATCTATCGGAAATGGCGTCTTTCGATTTACGGACAGTTTGCCGGAGCCCCGGTCTGGGCGAGCAGACAGCAGTTTGAAAAAAGACGGTGCGAGAATTTTTATTTCCAGGCCTACCAGTCGCCAATCTCCCTGAAAGACTGGGAAAACTATGTTTCGACCCTGTCCTCTCATTATGAGAACAGCATCACAAAATGGTTCGTCTGGAATGAGCCATGGCTGTACACATTTTTCAACCGAACCTGGCAGAACGGGAAACCCGTCCCGTTTGAAAATCCGGCGGAAGAATACATGAAGCTGCAAAAATCCGCATACCGCACTGTAAAACAGCGGAACCCGCGGATCACCATCACGGGCTTCAATTCAAACAGCAATTCCGAATGGACGGAAAAAGTCTATCGCCTCGGCGCTTATGACACTTGCGATGAAATGGATTTCCATTTCTACTCCCGTCTGCTGCGAGGCTTTCCCGGCGATACGGTCAAAGAGATGATTTCAGATGTCTTCGGCTCTGTTTTCCAAAAGGAAAAAGAAAACCGGAAACCGATCTATATGACGGAAGGCACCGCGGGTAACGCCAGTGTTTCAAAAGTCACTCCATTTTACGGAATCGGGAAAAATTCGCTGACCTATGTCAGCATGGAACGCTTTCATGCTCCGGCGAATGCCGCCATGCGGTATATCATGTCGCTTCTTGCCAGTGGAGTTTCCCGTGTTTTCATCTACACGACCGCTCTTTCCGCCTATGCTCCACTGAACTGTCACAATCTGCTCCAATTTACCGGAGCCGATGGGTATCCGCACCCCTCGCTGGCTGCCTGCTCGGCATTCACCCGGAGAGTTGAGGGAAAAAAATTCCGTTTTTACAAACAGATTGCCCCGGATGTGTTCGCAGCAGTTTTCAGCAATGATTCCGCATCTACCGCAATCATTACAGGAAAACGAAAATCCGCGACCATCCGTTGTTCGATTCCGAACGCGAAAGCGGTCGATCTCTACGGAAATCCACGAGCGTTTCCGCTCAATTACACAGGATATCTGATGTATGTGGATTGGAATGGAAGTGCCGAAAATCTCGCCCGGGCGCTTTCTTCCAACTGACAATGCGTCTCTTCCACAGAAATGTTCCGCAACAGAAGCAGGGAGCTTCAGGATCTGATGTTTCTGCGATCTGCCTCGATCCCTTCGGATCTAACGCCTTCATCAACAGCAAAACAGCTCGAATGCCTCTAAAAACATAAGCGGAGTGGAAATGGAATACCTGAAACCATTTTTGAAACGGACCCGGATATTTCTGTTCCAAAAGTTATCCTGACTTTTTTATAAATTCATATTTTTTCTGAAGAGGGGATTGACAAAAAAAGAGAAATAGAGTATAATTAAATTAAACGTATAAGTTAACAGAGCGGACAATGCGTCAGAAAAAAAACACCTTGAAATATGTGGCGGAAAAAGCCGGTATTTCCGTTGCGGCGGCTTCCTATGCGTTAAGTGGAAACAATGGCGTCAGCCGTGAAATGCGGGCAAAGATCCGGAAAATCGCATCAGAGGTTGGTTACCGGCCGAGCATGGCAGCAAGGTGCCTCAAGAGCAAAAAGATCCATGATATCGGTTTTATCGTATTCGAAAGTTACAATACGAATTTTCTGGCGAATCCCTCTTTTGCGGAAATGATGGTGCATTTCATTGAGATCTGCAAAACGCTTGGAATCGGTTTTCAGGTGGAATGGTTTGATATCAGCCGCCCTGGAACGGATCTGCCTCAAATGTTTACCAGCGGACTGGTTGGCGGTATCATCACAGCCGGTTATATGGGAGAAAAACTTAAACGTTTCACTGAAACGAGACTCGATGTTCCAATCGTGAATGTGTATGAAGAGGGCAAATATTCCGTCTGTGTCGACACTTTTGAAGGAACGGCGGCGCTTGTCCGTTATCTGGTGGAAAACGGGCACCGCAGAATCGGATATGTCGATTGTTCCCATGAATATGATATTTTCCGCTCTTCCTACAAGGGGTTCCGCTCAGCACTTGAAGAAATGGGGCTGGAATACAATGACGAATACCGGGCGGAGATGCCACTCGACAATGATCTGATCAGTCATGTGACACTGGCGTGTGAAAAAATTTATCTGAATCATAAAATCCGTCCGACGGCGATTATCAGTTCCGGCTCGAATCTTTCCCGTGGAATGCTTGCGTATCTGACGGAAAAAGGAGTGAGGATTCCGGAGGAGCTCAGTCTCATCACCCGCTATACGGTTCCCCGCGACAACCTGTTCAACTATCCGCAGCTTTCCGCTCTGGAGATCAACTTGAACTCGCTGATCAGCAATGCAGTCGACCTTCTCCGTTCTCTGATGAACGGCAAGGATTTCACTTCCAAAAAAATTCTGCTGATGCCGGAATTCGTGCATCGCAGTACTGACCGGAAAATCAATTAAAGAGTAAGGAAAATCGACATGTCCCTGAAATTTCTGCTTGTATCCGGATGTCTTGCAGCGACTCTTGTCCTGTCGGCAGACCATCAAATCAACGGTCCCTTCCGTGGCGAATCCTTCGTGTTTTTTATCGTGCATGACGGTGGTCCGTTAAAAGTCGAAATCGGTGCAAAGCACGATCCGGGACGTGGCTTTTACCGGGGCGGAGGACTGCCGCCAACGCAAACGGAATGGGCACGCAATCTCAATGGAAAAGTACTGGTCCGTTTTATGAATGCAGAGGAAAAAACCGTAAAACGCGATTACGGGATCATCCAGCCTGGAAAAAAAATAAATCTGCTTCATGATTACAAGAATGTTCCCGCGGGAATTTACCAGATTAGAACCGCTGCGGGAAATGCGGATCTTGAAATTCGAATCCTGCCGGAGAAGAAATTCGGCGTGATGGCGTCGCGCTGTATGATTCATGCGTCGCATCCCGGACAGTTTGCCAAAACCTGTTTCTATGTTCCCGATGCGGATTTCAAAGAGCTCCAACTGCGAAACATCGGTTGTGCGGGACGTGTCAAGGACTCCAAAGGTAAAATTCTTCTGGAACTCCCCCGGACGAAAGAAGCTGTACCGGAATATGTTGACTCATGGATGGATACCAGTAAACGATACCCTGCAAGGAAATTGGAACTCTCCGGACTGAAAGGAAAGGTGCTTTCTCTGGAACTGGATATGAAACCAGGACTGTATGTCCGTTTCGGAGCATTCGGAATGCCCCTGATTCTCTGTCCGGACGCCGAAACTGCGCAAAAGATCAACGCCTCCGTGGAACGGGCATCCGACGGCAGGAAGTTCGCCCATAAATTCCAGGTCCGGGCCTATGAGTGGATGCAGAACCTGAATACAGAGACACTGAAAATCAATTTCCAGAATTATGCGGATTACAGAAAAGCTTTTGAAGCGGAACCGAAAAGCGCTGCATTGCTGGGATCATGGGGAGTACTGGGAGCATTCGAGTCGATAATCCGCGACCAGAACCTCAATAAGAAATCGCCGGAATACGGTCTGACGCAGCATATCGTCCCTTCAATCGTTCTGTCGCTGAACAAACCGTACAACCCTTATTACGGCAGCGAGGCACTTCGCCGCCGCATGCTGCTCAATCAGTTTGCCTACTATCTGAAACTGAACGAGAGCGATACATTCGAGGACTCGGATGATTCCTATGCCGGACTTGATTCATTTCTTTACAGTTACCTTGCCGAAGCTGCGTATCACGGAGCGCCAATGCTGAAAGATCCGGAGGAAAGAGAACTGTTCTGTGAAGGAGCGTTGCATCTTGCAGATCGTTTTCCCTTTTTCCATGCGCATTGTGAGAATCAGTCGGCGCATTACCTGATCGGCCATTCCATGCTCGGCAAACTGCCCGAAGGGAAAATTTATGCACGCATTGCAAAGGACTACGCGGCAGACTTGAGTGATCCTGCGCTGAATCCATACATGAAAACCGGCTATTTCCAGGAGCGCGAAGGACTGGATGCCACCTATTCCGGACTGGGCGCATGTATTCAGAGCGTTTATTTCCGGGACAGTGGCAACCGCGGCACATTAGCCGGACTCCGCAAACTCTATCAGCTGATGAATCATACCGTTGCACCGGAACCGGACGGTTCCGTTTACGGCAGCAGCGGTTTCGCCACCCGCACCGCCGGTTCCTGGGTTCAGCGGCAGTGGGATGCAGGAGCTTCCATGCTGCGCGGTGTTCTTCCGGAAGCAGCTCTATGGTATCGAAATGCTCCGGCAGTGAATCCGCCAAATTGGTCTCGCCTTCTTCAGAAGGTGCCGGATGCCGTTTATCGGGATCAGCCCCATTTCAAAGGATATGCCGGAAGAATCCACACCGCCTATTACCACGATTATCTGTACCCGGCAAAAACGATGAAAGGGAAATTCCTCTTCCCCGCGGAAGAAAAAAATGATTTCGTAAAAAACTTCAACAACGAATTCCTGGCAGTGAAGAACAAGGAGGTCTACGCATTCTTTTATACAGGGAAAACGTGGTCCCCTTATCATCGGGATGAAATGAATCTGACATTGAACCGCCCGCTTTATTTCCGGAAAACGGCTCCGCCGATTCAGGGACTTCAGCTTACATGGTTCTCCGGAATCGGCAATGCACAGCTCGGAATGAATTGGGCAGTCCAGACACAGCCCGTGCTCGTGGCGGAGCTTCCCGGCAACACGGCTGCAATTCCTGACTACTGGACCTTCCATTTCCGCTGGAATCCGGAAAAACGGAACATGGAGATGACATGGAAACTGCTGGGACTCCAGGCTCGCGTGAAACGGTCCGTTTCCATCGCGGACGGCAGAATCCTCAATTCAGTAACACTGTTGAGTAACCAGGCATGGGAATGCAAAGGGGTTTATGAGCAGATTCCGCTGCTGGTGAAAAAGGATGCCATGCTTTTCTTCCGTTCACCGGACGGAAAATGGCGTTCCGCAGTCAGCGGGAAAAAAGTATCCGCCATCTGGTACGGAAAAGAAGGGAAAGAGGGTATCATGATCTCGTTCCGCGCTCCGGCGAACGTGAATATATGGGGACCGGAAACGCTCTCCACGCAAAGCATGCTCTCGCTGCGGGTCGCACTCGGAGATCATTTCAAAGAGGGTGAATCCGTGAATTTTCAATGGACTCTTGCTAAAGCAGAAAGGAAGTAAGAAATGAAAAAAACTTTGATTTCCCTCCTGATCATAGTCAGTCTGTCTGCAACTCTCTCTGCGGCAGCCGATCTCTTCAAAGGTCCGTTCAAAGCGGAGGCACTGGCATTTTATTTTGTTCACAATGGCGGCCCGCTGGAACTCTCACTGAATGTCAAAGCGGAAAAGAATGCCCGCTTCCCGAAGGTACTCGCATGTTTCTACCGGGCGGATGAAACTCTGGTCACCTGGAAATACCGGAAACTGAAAGCGGATGAGACAATTGCCTTCCACTATGATTATGGAAAGAACGCTCCGAAGGGAATCTATCAAGTCCGGGTCAGCGGAATGGAGTGTGTTTATAACGTGAAAGCAACTCCGAAACGTTCCTTCGGAGTAATGGCGCTTCGCTGCAGCTTGCAGGTGAGTTTCCCGGATCAGTTCGCAAAGGCATATTTCCTGGTCCCGAAGCAGGCGGGGAAGCAGTTCAACCTCAGTCACAGATTCGGCAATTACACCGTTTTTACTCCCGACGGCACCATTTTGTATCAGAACAAAGAATATAACACATCCTCGGAATCATTCGAGACGGCATCCCTGAAAGGCAAAGTACTTAGGCTTTCCATGAAAGTGAGAAAGAATGCGCCGTTTGTATTCCATTGTACGGGACTTCCTCTGATTCTCTGTCCTGATGCGAAGACTGCGGAAACGATCGGCGGATCGCTGGTTCACTCTTCCGATGGACGGAGTTTCGCGTTTCCGTTCCAGTCAGAAATCAGCGGATATCTCGGGAAATTGACAAAGAAGGAGCTGGAGGTGAAACTCGTTCCACCCTCTGCAATGAAAAAAGAATGGGAAAAGGAGCCTCACGCCGTCGATGCACTGGAGGGACTGTTCAAGCATTTGAACGCGATCATAGAAAATCAGAATATCGATCCGTCGAGTCCGGATTTCGGCAAAACACCGAACTTTGTCGCGCTGGCAATTGCCGCGGGACTCGATAAACCCTTCAACCCGTATTACAAAAATCCGGCAATGATCAAACGAGCTCTGCTTGGAATTTTCAAAAGATACCTTCTGCTCAATGAAAACGGAACTATGCTGGATGTCGAGACCAACTACAGCGGGCTCGACTGTTTCGAAGCGCATAAAATGGCACAGACGGTATTTTTCCTCTCTCCAGTTGTTTCGCCGCAGGAGCGGAAACTGCTTCAGGAAGGTATCCGCCGCATTGCAGACCGCTTTCCATTTTTCCATGTAACCTGTGAAAATCAGTCGTCTCATTGGCTGATGGTCTATCAGCACCTGGGCATGGCAGACGTTCCCGGAGGAGATTACCTCAAGCTGGCGGAGGACTATGCGGCAAGTTTTGCCGATCCGGAACAGACACCGCATTTCAAAACCGGGTATCTTCAGGAGAAATACGGTCCGGACGCAACCTATCAGGGGCTTGCCGCGTGCATCCAGGCTGTCTACTACCGCTATTCCGGAAATCCGGTAACGAAAAAACTGTTGCAGACAATTTATCATTTGTTTAATCATTCTGTTGCTCCGGAACCGGATGGAACCGTTTATGGAACAAGCGGTTTTTCTCACCGGACATTCGGAACATGGGTACAGCGGCAGTGGAACGCGGGAACTCCGATGATGGCGGGTGAATTGCCGGAAGCCGCCGTCTGGTATCGCGGTCCAAAGCAGAACAGTTCGCTCGACAAGGCTCTGAAAGAAATGGAACGGGATCGCTATCAAAAACTTCCCCAGTGGCTTGTTTATCCGGGGGAACTGCACATGAGTCTGTACGGAGGGTATTTCTTCCCGGCAACCCCTCTGAAAAACGCGCTGTTCCCGATGGAGGTTCCCGGTAATTTTATAAAGAATTTCAATCAGGAATTTCTCGCAGTCAAAGAAAACGGCTACTACGCGTTTGCCTATACCGGAATGACAAGTGCAAAATGGATGCATCCCTCCACCTGCCGCAAACCCGGTGACCGGGATCACCGCAGCAGCTGGAATCCGATTCAGGGAATTCAGCTGATCTGGTCGAAAGAATACGGGAGTCTCTTCACTACAACATCATGGAACTCTTATACTTACGCAATGACAATCGCGGATCTTTCCGATCATCTTGTCTCTTTCCCGGATTACTGGACGTTCCAGCACAAATTTGATGCAGGAAACAATACGCTTGTCCTTTCCAACAAAATGTTCGACCTTCCGGCGGAAGTGACAAGAACGATTCATTTTG
This sequence comes from uncultured bacterium, assembly GCA_949292215.1. GTDB lineage: Bacteria > Verrucomicrobiota > Lentisphaeria > Victivallales > UBA1829 > UBA1829. The sequence goes on from CASEYW010000014.1 coordinate 26,184, forward strand.
GAAAAAAAGAAATCCACCAGAAGCTTCTGATCCGCAGTACTGCGCCATGGAAGTGCCGGGGCTTCTATGAACAGCTGCCTCTGGTTGACAAAAAGGATATGCGCCTGGAATATCTCGTCAATGAAAAATGGAGTCAGACCCCGGGAATCGTTTCCGCTGTCAGAGTCACCAACGGAAAAGGTGCAGGTTTTCTGATAACTCTGAAGAAAGCATCCGCCGTTGTACTCGGAAAAGAGCAGGAAAAACGGGAGCAGAAGCTGCTGCCGCTGAGATTCATGCTCGGCAATTCGTTTGCGGCAGGACAGAACATTCTGTTTGAATATACCATCAGACCAATTCAGTAAAGGAGGAAAATCATGCGAAAGAGTCATCATTTCACACTTATAGAGCTCCTTGTGGTAATTGCGATCATCGCGATCCTTGCGGGAATGCTTCTGCCGGCACTTTCGAGCGCCAGAGACAAAGCCCGAATGATTTTCTGCGCGGGCAATCAGAAACAGCTGGGACTTGGATATTTGAATTACGCAATGGATAATAACGACATCATGGTGATCTCCGCCTATTTTGCGTCGGCTTCCGGAAGAAATATGCGCGGTTTCACCGAGGACCCCGCCGGAGATCAATGGATGTGGTTCATGCGTCATTATATCGGCCTGGAGGAAGCGACAGCTGGAACCGCCTATTCCACTCTCCCGGTAAAAGCCAGAAAAGGATTCCTTGCGTGTCCTGCAGCTCCGGTCAAACTGCTCTATTTTGCCCATGGACATTACGGAATGCTGGAATACTTTATCGGAGGACGCAATGCTTACGGCAAAGTTTCTCCCACGCTGCTGAAAGATGTGAAAAATCCGTCCATGAGAATCTTTTTCATGGACAGTGATGATTCCCGTCCGAGTTACCGCAGCAGTTCCACCTGTTACAACGACAATACCTCAAAATGCGGTTTCGGGCGTCATCGCGGCATGACAAACAATCTCTACGGAGATGGTCATGTCGGCTCCTGGCGGCAAAGCGATATGGAATACCAGATCGCATTCCCGTGGTACAATAGTCCGATCCTGGGATGCGATTGAACCGAAACACGGAAACTGATTGGATTTCCCGCAGAATTTCCGGATCAGTTGCACCACTTTGAGAAACTTGCCTTCGACATGACCTGTTTCCTGTCCAGGACTTCTTTTCTACCGGAATCTCTGAAGTGAAAACAGGAAAACAAAAGATCAACGTGCGGGTGGTTTCCTGACGAGAAAAGAACGTAACATGATGCAGGTGCAACTGTCAAAAGGATTGCAGAGCAACCATAAAAAAGCCTGAAAAGAGAGTCTGTGCCATTCTCTTTTCAGGCTGCAATGCTCCTGTTCGGCTGAATCTTAGAATTCGACGACTTTATGAGTCGCCGCTGATTCAAACACAGCTTCAATCAGTTTCATGGAGCGGCGAAGCTGATCATGTGTGACAACAATTTCTGCGTTCCCATTCAAGGTTGCAATCACGTTTTTATAGTATTCCGCCCAGTCGGATTTGACCTTTTCGACAGGATACGTTTTGACGGTCCGTTCATTTCTCGGTGCCATGGTACGCGTAATTCCGGCACCCGCCTGGATCGGAGCGACATCATCCTCGCCTCGATTGAAAATCTTGACGATTTCACCTTCACATGCCCAGTTGCGGATAACCGCGGAACCGCTGTCGCCGAACACATACCAGCGCGGCATTTCAATGTAGTTGCAGGTTCCGACCTCCACGATCCATTCGATTCCGTCTTCAAAACGGCAGAAGGCGGTGAATCCGTCGTCACATTCGTCGTTGGTGATATGGGTCTCGGTTGCCATGACGCTCAGGAGTTTCCGACTGTCCATCATGGTCAGCATCTGATCGAGAAGATGAACTCCCCAGTCGAGAACCATGCCTCCTCCGTGTTTTTTTTCTTCGCGCCATCCGGAGGGAATGCCGCGCGATCCCTGAACCCGCGATTCAATGCGGAAAATCCGGCCGAGCTGATTTTCATCGACCAGTTTTTTCACGGTCAGGTAATCCTCATCCCAGCGTCTGTTCTGGTGAACGGTGAAGAGCTTGCCGTATTTGTTTGCAGCGGCGATCATCTCCTCCAGTTCCGCGGAATTCATAGCAACCGGTTTTTCGCAAATCACGTTTTTGCCTGCCGCAAGAGCCGCGATGACGATCTCCTTATGGACGTCGTTCGGAGTCGCCACCGTGACAAGATCAATCTTCGGATCGGCCAGAAGCTCTTCCCGCGTGGAATACGCATGAATGCCTTTGCTCTCCGCGACTTGATTGCGCTCCGGGTCAATATCATAGACACCGATCAATTCGATTCCGTCCACGGTCTGCATTTTTTCGGAATGGAAATTACCCATTCCGCCGTAGCCGATCACGGCTCCGCCGATTCGTTTACTGCTCATTTTTTCTTGCAACCTCGATTGTTTTTTCAGGGGATTCTGTTTCAGGAAATAACATAATTTGAGAATGAGAGCTTTCAAGTGCAAATGAAAGAAAAGTCATCAAATTCAGCGATCCATTTCATAAATTTTAGAACTCTCATGGTGGAACGGAAACGTTGTTTTTGTTGTTTTTTTCCGTTCCCGAATTGCAATCCGCCATTTTGATTATACATTGAAAGGCGGCGAGCCGGAAAAACATAAGGAAAAGCAGAGGATGCGGGAATGGCGAGAAAACCCGGAAAAATCAGCATTTCAAGCATTGCAAGAGAGTTGGATCTTTCCCCGTCGACCGTCTCGCGGGTTATGAACAACCGGACCGGGGCAGGCGAAGAAACGCGCAAAAAAGTTTCAGAACTGCTGAAGAAATACGACTTTCAAACCAATTATCCACGTCCGCGCAGCCGGAAAATTGCCGTTGCCTCCGGAATTCCTGGCGTTTCCGAATATATTGCCGCGGTAATCAGCGGAATTTGCGAATATGTTCATCGGAGTGACCTTTCCGCCTGCATAATCCAGTACGATTCAAACAACGGGGAATCCCTGCTTTCCATGCTGCGCGACCAGCAATGTTCAGGAGTCATTCTGCTGATTCCCGCATCGTTTCGCGAACAGCTGCCGGAACTTTCCGCGTCCGGACTTCCCGTGATGCTGGTGGATGAAAGCACGGATCTTCCAAATACAGGTTTCATTGACAACGATTCCTATTCCGGTTCGTTTCAGGCGGCGGAACATCTTCTCTCCCTCGGGCACCGCGCGATCGGATATCTGAATCACAAAACGACGCGGAATCACCTTCAACGCTTTCAGGCCTATCGTGATGCTCTGGCTAAGGCGAAGATCCGGATCTCTCCGGCGTGGTGCCGCGAACTCACTGGCGGTATGGAAGCCGGATTCTGCAAAATGAATGAACTGCTTGATGCCGCACCGGAAATCACGGCGGTCATGACCACCAACGATCAGATTGCCTGGGGCGCAGCACGGGCGGCGATCAGACGCGGACTGCGGATTCCCCGCGATCTCTCCCTTGTCGGCTTCGATGATTATCCTGCCAGTGCATTCTGGAACCCGCCGCTGACCACAGTCCTTCACCCCATGGAAGAGGCGGGACGCCTTGCCGCCCGGGCTCTTGACCGCTACTTCAGTGCAAATGGAAAAGAACCCCTCCCGAAGCAGATTCTCCAGACAACTCTGATTGTCCGGGAATCCACGGGCCCCTGCAGCAAAGACTACGCTTCTACGGACTGATTCCTCCAAACGATTGATTTTTCCCTTCCCTGTGCTACATTATAGAGAATGCAAGAACCAAAGAAAGGCAATCCATTATGAGCGTACAGGTAAAATTCAAAATGGCCGGGGGATGCGACGATCTGGCCCCCGCAAAAGCGCATCATGATGATGCCGCGTATGATCTCCGCTCCCGGATTGATGCCGTCATTCAGCCGGGAAAAGCCGCACTCATTCCAACCGGGCTCTTTCTGGAACTGCCACTCGGTTACGAAGCGCAGGTCAGGCCGCGCAGCGGACTGGCGTTAAAGCATTGCATTACGGTCCTCAACAGTCCGGGGACCATTGATGCGGGATATCGCGGAGAAGTCGCGTCCATTCTCTTCAATGCAGGAGAAATCCCGTTTGAAATCCATCGCGGGGACCGCATCTCCCAGATGGTGATCGCAAAACTGGCGGATGTAACGCTCGAACGGGCGGAAACCCTTTCCGAAACCACTCGCGGCGAGGGCGGTTTCGGCAGCACCGGAAGAACATAATCAAGGAGATTCCCGATGAATATTGAAGAAACACTCAAGAAAAACAATCAAACTCACATTCTGGACGCTCTCAACGCACTTTCCGGAGCGGAACATGAAAAACTCAAAGCCCAGATTGAACAGGTTGACTGGGACGAGATTTCCAAACTCATTCAGGAATATGTTCTGCGGAAACCTGTCACGGAAATTCCGGCGGATCTCTCACCCGCTCCCTATTTTCCTCTTGAACCGAAAGATGCGGAACAGGCGGAATTCTACCGGAAAGCATTCGATCGCGGCGTGGAATTGATCCGGAGCGGAAAGACAGCAGCTCTGACGGTTGCCGGCGGACAGGGAACCCGTCTCGGATTCGACGGACCGAAAGGCACCTATCCCATCACTCCGGTTTTGCACAAGACTCTCTTCCAGTATTTTGCGGAAAGCCTTGCCCGTGTCTGCGAAAAGTACAATACCACCATTCACTGGTTCATCATGACCAGCGAACTGAACGACAAGGCAACCCGTGATTTCTTCGCCGCACACAACTGCTTCGGACTCAAGCCGGAAACCATCCACTTCTTCACCCAGGGATTCATGCCTGCAATTGACTATTCCGGCAAAGTGCTGATGTCCGCAAAAGATTCCATTGCCCTGACTCCGGACGGACATGGCGGAACGCTGCTGGCTCTCCGGAAATCCGGCTGTCTTGACCTTATGAAAAAGCTCGGTGTGAAATACATCTCCTATTTCCAGGTGGACAATCCTCTGGTTCCGGTTTCCAACCCGCTGATGCTCGGTCTGCACGATCTCGAGCATTCGGAGATGAGCAGCATCATGCTTTCCAAAACAAACGCCCACGAAAAACTCGGCAACTTCTGTGTAACCGGCGGCAGACTTCAGATCATCGAATACAGCGATATGCCCGACGAACTCGCAGAGCGCACAACAAACGGCAAACTCGACTTTATCGCCGGAAGTCCCGCGATCCATGTGATCAGCGTCGATTTCATTGAGCGCCTCACCAACGGCGGACGCCTCGATCTTCCGTGGCACAGAGCGGATAAAAAGGTCGCTCATATCAATGAACGCGGCGAAACGGTCAAGCCCGATGCACCGAATGCGGTCAAACTGGAGTGCTTTATTTTTGACGCTCTTCCGCTTGCCACCCGTACGATCATCCTTGAAGCCGATCGCAAAGAATGCTTTGCCCCAACCAAGAATGCCACGGGTGTCGATTCTGCGGAATCCTGCCGGGAAATGCTTTGTGCCCGCGATGCAAGACGTATGGAACTCGCCGGAATCACCATCCCGCGCAAAGCGGACGGTTCCCCCGACTGCATTGTGGAACTCTCTCCGCGCAAGGTCTTCGATGATGAGGATGCGATTGCATTTTTCAAATCCAATCCGGCAAAATCTCCGGAACGCCGTTCCAGTACCGCATACGGATGAACACTCTCCGGATTGTAAAACTGAATGCGGTCGATATTCTTCTCGACCCGAAGCACGCCGCGGGTGTCATTGCGAAAGCATGCGCCCGTGACGGCGTTGTTATGCGACCCACCGGCTGCTGCGATATCGGGGATGGAATTGTTTATATTCCGCTCGCCGAATCGCCGTTGTCCGGGAGAGTCTCGTATTATTTTTCCATGTTTCCCGATTCCAGCAGCGAAACGGTGGTATCGGAACTCAATCTCCGTTACATGAACAATATGTCGCTGATCGGCTCTTTCCGTTTTGAAGATACTCTCTGGGGATTCTGGGCGCGGGAATCCTGACGCTATTCCCGCGTTCATCCTCGAACGGGTCCGAATTTCTCCTTTCTCCGCATTTCCATGCGGAAGAACAGGATTTCTTCCGGATACAGCCGATTGCGTTTTTTGGAAAATCCTCTGTTCATCGCTTGCAGAAATCCTCTTTGCGATGTAGAATACTCCATTACAGTTGTCCTCTCAGTGAATGGAGTTCCTATGCCAGACGATAAAAGTTTGACGCCGATGATGAAACAGTACCTTCAGGTGAAATCCGAAGCGCCGAAAGATGCAATCCTGATGTTCCGCATGGGCGACTTTTATGAAATGTTTTTCAACGATGCCAAAATTGCCAGTCCTGTTCTGGAAATTGCCCTGACCACCCGTGCCGGTTCCCCCATGTGCGGAGTTCCCTACCATGCGATTGACGTTTACCTGCCCAAATTACTGGAAGCCGGACTCAAGGTGGCGATTGCGGAACAGCAGGAGGATCCCGCACTGGCAAAGGGAATCGTCAAACGCGGAATTACACGGGTTGTCACACCAGGGTCCGTCATTGACGGACCGCTTCTGAAGCCAAGTGACAACAATTTTCTCTGTTCCTACTTCTCTGTTCCGTCAAAAAAGACGTATGCTCTGGCATGGCTTGACATCAGCACAGGAGAGTTTGCGGCTGCGGAATATTCCCGCGTTCAGGATGCTGTCGATGATCTTTCCAAACTGCATCCGCGCGAATGCCTTGCTCCGGCATCGCTTCTGGACCAGTGGCGCAAAGAGCCGGCGGAAAAAACGGAAACGCCGCAGAACCTCCTCTGGACCGAACTTGACGACTGGATTTTTTCCTATGACAACGCTTACGGACTCCTCAACCGTCATTTCGGTACGGTCTCGCTGGAAGGATTCGGGTTCCGCAATGAAACCTCCGCGATCCGCGCAGCAGGTGCCATTCTCGCCTATACGGAGGACAATCTCAAGTGCCAGACCGGACACATCCGCCGGATCAGTCTGAGAACACGAGACGAATTCCTTCTGCTGGATCCCGCCAGCCGCCGGAATCTGGAACTGGTCGATCCGATGCTCGGCTCCGTCAAAAATTCCACGCTTCTGAAAGTCCTCGACCGCTCCAAAACTCCGATGGGCGGACGGCTCCTCCGGAACTGGGTCCTGAATCCTCTCCGCAATGTGGACCGCATCATCGAGCGCCAGGACATCGTCGGTACCTTCAAGGACGATCCGCTGACACTGGCCGAGCTCCGCGAAACAATTTCCGGAATTCGCGATCTCGAACGCATTACGGCACGGTTGAATACAAACTCCGCGAATCCGCGCGATCTGATTGCTCTCTCCTCCAGTCTGGCACTGATTCCCGGTGTCAAAAACATTCTTGCCATTTTCGATCTGCCGTTGATCGCAGACATCAACAACCGGCTTAACGAGCTTCAGGAACTGACAGAACGCATTCTCAATACGATTGTTGAAGCGCCGCCCGTCAGTACGACCGATGGAGGCGTCATCCGCGCAGGATGCTGTCCTGAACTTGATGAACTCCGATCCGCTGCAACCGAGGGACGCAACTGGGTCGCGCAGCTTCAGGCGAAAGAACAGGAGCGGACCCGGATTAAATCCCTGAAAGTCAACTACAACCGTGTGTTCGGATTCTACATCGAAGTGACCAAATCCAATCTGGAAAATGTTCCGGAAGATTACATCCGGAAACAGACCCTGGTCAACAGCGAACGCTTCATCACACCGGAGCTCAAAGAGATGGAAGCGAAGATTCTCGGCGCCGATGACAAGGCAAAGGCGCTGGAACACAAAATTTTCGATGAACTCCGCACCTATGCGGCAACGTTCACGGCAGATATTCAGAAAACTGCGGAAGCCCTTGCAGAGATCGACGCCCTCTGCTCGCTTGCCGATTGCGCCTCTCAATACTCCTACTGCCGTCCACGAATCGACAACAGCGATGTTCTCATGATCCGCGGCGGACGACATCCCGTGCTCGACGCAGCCATGCAGGATTCCCGCTTCATCCCGAACGATACCGTTCTCGACGGCGATGAAAACCGCATGATGATTATTACAGGACCGAACATGGCGGGAAAATCCACTTATATCCGTCAGACTGCGCTCCTTGTCATCATGGCACAGATGGGATCGTTCATTCCTGCCGACAGCGCCGTCATCGGTGTTGCAGACAGAATTTTTACCCGGGTCGGCGCGGCGGACGACATCTCCCGCGGTCAGAGCACCTTCATGGTGGAAATGCTCGAAACCGCCAATATTCTCAACAACGCCACGGCAAAAAGTCTGATTATTCTGGATGAGATCGGACGGGGAACCAGCACATTTGACGGGCTGTCGATTGCCTGGTCTGTCGCCGAATACATCCTCGACAATCCCTCCTGTCGTGCCCGCACCCAGTTTGCAACCCATTACCATGAACTCACCGAGCTGGCGATGGTTCGCAAAGGAGTCAAGAATTACAACGTCGCGGTCCGGGAATACGGAGACCAGATTATTTTCCTGCGCCAGATTGTTCCCGGTGCGGCGGACAAAAGTTACGGAATTCATGTTGCCAAGCTGGCCGGTCTGCCGGATCAGGTAATCAGACGTGCCAAAGAAATTCTGACGAATCTCGAGGAAAACGCAATCGGAGAAGCAAATCTTCCCTCTGTGACCGTTGGACGGGAAAAACGGACTCGTTACAATCGCAATCCAGGACCGCCTCAGCCAAAACCCGCGATCCTTCAGCCGTCACTCTTCGATTGACGGATTTTTGACGGACTTTATTTGAAAACAGATTGCAGATAAGCTTTTTTTGGAGGACTGAATGATGAACAATTCCCTTGAACTGTTGAAAGAACTGATCCGCTGCAAACCGGTTTCCGATCGGATCGACTGTGTGAACCGGGCGGAATCCGTCATGCGCAACTATCTGGAATCCAAAGGATTGTATTGTGTGACGGAACAAATTGACGGACGCTCTGTTCTTTATGCCTCCACCCTTCCTGGAAAAGAACAGGACTTTATGCTGAACGCACATCTTGACGTGGTTCCGGCTCCGGATGAGATGTTCGAACCCGTCGAAAAAGACGGACGTCTCTACGCACGTGGCAGCGCAGATTGTCTTGGAAATGCCGTCTGCATTGCGGAAATTCTCTGCCGCTGTGCAGGAAAGGCAAGCGTTTCGGCCTTCTTTACCGCAGACGAGGAGATCGGCGGAACCACCACCGCCGCCATGGTGGAAAAAGGATATGCCGCCCGGAAAATGGTCATCATCCTTGATGCCTCCCCCTACGCCATCGCACATGCGCAGAAAGGAATTCTGACCCTGACTCTCCGCGCACATGGAAAGGGCGGTCATTCCTCCGAACCGTGGGTTCTGGATAATCCGATTGACCGTCTGATCGACGGATATGTCAAACTCCGTGACGCATGGCCTGCCCTGCCGCCGGACAATCACTGGGGCAATACCATGGCTCCGTGCATCCTCCGGGCGGGAAGCGTTTCAAATCAGGTTCCCGATACAGCGGAAATGGTCCTCAACATCCGCTATGTTTCGGAGGAAGACGGGCAGCGGATTCCCGCCAGAATCCGGGAAATCACAGGTTTGGAGGTCATCACAGGCATGACATCCAGTCCGGTGTTTGTCGATGAGTCCCATCCTGTGATGCAGAAGCTGAAACGGACGATGGAACATCAATTTCCCGATCATCCAATCTCATTTTTCCGTATGGACGGCGCAACCGATGCGCGCCATTTTGTCAAACTTGGCGTACCCGTTGCAATTCTGGGAACTTGCGGCGACGGCATGCATTCCTCCGGAGAATGGGCAGATTTGCAGAGCCTCCGGGATTACGCCGATCTCCTGACCGCATTTCTTACTACGGAACAATAAGGGGTTCCGATTCGGTTTGGAAAAGATCCCGGACCGACTCCCGGACGATCAGTTTGTAATCGATTTCCCGGTCCGAAAGATCTTTTTCTCCGCGCATCATTTTTTCAAGCAGATCGAAGGATGCTTCCACCATGGCGGGAAAGTCCTGCGCAATCGTCGTGAGCCTTGGAACATAAAAACGTGAATACTGTGTTTCATGGGTAATCAGAGAAACATCCTCGGGAATCCGTTTGCCCAGAAGGGAAAGACCATATATCACTGCGGGTGCGGAATTTTCTCCCATTGCGATTAACGCGGTGCATTTTTTCTTCAAAAGAAGTCCTACAGCCTCTTGGGCGGGAAGCTCATTGGAAAAAAAATGAACAGCGCAACTATTGCGTATTCCCAGAGATTCTGTGATATCCCAGAAGGCTTTACAGCGAAGATGAGTACACAGATTTCCGGGCGTCTCCTGCACAGAGAGCAACCCGATTCGTGTATGGTGGTGTTGAAGAAGATATTCCACCGCCATGCGAATACCCTTTTCTTCATTTGAATGTACAGTATATACCTGCTCCAAGTGGTTGCCGATATCATTAAAGCAGACGAGGGGAATATTTTTCATATTTGGAAACCTGTGACTCACATCTCCGAGATAGTCAAAGGAGATTGCACAGGAAATCTGAGCTTCGCTGAGCAGAGCGATGTCTTCCTGAGAGATCATCAGGCAACCATATCCTTTTTCCGCGGCTTTTTTTCGGACGGAATCGATTACGGCTGTACAGTACAATCCGATTTCCGGGATTTGAATGGTCGGCAGAATTAAAGCAACTACATGTTGTTTTCTACTTCGGACATCATACCCGAGACGGTGGGCGGCTGCAAGAATCCTGCGCCGGACGACAGCCGCCACACCGGGGACATCGTTCAGGCAGCGGGAAACACTGGATATGGAGGTCCCTGCCTCTTTCGCAACATCCCGGATATTGATCTTTTTCATCATCTGCTCCCTTTCTCTGTGCAAGGTAATGGTGTTCCGAAAAAAATCAAGATTTGTTTCATGTTTTGTTTCATATTTTTCATAATTTGCAGTCAGATGGAGAAAAAAAACTCTTGTCAAAGATTCTGATTTTTGCTATAATTATCCAAAAAAGAAGAGCTCTCAAACACCGGAAAGGAAAGAATCGTATGATGTATCCATGGCAGAAAGAAAAGATAGAATCCGTCTTGAAAAAGATTCCATCCCGGAAGCGGAATTTTTCCCTGATAGAGCTTCTCGTCGTTATTGCAATCATTGCAATCCTTGCCGGGATTCTTCTGCCGGCGTTGAATTCCGCGCGTAAAAAAGCGAAAAGCGTTGCCTGCATCAACAACCTGAAAACCTGTGCATTGAAGATGAATTTCTATGCGGATGACTGGGAGGATTTCCTTCCGGCTGTTTCAGACTCGGGCGGTCGGACGTGGAGTTATCTTCTCGGTCCGAAACACACCGCTCTGATGTGGAAATTCGAGGGGTATTCAGACTATCGCTGTCCTTATGAAATCATCGGGACAGATACGACCGGAGCAAGGTATTTTACCTACGGAATGAACTGCAATTTAAAAAATGATGGACAATGGGCCATTGATTATTATCCCAGACGCACCCAGATCGGGAAGAAGGGAGGCTCCTGGGTTCCGAAAGGTGTCCCCTCCTCCATTCTGCTGCTGGCCGACACGCTGACCACTGGCAGGACAGAGCAGCTTTACATGATGAACAGCAGCAGCGGAGCAATTCATCTCCGCCACAACAATCTTGCCAACGGGCTGATGCTGGACGGCAGTGCCCAGTCCCTCGGAGTCGGCGCGCTCTCCTCCCGGTGCAAGGGGTCTGGAAATGTCATGACCGAAAGTATGGATCTCTTCACTTTCTGACGTGATTGATTGAACTGATATAAGGAATATACTGAAATGAAACAGATGATTACTCTGCTGTTTTTCTCTCTGGCCGGAACGGTTCTGTTTTCCGCGCAGCCTCAAGCCTCCAACATTCGTCTGATTCCCGGTGGAATCGAAGTGATTGAACGCGAAAATGCCGGAACACCCGCCTTTGATTCCAGTCAGCGCCTGAAGCCAATGGATCAGCGGGTGCTGATTGATTTCATGGACCTTGCCGCTTCTCCGCAGGCAGGAAAACTGAAAATGGATCCGAAAACGTCTTCGCAGGAAGGGTCCATCGAAGTCGGACGGGAAAAAGCTCTTTTCCTCTATTCTTCCAGCGTGAAAAAAACGGGGACAAATCAGTTCCGCTTCGCATTCCGCATCCGGAAGAACAAACCGGAAAACCTGAAGGAAACGTTTATCAGTCTCCGTCTGAACCGCGCGCTTCAGGATATCCCTCTGACTCTGACTGTGGAAAGTTCCGACGGAAAATTCTGGAACCGCAAGCTGATTTTTCCACGGACGCACAAAGGCGGCTGGATCTGGTCAAGCGCGAAGACACAGAAGGTGCGTGCCGTCCGGATTCCGCTGCACCGCGGGGAGCTGGTCATTCAAGGGGTTACGGTTCCTGCCATGGCGTGCAAATACGGGACGAACACGGGAAATCTGCGGTTGTATCTGGACAGGGGAAAGATGACCGGAACCGGGGCGGAATTGACGATCTCCTACGAACCCTATCAATCGGAATCTCTGAATTTAAGGCCGCTCATGAACATGGGATTCCGCGACGACACACCCGATGACAAGCAGGGAGGATGGACCGATCAGGGCCCCGAAAACGATCTGCGCATGATGAAAAGCGGAAAACAGGTTTTCGTCAACATTCCGTTTGATGTGGTGGATCCGGCGGGGAACAACGGGAAATCGGTGCTGGTGTTTGCCAGTCCGGAGCGTCCGTATTTTGCAGAAAGAGCGGTTGTTCCGGGGGAAGGAAAGCGTTTCCGCTGGATCTATCTGCTTCATGCCGATGCGTGGGGAAAGAAAAAGGAGGTCGGAACTCTTCAGGTCAGCTATCAGGACGGCGAAAAGGTCCGCTTCCCCATCGTGGACGGTCGCGATGTGGCAAACTGGTGGGAACCGAAATCGGTTTCCAATGCTGCCGTTGCCTGGAAAGGACAGAACCGCCATGCGTTTCTCGGTCTTTACATCAGCCGTTTCCCGGTGAAGTACAAACCGGTCCGGGCGCTGGAACTGATCTCTTCGAAACAGTCGGTCTGGATGGTTCTGGCCGTTTCAGGGGTCCGTGCGGAATATCCGCCGTTTCCTCCGGTGGATGCCGAGGCCATTGAAGTTCCGGTCGTCATGGACAAACGCGACTGGCGCGAATACTCGCTGACCGTTCAGAAAAAACAGCCCGTCCGCAACAGCGCGCTGGATTTCTCGTTCCTGCTGGATGCTCCCGCCGGAAAATACGGATTTCTCAAAAGCGAAGGGGAAAACTTCGTGTTTGAACAGCGTCCCGGTGTTCCGGTCCGCTTCAACGGAGCCAATCTCTGCGGAGAGATTGCAACAAGATACACAAAAGAGGAAGCGGAACGACTCGCGGAACAGCTTGCGGCACTTGGATTCAATGCGGTGCGCCTGCACCATTTCGACAGTGATCTTGTAGATTCCGCGAAAACCGACGGCTCCGTTCTGCCGGAGCGTCTTGACCATCTGCACTATCTCGTGTATGCAATGAAAAAACGGGGAATCTATGTCACGCTTGATCTCTACACGATCCGCACCATCGGATTCCCGGAGAAATTCAAAACCATGTTCGATGTCAAAAGCCGAATGATCTTTTCCAAAACGCTCCGCGACAATCTGATGAATTTCGCACGCACGATGCTGACTCCCGTAAATCCGTATACCGGACTTGCACTCAAAGATGATCCGGTTCTTGTGTTCATCGGCCTCATCAACGAAGATCCGGTGATGACCGTGCACGACCAGTACAAATATCCGAACAGCGATCCCGTTCAGCATCGGGCGATCCGGGAAAATTTCGAATCGTGGTGCGCGGCACGGGCAATTCCGGCGCCCGCAAAACCGGACCGGGAACTCTATGTGCGCTTTCTGAATGATCATCATATCAAAATCTACAATGAAATGACCAATTCCCTCCGGAAAATGGGGGTGCGGCAGATGACTTCGGATATCTCCTGCACCGCGAACTCCATCACCGCAATTCCCCGGAAGACCTTCGATTATGTGGACAATCATTTTTATTTCTCCCATCCACAAGCCCTCGGGAACGCCTGGAGTTTCCCGAGCCGTTACTCCGACGAGAGCATGACGACCGTTCTGTTCGACAACATGACCCGTACCGTAGCATCCCGCATCCAGGGAAAACCGATGACCATTACCGAATTCAATTTCTGTGCGCCGAACGTCTATCGGCATGAGGGGGGGCTGGCGATGGGCAGTCTCTCCGCGTTTCAGAATCTCAGCGGGATTTTTGTGTTTGATTATGCAGGATACTCGCACAAGACGCGCTGGAACACGCTGAACCGGACCGGCGGACATCTCGGCTGGTTCGGCATTTCCGTCGATCCGATCCGTCTCCTGACCCAGCGGGTCATTGCGCTTCTCTATCTGCGGGGCGATGTGAAGCAGGCCCCCGTTGCCGAACAGGAACTCCTGACCATCACGCCGGAGGACTGCAAACTTCCGCAGGTGCAGAATTACTCCTTCTTCCGTCTGGCGAAAGAGGCCGCAATTCCGGCGAATTTCCATTCGCTTGCCTTTTATACAAAAATTGCGATGGACTCCGCGGACCGCGTTCCCGCCGGAAGCCATTCTCTTCGCAAGCTGCTTTCCGGAAAGTCTCTGAAAATTCCGCGCAGAGGAAAAGGAGTCTATTTGCCGGAACAGGGAAAAATCACCAGTTCGACCGGAGAGATCAGCATTGACGCAAAAACGAAAACCATCCGGGTTGTCACACCGAAGAGCGAGGGATTCACCATGACCGGAAAATCCGCGAAAGGCGACAGGCTCAGCGTTTCAGGCAGTTCGGCCCTCTGTTCCGTTTTCGCCGGCGCCCTGGATGGAAAACCGCTCGGGGAAACCTCCCGTGCCATGATTCTCCATCTGACCGATATTCAGGCGACCGGCCGCAGAAAAACCGCACTCGGCGATTCCCGGATCGTCTACAACTGGGGCAATATGGATCCTTACCTTCTGAGAAAGGGAAAAGCGGACATCGCTCTGAAAAATTCCGGGAAAGGAACTGTCCGGGTTCGCGCGCTGGATGTCAACGGAGCCGTTCTCGCGGAAGTTCCCAGCCGGGAGTCGGACGGACGTGTGATCTTTACCGCCGATACGGGGCTCTACGGCGCAATGGCATACGAATTCCTCCGGATTCCTTGAACGAAGGATTCGCCCGGCGCGGAGAGCGGCGGAGACCGGAGAGGTCCGGCTCTCTCATCACGAGGGAGCCGAAAGAGCCGGCCGGTCTTTCCGGGGCGTGACGCCGTATCTGCTTCTGTAAATGCGGATGAAATAGTTGCTGTTTCCAAAGCCGCACCGTTCCGCGATCTCCGTCATGGAAAGATAGGGATTCCGCAGAAGGATCCTGGCCCGTTCCAGACGCAGATTCTGCAGATACCGGGAAGGGGATTCTCCGCAGAAGTCCTGAAACAGCCGCCTCAGGAAACTCGGGCAGACTCCCGCTTCCCGCGCGGTCTCCTCAATGGAGAGCATTTCCGTGAAATGATCCTGCATGAAACGCAGGGCTCGCTGGAGTCCGGGATGCAGATCTTCCGTCCGGTTTTCCAGCTGATTGAGTCGCTGGAGCAGGGAGCAGAGCAGAGCCGGCGCGCCGGTGAGATTCCCGTGTTCCATCATATTTCTCAGTTCAAGGAGGGAGCGGCGGACCCATCCGAGTCCTGAAACATCAATTCGCCGCCAGTGCTGGGAAAAGAGTGCGGGAGAGGCTTGAAACACACAGAACAGATTCCGCTCTCCGGGTTCGTTGATCTGATTGTGGCGGATGCCCGGGGGGATCACGATCAGAGTGCCGGGTTTCCCCTCCAGAACTCCGGAGGAACTTTCCACACGGCATTTCCCGCGTGTCACCAGCAGAATTTCGCATCCCCCGTGACAGTGAAACGCCACATTGCCTTCCCCATGATGCAGCCACGCATATGCAAAATACGGCAGTTCCATTTGTCTTTTCTCCCGAGTTGCTTCGTTCAGAAAATACTGTACACTCCCGGGAGAGAAGTTTCAATCGTGGTTCAGTCAAATGTCAGCTCGTAGACAAAGACCTGTCCTTCCGGCCGGAACACGTTTGCATCAAAGAGGATTTCTCCCTCCGCGTTTTTCCGGAGAGGAACCCGGGCAAGACGCTTTCCTCCGGTATTGCAGCTGTACAGCGTACCGCGTTTCCCCGCCGGCAGTTTCAGGCGGATCTCCGCTTCTCCGCGTGCGGCAAGATGCGGTGCTTTCCCCCAGGTGGAATACTGTTTCATCAGCGAGTTGTCGAATTTCAGCAGGGATGCCTGCGAGTCGGTCAGGTGCAGGAAGAGAATCCGTTTCGACTCTTTCAGCGGTTTTCCGTCCACGGACTGGAGCGAAAACACTCCTCGCCCGATCCGGTTCCGGACGCGCATTATACCGCTGTTTCCTTCAAGTTTTTCCGGAAGAATCAGGACTTCGATTCCCGGGGCGGAGGCGCGGAAGGTCTGGCGGGCGGAGTCCAGTTCGAGCTGGCCTCCCGCGGAACGGTATCGTTTTCCGGCGGCATCGATTGAGTCTTTCGGAAGAATTCCGCGGTTCATCAGGTCCTTGAACGGAGCACTGCCGAAATTCTGCGCGCGAACTACCGGGACCTTGAATTCCAGTTTCGGGAAATTGTATCCGGTATTGAGCAAAGCATGGACTCCATCCGGAAGTTTTGTGCGGACGGAGGCAGCGTCCGGCAGGACCGCCGTGCCGATTCTGGCGACCAGACCGAGATTTCGGAAATCACGGGAGGGAACCTGGCTGAAATTCATTCCTTCCGGTCCCGAAAAAGCAGCGGAAAGAATCACCGGGGACGGTTTGATCTCCTTTCCGAGGAACAGTTTCACTCCGATCCGGTGGGAGAGCATTTTGACCACGTCGGATCCGAGATCGAACGGCCCGCCGGTCGTCTGATCGTAAATGATGTTGCCGTATCCATGGGAATAGGCGAACTGAACGAGTCCGCTCCAGTCCTGGAGCCCGGCATAGGCGGCGGGCAGGACTCCCCCTTCCGCCCGGAAGAAGTTCGGTTTTGCGTAATCGAATTCCGTGATCGCCATGGGTTTTCCCCAGATTCGGGTGGGGAACATCCAGGAGAGATCGCCGCTTGCGGATTTCAGCGACGATTCGTTTTCAAGGCGCGCGGGCAGTTTCCAGGCTTCCACGGGAAACTGGGGATGGTCGAAATAGTAGTGATTGTCGATGTAGTCGTATTTGTCGCGCAGGAACGAGAGCAGCCATTCCGAATGATGGTTCTGGTCGGAGAGCGGCTTTTCCATTCCGAGTTCCTTCCGGAGAAAGTCGCGCATTTCCCGGTAGGATGCGTCGTATGCCTCCATCAGATAAGCGGCGGTCTGTTCTTCGCGTTTTCCCGGATCCGCCTTCCATCCTTTGCGTTTGAGCCACTCCGCGAAACGCTGTTCCTTGAGTGCGCCAAGCGTGCCTTCCCAGCGGGAACCGAGATAACCCTCATTGATCAGGTTGACTCCGATCAGAACGGGATCGTCCTTGAGCGGAAGCCCCGTGTAGGGATTCGGAGCAGAGAACCAGTTCCGGGTAAAGCGCTTCCAGTTTTCCATCGCCGATTTCCGGAGAAAGACAAGATGCTTGAATCCTCCGGCGCCCCACTCCTTTTCCTCTTCGGGTGCGAAGCGGCGGGAGACATAGCAGTCGGTGATGACATAGATTCCTCTTTTTTTGAAGCAGGCGATCAGATAGTTCAGCCGGTCGAGGTGTTTCTGGTTCAGTTCCGTGCTGGAGCCGTTCTGCCGGACGGAAAGTCCGTTGTCATGATGATGGATCCGGACCAGATTGAATCCGGCTTTGACCATGCGGTCCGCGAGGCGCTCGGACCACCGGGGTTCCAGAAACTGAGCCGTATCCACAAGATTGGTGCCGTAAAACCGGACGCTCTCGCCGGGACGGTCGCGGAATTCGAAATGTCCGTTCCGCACGACAACGGGCCCGTATTTTCCGGCGGGCGCATCCAGATGCCTGGAGAAGTCCAGCACCGATCCCGGGACGATGTCCTTCTCCTGACGGATCGGTTTCCAGTCCGCATTCTGTTCGATGATCACGGGTCCGCCGAGTTTCCGTTCCGGGACCCGGTCCGAGGAGACCGTCGCCGCGACAATCGCCCATACGGAGGCTCCCGTCGAAGCAAACGCGATTTTTGCTATCTCCTTGTTTTCAATTGGAAAGAGTGACCGGTACAG
Organism: uncultured bacterium; assembly: GCA_949292215.1. Taxonomy (GTDB): domain Bacteria; phylum Verrucomicrobiota; class Lentisphaeria; order Victivallales; family UBA1829; genus UBA1829. The sequence goes on from CASEYW010000014.1 coordinate 44,418, forward strand.
CCCCACCACAGCGGCCTTGTTCTCCCCGGTCCATGTGACAACCCCGTTCGGGGCCGGCTGCGGCGACCACCAGTTTCCCACATCCTTCATTCCGGTCACGGGAATGACGGACCGGGAACCGTCCTTGTATTCCAGCGTCACTTCCCCGATCTTTTTGCCGGAAGGCCACGCCATTGCATGCAGAAGATAAAGATAGTTTCCCCGGACCGGTCCTCCGGATGGAACCGCCTCCGCTCTCTGCGGAAAATAGTCGCGGAAGGGACCGCGGAGGACAATGCAGGATTTCCCGTTGTTCTTCCACGGAGCGACCAGCGTGAAGGGAACGGTGCCGAGACGGGGATTCTTTTCCCAGCAGGGCAGCATGCGCAGATCGTTGTCGGCTCCCTGATCGGTCCATCCGCCTTTCCGGTCGTCGGGTTTCTCATCGTTGAATCCTGTTGTGAATGCGCCGCGGAGATCCAGCGGAGAGAAGAGGTAGGAATCCTCCCGGATCCGGAGCTGGATTCCGTAACGGCCTTTTTCAAGTTCCGGCAGGAGGATTCGGACAGCAAAGGTATTGCCTCCGGTTGCGCGGTCGTCCTGAACGAAAAAGTCAAACGGTTTTTCCGCGGAGAAGGTCACTCTTGCTCCATCCAGAGGGAAAACGGCCTTTGCGGTTTTCTCCCAGAACAGATTGAACGGATCCCGTATCTTCAGAACATGAACTGGAAATTCGAACGTTTTCCGGTCGGTCAGAACTTCCCGGCCTTCGAACCGGGAGGCGCGGGCGGTGAAATCCAGCGCAATCTGTTTCGGCGGGAGCTTGCTCCGGATCTGCACTTCCGCCGTGTAGATCCAGGTGTTCCGGCCGGCCGGGAGAAATTTCTGCCGGAGCGTTCCCTTGAGTCCGGGCATGTCGATTTCGGATTCCAGGGAGGTTCCATCGTTTTTTTTCACAAGGAACCAGCGGTCTCCCTGCGTGCTGGAACGCCATTGGGAATCAAAGCATTTGATTCGGGCGGGAAGTCCGCCGACGGTGAACGCTCCTTTGGGGTCAATTTTCAGAGCCGCGGCAAGGGGAAAAACCGCGGAAGCGGCAAAAAAACAGGCAGCGGAAAAAAACAGAATTCTCATGCAGTCATCCTTTCATAAAACAATCCGTGTAAAAAGAGAGGTGGTCTGGCGTTCAGCGGAACAGAGCGTTCGGATGGATTTTAGTCCGGATGAAATACTCCGATTTCGCTTCTGCATGTCCATCGGCGAACAGCAGGTTGAAGGCATTGGGCGAATGGATGCGCCAGAAATAGTGGTTGGTGTACCAGTACCATCTCGCATGATTCCCGCCCGTCGCGGTCGTGATGTCCCCGATCAGGAAAAAGTCGGAAAGGCGGGTTACCCGTTTCAGGTCGATATAGCGCTGGTTGGTGTCTCCTCCGTAGGAGATCGACCAGTCGCCACGGGTTGGATTCCCTTCAAAACAGCCTTTGAAGTTTTCCGTGTAGGCGTATTTGGAAACCCGCATCTCGGAAATGGACCAGCGGTCTCTGCCGTACGAGGTGCTCGAACCGTTTTCCGCAGGAGGTTTCGGATCGCTCGATGGACAGAAGCTGATCGTATCCGTGGTATTCATATATCCTGTAAACACCAGCCAGCCTGCCCAGCTGAGCCAGAAGCTGGAAGTGTCGAGCATCATCATCGTATCGTTGTTGTCGTTGGAATACTGGGCAATGCACAGCGACGACTGCTTCATGTTGCTGATGCAGGTGATGGCTTTGGCTTTCTGTCTCGCCGAGTTCAATGCCGGCAGAAGCAGCGCGGCAAGGATGGCAATAATCGCAATGACCACCAGCAAT
>CASEYW010000015.1 GCA_949292215.1 uncultured bacterium
AATTCCGGTTGGCTGCTTCAAAAAATTTACGGTCATACGGTTTCGTATCAAAAAAAGCGACTTTGATTTTCGAATGTTTCATGTTCCGATCCCCCTTCCGATTCTGGATTTTCAGAAAATATAATCGTCGGAAGGGAATCTGTCAAGGTTTGAATTCCTTGCGGTAACCGGAAGGGGTAAGGTTTCTGTGCTGTTTGAAGATGCGGGAAAAATAGAACTCATCGTCGAATCCGCTCAGATGGGCGATCTCGCAGAGAGGAAGGACCGTGTCGGTCAGGAGTTTCATGGCACGGTTCAGACGGCATTCAATCAGGAACTGGGTCGGCGCACAGCCGGTCAGTTCCCGAAAAATCCTGCGGAAATGGGAATAGGAGATCGACATGTTGTTCGCTTCCCGGCAGAAGTCCCAGTTTTCCTGCGGATTCGCAATGATCTCGCGGCGCAGATTCTGTATGTACTGCTCGCAGAAGACGTTGATTCTGGCATGAACCACCGGCTGTTCCCGCATCTGAAGCAGAAGATCCTCCAAAAGCAGTACCGCCCGTGCCTGCCGGGCTCCGTTCGGATGCTGGAGCAGCGCAAGCAGTTCCAGAAGGGTCGTATAGAAACGCTCCGCCTTGGCGATTCTGACAAGCGGGTTTTCCTCTCCGGGAACCAGAAGTCCCCCTTCCACGAACGCTTCGGTGCGCGGCCCGCTGAAGCAGACAAAACAGTGATGGCGGCTCTCTCCGGCAACGGGTACACCATATGTATAAGAACGCCCCGGTTCGGAAACAAATGCACAGGGCCCCTCGGCAATCTCCTCCGGACAACCATCTACGCTGAACAGAAGGCGTCCCGAATGATTGTACTGAATTCCATAGTATCCTTCAAAGACCCGGTTCCGGCTCAAAGTGGTATATTCGGGACTCTCTCCCGAGATTCTGAAATCAATCCCGTCAAAGTATTTCATGAATGAATCAGAATATCCATATTTATGTTGTCTTTCTCCATTCTAAAAGCACACTTTACGGTATATAGTATAAATCAAATTCCGTACTTTTACAACCGGAGATACGGTGGATCAAAGAGAAAAAAGGTGAAAAAATGGCAAAAAATCCTGTCAAAGTGGGCATCTGGGGACTCGGAAGAGCCGGATACGGTATGCACTGCAATGAAATCGACCTCTACAAAGGCGAACTGGAAATCGTCGCAGGTTGCGATGTCCTCGCTGAACGCGCGGAAAATCTGAAGAAACGTTATCCCGACTGTAAAATCTATACCGACGGCGAACAGTTCCTCGCAGACAAGGATGTGGAACTGGTTTCTGTCGCGGTCCGCTCTCCGCAGCACATCGACTATGCAATCCGCGCTCTTGAAGCCGGTAAATATGTTTTTGTGGAAAAACCGGTCGGGTTGACCTCCGCCGCTCTGGAAAAACTCGAAGCGGCAATGGAGAAGCATCCCGGCAAAACCTTCTTCCGTCAGAACAGACGCTTTGAAGCGGCATTCAACCATGTCCGCGAAATCATCGACAGCGGCATTCTCGGCAAGGTCTATGAAATCAAGCTCTGCCGTCACGGATTCCAGTATCGCGAAGACTGGCAGGCCATCAGCGAGTGCGGCGGCGGACAGCTCAACAACTGGGGCCCCCACCTGATCGACCATACCCTCCGCCTCATGGATGCACCGATCGCCTCCATCTGGAGCGACTTGAAAAACGTCAACGGCCTCGGCGATGCGGAAGACAACCTGAAGGTCGTTTTCAAAGGAGAAAACGGCAGAATCATCGACGTGGAAATCTTCAGTGCCGTCGCCCTGCCCTCCCCGATCTATGCCGTCTACGGCGACCGCGGGACCCTGATCTGCGAAGATGAACAGGACATCAAGCTGAAATATCTGGCACCGGAATTCCAGCGTCCGGCGCATGCAGCATCGAAGGATACCCCGCCGCTGAACGGCAGCTTCGGCGGAACCGCACAGCCGAAATGGATCCGGAAGACGATCATGGTCGAACCCGCAAACAAGGCGACGGTCAATGATATCTATCATCATGTCTACCTTGCGCTGCGCGAAGGAGTTCCCTTCCCGATCAAAACGCAGGAAGCTCTTGATGTTGTCCGCACAACCGAGAAGATCAAACTTCAGAATCCAGCATTCAAGGTCAAAGCCGACGAATTCGGTCTCTGATCCCTTTGTTTCCTTTCTGAATACCGGACGGATATCCCGAGGTCGGGATATCCGTTTTTTTGTATTTTCCTTATCTGTTCCGGGAAAGCCGATGCCGGCAACTTAAAGAGGTGGGCGAACCGGCCGCGCGTTCCGGCGGAATGGATAGAGCCGTTCGGCAAACGCCCGGTTGGACTCCACAAACTCCCGATAGGGTTCATCCGTCACGGAAACGAGTCCGATTCCATAATTTTCCCCGTCCCAGCGCCCGACCAGAGTCTGATCTTTGAATCCGAAGTGATGAATTCCGACAATCTGCGGATGCCGTGCCGCACTTTCCAGCAGAATCTTCTGAGCCTCTTCCCGGGCACGGGCACCACACCCGGGATATGCCAGAATGCCGAGCATTCCGCGCATCCGGTGTCCGACGCTGGACTCACTGATCAGCACAGGCTTGTCCTCCAGTCCGGCATGAATGAAACTGTCATGATGCAGAGCGTAACTGTTCACGCTGACAACGTCACATGTCTCCGAAGCCAACCGGAAGAGCCACTTTTTGTTGTAATCCTGGACTTTGAAGCGGGAACCGAGATAAAGATGATGCGGCGCATGCTTCTTCACAGCATGTCGGGACAACTCAAAGAAACGGTTCCAGAATTTCAACGTGAACGCTTCAAAATCCTTCCGGCAGAGCTTGGAATCCGGAAGTTTTTCCGGGCGTGCCAACGCATCCCAGGAGGAATAGGAGCTTTTCCAAGCCTTGTTCAGAGCGGCAATGCTTCTGTACTTTGCTTTGAGTCCGGAAAGCAGGCGCTGCTTTGCGGGGAGCTCCGGAGGAGCGAGAAACGCCGCCTCGGCGACCTTGACAGAGTTGTCAAAATGGAGTTCATTCCCGACAAAATACCCGATACAGTACGGATCATCAATCGTCCAGCGGAACTTCTCCGGCAGAACGGTCAGCAGTTCCGATTCGAACTCCGGAGAATAGACATCGCGGAACTCTTTTTTCGCCCCGAAACGCATCATTCCGGTGGGAAGCGGAAGATTCAGCATGTAAGGGATTTTCCTGCCCCGGTACAGAACGGGATCGCTCCAGTTGCCGATCGTGTTGTATCCCCAGCTCTCCATCCGGCGGAACTGGAACTCGTGCCAGGACTCATTTCCATACCGGATGCGACAGTTGTCGGAATAGAAATGGAACACGCGGCCGGGTGCGGTTGGCTTGCGAGTGTAGCATTGTTCTCTTCCTTGATCGGTCAGCCAGTAGTCCCCCCGGGTCAGGGAATTGACGCCTCGCGAGAAAAACAGTCGGCCATCCGGATCCACGAAATACCATTTTCCCTCCCTCTTTTCCACACGGAAATAACCGGTGGCTTTCAAATGCGGTCCGTTCCGCCAGCCCCCCCACTTGTTCCAGTCTGCGACACGCGGTTTCAGAACGGATTTCTCGTTCTGCAGCGACTCTTTCAACTGCCCGTCCGATTTGATTTTTTCCGGCCATTCCTCATGACGGTACTGACCGTAGTCGTCTATGAACGGGAAAAAGGTTTCCGGGGAGCGGATCGCGGAAACAGGTTCATACCGTCCGTGAAGCCGGATTCCGGCAATCCGGAAACGGCAGTAGTGGACAAAACCGCAGATTACATGAATGCACTTCACGGAAGAGGTATCAAGATTCGTCCCTCCCTCAAACCCGGAGGGCATCCCCTTTCCCCGAAACAGGGGATCAAATAACGGCGTTCCCTTGTGATTCAATGGATAGGTGAATGTCCGTTTTTCTTCCGGACCCAGCACGAAAACCCCTATCTTATGACGACTCCACATTCCCAGGCAGAGTTCTCCCGTTACCGAGCGTTCCCGGTCAAGATTTTCGATCTCAAAGGAGATGAAACGATAACGGGAAAAATCCCATTGGGCTCCTTTCTCCGGAACAAGTACGAAATAAGGCCACGGATTCGATCCCGTCCGGAACTCGGCGGTCACACCTCCTGCGGAATCTGCGGAGACCGAGATCTTCTGCTTCCATGAAACCTTCAGATTTTCACGGTCCCAGCGAACCGGCTCATCCGCTGAAAGCGGAACAGAAGCCAGGAACAGCAGAAGCAGCGTACAACCGATCCATATCCGTTTCATTAATCCCACCCGCATTCATATTTGCCGTCAAGACGGTACTGCATCATATTTTCGCTGATCTTCCGCATCATCGCAGTGAGTTCCCAGAACGGGGTATCGCAGCAGTCGATCACGCCGATGGCGAGATTTTCCCCGTCGAACCGTCCGGTCAACGGCTGATTGTTCCAGCAGAAATAGTGGGCGCCGACCACCTGCGGGTGCAAAAGAATTCCCTGCATGATCCGCAGATAGGCATGAGCGCGATCGTCCTGAGTCACTCCGGCGGGCCGCATATCCGCATTGAAGGTCCCGCGGTCGAGAACGCCCACATGGAATTCGGTGATCATGATCGGCTTATCCTTCGGCAGTCCGGAGGCGCGGAAGCCGTCCATGCTCCAGCTGTAGATGTTGCGGGAAACGACATCCGCATATTTTGCCGCGGCGGCATAGGCCTCCGGATGCCAGAAGAGATGCAGGCGGGAACCAAGATAAAGGTGATTCGGCGAAAACTCCTTCACGGTCTTCCGGCAGAGGAAATAGAACCGGTCCAGGAAGTGCATGTTGAACGCCAGCATATCCTCAAAACTTTTCTCCGGATCCGGCAAAGTGGTCGAATTCAGCACCTCATTCCAATTTTTATAATTGCTTCCCCACTTGCGGTTCAGGGCGGCGGCGGTAATGTACTTTATCTCCAGCATTTCGACGAATTCTTTTTTCGACGCATTGTCTGCCGGAGCGGAGAACGCGCTCCGTGCAATGGCAGTCCGATCCCCCCATGCGATCTCGTTGCAGATGAAAAAGCCGATGCACCAGGGATCGTTTTTCGCGGCGACAGCGGCGGCTGCCTTCGTGCTGTTCCGGAGCACCTGTTCAAAATCCGGATCGAAGACATCGCGGAACTTGCGGAACCCCTCCACCTTCGGAATCCACTTTTTCCCGCCGACAAGCCTCAGTTCCATGGCGTAGGGAGTGTGATGTTTCTGCTGGACCTCCGTACAGCTCCAGTTGCCGATCGTGTTGATGCCCCATGACTGAAGCCGTTTGCCGACAAAATCCCAGTAAACCTTCTGATAATCGGCGCCGTATTTCCGCTTTAAATTATCGTTGATGAAATTGAAATTGTAATTTTTACGTCCGATCTTTCCTGTTTCATACCACTTCGGATCGCGCTCCCTGCCCCAGGCATTCGGGGTGATGGCGTTGATCCCGTGCGAGAAGAAGAGTCTGCCGTCGGGATCGACAAGGAACCATTTGCCCTGATATTTCTCCGTCCGGAAGAAACCAGTAGCCTTGAGCTGAGGTCCTTTCATCCAGCCGCCCCACTTGTTCCACTCGGCGATCCGGGGTTTGAGAGAGCGTTTCTCCTTGTCGAGGCGTTTTGCAAAATCGGCGTCGGAATGGATTTTATCGGGCCAGTCCTGATGAACGTACTGCCCGTAGCGGTCGATAAATGGATAGAAGCGGGCCGGATCGTTGACAGGAGCTCCTGGACCGGTATATGGTTTTTCCAGCCGAATGTTGCTGATCCGATAATGCGCGGAATGTTTTCTGGAGTATACAGCTAGATTGTGTCCCCAGAAAATGATGGCGTCGACTCGCCGGCCATCAATGTTTTTGAGTCCGGGAATTCCCGGCGGGGTTGCACGTAAGCCGTCGATCCGGCATTTTGCAAACTCATCGGCCTGCGGATAGTAAAGTTTCAGAGTCCGCTTTTCTTTCGGATTCAGCCCGAAACCGCTGTTGTTGGCGACCTGCCGTTTGCCGACGAGAGGATTCGTCACACGGATGGAGACAATCACCTGCTGATCGTCATCCATGTTCTCGATGTCCGCGCAAAGGTGCTGATAGCGCGAGAGGTCCCAGTAAAGTTCCCCTTTCGGCGGAGGCAGCAGTATGCCGGGATTCAGCAGAGTATCATCCGTAATTCTGACATCCAGCGCGAAACCGTTTTCCGTTTTCACTTTTTCCACTTTGATTCCATCGGTTTTCACCGGTTTCGGCGTCACCCAGAGCGGAGCCGTGAAATCCACGGGAACAATTCGGGAAATGTCGTATGTTTCCAGATTCACCAGAGGAGTTCCTCCGGCGAGAACGAATGCCGAACAGAACACGGCGGCGATACTCATTCGTTTCATATCTAAAACCTTTCTTTTAGGATTCCATGTTCAAAAGATCTGAACGGTTCCGTTTTCCAGCGCAATCCGTGTAAAGCCATCGCTCAGCAGACGACTCTGGGAACGTGCTTCCACATGACCATCGGCAAAGGCCATGTTCGCACGATTGATGTGAAGCAGAAAGATGGCGGCAGCTTTCTCAACACTGGCTGTCGGATGAAATTTATAACATGCTCTTCCCGGCGGATCGTCAAACGCACCGGAATCCACAAGAAGGAAAATTCTGGAAGGCCCCTTCATTCTTGTCAGACTGAAAGCACGGGTTCCGTCTTCACAGCAGACGGCGAAATCACCGGTTTCATCAATACGATCACTGTAATAGGAACCGGTCCAGCGATCCTTCGGAGCATACATGCCATAGCATCTCCAGCTCCAGTCTGTCGCGTTGGAGAGCATCTTCGGCAGAACAGGATTGGAATCACAGCGGATTATCTGTTTTTTTACATACGGAAAAGCCTCCACAATAAAATAGGCCCATCCAAGCGAGGTTTTCGTTCCGGCTTTATTCGCCTGACTGCCGATCATCCACTGATTCTGGGCATCCGCGTACAGGAAATGTCCCTTCATCAGCTGCGACAGATTGTTGACACACTTGATGGCCTGCCCCTTCTTTCTGGCACTGTTCAACGCGGGAAGAAGAAGAGCTGCCAGAATTGCTATGATAGCAATAACGACAAGAAGCTCTATCAATGTAAAGTTTCTGCTTTTCATTTTATGATCTCCATCTCTTTTGAATTAAGGTGAATTTTCTGTTGGAAGGGGTTCCGGGCCGCGACACTCTTTCGAATGCACAGCTCCGGAGCCAGGCGCTTTACGCGCGGGAACGAATCCAGACCGAGTCTGATATAACGGTCGAGATGCGACATTGCCGTATAACCGAGCTCATAAATCGGATTTCGCAGGGTCGTCAGAGGCGGATCATAGGTTGCGGCAAGAGGAATATCATCAAATCCGAGCACGGAAAAATCGTCTGGAACAGAGCAGCCGAATTTCTTCAGAATCTGAATCAGTCTCATCGCCAGGAGGTCGCCGCGGCACCAGAAGGCCGTCGGAGCATCCGGAGCTTTGACTGCCCGGAAAAGCTGTTTTTCACCGTTTTCTACGAAAGAATGAGAAGCGCCGGAAATGATTTCAAAAATTCTGTCAAAACGCATGGACGATTCCGCAAAGGGCTTGAGGACGGTTTCCCGTTCGATCATCATATAAGAACAGACGGGATATTTCTGCTTTACCCGTTCATGAGGATAAACAATGCCGATCCTGCGATGTCCGTTCTCCCGAAGATAACTGGAAACCGTATGGGCGACTTTCTCCGGATCGAATGTAACCGATCCGATCCACGGCTGCGAGAATTCACAGTCTATGGCAATCTGAGGCAGATCGCTTTGCGCAACCAGTTCCGCCAGAGGCGGATCGGAATCATAATGCCGTTCCCCCAGATGAATCACCCCGGAGTAATGCTGACGAATATCGTCAATCGCCGCAAGGATTTCCGGACGGGAGGCCCCGGGAGGCGGAAGTTGCCGGGGCACCAGAGCGTAACCGAGTTCCATTGCGCGGTCGGCAATTCCCGAATAGACGCCGAAATGACGCTGACCGTATTCCGTCGAAGGCAGATAATAATCGGAAAACATCATCGGAAGAATCAGGGCGATATTCTGGAGATTGGAACTGCGAATCCGTCTCATGTACCAGATCCGTTCGTTCGGCTGACGGTAAATCAGCTTTTCCGCTTCCAGAAGCTGGTAGACCTTCTGAACAGTCTGCCGCGCAACGCCGAGAGCATCCGCCAGATGACTGACCGGCATCAGCTGTCCGTTGCCAGCCGCGCAGCCGCGGCCCCTGAGCCATTCCGCCATGGAACCGTGAATCGTCGCAACTGTATCGTTCCTGCCGCAATGACGCATATTCTGTTTCAGATTATCGAGAAAAACCGGATCCACAATTTACACTCCTGCATTCTGATTCCATATTTTATTCTAAAAAAGAAAAATTGTCAACATTAAATCAAAAAATCAAAAAGAATTATTTACATTATTTAAGATCTATGTAAATAAGCAAAAACGTGATTTCTCCCGGAAAAAGCGGATTCGGAAAAAACACTGGAGGAAAAATGGGAACTGCTGGTGGAGTTTCCATCATTCATGCGAAAAAAGGAAGTGGTGCCCGGAGCGGGGCTCGAACCCGCACATCCATAGGATAACAGATTTTAAGTCTGTTGCGTCTGCCATTTCGCCATCCGGGCGGAAAAACTCTCCCAGGGAACTGGAAGTTACTATAACGCCGCTCCCCGGGAGTTTCAAGGAACAAACGGGAGATCAATCCTCCCGCGCGGGTTTTGCATCTACGATCTGAAGCTGACGACGTCGTTCCCCATAATACTCGTTGATCTGGGGAATCGCCACGACATCCCATACGGTATGGGAATCCAGAATCATATTGAATGCAATGAAATCGGAAGCATCTCCATTTCGATCGCGCAGAATCCCCTTGGTGTGTCCCGCCTTGATCGGGAAGGTCCGGGCAATCTCCACGCCGTTGATGCGGAAACACGGCTGTGGATTTCCATGCCCGAACGGACCGAGACGATCATAATACGCAAAGAAATCATCTCCCAGATCACAAAGGTTCACAAGACCATCGTAAGAAACGCTGTCGACCAGATCCTCTTTTGTAATTTCCCCGCGAACCGTCTCTTCAAAGACCCTCTGGAATTCCGGAATGCTCTCTTTCCTGAGTCCGAGTCCGACCGCCATCGGATGACCGCCGTAACGGGTCAGCAGATGCGAACACTTGGAAAGGACTTTGATCAGATTCAAACCGCCGATGCTGCGTCCGGAGCCGTGCGCCTCATCGCCCTGAATGGTCAGAACGATTGCGGGGCGATTGTAGTCCCGGGCAAAGCGGGAAGCGACAATTCCGATCACTCCCTGATGCCAGTCCTCCCCGGCGGCGATAATCGAATAGCTGCTCGAAAAATCCGGAGCGGATTCGACATAATGCTTGGCCTCGTTGAAAATCTCCTGTTCCTTTGTCTGGCGTTTCTGATTGAATCGTTCCAGCATATCCGCGTACTTGTACGCATCGACGATATTGGAGGCCGTCATCAGATCCAGAGCGGAGATTGCATTGCCAAGACGTCCGGCGGCATTGATCCTCGGAGCCATCTTGAATGTAATATCCGACGGCTTGATGGACGTACCGGAAATCTTCGCGACCTCAATCAGAGCCCGGACCCCGGGCCGCAGCTGCCTGCGCAGCATCTCCATCCCGTGCTTGACAAGGATACGGTTCTCGCCGAGAAGCGGAACGATATCCGCCACGGTTCCAAGCGCCACATAATCAAGGACCTCCTTCAATTCCGTGGTATAGCCTCCGAGATTGTTGTCGCGCCCATATTTGAGGAACGCATGAGCCAGTTTAAATGCGACCCCCACGCCGGAAAGATTGTGAAGATCCGCAAGATCCTCGTGAATCTTGGGATTGATATTCGCCAGAGCCGCCGGCAGAGTCTCTCCCGGTTCATGATGGTCGGTGATAATGACATCAATCCCGCGTTTTGCCGCGTCCTCAACGGCCTCGCAACTGTTGATTCCGCAATCTACGGTGACCAGAACTCCGCAGTTTCCGCCCGCCGCTTCCAGCGCTTTCGCCAGGGAGTCCGGCGTGAAACCGTATCCGTCATCGAAACGGTGCGGCAGAAAATTCGTCACAATCGCCCCGTTGCGTTCCAGAATCCAGGAGAGGAGAGCGGTGGCGGTAATGCCGTCCGTGTCATAATCTCCATGGATCAGAATGTGCTCGCGGTTGACGATCGCCTTCCAAAGGCGTTTAACGGCTGTCTCAATTCCCGGAAAACGGAACGGATCGCTGAGATCCGCAAAAGACGCATTGAAATACAGATCCACATTCCGGGATTCAATGCCTCTTGCTGCAAGATACATTGCAATTGCTCGCGGATGTGATTTTTCTCTGATCAGTTCGCCGGTTATTTTTTCTTTGCCATCAGACGCACATGTCCATAGCTTGTTACCCATTTTGCCTTTCTTTTCTCTTTCAACTTTTGTAACACACCGTCAATATACAATAGGAAATGGAAAACATCAAATTCATTCTTTAAATTTGAAGAAAATAGTTTTTATTTTATTTTTCCGCTTGACTTTTGGAATTTCAGAGATACATTAGGGGGCATCAAGAAGATGCCGACGTGGCGGAATGGCAGACGCGCTGCGTTCAGGTCGCAGTCCGTGTACGCGGGTGAAGGTTCAAGTCCTTTCGTCGGCACCAATCTGATCTGACCATCCCCTCCAATTTCCGGAGGGGATTTTTTCTATCGGTCGAAGGAGGGGGCTTGAAAATGAATATCTTCGTCCTGGACCGCTCGCCCCGGATCGCGGCGGAATTTCTCTGTGACGTCCATGTCGTCAAAATGATTCTGGAATCGGCACAGCTGCTTTCCGCACAGGACAGACTCTCCGGATGGGATCGCGGATACGATCTCACTCATGCAAACCATCCGTGCCGCCGATGTCTTGGAAATCCGGCAAACTACCTCTGGCTTTCCGCACATCTCGGAGCACTGCTCCGGGAATATACCAGGCGCTACCGCAGAATCCACAAAACGGAAGCTCTCTACCGGATGTACTGGAAAAAGGATTTCCGCTGCATGTCCGGCGGAACTTTCGCTGAAAAACTGACCTTCCCGAAATGTATGCCGGAAAAATGCAAGGTCGGAAACGATGGAATCGATGATGTCGTCGCTTCCTATCGGAACTATTACCGACTGAAACAAACTTCCCTGCACCGTTTCCGCTATACAAACAGAACGGTTCCGGAGTGGCTGAAAAATCCATAATCGTTTTCAGAAAAAGAAAAATCCCCGGACATTCCGGGGATTTTTAAGGGGGGTAAACCAGAATTCAGAGATTCCATCCGATCTTACGGATGAGGCTGGTGCGGACCTCGTGCCGGACCGGGTCTTTTTGCGCCGGGTTTGGCGGGACCTGTGAGACGTTTCAGCTGCCGGTTGACATACTCTTCTTTTCCGCCGGCGGTCATCCGTTCATTCATCCGCCGGACCCGTTCCAAAGTACGTTCAAGGGGTTTGACATCTTTGCCCGCGGCTTTTTCTGCTGCGATTTTCTTTTCCAGATTGGCAACCATGGTTTTGCGCAGAGCGACTTCTCTGTCGAACTGAGCCCTGAGGAGATTCTTCACATTCTCAAGCTGATCGCGGACTTTCTTCGCTTCAGCTTCGCGTGCATCTGCGGAACGTTTTCTGAGTTCCTCCATTTTCTGTTCGGCTGCGGCAGGATCTGTCGCTTTCAGTTTTTCGATCTCGGCAAACTCCTTCGGGAATTCCGCGGCAAGCCGCTCCGCCATCATGGGAGCCTGACGTTTCTTTCCGGCGGGTCCCTCCGGGCGCGGTCCTTTTCTTCCATGAGGACCTTTCCGGACCCGTTCATGCGGCGGAGGAGGAGCCGGTTCATCGGCGGGCTTCTGCGCCCAGAGCGGGAAAGTCGCTCCGGCCAGAACGAGCAAAGCCAATGTTCTGATTCTGTTCATTCTTGCATTCCTTTCTGTTCAGTGCGGCGTGATTGCCGTGTCTTTGTCTATAAAACGAAGCCACTTCCATTTTATTGTGCAAGTTTCGAAAAACACAAAGAGGAAGTGTGAAAAATTCCCGAAAAAAACTTGCTTCCGCGCTTGTTTTTTTGCATTCCGACACTATTTGTTAATTAATCATACTAATTTACAACGGAGGAGCGCTTTCCCATGGTAAAAATCGAAATTCCCTACGGAAAAAGCAGAATCTCCGCGGAGATTCCGGAACGGAATTATCTCGGAACATTCGCGTCCGGAATTCCGCATGCGGCAGAAAATGAAGCAGCGGCTGTGGAGGAAGCGCTTGACCATCCGATCAGCTCGCTGAAACTGGAGGAACTGGCAAAAAACAAACGCTCGGCGGTCGTCATCACAAGTGATCACACGCGTCCGGTTCCTAGCAGGATCATCATGCCGCGGATACTGGAGCGTCTGCGCAAAGGCTCGCCGGAAATCGACATCACGATTCTGGTTGCAACCGGATTCCACCGGAAAACGACCCGGGAGGAACTTGCCGCAAAACTTGGAAACGAGATTGTCGAACGGGAAAAAATTGTGGTGCACGATTCCTCGGACCGCTCATCATTGATTCGTCTCGGAACACTTCCCTCCGGGGGGGAATTGATCGTGAACCGGCTTGCTGTGGAAACGGATCTTCTTGTCGGAGAAGGTTTTATTGAACCGCACTTTTTTGCCGGCTTCTCCGGAGGACGCAAGAGCGTGCTTCCGGGAATTGCCTCGCGCGAAACGGTTCTTGCCAACCATTGTTCCGAGTTCATCCGGAGTCCGTATGCACGGACCGGGAATCTGGACAACAATCCCATTCACCGCGATATGCTGTTTGCAGCGGAACAGGCAAAGCTCGCCTTTATCGTCAATGTGATCATTGATCCGGAAAAGAGAATTGTGAAAGCGTTTGCAGGGGATTCTGTCAAAGCGCACGAGGCTGGATGCAGATTTCTGAAGGAGCTCTGCGGAATTTCCGTGCCGGAAGCCGACATTGTCGTCACCAGCAACGGAGGCTATCCGCTGGATCAGAACGTCTACCAGTCGGTCAAGGGAATGACGGCGGGCGAAGCGGTCTGCCGGAAAGGCGGAATCATCATCATTTCGGCAAGCTGTTCCGACGGACACGGTGGAGAGTCGTTCCACCGCCATCTCGCAGCAGCGGCATCGCCGGAGGAACTGCTCGCCGAAACAGCACGGATTCCTCGCGACAAAACGGAACCGGATCAATGGGAGTATCAGATTCTGGCAAGAATCCTTGCGGAACACAAAGTGATTGTCGTCACCCGGGACTGTGATCACAACCTGCTGAAATCCATGCACTTGGATACTGCATTCACACTGGATGAGGCGTTGCGGAAGGCATTTTCGCTTGTCGGAGCGGATGCCTCGGTTGCCGTCATCCCGGACGGGGTTTCCGTCATTGCCGAAAAACAAAGAGGTATGAACCACTGAGAAAACACAACTGCATTTTACAGATTCAAATCAACAAAGGAAAAGCATGAAAATTGTAGTCTGCATCAAGCAGGTTCCCGGCACCGCGCAGGTGGAAATTGATCCGGAAACGGGCGTTCTCAAGCGCGACGGCGTGGAATCGAAAATGAATCCGTATGACCTGTATGCACTGGAAACGGCGCTCCGGTTCAAACAGAGTTACGGAGCGGAAATCACCGTTGTGACCATGGGACCGCCGCAGGCGGAATCTGTCATCCGGGAAGCCTTCATGATGGGAGTTGACAACGGCGTCATTCTTTCGGATCGCCGGTTCGGCGGCTCCGACGTGCTCGCAACCTCCTACACTCTGGCGCAGGGGATCGCAGCCGCAGGAGGATGCGATATGATTATCTGTGGAAAACAGACCACAGATGGAGACACCGCGCAGGTTGGTGCGGAACTCGCGGAATTCCTTGGCATTTCGCATGTGACGAACGTCTGCAAAATCCGTGAGGTCACGGAGAGGGACATCACAGTCGACCTTGACCTGCCGCTTCACATTGAAACGGCGAAAATCAAATATCCCTGTCTGCTGACTGTTGAAAAAGGGATTTTCGAACCGCGTCTCCCCTCGTTCAAGCTCAAACTTGCAACGGCGGACCGCCCGATCCGCATGCTTAAACTCGACGACATGAAGGATAAAGACCCGAAACATTACGGCCTGAACGGTTCCCCGACTCAGGTCAAACGCATCTTTCCTCCGGAAAGTCACAATGATCACGAAATGTGGAAGGGCTCTCCGGACGAACTCGCCGAACGTCTCTTCCGACAGCTTGACGACAAAAAATTCCTTCAGCAGCTGAGGTAACCCATGCCGTATATTAAAATTCATCAGGAGAAGGCGCAGGACAAAGCCCGGCTTGTTGCGCTCTGTCCATTTAAATCCATTGAACTGATCAACGACACGCTGTCCATCAACGCCGGATGCCGCATGTGCCGCATCTGCATCAAAAAAGCAGGTGACATTTTCGAATATGTCGAAGAGGATCTGCCTGTGGTTGAAAAGGAAAAATGGCGCGGCATTGCCGTTGTCGCTGAAATTACGGAAGGCAGCGTCCATCCGGTCACGTTCGAATTGATCGGGAAAGCGCGCGAACTTGCCGCAAAAGTGAACTACCCTGTCTACTGTCTCATGATCGGCTCCGGAATCCGGGACAAGGCGGAGGCAATTCTCGAATACGGGGCGGACGAAGTCTTCGTCTACGACATGCCGGAACTCCAGTATTTCCGTATTGAACCGTATACGGCGGTTCTGGAAGATTTCATCAAAAAAGTGCATCCCTCTTCCGTTCTGGTGGGCGGGACTTCCACGGGACGTTCTCTGGCGCCCCGTACCGCGGCACGCTTCCGCACGGGACTGACCGCTGACTGTACCTGTCTCGATATCTCGGAAAACACCGATCTCGATCAGATCCGTCCGGCATATGGCGGAAACATCATGGCGCATATCAATACTCCGCGCCACCGGCCGCAGTTTGCAACGGTCCGCTACAAGATCTTCCCGATCCCACCGAAAACGGAACCGAAAGGCAAAGTTACCGTTGAAACGATTGCTCCCGAAAAGCTGAAGTCCGCCATCGACATTCTGGAAATGAAGGAAAAAGTCCGCGAAGTGGGAATTGAAGAAGCCGAAGTGCTTGTTGTCGCGGGACGCGGAATCAAAAAGCAGGAGGATCTCGCCATGCTTCAGGAGCTTGCAGACCTTCTGAACGGACGCCTCGCCTCCACACGCGCCCTCGTGGAAGCCGGATGGACCGATCCGAAACAGCAGATCGGACTCAGCGGACGCACAGTCAAACCGAAACTCATCATCACCTGCGGAGTTTCAGGCGCGATCCAGTTTGTCGCGGGAATGAATGGATCGGAACACATCGTCTCAATCAATACAGATGAAAAGGCTCCGATCTTCAAAGTCGCGCATGTCGGCATTGTCGGCGACCTCTACAAAATCGTGCCGGAACTGATCGAAAAAATCAAAGCGAAGGAAAACTGAATCATGTCTGCCCCTTACAAAACATTCGACGCAGCCGATCTCGAATACCTCCGGAAGATCATTCCGGAAGATCGTGTCATTCCGGGACCCGAGGTTGGAGAAGATTACTGTCACGACGAACTTGCGGGAATTCGGAAACGCCCGGATGTTCTCGTCAAAGTCATGACGGCGGAAGAGGTCTCCGCAATCATGAAATATGCCAATGCGAACAACATCCCTGTAACTCCGCGCGGACAGGGCACGGGACTGGTCGGCGGAGCGGTTCCCCTCTTCGGAGGCATCATGATCGATCTCAGCGGAATGAACCGGATACTGGAACTCGACGACATCAATCTCACACTGACGCTCGAACCGGGCGTTCTGCTGATGGAAGTCGGCAAATACGTCGAGGACCATGGGTTCTTCTATCCGCCTGATCCCGGGGAAAAAACAGCGACCATCGGCGGAAACATCAGCACAAATGCAGGCGGAATGCGAGCCGTGAAATACGGCGTAACCAGAGATTACGTCCGCGGACTCGAAGTGGTTCTTCCGAATGGAGAAATCACGGAATTCGGCGGCAAGGTGGTCAAGAACAGTTCCGGATACAGTCTGAAGGATCTGATCGTCGGCTCCGAAGGCACACTTGGAATTGTTACGAAAGCGGTCCTGCGTCTGCTTCCTCTGCCGAAGCACAAAATCAGCCTTCTGGTCCCCTTCCCCGATCTGACCTCCGCGATCCGGGCCGTTCCGGCGATTATCCGTTCCAGTTCAATCCCGACCGCAGTCGAATTCATGGAACGGGAAGTCATTCTCGCCGCTGAACAGTTCCTTGCACGCAAGTTTCCCGACAACTCTTCCGACGCCTATCTGCTCCTGACGTTCGACGGCGCCAGCAAAGAAGAAATTGAACTTGCCTATCACAGCGCAGCGCACACCTGCCTGAATGCCGGAGCGCTGGATGTGTTCATTTCAAACACCCAGGAACGCAATGAATCGATCTGGTCCGCACGCGGAGCTTTTCTGGAAGCGATCAAGGCATCCACCACCGAGATGGATGAGTGTGATGTTGTTGTTCCACGCAAGCATGTCGCAGAGTTTGTGCTTTTCTCGAAGGAGCTTCAGGAGAAATATCATATCCGCCTGCGCTCCTTCGGGCATGCGGGCGACGGAAATCTGCACATCTACATTCTTCGAGATGCCCTCTCTGAAGAAGAGTGGCACATTACTCTGGAAAAAGTGTTCCAGGAACTTTACTCCAAAGCGGAATGTCTCGGGGGAAAAGTCTCCGGCGAACACGGAATCGGCTATGCAAAGCGGCCGTATCTGGCGGAATCACTCGACGAACAGAGCATTGCCCTGATGGCGGGAATCAAACAAGTGTTCGATCCGAACAACATTCTGAATCCCTCAAAAGTCGTGGTAAAATAACCGGATGTCATGTTTGACCGGATGCGGGACGGGCGGAACAGCTCGTCCCGTTCTTTTTCAGAGCGTTCCCCGCCGGAAGACCGGTTCCGGAAACATCTGATTTCGTTTCCGATACTCCAGCGGAGAAATTCCCGCAAGCTGGCGGAACTTTCTTGAAAAATAGAACGGATCGCTGAATTCGAGTTCAAGAGCGATCTCTTTCACCCGCAAATTCGTCTCCACCAGAAGGCGACAGCTTTTCTTCAGGAAAAACGAGTTCCGATAAGCGGAAAACGACTCCTCCCCGTGATATTTCTGCCAGTATCTCCGCAAAGAGGAGAGCGACATGCCGAACTCGGCGGCAAGTGCAGCACAGTCGATCTCGTGACCGGGGTTGCGCTCCAGACGAGCCCGGATCTCCGGTATCCGGGAGTGTTTGAGAACATTTTCCCGGCTCTTCAAACGGGTCTTGTATAGTGCGAAACGGTTTGCTCTGGAAGGGAAAAACAGTTTGCGCAAACCTGTCGCTTGTGAGCAAACCTCTTGTTTCAATTTGATAAAAACACTTTACGCATTTATTTAAAATGAAAAAGGCCCGCCGTTAATTCGGCAGGCCCTTCTTGATCAAAAAGGTTTTCCGTTCTTTAAACTCCTCCTTCTTCCCCTTATTCCAGTTGGATACAGGGCGGAAATAACCGCACACGCGTGAATATACTTCCGTTTTTGCTCCACACTTCATTTTTCCACACCTAACACGAACGTCTAACGCATTACTGACCGGTGTCCCACTCGGTTCCAGATCTTTTTTCTTAGATGTTTTTTGTTTCCCGACTTTCTCCAGCAATCCGTCTTCCGTTTTTTTTCGGAGTTCCGGATCTGTGATACTCGACAAATCGAAGGTCTCGAACGCGTGAGCGGGATCGAATTCAAATCCGCTTTCCGCCGGATCGACTTTCTTCGGAGCGTCATCCGCCGGATCGTCGCAGTCCTCGACGTCGCACTGACAGTTGAAATCGGAGGGAGGGTAGATCCTGTGCCAGATCGGATCATCCTTCCGAAAAACTTTCCCCGCGTATCTCGCATGGGAGTCACGAGGATTCAGGGCAGTACTTCCGATGTAGCGCCAGCAGGGCCAGCGCTCCTTGATCTCCGGATCCATCGACACCTGATACCGTCCGACCGCCGCAGCCATACGGGCGTTCTGCTCCAGAATCAGATTCAGCCGTGCGGTCGAAGCCAGATTGCGCAGAGAATCCGATCCGTCGTCTTTGCCTTCGCCGCGGAGAAACTTCTTGAGCTGCGTTCTTGCCTCCGCCAGTCCGATTTCCCCGCGGGAATACGCGTCGGAAACGCTCCGGAGACGATCCAGAATGCGGCTTTCCGCGACCCGGGCGGAGAAAAACGCCTGTGCCCGGAGCTTCGCTTCAAAGTCGCGGGAAATCTCAAGTGAGC
>CASEYW010000016.1 GCA_949292215.1 uncultured bacterium
ACTGCTTGAACCGGCATTGACTCGAAAAATCAACGACCGTGAAATGTTCATGAAGGGCATTGATTACTCTTATTATTACGAAAGTGACGATCCAACACTTGAACCGGACCAGAAAGAAGTCTAAATAGCAATTTAGCGGAGTAGAAAACATGCCATACACAGAAGCCAATTATGAAAATGCGGTGATCCAGCTGATTGAACAGCTTGGATATACCCATGTTTACGGGCCGGATGTAGAACGCGATTATACCGATCCGCTCTATTCCGAGGTTCTGGAAGGTTCCCTCTATGCCGTCAATCCCGGAATCCCGCAGGAGGCAATCAACGAGGCAATCTTCAAACTCCGCAATATCGAAAACGGTAAACTCGAACAGAAAAACATCATCTTTACCGACTACCTCCAGAACGGTATCGAAGTCTCCTTTTTCCACAATGGAAAACAGAAATTCGAGCGCGTCAAGCTGGTCGATTATGAAAATATCAACCGCAACAGCTTCCTCGTCGCCAATCAATGGACCTTTCAGGAACACTCCGAAAAACGTCTCGATCTGGTCGTTTTTGTCAACGGCATACCGCTTGTGGTCGTTGAACTGAAATCTCCTTCCCGCGAAGAAACCAATGCTTCCGAAGCCTACCGCCAGCTAAAAAATTATATGCAGGAAATCCCCTCCTTCTTTGTCTGCAACGCTTTCTGCATCATGAGCGACATGGCGGAAACCCGCGCCGGAACCATCACCTCCGGCGAAGACCGCTTCATGCAATGGAAAACTGTGGACGGAAAACGGGAAAGTTCCGCACTCGCCGATTTCCACGTCCTCTTTGAAGGCATGCTGGAAAAACACAGACTGCTGGATCTTCTGCAAAACTTCATCTGCTTCTCCCGCGACAACGGAAAAGATGCAAAAATCCTTGCCGGGTATCATCAATACTTTGCGGTAAAAAAAGCAATCGTATCCACGGTCAAGGCGACGGAAACCGACGGGCGCGGCGGCGTGTTCTGGCATACGCAGGGGAGCGGGAAATCCCTTTCCATGGTGTTCTATGCGCATCTGCTCCAGCAGGCTCTCAACAGTCCGACCATCGTTGTCATTACCGACCGCAACGACTTGGATAATCAGCTTTACGGTCAGTTTTCCAAGTGTCAGGAGTTCCTGCGCCAGACTCCACAGCAGGCGGAAAGCCGCGAAAATCTCCGCCAGCTCCTCGCCGGACGGGAGGCGAACGGAATCATTTTCACCACCATGCAGAAGTTTGAAGAGTCGGATTCCGCATTGTCTCAGCGCCGCAATATCGTCGTGATCGCGGATGAGGCCCACCGCGGACAATACGGATTTGAAAAAATTAATCAGGACGGGAAAATCCATATCGGCACCGCGCAGAAAATCCGTGACAACCTGCCGAACGCCACCTTTATCGGCTTCACCGGAACGCCCATCGCTCAAAAAGACCGCAATACTCGCGAGGTCTTCGGCGATTACATCGATATTTACGATATGACACAGGCCGTCGAAGACGGCGCAACCCGTCCGGTGTTCTACGAAAGCCGGGTCATCCACTTGAAGCTCGATGAATCCATCCTGAAGCGGATTGATGCCGAATATGAACTTCTGGCTCAGCATGCAGAAGGATACGCGATCGAAAAGAGCAAGAAGGAACTCGGTCAGCTCGAAAGCATTCTCGGAGCACCCGAAACGATTGAAGCTCTCTGCGGGGATATCGTAAGCCACTATGAGAATTTCCGGGCGCAGGAGTTGACCGGGAAGGCAATGATTGTCGCCTACTCCCGCCCCATTGCGATGAGTATTTACCGGAAAATTCTGGAACTGCGTCCGGACTGGCAGGAGAAAATTGCCGTCGTTATGACCGATGGAAATGACGATCCCGAAGAGTGGCGGCCGATCATCGGCAACAAGGCAAAACGGGAAAAACTGGCCGCAAAATTCAAAGACGACAAGGATCCCCTGAAAATCGCCATCGTGGTTGATATGTGGCTGACCGGTTTTGATGCTCCCTCCCTGGCGACGATGTATGTTTACAAACCCATGGCCGGACACAATCTGATGCAGGCGATTGCCCGGGTCAATCGCGTTTTCAAGGACAAGGAGGGCGGGCTGGTCGTCGATTACATCGGAATCGCCGGTGCCCTGAAGCGGGCAATGAACGATTATACGCAGCGCGATCGCAAAAACTATGGAGATCCCGACATCGGAAAGGCGGCCCTGCCGAAATTCCAGGAAAAACTGGAAGTGTGCCGCGATCTTTTTCACGGTTTTGACTACTCCAACTTTTTGAACGGAGACGATTTACAGCGCTCCCAACTGATTGCGGGCGGAGTCAATTTTCTTTCAAATCCGGAAACTCCGAAAAAGAAAGAGCTGTTTATCAAAGAGGGGCTGCTGCTTCGTCAGGCGCTGTCTCTCTGCCGAAGCATCGTTTCCCGGAACGATCGTTATGAAGCCGCATTCTTTGAGGCGGTGCGGACCATGTTGACGCGTCTCTCACAAGATCCCCGTCATTTCTCCCTGAAGGAAATCAACGAGAGAATCAATGAACTCCTGAAACAGAGCATTAAAAGCAATGGCGTAATCAACTTGTTTGCCGATGTGAAACAGGAGTTTTCGCTGTTCGATCCAAAGTTTCTGGAAGAAATCTCCAGAATGAAGGAAAAAAACGTTGCCATTGAGATTCTGAAAAAACTGATCGCTGAGCAGGTGTCTGTTTATCGCCGAACCAACGTTGTGAAATCGGAGCTCTTTTCTGAGAAACTCCAGCGGGCGATGAATACTTATCTCAACGGAATGCTGACCAATGAGGAGGTCATTGAAGAACTCAAGAAAATCGCTCAGGAGATCGCAGCAGCGGCGGTTGCCGGAAACCGGCTAGGCTTGTCCGTTGAAGAGAGCGCATTCTATGACGCTTTGACCAAACCGCAGGCGGTAAAGGATTTCTACGATAATAATCAGCTGGTGGCAATCACCAGAGAACTGACTCAAATGCTCCGGAACAATCGTACCGTTGACTGGCAGAAAAAAGAAACAGCCAGAGCAAAAATGCGTTCCATGGTGAAACGTCTGCTGAAAAAATACAAGTATCCTCCGGCAGGTCAGGAGGAAGCCTTGCAAATTGTCATGAGCCAGTGCGAAATGTGGGCGGACAACACAAACATCTCAGATTAAGGGAAGTACAATGGAAGTTGGCAAAAGCAATATTTTCAAGGTTCTGGATGGAACCATCCAGTTCATCATTCCGGTGTATCAGCGAGCCTACAGCTGGAACATTGAAAATTGTGCCCAGTTATGGCGGGACATTGTTGCCATGCAGACCATGAACCGGACCGGACATTTTGTCGGTTCCATCGTGAACATCGCGGAGCAGACCATGCCGACCGGTGTTCAGAAATATATGATCATTGACGGTCAGCAGCGTTTGACCACCTTGACATTGCTTCTTCTGGCGTTGCGGGATTACGCGGCGAATCATCCCGACGACTGCAATATGCCGCAGAGCAAATTCATGAAATGTCTGAAAAACGTCGATGAAGCGGACGAGGATCAGTACAAAATCATCCCCACCAAAAAAGACCGGGATGTGTTGTTCCGCTTGATTGAAGGTCATCCTTTTGACGATCTCGGACCGTCGAAACTCATTGCCAACTATCAGTTTTTTCTGGAAAAAATAGCGGAAAAAGTATTGACTCCAGAGGTAATTTCAAAAGTTTTTAATTTGGAGGGGAGAAAAAATGCGGCAGAAGGTTCATCTTAACTCTGGTCTAACAAACTGGAGAAAAAATGAACGATCTACCGAAGCTTTACTTTACGATGGAAACGTATCTTTTTCC
>CASEYW010000017.1 GCA_949292215.1 uncultured bacterium
CGAATCTGGAGGCATGGAGCACGCGCGCGAGTCTGCTTCAGTTTCCCGAAACGGTGAAAATGCTGACGGAATATGATGAAGCCGCCTCGCGTCCGGAAGTCTGGGAGACGCTGATCAACGACAACTCAGGAGCCAAAGCGCACGCATTCGACCCGGTGTCGGAACGTCTGAAGGAACTGGAACAGAACCCGCCCGCAGACAAAATCCGGGCAAAGGACTGGGCGCGTCCTGAGTTTGATGATTCCGCATGGAAAACGGCGGAACTGCCGGGATTGTGGAAAACGTTCGGCTTCCGTTCAAACGGAGTTCTCTGGTTCCGCCGCACCATTGAACTTCCCGCAGAATGGCGCGGACGGGCGCTGATACTCGAAATCGGCGCGGCGGACAAACACGACATCACCTATTTCAACGGAACGGAAGTCGGACGCACCGGAACCGGAGTCGATTCCGATGTTTATGCGTTCATCCGTTCATATCCGGTACCGGGCTCGCTGACCGAAAACGGAAAAGCTGTCATTGCCGTGCGGAATTACTCGTTTATCTACGATGGAGGGCTGCACGGTTCAAGCTCAAGAATGCGTCTGTACCCTGCCGGAGAACCGGAGAAAGCGGTTTCGCTGGCAGGACTCTGGAAATATGAAATTGAATGCGACATCGGGAACACGCTTGCGCTGCGCACGTACGGACGGGGCAATCCGCGTTCTCCTTCCATTCTGTTCGAAAACATGATCCGCCCGCTTGCGGGACTCTCTCTGCGCGGAGTGATTTTCTATCAGGGCGAATCCAACACCGGACAGCCGACCGACTACGAAGGGCTGATGAAGAATCTGATTGCGGACTGGCGAAATCTGTTTGAAAATCCGCGTCTCCCGGTCATCCAGGTTCTGCTTGCGGGATACCATGAACCTTCGCAGTTCGATCCGTCATCCGAATGGGCACGCATCCGTTTTGCTCAGCTTTGCGCGGCGGGAGAGAACCTCTGCGCAACCGCGCTTGATCTGGGAGAGTCCGCGAATATTCACCCCGCGCGCAAACGCGAAGTCGGGGAACGCCTCGCCGCGGCGGCCCTCACGCAGGCATATGGACGTTCCGGCGATGGATGCGGTCCGGTTTTCTCGCACTGCAAGCGAAACGGAAATATACTGGAAGTCACCTTCCGTCACTGTTCCGGCGGGCTCCGCTCCGAGGGTGAACTCCGCGGATTTCATGCACTGTATGCGGATGGGAAACGCGAAATGCTGACCGGCACAGTATCCGGCAGAACGGTTCACCTGAATCTGACATCCCCCAAACCGTTTACACTCTATTATGCCTGGAGCGACAATCCCTCGGAAGCCAACCTGCGCGGAGCGAACGGACTTCCCGCCGCATCGTTCCGCGTGGAAACCGGGAAGTAAAATTGAAATGGACTTCCGCATTCAGTGAAGCTGTGCGGGAAGTCCGCCCCTCATGTATATATGGTCCCCCCTCCTGGCGCCGGAAAGACCCGAAGGGCGCTTGAAACAAATGAAACGGACGTGAAACTGAATATCTCCTGGGGAGATTCCGGGTTCAAAATCGAGATGGACGGGAAACTTCTGACGGAAGAGAAGCACAATCATACTCCGTGTTTCAGTTCTCCCGTGCACTTCACCTTCGGTCACAGCACAACGCCAGCCGGGAAACTCTATATTCGGAAAATCTCTCTTGAGGAACAGGAATAAGGTGGTAACATGGCGGAAAAACTTTTTATGACAGATTTGGATGGGACAGCTCTGGGCGGCGGATTTCTTCCCTATGACCGTTTTCCCGATCATTACAGCGACTTTCTGGATGAGCTCGCCGCAGACGGCTGGGACTGGGCGATCAATACGACATGGGATCCAGAAGGACAATGGGCTCTGATTCAGCGCAGCAAAGTGAAATCGCGTCCGCGTTTTCTGATTGCGGAATTCGGACGTCAGCTAGTGGAAGTTCAGAACGGGCAACCAGTCCGTATCAACCCTTACACGGCAGAGATGAATGAGCGGATTGCGGAATATTGCCGGAAACATCTTCTTCCCCTTCTGCATAAACTTTTTCTGAGGATTCCGCCGAAAAACGTCATGTATTACGAACATCTTGTAACGATCAAGTTCAGAGAGACCATTTCGATGGAACTTCTTCCGGAATTGCAGGAAGTCCGGAACAGCGGAATATTTGCGATGCACATGGAAGAACACGTTCTGTCTCTTCGAGCGGTGTTCCTGTCAAAAGGGATGCCGATGCCAGTGCTGATCAGGGATTTCGGGTACAAACCGGAAAACATCGTCTGCGCAGGTGATGAGGTAACGGACTTCGGCATGATGAATCCGGCATATTCGAGGATTTTTCTTGCTCCGGGCAATGCCAGTGAGGATGTGAAAAAGCATGTGACGGATCATGGAGGATATGTCGGATCAGAAAAATTTGCATCCGGCATCATAGATGCTTTCCGTCAATGGCAGCGTCAATGTCCGGCGGAAAGCCACCGGTCGCACCGGAGCGCATCAGAGAGCTGAGCTCATTCTACATGGGGATGGCTCACACATCGTGCATGCCGTTTCAGGGCGATGTAGAAGAGACGAGATCATCGGACGATTTGTCAATATTTCCGGTTCTTCTGCACTTTGTGTAAAAAATGGGAAGGGAATATCCGGAACCCCTGTGCAGACAAGTCCCAATCCGGCATAATCGGTCGCGATGCGCCCCTTTATTCCGTTTGAAACTTGACAGCTTCGGGAACCCATCTGAAAAGAATATTGATACT
Source organism: uncultured bacterium (assembly GCA_949292215.1). Taxonomy (GTDB): domain Bacteria; phylum Verrucomicrobiota; class Lentisphaeria; order Victivallales; family UBA1829; genus UBA1829. Next base: position 2,768 of record CASEYW010000017.1, read on the forward strand.
TTCCGAAAAAAATTTTTCGGAAAACTTTGTGAAAAGAGAAGCGACTGGCCGCATCAGGCTCTATGTTTTAGAGTCTGTTCACACTATTGCATCTATGACCATGGCAAATAAAATGAATCCCGAGAATATAATATCTAACTTGTCATAGCGAGTGAAAATTTTGCGAAATCGCTTGATGTGCAAGAAAAAGCGTTCGACTGTACTCCTTCGCTTATAGAGTTCCCTGCTATATTCCCAAGGGGATTTTCTGTTCCGCTTCGGAGGAACAACTGGAATATATCCACGATTGATCGCCAGAAGACGAGTTTTATCTCCTTCATAAGCTCGATCCATAATCAGATAAC
>CASEYW010000018.1 GCA_949292215.1 uncultured bacterium
CCTGTTCATGAAAAACAATCGGCCGTTGAAGGCTTTTTACCCAGGAGATCTGAAAGTGAGTAACGTTTGTGAAATTTGCGGAAAGAAAAAGTTTTCCGGCTCCACCATCATCCGCAGGGGCTTGGCGAAGAAAAAAGGCGGTATCGGAATGCACGTCGTCAAAGTTTCTCCGAGGACCTTTGAACCGAACATCCAGTCTGTGAGAGTGGTTGAAAACGGTGTCGTGACACGCAAAAAAGTCTGTGTTCAGTGCATCCGTTCCGGCCGCATCCAGAAGCCCTGCTGAGAAAAACCGATTTTTTTCTCAATCGGAGCCGGTCGCGCGGCTCCTTTTTTTTTGCGGAAACAGGATCTGACATGATATCGGAACTCAGAAAAAAGCGAGCGGAACGATTCGCCGCAACGGACCTTTATTTGGTCATCGGGCATGAATTTACAAACGGAAGAAGCATCTTTGATGTTCTCGAAGCTGCGGCTGCGGGTGGAGTCAAAACGGTCCAGCTGCGGGAAAAAAATCTTTCCGGCCGGGAACTGACCCTGCTGGCGGAGCGCTTCCGCAGAAAATGCAATGAACTCGGTGTGCTTATGATCATGAATGACCATGTTGACATCGCTCTCGCCTGCGGAGCAGACGGCGTACATCTCGGGCAGGACGATATGCCCCTGGAGGCGGCACGACGAATTGCTCCGAATCTGATTCTCGGCCGCTCCACCCATTCCGTGGAACAAGCCCTTGAAGCACAGGCACAAGGCGCCGACTATGTAAACCTCGGTCCTATTTTCCCGACGCAAACCAAAAATACTCCGGTAAAACCGCTTGGACTTGACATCATCCGTCAGGCTGCCCCTCTTCTTTCCATACCATTCTCCGTCATGGGTGGAGTCAAAGAGCACAACATGCCGGAACTTTTCGCCGCCGGAGCACACATCATGGCAATGGTTACAGAGCTCACTCAGGCTTCCGATGTCAAGGCAAAAACCATCGCCATGCGTCAGCTCTGGGACCGCTGAAATCTAGATAAGCCGTTCTGCCAGAGCCAGATCGGCTGCATGCGTAATTTTCAGATTACATTCGCAGTTTTCCACGGGAACTGCCCGGCGACCGCAGAACCGTTCCACCGCGGCAGCATCGTCGGTAAACGTCAATCCGCATTCAATAGCCCGGGAGGTTGCCTCAAGCAGTTCCGAGGCCAGAAAGATCTGCGGAGTTTCAACGGACCATAATTTTTCGCGCTTGATATTGCCTGATGTAAGACGCCCCTCGTCATCCATCACCTTCACGGTATCCACCACACGATGCGCCGCCAGAGCGGCTCCATGAACCAGGCATGCCTCGATGCAGCGCCGGAACAATCCGGCATCCGCCAGCGGACGGGCGGCATCATGAACCGCCACGTATTTGAGCTCATCGGGAAGCACTTTCAACGCATTCAGGACGGATTCCGTCCGGGAGCTCCCCCCCTCGACAATTCGAATCTCATTTCCCGGGAACCAATGGTCCACGATTTCCCGGAATTCGTTCCGGAATCCGGGATTCACTGGAAGAATCATGTTTCGGGACGGAAGCACTTCTCCGAACTTCCGGATGCTATGACAGAATACCGGCATCCCCTTCAACGTACACAGCAACTTATTCCCATGTCCGAAACGGGAAGACGTCCCTCCGGCGGGAAGAATCAAAGCGATTGCATCATACATGGCTCATCTCTGCAAAAAAAACGCCGAAAGAAAACTTCCGGCGCAGAATTTCCAAATGGGAAAACGAATTATGGCAGCTTGATTACGGAACCGGCGCGAACTTTGCCGTCCGCAGGAATCTCCGGATTGAGTTTTTTCAGCTCGGCGACCCCGAAACCGAATTTTTTAGCAAGCTCTTCCAGAGTCGTATCCTCGTTGATCTCCGTTGTATATCCGGCGGCGGCAGTTCCGGGAACCGCAGGAGCGACAGGAGTCGCATCCTTTGCAACAGCATCCACCGCAGCGGAGGAAGCTACCGGAGAGGAGGACGGAGCAGGAACCGGAACCTCCTTTCCGTCAGCAGCAGGAACGGCAGGAGGCAGTGCAGGAGGTTCCGCAACCGGAGCTGTGGCAGAATCCGCATTTCCGGGAACAGCGGGAACGGCAGGAACAGCAGGAACTTCTGTCTTGTCCTCAACGGGGACCTCCACTTTTTTCACTTTGGATGAAGCGGTATTGGCAACCGGTTTTGCCACGACCTTCTGACCAGGTTTCGGAATTACCAGTTTCTGTCCGATCTGGAGCGGTTTTTCAAGACTCAGATTGTTCGCAGCTGCAAGATCCGCGGCCTTGATATGAAAACGCGCGGCAATTCTGGAGAAGGAATCCCCCTTCCGAACGATGTATTTTCCATCGCGATCCACAAGTTTTGCCGTTGTTCTTCTGGTTTTTGCCATTGTTCTGGAGGAAGATTTGACTGCCTTTCCGGATTTTCCTTTTACAGCAGAGGATTTGACGCTTTTTCCGGAGGAAGCAGGAATCACGACCTTCTGTCCGACTCTGAGTTTTGCAGGATTCAGATCCTTGTTGGCCGCAACGATCTCATCCATGGAAACGCCATACTGACGGGAAAGTCCCCAGAACGTATCGCCCTTCCGGATGACATGAGTTTTCTGAGTATCGGGGACCGGCGGAGGCACAGGAACTGTTGCTGTCTTTTTCGGTTCCGATTTTTTCGGAGGCTGAGGCACTGGCGCCGGAGTCTGACTCTCCAGCGGAACAAATACAGTTGCAGGTCCGACCGGTTCCGACTCCACAGGTGCAGCTGCGGGAGGCGCGGTTTTCTCGGCGTCCGGAATATAGGCACCAGGCGGCAGCGGATCCTCCTCTACCGTGGCGCAACCGCCGAAGAACAACATTCCGCCAACCAACAGATGCAGAAGAGCAACTGACGAACAGATGACAAGCAACTTACTTTTCATCTCGAATCAACCTCCGTTCTTAACTATGTAACCTTTTTTTCGTTGTCTTTTGATGAAACCGGTCCGGAGAGAGAACCCCCCTCCCCTCAAAACCAGAAAGGAATATTCCATTTTCCGCCCGTTTGTTCCAAACCGGGGACTCACTGCGGAAAAGGGAAAAAACTTCCTGCTATATTTTAATTTCAAAACGCAATAAAATCAAATGGAATTGATGAGAAACATCACTTTTTTTTCACAGGAGAGAAATTCCCGGAAAAGGAAGGGAATCAGGCGATGATCGGTGGAGCGGAAGACTTTTTTTTCCGTCCGGGTTTCCCCGCGGCAACCAGAAGTTTTTTCAGGTTCGGCACACGGTTGAAATCTTCCCGGGAATCGTTTTCACTTGCAGTAAGCAGACCATTTTCAATCATATTGAAAACGACGTCGCCGATGGAGGAGCCGCTGACCAGTCCCCAGTCTTCCAGGACATCCCACGCAAGCGGGCCGAACTGCTGGGCGGCGTACTCCGCCACTCCCTGGATCAACTCCTCTCCGCTGACATGGCGCTCCTTCCGGGACAATGTCTCGCGCTGGAATTTGCGGACCGTATACGCCACTGCCTCATTCATAAACTCATAGGCTCCCTGGCGATACCGGATATCGCTCTCCATTATTTTTTCAACGATTTCAATAAAATTTTCATCAGGCATTCTGCGCCCTCCAAATTTTATACTTCCCCATATAATATACATCCGACAAAATCAAATACAAACCGGGATTGTCCACTGTGTCTATTTTCAAGATCTTCTGAAAATTCAGGAACCGGAATTCATCACGGATTTCAAATCTGCCGGAAGCGGAGCGGCAAAAGCAAGCATCCGTCCCCGGTATGACAGCTCCAGAAACGAGGCATGAAGCGCTTGACGCGGCAGAATCAGACGACGCCGGTCATCCTCCGTCAGCGAGTCAGTCACAAAGCGGGAAAAGAACGTATCGTCCAGTCCGTACAGCTTGTCGCCGACCATCGGGAACCCGAGCGAACAGAGCGTTGCGCGAATCTGGTGCAGACGACCTGTCGCTGGAAATGCCTCGACTGTGCTCAGCCCGTCCTTCCGGACAATCAGACGGAAATCCGTCTCTGCCGTTTCCGCATTCTCTCCGGGCGGTTCGTATGTGAAACGGCGTTTCTTGCGGATCTTGGACTCCGGGTCCGCAGAGAGCCATCCGGACGCATGAACCGGCTCCTCCGGAAACTCCCCGTGAACAACCGCAAGATAGTGTTTTCCGACCCGGTTTTCCATCAGTTCCCGCGTGAACGCCACTGCCGCTTCACGGGTACGGGCAACCAGCACAACGCCGGAAGTCTCCCGGTCAAGACGAGTTGCAATATGAATCTTCTCTCCGTACTGCTCCCTCAGCAGATACCAGAGCGTATGTTTGAAAAACACTCCGGCGGGATGGCACGGCAGATTGCCGGATTTGGAAACGGCCAGATACTCCGGAGTCTCCTCCAGAATTTCAAACGTGGGATCGACTGCAGGCTCCTCCACCGCATTCGGCTGAAACGCAATGACTTCCCCCGTTTGAAGACGGCGCGACGGCTTGGTCGGCTTTCCGTTCAGCAGGATCTCGCCCGCCGCAATGCTTTTCTGCCATTCGGTGCGGGAGCGGTAGCTGAAGCGTTTCTGAAGATAAAAATCGAGCCGGACTCCATTGCCGTCCGGCTCGATGACGGTTTCCGCAATACGTCTGTCGGAATTCCGATCGGTCATTTTCCGACTTTGAGCACGCCGCCGGTGTCGGCGCTGGTTGCAAGAGCGGAATACTTTGCAAGATATCCGGTTTTGATCTTCGGTTCACGCGGAACCCATTTTTTCCGGCGTTCGGCGATGACATCGTCGGCAACTTCCAGTGTGACGGTCCGGTTCGGAATGTCGATGGAAATGATATCGCCCGGTTCCACCAGCCCGATCAGTCCGCCCGCGGCGGCCTCCGGACTGACGTGCCCGATGCACGCTCCGTGCGTCGCGCCGGAGAAACGACCGTCGGTAATCAACGCTACGGAGGAGCCAAGTCCGCGGCCCATGATGTAACTGGTCGGAGCAAGCATCTCCTGCATGCCGGGTCCGCCCTTCGGACCTTCATAGCGGATGACGACCACATCGCCTTCCTTGACCTTTCCGCCGAGAATGCCCTCACAGGCATCTTCCTGACTTTCAAAGATCACGGCGGGCCCCTTGTGGACCAGCATCTTCGGATCGACTCCGGCGGCTTTGACGACGCATCCCTTCTCCGCAAGATTGCCGAAAAGGATGGCAAGTCCGCCGACTTTGCTGTAAGCGTTGTCAAGAGTATGAATGATATCACCATCGGGATCGGGAGCGGCGGAGAACTGTTCAGCAAGCGTTTTGCCGGAAACGGTCGGACAGGAACCGTCGATCAGTCCCGCTTTGGCAATCTCCTTGAGGATTGCCATGATGCCGCCGACCCGGTTGCAGTCCTCCACGATATGTGCTGTTCCCCGGGAGGGGGCGAGTTTGCAGATGTTCGGAGTCTTTCTGGAAATCTCATCGAGTTTTTTGATGTCGACGTTGAGTCCGGCCTCGTTTGCGATTGCAAGCGTATGCAGGACTGTATTGGAAGAGCCGCCCATCGCCATGTCAAGCACCAGAGCATTCTGGAAGGAGGCCGCCGTGACGAAATCCTTTGCGCGGGGGGGATGTTCCATCTTAGCAAGCTCCACAATGCGGAAAGCGGCTTTGCGCCAGAGTTCGATGCGTTTCGGATCGTCGGAAGCGATCGTTCCGTTGCCGGGCAGAGCGATTCCGAGAGCCTCGCAGAGACAGTTCATGCTGTTGGCGGTGAACATGCCGGAACAGGAACCGGGTCCGGGACAGGCGGTACACTCAAGCTGTTCCATCTGCGCGTCATCAATCTTGTTGACAACCCGGGCGGCAACGCCTTCAAAAATGGAATTCAGGTCGGTGTCATGGTCGATCCAGGGAGTTTTGCCGGCACGCATCGGTCCGCCGGAAGCGAAGATGGTCGGGATGTTGAGTCTCATTGCCCCCATGAGCATGCCCGGAACAATCTTGTCGCAGTTCGGGATGCAGATCATTGCATCGAACGGATGCGCGGACCCCATGGTTTCCACGCTGTCGGCGATGATCTCACGGCTGGCAAGGGAATATTTCATTCCGGAGTGGCCCATGGCGATGCCGTCGCAAACCGCGATGGTGTTGAATTCATAAGGAACGCCGCCGGCCTCGCGGATGGCATCGCAGACGATCTCTCCGACTTTTTTCAGGTGGCAATGTCCCGGAACAATGTTCGTGTAAGAGTTGCAGACCCCGATGAAGGGTTTGGCGATGTCTTCGCGTTTGATGCCCGTCGCCGTCATCAGCGCCCGGTGCGGGGCTCTTTCCAGCCCCTTTTTCATGATGTCACTGCGCATTTGTTTTCCTTTCCTATGATGATTTCTTGCAAAAAAATCACGATTGCAGGTTGAATTTTTCGCGTAAACTGCCATAATATGGGAATGACAGTCGCGCGTGTCTGTTTTCTTGAATCGAAGGATAATATAGCACGCCTTGCGGCATTTCCATAATGCAGGAGAAAAAATAATCATGTTTAATAATCTGACAGACAAACTGCAGGAGGCGTTGCGGAAACTGCGGGGAGTGGCCTCTCTTTCGGAGTCCAATATTTCCGAAGCAATGCAGGACGTCCGCACCGCTCTTCTGGAAGCCGATGTCAACCATGAGGTGGCAGAAGAGTTCATTGCCGGCGTCTCCAAAGAGTGTCTCGGGGAGAATGTGCTCAAGAGCGTAACCCCCGGCCAGATGGCAATCAAGATCGTTCACGATAAACTGGTCGAATTCATGGGCGAAGCGGAAGCGCCGATTGCCTGGAATCCCAACGCACGGCCGAACGTGATCATGATGGTCGGTCTGCACGGCGGAGGAAAGACGACCTCCTGCGCCAAACTTGCGGTCCAGCTCAAAAAACGGGGACGCAAAGTCATGCTCACGGCATGCGACGTCTACCGGCCCGCCGCGATCGACCAGCTTGAAATTCTCGGAAAGGAAATCGACGTTCCTGTTTATTCCGAACGCGGCAGCATGGATGTCTGCGAAATTTCCAGCCACGCCCTGAAACGCGCCGCCGAAGAAAAATGTGATTACCTCATCATTGATACCGCAGGACGCCTCCAGATCGACACCGCCATGGTTCAGGAGCTGGTGCGTCTTTCGCACACGGTCTCACCCGCCGAGATTCTGCTTGTTGCAGATGCCGCTCTCGGACAGCAGGCCGTTTCCGTTGCAAGCCATTTTCATGACGCGCTCGGAATCACCGGCGTGGTCCTGACCAAACTCGATGGAGATGCACGCGGCGGAGCGGCGCTTTCCATCCGGAAAGTGGTTGGCTGTCCGATCAAATTTGTCGGTGTCGGCGAAAAGGTGGAAGACTTCGAAGTGTTCCACCCGGACCGCATGGCGTCCCGGATTCTCGGAATGGGCGACATTGTCTCCCTCGTTGAAAAAGCAGCTGAGGAAATCGATAAGGAAGAAGCGGAAAAACTTCAGGAAAAACTCAAAAAGAATCAGTTCGATTTTGAAGACTTCCTCGGACAGCTCCGCCAAATGTCCAAAATGGGCGGCATCGAAACGATCCTGAAACTTCTTCCCGGCGGCAGCAAACTCGCCGGCATGTCTGAATTCGATTCCAGCCAGTTCAAAAAAATGGAGGCCATGATCTGCTCCATGAACAAAAAGGAGCGGGCAAATCCCGATATCATCGACATGTCCCGCCGCCGCAGAATCGCGAAAGGCAGCGGCACCTCCCTGGAGCAGGTCAGTCAGCTGATCAAGCAGTTCAACAACATGCGCAAAATGATGAGGAATACAGGCCTCTTCGGACGACTCCTCAGCGGAGGTTCCGTTCCCCCCATGAGCGCCATGAGCGCAGGCGGACGGATGCCCTCCTTCTCGCGCGGGTCCAACTTCACCCCTCCGAAGAAAAAACGCAAGAAACGCTGACGGCGGCACCATGATACCGAAACGCAAAGAAATCTGGATCATTGCCGGAGAGGCATCCGGCGACTTGTACGGTGCACGTCTTGCCGCGGAACTCAAACGCCGCGCACCCGATGCAGTGATTTCCGGAATGGGCGGCATCGAAATGCGCAAGGCCGGAGTCGAAATTCTGGTCGACTCCAGCGAACTTGGCGTCATCGGCCTTGTGGAAGTGCTGAGCAATCTCTTCAAATTCATCCGGATTCTCCTCTACCTGATCCGGGAAGCGAAAAAACGCCGTCCGGCGGCAGTGGTTCTCGTGGATTATCCCGGATTCAACATCCGCTTTGCCAAAGCGATGTGGAAAGCCGGCATCCCGGTCGTCTGGTACATCAGTCCGCAGGTCTGGGTCTGGCGCAGAGGAAACATCCAAAAACTTGCAAAGTTCTGCCGTAAACTGATGGTGATCTTTCCGTTTGAACCGGAGGTCTACGAAGGTTCCGGACTCGACGTGGAATTCGTGGGACATCCTCTCGTGGACATTGTACAGGGACGTGCGGATTCCTCCATCGAACGCGATCCGAATTCCATTCTCCTTCTGCCCGGCAGCCGGAAAAAAGAGATTGACTTTCTGCTGGAGCCGTTTCTGAAAACGGCTTCGATCCTGAAATCGCGTCATCCGAACCTCCAGTTTGTCGTGGCGGCTCCGCGGGAAAGAATCCTGCTGATGATCAAGGATGGCATTCGTGAATTCACAAAGAAACATCCGGAGTCCCCCCTGCCGGACATTCAGCTCACACGCGGGAAAAACGCATTCTGGATGCAGAGATGCACGGCGGGACTTGCCGCCTCCGGAACCGTCACGGTGGAATGTGCCATTGCCGGACTCCCGCTCGTAGTTGCTTATCGTCTGAACAAGATCACGTTCCTGCTGGCACGCCTGGTCATCGGGAAACTGTTCCGCGGATTTTTCACGATGGTGAACATCATCCTCTACCGGCGGGCATTTGAAGAATTCCTGCAGTTTCAGGTCATTCCCGAGGATCTCGCCGACGCAATGGAACGGATTCTTCCGGGCGGAGAACGCCGCGCTGAGGTGGAAGCCGATATGAAAGAGATGGTCGAAGCGATCTCCGGAGGAGCGAGCGGAGCCGTTTCCCGTGCCGCATCATGCGTTCTTGCTGTTGTCTCGGAACGCATGGAACAGGAAAGGAAAACGGTATGAACATCGAAGTCATTCAGGGAGATATCACGAAACTGGAGGTCGATGCCATCGTCAATGCTGCGAACTGCTCTCTTCTGGGCGGAGGCGGCGTCGATGGAGCAATTCACCGTGCGGCCGGTCCGGGACTTCTTGAAGAGTGCCGCAAATTCGGCGGCTGCGAAACCGGTGAAGCGGTCCTCACGGACGCCTATCGGCTCCCTTGCCGTTACGTAATCCACACCCCCGGCCCCGTCTGGCACGGAGGATCACACGGAGAAGCGGACAAGCTGAAGGAATGTTATCGGAATTCCCTGCGTCGGGCGAATGAGAAGGAATGCCGTTCCATTGCGTTCCCCTGCATCTCCACGGGAGTCTACGGCTATCCGAAACGGAATGCGGCGGAACTCGCGATCCGGACCATCCGGGAGTGGAAGGAGGCTCTTCCCGAACGGGTTCTCTTCTGCTGTTTCTCCGCCGGAGATGCGGCATTGTACCGCGAACTTCTGGCAGACACGCCATCCGCAGCAAAAGAGTGAAAATTGAATCAGAAAAAACAGACCTGATCCGCTCCTGCGGAATCATCCAGAAAGACAAATCCAACAACTATTTTTTCCCGGAGAATTTATGACGGCATATCTGCAAATCTGCGCCGGACTCATCGGACTGGTATTCCTTTACTACGGCGCTGAATTTCTTGTCAAAGGCGGTGTCAACATAGCAACCCGCCTGAAAGTTTCGCCGCTGGTAATCGGACTGACCCTGGTCGCATTCGCCACGAGCGCACCGGAACTGGTGGTCAGTGTGGACGCCGCACTGAAGGACATGGGCAATATCAGCATCGGCAACGTGGTTGGCTCGAACATCTGCAACATCACACTGATCCTGGGACTCTGCGCAGTCATTGCACCGCTGAGAGTCAACCGGAAACTGTTCCGTCTGGATGTGCCGGCACTGATTCTCTCCTGCCTGGTCTTCGCGGTTTTCTGTTCTTATACAAAGGGGATCAACCGCTGGCAGGGACTGTTGTTCCTGATCGCCATCATTGTTTATACCGTCTGGAGCATTGTGAAAGCGAAACGGATCGAAAAGAAAAATCTGAAGATCGCACATGATGCCGAGGAAAAATTCGGATCAGAACAGGAGTTCCCCGTTACGCTTGCGCTTCTGCTGGTGGCGGTGGGGCTGGCGGGGCTGATCGGCGGGGCGAAACTGTTTGTGGGATGCGCGGTCTACATTGCAAAAGCGCTGTCGGTTTCCGACGCTGTGATCGGACTGACAATCGTGGCAGTGGGGACAAGTCTTCCGGAACTGGCAACCTCGGTGGTTGCAGCGATCAAGGGGGAAAAGGATATTGCTATCGGCAATGTAGTCGGCTCAAACATCTTCAATATTCTGGCGATCATGGGAATTGCTCCGCTGTTCCGTCCGCTCCATGCACCGGGAATCAGCCAGGTGGATCTCGGACTGATGGTCTTCTGCACGCTTGTTCTGTATCCGATCATGAAGACCGGATACAAAATCTCGCGCAAAGAGGGTATTTTCCTTCTGGCGGTCTATATCGCCTATACCGTCTGGCTGATCCTCCAGTAGCAGTTTCAGGGAAGAAGCACGGTATCCATCCATTTCCCGGGAGCTTTTGAATCACCGACTCCCGAAGTGAGTTCCAGATAGCCGATCCGTTTCCCATGCTCGTGCAGATTGACAATGACACTGCTGCGCATCTGGCTCCCTGCACGAAGCTGGAACGGACTGACTGACTGTCGAGGGAATGCCGCTTCATACACGGTTCTCCCCGGTTCCGAACGGACCGCGAACTTCACTTCCGGCGCGATGCCGGGCGCTTTCATCAAACTGTCATACACGGCGCTGGAGCCGGTCCGGCGAAAAACAAGGGGCTTTCCGGCGACAACGCCGAGACTGTATTCAAAATCATCGTCGCCGAACGCCAGATCGTCCGCCTTCCCGTTGCAGAGCGGGTCCAGACAAACTTGGAAACTGTCGTATTTCCAGAGGTTTCCCGGTTTTCCGGCATCCGGATTGGCATTCAGACTCTCTTTGAATACGGTGACGGCCAGATAGAAGAAATTATCATCCCATGCGTAGCGGAGTTCGGAACGGATCTTCTTTTCTTTCTCACCCCAGAGAGCTTTCTCCAAAACGACCGCGTTGTTCTGATTGAGCACGACCGGCATTCCGGCAGGCCAATCGGTCAGATCGCCGTCGATCGTCAGAGCTCTGGTTGTTTTCGGTACCGTGACCGCGGCAAGATTCAGCGTGATTTTTTCTTTTTTCCCATCCGGCAGGAGAATGGAAAGATCAATTTTGCGGGCAGCGGTCGCAACCGGCTCCCGGAGTCGGAAAGAGACGCTGCGGGATTCTTCCGGATTCAGAACGGGAAGAACCTGTTCAGCCGGACCGTCAATCATGGTATGGTCTTCAACGCGAATCCGGATTTTATCCATTTTTTTCGTTCCGAGATTGCGGCAGTTGACGCGAAACACGTTGCATGCGATAACCTGAGCTTCCGTCTGAAGTTTTTTTCCGAAAGTCTCGCGGATCTCCGCCCGACGGATCAGCGCTTCGAGTTCGGAAGCGGAAAGCGAGGATTCCAGATAGACCGGGAATTCGCCGACGGAGAAGGATTTCTCCGGATTCCATCGGCTTCCTACCATATCATAGAGACGGACTTTTTTCGCATCATCGGCTTTGAGCTGAAAAACAGCATCACCTCCGTTGAATTTCCAGAGGACGGCGGTGCGGGAATTCCCTTTGTCGAAGAGGAAGGCGCGGTAGTTGTAACCGAGTTTGATTCTTCCGGCAGTCGCCCCTTCCCCGAGCCGGTCAGCCGCGTTGCGCATGGCAAAGAGAAGCGGAGCCGGCATCACCGCTCCACCGGTCTCACGATTCCCCATATAAAAGCAGTTCCAGCCGATACCGGACTGCCACATTGAGATTGCAAAGTGGTTATAGGAACTCAATCCGTTTCCGAATCCGAGCAGCATATTCCGGAGATCGCGAGCAGAGGAGATCCGGACATAATTGATCATTTTATTGCCGGGCAGAAGCGGCGGCTGAACGTTTCCGGCTTCTGTGGCATAGTGTTTCAGTTCCGGTTTGTAACGGTTGATCAGACGGCGAACCGCCTGGACATCTTCTCCATAATCCGGGGCTTCCGGTTCCTTCCGGTACGGATGTTCGGTAACGATATCCAGGTATTCGGCGCCGCCGTCTGCCAGAGCCCCTTCCAGCCAGGCAAAATCGGTTCTGCATGCTGCAGGTCCAGCGATTTTCACTCCGGGAGCCTCTTCCCGGACAATCTTGCTCATCGCAGCAATCCATTTCCGGTTTTCCTCAAGAGACATGAATAAATTTGCCTCATTTTCCGTTTCCAGAACTGTGATTTTCGATCCATATTTCCGAATCCATCCGCGGAACTCCTGAAGGAGCTGCTCCATGGTCAGAGAAGGATTTTTTCTGCGCTGGGATGTAATGCTGTAATTCATCAGGACATCGAATCCCTCATCAAAGAGAATCGCGGCATTCTGAAACGCGGATTCCCGGTGCGACGACGAAGCACCCCCCATCCGGACCATGCCGATTCCGAACCGCTTCAGGAAGGGGATCAGCTCCCGGACATTCTGTCCCGATGGAACCTCAAGCGAAAAGCGTTTGTTCAACCCGGATTCGGCTTCTGCCATGCCGAGATAGAAGGTCCGTTCCGAGAGTTTCCCATCCGGAGTCCGCACAGAGAAGATCAGGTTGAATGGTCCCCGAAGGTTTTCCGGCAGTTGAATGGAGAACGATTCCCTGCACAGTTTCGCCTTCTTCAAAACAGGATAACGCGTTCCGGAACGCATAACAGTCCGACCGAAAAAATCTTCCAGCCGATAAGAAAGCCGCGCTTTCACTCCCGAATCGGAAACACCTTCCAGTTCCAGTTCGGCACGGATAGGCTTTCCGGGTGAGTAAAGATGATTGTCCTGGTCAAGAAGAGCTTTGCGGAAGTAAACATTGGAATGGTCCCGGAACTCCCCTTTTCCCCCGAGAAACACTCCGGCATTGTCCATCCAGACGGTCGTATTATGCGGGATCGTGACTTTCGGAATTACCAGTCCTGGCGGGGTATGAAAGGTCTGAAGGAGATTTCCCTGCGTCCGAAATTCCTTTCCGCCCTGTCCCCATACGGGAACATAGAGTTCATATTTTTTCCACGCGGTGCCGATCCGGACCGGTTTGACATTTCCGATTCCATTTCCCAGAGTCAGCTCCAGCGCGGCTTCCGTGGGACGATCCGCCTTCAGATAAATGGAAAAGCAGACAGCTTTCCCCGGAACATACGGAACCGGTTCAAACAGAAAGATACCTCCACGAGTGGAAGGAAGACGTTTGGCATTGATACGGAAACGATAGGAATACTTCCCCTCATAGACCTGTTTGGAATCCAGAGCAAGATCCACGGTATAAGGATCTTCCCATTGCAACTTCCAGTCCAGATATTTCCCTGTCACTGCATTTTTTTTGAATTCAAACGGCAGGTACATGGTCCCGTCAAAGCCGTTTTCCGCGCCGCCGTTCGCAAGATGATTCACGGAAGAATCCAGCATCGTCTCCTGCTCCGTCTCCGTGAAAAAACGGGGAGAGCCGATGGAGAAAGAGCCAGCACTCTGTATTACCGCAACCATCCAGAAATTCTTCAGATCCTCCGGCATCGTGTCGCGAATTACGAGCTTTTGAGACTTCCCGTCCAAAATGCACTCGTGATGTGTAATAAAATGCCGGTTGCCTCCGCTCCGCGTTCCTTCAAAACGGAGGATCATCCGTGCGCCACTCGGACCTTGCACAGGAAGTTCAAAACAGTTGAAACGACGCGGAAATGCGGAAGCAGAGGACAACGCAGCTTCCGATACAGCAGGTCCGTAAAACCGGAGGACCACTTTTTTCTTCGGTTCCCGGTCCAGAAAAAAAGATTTTGTATCCAGACGAATTTGATCCTCACGCATCTCCGGAGAAAGCATGGAAACACCGCCCGCGGGAACCGTCAAAATTCTTGCGGCAAGTTTTCCTCCGCGTTGAACAACGATCTCATTTCCTGATTGTTTCAGAACTGCTCCGGAAAAAGAAACTTGTGCACCGTAAAGAACAGTGCTGACTCCTGTCAGCAGAAAAACAGACAGAACAACATCACGAAACAGCATACAAAAAAATCTCCTTTTTTCCTTTCTATTTTCACTCGTCGATGAAATTGTCAGAATACCCGTCAGCATAGGAAAGAACGGAAAAACGGCCTTTCCAGATTTTTTTGAGGGCGGCATGAGAATCCAGATAGAGAATATTGGCCGCTAATGAATGGTTCGGCCCGATCTGCTGGGAACTTCCCAGAAAATTCTCCCGGTTTGCCGCGCTGAATCCGCAGATGGACTCCTGAAAACGACTCTTCGACGACGGATCAATCAGTCCATCATGATCCGTATCCGCAACGGCGTAAGTGGATGCAGTCTTTTTCATCTGCGTAATTTTCGGGACATTCACTGTCACCCCTCCGGCCCGTTCTCCCGAAAGCCCCTTCACCATGCCGTAACTGAGAACACGACCATTCTTTTCCGGCGTGTCAAACGGCATCCGGCGGTCAGCGGGACAGCGGAAGAGCTTCCAGTATCCAGTCGGGCTCCCTCCCGCGCTGACCGGCATCTTCAGAAACGAAACCCCGTAACAGTATTCCCAGTAATAGTTGTTTCGATACGCTTCATTCGGCGGACAGAGATAACCATCCCATCCATCCATATACTGCACCATAGCGATTCCAATCTGTTTCAGATTTCCCATGCAGGAAACTTGAAACGCCTTTTCTCTTGCCGCTCGCAAAGCCGGAAGAAGCAAAGATGCCAGAATTGCAATGATTGCAATTACAATCAGAAGTTCCAGAAGTGTAAAGAAACGATGCGGCAGACTCGAATTCCGCGCCCGGTCCGCCGGCTCTTCCGAAGCAGGATTGTTCCGCATTTGAAGACTCCTTTCATGTTCTGTTTTCAAAACCGTTCAGTTCAATTTTGCTCCCCGGGCGATCAATTCCCGGCGGACGGCACGACCATCCAGACGACAGGGGTCCGTCTTCTCCCGAATGGACAACGCAGCAGCCGCCCCCGCAGCCTGTCCGATGCTGCACGCAGGCGGCATGACCCTGGTGCTCGCATGAATTTCATGAGAGACCGAAATCGGACGGCCCGCAATCAGCAGATTATCCACATCGGCGGCAACAATACACCCGTAAGGAATTTCAAAGAACTCATTGACTCCCATCGCAACGATTTTCGTTCCGCTGCCCGTTGCACTGTGAATATCGATCGGATAGTTGCAGCGGGCGATGGCATCCGGAAAACGCGCCCGGTCCCGGAACGCATCCACATCCAGATAAGCCATCCCCCTGATTCGCCGGCTCTCCCGCACACCGATCTCACTGCCCATGGAATGAATTCTCGCCTGTTCATAGCCGGGAACCGAAGCACGAAGCCACTCCACAATCTGCCGCATCTGACGACGCCCTTCTTCCTCGGCAAGAGAACGTTCCAGCGGATCCAGCGGCGATTTGCCGATCACTCGCGTTGCGTTGAAATGAACGACATCCTCGTCATAATAGCCAAACCGCAGAAGATCTTCTCGGCAGGTATCGATCACTCCGGCACCTTTTGCCTCTTCAAAGAGTCTCTGAACCTCCTCGCGGCTGCACGCATCCGGATTCACATGGGAGAGTTTGAAACAGAGTGTCATCGGCTGACAGAGCCCGTGTTCGCGATCGCCCATCTCGAAACCACAGCCTGCGGCAACTGCCAGATTTCCATCGCCGCTGGCATCGATGAAAGTCCGCGCCAGGACCGCACGGAATCCGGCTTTCGTATGGAATACCGCCCCGGTAATCCTCCTTCCATCCCGAAGTACCCGGATCAGCATAAAATGATACAGCAGACGTACTCCGGACTCCTGACAGAGCTCTTCCATCGCCAGCGCCGCAATATCCTTGGAAACAATCCGGTTCTTTCCGTTTCGCCGTTGCGCATTGATACAGTCCCTGCGCAGATCCGGCGGCAGGCAGCAGTACATCTTCTGAAGCCATTCCATGTACAAGGGACCATCCAGAGGTTCGGCATGTTCACGGATTCCATCCGGAGAGTAGTCGTTCGGCATCATCGGAGAAATTTCCGCATAAGAGGTCGTTCCGCCTAACGAACCATGCTGATCCGCAAGAATCGTCTTTGCTCCGCATCTGGCGGCCATGACAGCGGCAGCAAAACCACCCGCGCCGCCCCCCACCACAAGAACATCCGTTTCCGCAATCACAGGAATCTGTTCCTGTATCTGAAAATCCACTGTTTTCATTTTTTCTCTTCCTTCTTCTGCTGCAGTTGAAATTTTAACAGGTGATAAAACGGTCCGGCACTCCACGCATGACAATCGCTCCGCGTTTCGGGCCACGGGCATTCCGGAAACGTCGTGTACCCCTGCTCCAGAATCGCCTCCCAGCGGGATAGAAGTTTCCGGAACTCCGTCCGGCGGCCCAGTCGACGCATCATCTCCAGAAGATAAAATGAAAAATACAGCGAACAGGGCGAGAGACGGGAATCGTTCATCACGGCATCCGCCAGTTCTTCCGTCCTCTTCCCTTCCGCAGCTCCGGCAAGAACCGCCCACGCATTCACATGCTGGCTGTACCACGGGCGCCCGGGAACATCCGTATACAGGTGTTCCTCCGCCGAATAACAGAACCGGTTTACCGCCTCCAGGACCCGCTTTCTCCGTCCGCCGTACACTCTTCCATCCGCTCCCGCAAGAACCGCAAGCGACTCCGCAAGACGACAGCATTCCGCATACAACAGATTCAAAAGCGTTTCAGGAAGCTCCTCTCCCCGATTGCTCTTTCCATCCGTCCAGCCGGGAACCCAGTCGCTGAAATTCCAGCCGCCGACCGGACCGATCAAACCGGATGCCTCCCTGTGATTCTCAAAAAATTCCAGAACATCCCGGACTCCATTCCAATGTTCACAGATGACCTTCGCATCCTGAAAAAACGAGTAGTAATCATCGATCATCATGATCCAGAACAGGCTGAATCCGGGAATGATCTGCCGGAAATTCGACGGATACCGCGACATTGTCAGCCCTGAACCAATCCGCGATTCATCAAACTGCCTGATTGCCTGCCGTCCGAGCCTTCCGTCGCCTGAGCCGATATAGGAGATCAGCGCCTGAATCCGGGTATCGCCAACATACTGCATCTGTTCCCAGTACGGACAATCCTCGTAGTGCTCATGCGCACAACAGCGGGCCGTATGCCAGGCCGTCTCGAAAATCCGCTCCAGAACGGGATCCTCCGGCGCATGAAATTCGACCCTGCACTTCAACGGATATGCAAGAAACGCAAAGGAAAGTTCCAGTGCCAGCCCCTCCTCAAGCGCAAACTCCAGTTCCACATACCGTCCGGAACGATACCAGAAAGGAGAAAAGTCCGTTTCCGTCCCATCAAAAGTGATTCGGTCAGCATATCCGTTCTCTCCGATTCTCCCACAGAGAACCGGTCCACGGTCCGCACATTTGTTATCGCTCAAGAACAATGCTTCGGCATAGGCGATCCGGACATTTCCGCGTCCGCCGGAAGCCCGGAAACGGAAGAGATGCGTGTAATATCGTCCGAGATCCAGGAGCACCGTGTGCGATCCGGCGGGAAGACTCCCCTTCAGAGAACCGGAGGAGGAAATGCGGACGGTTCCCCTTCCACCGTTCCGCGCAGCTGCAATCCGGATCGGTTCCGCACACATCTGCGGAATTTCCGATTCCCGCAGTTTCCAGCGACTCGGCGGATCAGCTCGGCAGAGTTCCGGAAAACAGGGCAATGCGATTCCCACGGGAATTTGCCAGGAGGAATCATCAAAAGCAGGCTCTTTCCAGCGATCGATCTCCGTCCCGGCGGCAAACGCTTCCATCGGAGCAATCGGCGTAACGGATGCCCGTTTCCACGCATCGCGCCAGGACAGCGTCGAACGCGACGGATCACCCAGGCATTTCCAATGCGCCGGCGTGGAAAGCGCCACCCCTCCGCACTCGCCGAGAAGAAGAAATGCCGGAGAAAAATGAACTTCGCTCCACGGAATCTGCAATCCGTCGTTCCAGAAAAGAACTTCCGCGCAGAGAAGATGATCTCCGGGCGGGATTTCCTGCTCATATCGCTCATAATGATAATGCTCCAGATCACCGCGGACAGGGCCTCGGCCGAGCAGTCGCCCGTCAAGATACAAATTGTACCGGCTGTCCGCACTCACCAGCAGATGAAGCACAGCAGACGCATCCAGATGGAAGCGCCTGCGGAACAGAGAATATTCTGTCTGCATCCCGGGAATCCGGCACCATGTTCCGGGAAGCATTCGCAAATCCACCATCTTGATCTCCTTTTCCAAAGGGAATTTCCATTTTTGTACTATTATACTGGATTCCGGGAAAAAAACCTTGATAAAATCACTAATTTATAGTATATTCTCACCAAAAAAAAGGGTTTGAAAGGAAAGAGAACATGCCGGTTTACAGTCCACCGAACCGCGTCGATGAAATTCTGTTCGACATGACCCATCACATTCTGACCTACAACGTTCCGGAACATGGCCACACCTGCATTGAAATTGTAGTGGTTCTCTCCGGCACGGCGGAGCAATTCATCGACGGACAACGCATGAATGTCTATCCGGGCAGTGTCTTCATCATCCGTCCCGGCTGCATGCACCGTTTTCTGGAACCGAAACAGTGCGAAGTCTGCAACATCTCCTGTGCAGCGGATCTCTTCCGGGCAATGGGAGTGGATCTCTCGTTCCTGCACAATCGTGAAGCTCTGTTTCTCTCGGAAACCGGAAGCTGCACCCTTCAAGTGAGCGGTGTACTGTTCCACGATATCCGAAATCTGCTGCTGCGGATGTTTCAGGTTTACCGGAGTGAATCCCGTCCGGAGCGGCATATTCAGCTTCGCTCCTTCTTCAGCATGCTTCTGATCCTGCTGGCCCAGGCATGGACTCCCCGTATCGAACGCTCCGATTCCCGTCTTGCGGAAACCGCGGACTATATGGATGGCCATTACAATGAACCGCTGACTCTTGATCAGCTGGCAAAACGCTCAGGAATGTCGAAAAATCAGTTTCTCCGCAGATTCCGTCAGGAATTCAATACCACTCCGATCCAATATCTGCTGGAACTCCGTTTGAAGCACGCATGCACTCTGCTGGAACAATCGGATCTTACCATCGACCGGATCGCTTCGGTCACCGGATTCTGCGACGGCAACTACTTCATCAAACTTTATCAGAAACGTTTTCACAGGTCTCCTGGAAAGGATCGAAAACGTTTTCATGAACAATAAAATGTTCATCAAATTACTGTTTTTTCATTATTTCCTCTTGTTTTTTTCACTGTTTTGTGGTATAATCATAAAAAATGAACAATGAACAATCTTTGATGAACAATGATGAACTATTCCATTCGAGACATTGCAAAGATGGCCGGTGTTTCCGTCGGGACGGTAAGCCGGGTCCTGAACAACGCGGACAACGTGGATGAAACGATCCGCACCCGGACGCTGGAAATTATCCGCAGTGTGAACTACAAGCACACATCCCGGGGACGCCGCACCGGCAGCATCTGCCCGCTTCCCGCCGGACAGAAGACCCGTACACTCGCCCTGCTCTCTCCCGGCATGAGCTCGGAATGGAAAAACAATGAGCTCTGGGCAAGCTATTTTTCCGGAATCGAACAGGCCTGCCAGGAACGGCACTACCAGCTGATGATCTATATGGCGGACGCCGCCGAAAGAGAAGAGGAAATCCTGAAGGACGTCCTCCGGAAAAGTGACGGTGTCCTGGTAAAGCTGGAACGGAACTTCCCCGAATATGTCAAAAAACTGATCGCCCGTCTTCCGGCTGCCGGGTTCGGTGCATGTCCTTGTGGAGAACCGCTGCCGCAGGTGGTCCTGAACAATACACTTGCCGGGAAATCAATCACGGAAAAGCTGATCGGACTGGGTCATCGCAGAATCGCCTTTCTCAATCACGTTCCCTGCAACTCCATCTTCATCGAACGTTCCAGCGGCTATCTCGAAGCGATGAAGGCAAATGGCCTGTTCGACCCGGCGCTTCTGCTGGAAAAAGAATGCGGGGGAACATCGGTAGGAGTCGTCAAACCGGAAGCCCTTCCGCCGCGTTTCGTTGAAGAGGCACGCTATCTTGCAGCTCTCCCCGATCCGCCAAGCGCAGTAGTGGTCGCAAACGACTGGGGAGCACTGGGATTCATGCACACCTGTGCCGAAATGGGAATAGCAATTCCTGAAACCTTCAGCATCGCCGGCATTGATGACACGGGAAATTGGGCGAGTTTCTGCGTCCCCTCGCTCTCCACCGTGGCAATGCCGTTCGGGGAGAGCGCCTGCTTCGCCGCCCGTATTCTCTGCGACATGATCGAAGGAATCGGAACGCACCGGCGCAATGTACCGTCAATAGTCTACCTGCCCGGAGAAGTAAAACTCAGGGCCTCCGTGCAAACAAAACGAAAAGAAGGAGTCGCAGGATGAAACTAAAGGAACAAAACAATTTCACATTGATAGAATTACTGATTGTTATTGCTGTAATAGCTATTTTGATTGCAATGCTGCTTCCCGCACTGGGGAAAGCAAGGAACAAGGCGCGGGATATGAGCTGTCTCTCAAACGTGAAATCCATCGGGACGTCGATTGCGCTCTATGTCGGGGACTACGACGACTATGTTCCACCGTACCGCGACATGTACGGTTCAAAAGGAAATTGTTTTTATCCGGTTTTTCTTTCGGAATATCTGGGAGAGCGGGTTTTTGCCAATAAACGGGTATCGCCACTGTTTCTCTGTCCGCGTGATCCGATGCCGAACTGTCATACAGGCGGAGTTCCCAATCCCGCACCGAACTTCTACTTTGGCTACACAGGCACCGGGAGTTACGGCGGAGGCGTGGATTATTTTCCCTATTGCGGCGGTACCGGCAAACAATACATTCGTTATACATCCAAAGTGAAACCGAATGCAAATCTGGTTGCAGATAATCTCACCCTCCCGCTGGTCTGCAAATACAGTTCCGAAAAATTCCCTCTGAATTCCTGGCACGACGGCACTTTTGTCAATCTGCTGCGCGGGGACCTCTCCGCCGGAAGAATCTCACTCTATGAACTTGGAAAAGCAAAAGACAATCAATGAAGAAGGAAATCTGTCTATGAAAAAAATTTCATTCGCTGCATTCTGTCTGATTCTGCTTCTCTGCACGGCACATGCCGCGGATTACCGGGAAGCATTCAGAAAACTCACCGCACGAGCCGCAGAACAAAGCAAAAAATACTGGCAGGGAAAGCATTTCGGAGAACATCCCTATCCCGACAATGCCACGGTATACGAGGGACGGAACGTTCACGACTATACCATGATGTACTGGAATTTCATGGATGCAAAACTCAACGGATCAAACGAAAGCCGGAACCGCGCCCTCGCCCATTATGAGTTCACCGTTGCCCATTTCTGGGACAAAGAGAAAAAACGTTTCCGGACCGGCTATGATTTTCTTGCCAACACCTCCATTATGATGTCAACCCTGCTCTCGCTGCGGGACGCACGGGAAGTCATTCCGGAACAAGTACAGAACGACATGCGCCTCCGCTGCCGGGCCATCTCCGCCTATCTGCCGACCTATACAACGGCACTTCTCAATAATCGCGACCTCCGCGCAAACAATCAGGATGCCTTTGCCGCATTCGCACTCGCACTGGCGGCAGACGAACTGAATGACCCTGAAATCAGAAAAGAGGCTCTGGAAAAGTTCCGCAGCATTCTGGTCCGGGTCCAGCAGTCGTTCTGGATTGAAGGAGGCATCGATGTCGGCTACCAGTCGGTTGGCGAACCGGCATACATGGCGGCGGCGGATCTGCTCTGGAGCAATCTGACCCGCGATGAAAAACTCCGCATAGCCAATCTTCAGCTGAATAACATCATCGCGAACGGATTCGGGATCGAAAACGCCCGTTCCACGAGCTGGATCAATCCACCTCCCATCCGAACGTTTTCGAGCGCACTTCTCGGCAGAGTCCCGAATGAATTCATCGCATCCGACGCTGACGCTCTCTTTCTCAAAACTGCTGACCGCGGATTCCCGAGCAAATGGTGGCTGCACGATCCAGCGGCACTCTCCTTCTTCTCCGGATTCTACAAATACCAGGAGAAAATCGCAGCCATTCACAAACGAAACGACAAATTCGCTTCCGGCAGTCTAGCCTGCCACATCATGGAACGCGACGAACAGAGTTCCTTTTTCACCGGCATGGAAAAGGCGTATCTGACCGGTTCCCTCGGCACGACAGCGATCTTCGGCGATTACAGCCGCCTTCATACCGATCAGATACGGAAGAAATTCGGCGCAGTACGGAACCCCTTCACCCCGAATCCAGGCGATCTCCGCTATCTCGGCAAGGATCTGCATCTCTACATCATTCCGGACGATACCCTCGGCGCACCGAGACTCTTTGCAAAAGATTCCTTCCGCTATCCGCAGACCCTGCATCGAGCCTCGTATCCCGGCGCCGGAACAAGCGAGTACATCCTGACCCGGATTCTTCCGGGAATGAACGAACAGCCGCCGATTACAGTGCGCCAGAGCTTCGCTGTCATCGGCGATGCGCTCGCAGTTGTTTTCGACTCTTCCGCGCAAAATGCCGGACTCGCCTACGGCGTGACCATGCCCCTGACAAGCATGACACAGAAAGACAATACCGTCTTTCTCCACCAGCCGGGAATCGCAAACAGCAAACAGAAACTCCTCACAGTCACCGGATACAACCTCCTTCCGGCTCTTGTGCGGAAAGAACGCCGGACTCCATTCTTCCGGAATGAGATGCGAATCAACGGAAAGCAGGAAAAACTTCCCGGCCTGCGCCTTGTCCAGTTTCCTTTCGGGAAAGGCTCTCTCTCCGCCCTGCTCTTCTCGCCCGAAGGAAAGGCAGAACAGATCCGTTTCTCGGAAAAAGAAGGCATGCTCCTTCTGGAATTCACAACCGGAAGCACAGAGTATACGGCCGTCCTCGTCCCGAAACCAGTAAACGCCATTGAATTCCGGACGAAAAACGGCATCCGGATCACCGTAAAATCCCCTCAGTCCGGCTATCTTCAGACGATCGGGTATTCCAGGGGAAAACTCAAGACGTTCGCCGTCAACGGAACAGGATTCGCGTTGGACAGAAAAACGGTCTTCGAAGCAAAAGAGAACAGAACCGTCTCCGCCGAACTCTTTCCCGATGCGACTCTTCTAACCTGCGACGGACCAATCTCCATGAAAGAATGGATCGGATCATCCGGTCGCAGTCTTGTCGATGGCCGGGAATGGAATCTTCCTGCCGACGTTCCGGCGGAACGGATGCTGATCTCCGTTCCCGATCGCTGAAACATCTCTCCTTTTTCCAAGCAAAAGGGACTCTGCCAAAATCATACACACAAAAATCCCCCGATTCCAGTTCCGGAAACGGGGGATCGAAAAACAACAGAACAAAAAGAATTACTTTTTCACCGCGGCTTTTGCTTTTGCAGCAGCTTCGTCCGCATAGACTTTCATCTGGTCGGTAACCTTCTTGATGGATTCGGAAATCTTTGCAGCCTGATCTTTCAGATTTTTGCTTTCCTCGCTGAGAATCTTATCCAGCGGAATTTCCTTCACTTTTGCAGCAACCTTGTCGAGTTCCGCCTTTTTTTCCGCCAGGAATTTTTCGCAATCGGCAATTTTGGCCTTCAATGCGGCTTCATCCAGAGTTGCGGCTTCCGCCTTGACTTCGCTCAACGGTTTGTTCTCATCCACTCCGTTACCGCAACCGGTCAGAAGGCCGGCGACAAGAACGGCACAGGCAAGAGCGGTCAACAATTTTTTCATTTTTCATCTCCTCTATTTTGAACCGTAAAATCCACTGTTCCACGGCAAACATAATATAACACAGAAAGGAAAGAGCTTCAATCGGACCAGATTCCTTTTTTCTGAAAATATTGCACAGACAAAAAAACATCCCTGTGTTAAACCGA
Organism: uncultured bacterium; assembly: GCA_949292215.1. GTDB lineage: Bacteria > Verrucomicrobiota > Lentisphaeria > Victivallales > UBA1829 > UBA1829. The sequence continues at coordinate 24,237 of CASEYW010000018.1, forward strand.
ATAAAAATGTCAGGAACGAAAACTCCGCTCATGAAACGGCAAAAACGGAAAACCGATTTTATATCCTCTCCCGGTGATATCGGGAAGGAGTTGTTCCGGAATATTTTTCCGGAAGAAAACAGAAATATAGTTGCTGACCTGAAAACCGCAAAGCATGGAAATCCGTCCAATGGAAAGAGTTCTGTGATGCCGGAGAGAAATCGGAGATTTCCGGCAGCGTCGCTTCTTCAGGAGTTCCCGGAAGGTACGCTTCGTCTCTTTAAAAAACGGAACCAAGATAATTCGGATTCACTCTCAGCAACTCGGCAAGATCGGCAAACGCTATGTTTTCTGAATAATGAAGATCAATAAAACCTCGGGCATTGTCCACATCAAAATTCACGGACTGCCGCTTCTGTATCTCCGGCACGGAAACGCCGATAAACGGGAATTCTTCACAGATGAAATCCCGGCAAATGAGGCTGCTCGGCGATGCACGGGAACACGCCTTGAGGAACAGAATCGGCTTCGAACGGTCACAAAAACCACCACCTGCCGACTTTCGTCTCTTCCCCGGTAACGCAGTTTTACCGCAACGGTGCCGCGGAAGACTCCAGCACGGAAAGAAGATTCCGCAATTTGTTCTGAACCTCGGAATGACGGCGCAACTCATCACGAAACAAATCATACTCGCGCCGCGCCATCGGACGAGTCGGCGGATTCGCAAGGAACGAGTCAATCTCTTGGTCGGAAGGAAATGATGTTTCCTTCAGAAATGTCTTGTACATCCGGATTGCCTGAATCTGATCCCGGTCGACATCATAAAAGAAATCGCGTATCCAGACTTTCAAGGCGGTAAAGAAAGAACTTCTCCTTCCCACGGAAAGCGATTCCTTCAAGCTCGTTCCGGGCTTCTGTTCCCCCATGAACAGACGCAGCCCATTCAAACGGACCTTCTCATAATCACGCAAAGAGCGAAGCAGACTGTGGCAGATCAGATTCCGCCGGGGAAACGGACGAGACAAATTCCGCTTCACCATCTCCGCCAGGAACCGTCGGTCCCTCCCCGAAAGAGGACGGGTACGGAGCAGGCTCTCCAGAGAGTGTACCGCAGATTCCAGATAGGAAACATCCGGAGAATCGGAAAACATCATCACATACGCATAATCGAACATGACATTCAACGTTCTCAGAACCAGCTCCGGGGAACATTTCTCTTCCCGGAATCCGTTGATTCCCAGCTGAAGCATCATTTGAAAATCGGAAAAATCCCCGGCATACCCCTCCACACCCTTCAACGGCCGCCGCACCTCGCCAAGCAGGGAATGAAATGCCTCCAGCCACTCCGGATAGAGCCTGTCAAAGAAAGCGGCGCTCCCCTCTTGCGATACTGAGCGGGAGGAATCGGAGGAATTGAGCAGAACAGCCGCATACTTCCAATGAAGCTCGTGAAAACGTTCCAGCATCCCGGAACTTCTCAAATCCTGCTCAATGATCGGACCTCTCAGGGAAAGAAGCTCTTTTTTCAGAACGGAATTCCCCGTTTTGAACGTTTCCGCATAGCGCCCGCCGGAAAAATCATCCAGTCTGGAGCAGCGCTTCACACAACTTCTCAGCAGAGTAAAGGAGAAAAAAAGGAAAAGCAGGAGAAGGAAACAATGCAGAAGCCTGTTTCCCAGTCCGCTATTCGAGGAATGTGTTTTTCGAATGACCGGCATCATTCGTCCGATCCGCTCCATCGACAATGGTTTCGGCATTGAGAACTTCAGCGTCGATCGTCTCGTCGTCTCCGCCGCCAGCCGTCTCTCCGGCGGCGGCCTCCTCTCCGGAATCCCGCGGATGCCCGAACGAAGTCCGGGTCCAGATCACATTCTTTGCCATACCGACATTTCCGGTAATCGCCAGCACAAGAAGAACAAGGAGCAGAACCGGCAGACAGGAAAGGACGATCAGAATCAGAAGCAGCGCCCCTGTCAGTTTTATTGCCAATCGCAGAACATCATTCATTTCGGAGAACTCTTTCGCTTGTTGAAGTTACGGCTGCGATGACGGGAAAAACGTTTTTTCGCATTTGGATTGCCCTTTGGCCAGAGTGCCTCAAAATGATCGCTGTGCTTGTGAATCACATTATGGATCAAGGCAAGTTCCCGCGCATGGGAGTACCCGGGATGCTGTTTCAGACGTTCACGGTTTTCATCAGATTCATTCAGGAATTTCGGCTGAAGGAGAAGGGTCCGCACCGCAGCGGCAATCGCGCGTTTGGTGGGAGTCCTGGGACAGAGTGCCCGGGAAATGGCATCCTTCAATTCATTCTCGATTCCCGCATGATAGGAAAAAACACTGCCCTTGCAGTTGAATCTTTTTTCCGCGAACGGCAGAGCGATCAGGGACATTGCAAGGGAAATGCTTTCCCGATACTCCCCTTTCCGGACACGCTCATTCCGCAGACTCCAGAGCTCGCGGACATGCTTCATCTCCGGTTCATCCCAACGAGCGTTCAGAGAAGGCAGGAAATAGGCGAGAAAACCGTATTCGCGGAATGTTTCCAGAATGCTGTCCCCGTAGGGGTTCTTGAGTATTTTCTCCAGTTCCAGAGTCATTCGGGAATCAGACGCCAGTTTGATCAGCGGCATACACTTGCGGACAGCGGCTTCAGTCGCAGGCTCCATCCGGAAATGATACTGGCCGACAAGTTTCAGTGCGCGGAGAATGCGGACGGGGTCCTCCTCCAGCCGCACCTCCGGCTCGCCGATCACACGGACGATTCCGTTGCGAATATCATTCAATCCCATTCCGGTATAGTCCAGGATTTTGTCGTGCACGGGATCGTAAAAGAGGGCGTTGACCGTAAAATCACGGCGCCAGGCGTCTTCCTCGGCGGTTCCGAACTCATTGTCGCGAAAGATCATGTGTTCCGGCGCGGCGGCAAGCTTGGCGGGAATCGGCTTTCCCGTCGCTTCGAACTCCGCATGCTCCGGCTTCCGGCGGAAGGTGCTGATCTCAATGATCTCTTTACCATGATAATAATGCACCAGACGGAATCTGCGCCCGATGATCATCACATGCTGTTTCCGGAATACTTTCTTGATTTCTTCGGGAGTCGCCGAAGTGGAGAGATCATAATCCTTCGGCTGACGGTCAATCAGGAAATCACGCACGGCACCGCCGACGATGTATGCCTCGTACCCGGCGTTCTGCAAAGTGGCGATGATCTCCGTGATATACTGAGCGATTTTCGGTTTCAGAGTCATTGCTTGTAGGGTTTGGTGATGATTGTGTCCACTCCGTCGAGAGAGGGATCGCGGTCGGGATAATCCGCGTTGTAATGGAGGCCTCGGCTCTCCTTGCGGGACATGGCGGAATCAATGATCAGTTCCGCCACCGTGGTAATGTTCCGGAGTTCAACCAGCTCTTTGGTGATATGGAAATCCCAGTAATACTTGTCGATCTCCTCGCGGATGTTTTTCACGCGGCGTTTCGCGCGTTCCAGACGTTTGTTCGTGCGGACAATGCCGACATAGTCCCACATGAAACGGCGGATCTCATCCCAGTTATGGGAAAGCACCACCTGTTCGTCGGAATCCGTGGCGTTGCCGCGCGACCATTCCGGAATCTTTCCGTTCGGCCGCCCGCTGCGGATTTCGTCATAATGCTCCATGATATGCTTCGATGCAAAGTCGGGAACGACCAGCGCCTCAAGAAGACTGTTGCTCGCCAGACGGTTTGCTCCGTGCAGTCCTGTACAGCCGCTTTCGCCGACAACGTAAAGTCCCCGGATTCCGGTCCATCCGTTGACATCCGTTTTGACACCGCCGCAGCTGTAATGCGCGGCGGGAACCACGGGAATCGGCTGAACCGACATGTCAATTCCAGCGGCAAGGCATTGAGAGAAGATTTTCGGGAACCGTTTTTCCAGGAACTCGCGCTCCAGCATGGTCATGTCGAGATATGCGCAGTTGAGCCCGCGGACTTTCAGTTCGTTATCAATTGCCCTTGCGACGACATCGCGGGGAGCAAGACTTCCCATCTCGTGGTATTTTTCCATAAATGTGACCAGTTTGCCGGAAGAATCCTTCACTTTCAAGATACCGCCCTCCCCGCGCAACGCTTCGCTGATGAGGAAGGAGTTGACTTTCGGATGGTACAGAATCGTCGGATGAAACTGCAGAAACTCCATATTGGCAATCGGACAGTGGGCTCGATAGCACATGGCGACGCCGCTGCCGCAGGCAACATCGGAGTTGCTGGTGTAAAGATAAACTTTTCCAGTTCCGCCTGCGGCCACCGTCACAGTATCGGCGACCATGGTTTTGACGTCGCCGGTGTCGATGTCGAGAACGTATGCGCCGAGACACTGGTTTTCGCCCATCCAGCCGAGGCGCCATGACGTGATGAGGTCGATGGCGGAGTGGCGTTCCAGAATCTCAATCTGCGGATTCGCCTTGCAGGCGGCAATCAAAGTGTTGTGAACCTCTTCGCCGGTGATGTCGCCGGCATGGATCACGCGCCGTTTGTGATGTCCGCCCTCGCGCCCGAGATGGAATTCGTCTTTTTTCTGTTCCTCGTTGTTCTCGCCGATTTCTCCGCGGGTGGTGAAATGGGTTCCGAGCTCCATGAGCCACTTGATCTTTTCGGGACCGGCCTCCACTATGCCGCGGACATTGACCGCGTTGCAGAGATGAGCTCCGGCGGCAAGCGTGTCCGCGATGTGTTCGTCGAATGTGTCGCCCTTATCCAGGACACAGGCGATGCCCCCCTGGGCGAGACGGGAGTTGCAGGTTTCGAGATTCCCCTTCGTAATGACGCAGATCCTTCCTTTGGATTTTTCCGCAAGCATCAGCGCAGAGGTCAGCCCCGCCAAACCGCTTCCGATGATCAGGTGATCATAAAATATCGTTTTGTCTTTCATTCCCAATATCCTTCGGGTTGTTCGCCGGAGGCACCGGAAGACTCCGGAACGGATGAAATGTTCCGGCGTTTTCAGGTACACCCGGCCAGTCCGGCAGCATTTTTTTTCTTCCGCCGGTTTTATTTCCTTGCAATGTATGTTAAATTACACGCTGAAAACGAATTTTTCTAATCAAATCAGGAAAAGTCTTGTGATTTTGTCACAATTCCAAGGAGTTTCATGTGTTGAACCAACTGTTTTCCCTGTTGAAGGGATCTGAAAGAGTCCGGGCGCTCGCGGCAACAAGGACCGGAGTTGCCCTGGTATATCTGTTCCTTGCGGTCGCCGGAGCCTTCTCCGCCACGATTTTTCCCGCTGTCAACTGGAGCATTCTGGCGTGGATCATTCTGATTCCGCTTCTTCTGTGCATAACGACCTGCTCCGCCGCAGGGGCGTTTCTCCGGGGACTGACGTGGGGATATTTCTGGAGTCTTTGCTCTTTTTTCTGGCTCCGGGAAATTGCATTGCCGATTCCGTTTCTCCTTTCCGCGGTACTGGGAGCATTCCCCGCAGCATGGGCGTGGCTGATCCGGTTTCTCTGGAAGAATCTGGCTTATCCGCTCCGGGACCGTCTGAAGGGCTCTGAATGTCTTGCAGGGGAATTTCCTTTCCGGAATCCATTGATGGGAATTCTGTTTGTCCTGGCGTCCGCATCGATCTGGTGCGTCACGGAATGGCTCCGTGGATGGATCATGACAGGGCTGCCGTGGAACTATCTCGGCACGTCCCAGTGGAAGAATCTGCCCCTGATCCAGATCTGCGAATTCACAGGAGTTTTCGGGATCAGCTTTCTGGTGGCGATGTTCAACACGGCATTCTGGCTTGCACTGTACGATCTCCGGATCGGATTGAATACAAAGCGGTATCTGCGCCCGCATCCGCTGACGCTCACATTTCTGCTGATTCTCGGGTGTTTTTCGCTCGGTGTGCATCGGATGAAAGAATACAAACTCGACCATGAAAAAGTCAGGATTGCCCCGATCGGGCTGGTGCAGTGCGACATCTCCCAGCGGAGATCGGCAAACTACGAACTGGCAAAGGAGGCTCTGGAGGTCTGTGCGGACCTGACGGAAAAACTTCTCCGCGAGGACGCAACAGCAAGACAGATCATTCCGACCGACCATCAGGTCGACACCTCCCTGAAACTGATTGTCTGGCCGGAAACAGCCGTCCCGTATGCCTACACCGGCGGAGCGGAGATTTCCGACCTGTACCGGGAAAAAATCGGAGCGTTCATCCATCGCTGGAAAGTGCCGTTCCTTCTCGGGAGCATTGATTTTCAGCCCTCCGCGAACAAAACGGGAGAGTTCGCTTTCGATGTCTTCAATGCGGCTCTGTTCGTCACCGAAAGCGGAGGAGGCGTCCGGGACCGTTACTACAAGGTTCACCGGGTGCCGTTCGGAGAATATGTACCTTTCGGAAACGAGTTCCCTGAGCTCAACCGGATGATTGGCATGGGACGCAATCTCACTCCGGGGAAACGACTGAACCCGATTGAGGTCATTCCCGGCGTCAAAGCGGGAGTTTCCATCTGTTATGAATCGGTTTTCCCGTTCATCTCGCGGGGACACGCGGTCAACGGAGCGAATCTTCTGCTGGTTATCTCCAACGACGCATGGTATCCGACCAGTTTTGAACCCGACCAGCATTATGTCAACGGACTTTTCCGCGCCATTGAAACGCGTCTTCCCCTTCTCCGTTGCGGCAACTCCAATTATTCGGTTCTGATTTCTCCACGAGGCGAACTGCTGGAATCCGTCAGTCCCAAAAACGATCCGGGAAAGCAGATGCGAGCAGCTAAAAAATTTCTGGTCCCCGTACCGATTGACCCGAAACCGACTTTTTATTCCATGTATGGAAACGTCTTCATTGCAATCTGCGGTTTCCTTGCACTTTCCGCTCTGATTTTTGCCTTTGCAAACTGGAGGCTGTTCCGGACAGCCCAGGCGGATCCGGCAGTCTGCAAGGCCGTTAACGAGGGAGAACCGTTATGAAATATGCTGGAAAAGGAGATTCCGAACGAATTCTTGCAGCTGCATCACGGGCAGTCCGGGAATGGCATTCCAATTCGGTCACACTGGACGAGTGCATTGAAAAAATTCGCAGGGAGGAACCGGAGGTCGCCCGATCGGCAGCATCGGTGCTGTTTGAATATTTCCGCCGCAAAGAATTTCTGGATGGCCTCGTCATGGGGTCTGTTTCCCGGGGGACGATCAAGCCGGAGCTGAAAGCTGTCGCGCTTTGTGCTCTGACTCAGGCGCTGTTCCAGACGGCGATCGCGGGAGAATCCGCTGTAAACATTGCCGTGGAACACATCAAGCATTCCAAACACCGGGCCGCTTCCGGATTTCTCAACGCTGTTCTGCGGAATGCGCTTCGGACAGCCGGAAAAGGTCCATTTCCCCTCTATTTTCCCTCCTCCCTGAAAGGGCGATGGGAAAAAGCATTCGGCAGGGAAAAAACCGGAGAGATCATTCAGGCTTGTTCGGAAAATCCCTCCATTGCCTTTCGTCTCCGTGCCGGAGAGCTTCCCGCTGATTTGGCGGAAGTATCCGTGCAGCTTCCGCAGGATTTCACTGGAGGGTTTGTATTTTTCGAATGTTTCGTTCCAGAAATTCTTTTCCGTTCGGAGGCTTTCCTCAACGGAAAAATTTACATTCAGGATCCTGCAACAGCCATGAGCGTTGTTCTTTGCGAACCGTTCATCCGGGGAAAAGTCCTCGACGCATGCGCCGCTCCCGGAGGAAAGTCGGTTCTGCTGTATGATCTTGTCAACGGGAATGCCGACTTCACAGCGGCAGACCGGTCCATTCATCGAATCGAACCCATGCGGGAGAATTTCAAGCGGCTCGGGCTGGATTCCGTCAAAACGTTTGAAATGGATGCGCTCAAACCGTCTTTGCCGCAGGAATCGTTCGATCTGGTTTTCATTGATGCGCCCTGTTCCAACACGGGAGTGGCGCGAAGACGTCCGGATGTGCCATGGAGATTCAATCCGCAACGACTCGCAGAAATCGTCGATCTTCAGAAAAAAATTCTGGATGGACTTGCTCCTCTTGTCCGTTCCGGAGGTGCGCTCCTTTATTCCACTTGCAGTATCGAAGCCGAAGAGGATATTCTTCAAGTCGAACAATTCCGAAAACGACATCCCGAATTCAGAGAAACAGCCTGCCGTGTGCTTCTCCCGTCCGTCCACCATGACGGAGCATTCGCGGCACTCCTGGAGAAGCACTAGAACTGGCGTTCCTCCCGACACAAATCATACGGAAAAATGCGAACGCATTTTTCCCGGGTCAAGGGCCGCTTCCCTTGTCGCGGTCCAGCGGCGAAACGCTGGTCGTGCAAAGCACGAAACGAATTTTCGTTTTATTTTTATTTCTGCTTTTATATTTACTTTTTTATTTTTTATTTTTTTCAAGATTTCGCCATCTGGGCGACCAGCTTATTCAGCTGGACCGAAGCAGGTCACAGACCTGCACCATGAAGGTCCTTCGGGCAAATCGTTCAATCCGCTTCAAAAGGAGCCGGACTTGTCGCAAATGCAATCATATCGAGGTCCAGCGGTTCCCGGGGAGCAAGTCGCACCGTATGCGTTCCGGCAGAAAGATTGTATTGTTTCAGACGTTTGAACTGTCCGCCTCCCGGATGCGCCGGAGACCAGCTCCAGAAATCACGGCAGCTCAAATGCGTTTCCTGTAAGGGTTCGTCGTCCACGGAACAAAAGACGGAATCGTGCTGTCCCACAGGACGTTCCGATCGAATCCGGAGAAGAAGGTAATATTTGCCAGCTTTCGGAATGTTGATCTTATATTCCGCGACATTCTTTCCGCGCGCGCCTTCCAGACGAATCGCCGTTCCATTGTCCGCTCCGGCATCCCGGAGGAGCGGATAACGATGTCCCGAATCCGGTTGCGACGCATTTCTGTAAAATGCTGTCAATGATTCTGCCTTCGGACGAGATGGAATCCGACGGTCCATATTGTCCACATACACCGAAACCGGACGAGAAAACCCGTTTTTCAAACGGAGCAGAAAGGCTCCGCGGAAACGATACCGGTTCATTCGCTCCGGAAGCAGACGCACTGTAAGCGTCAGGTGTTCCCCGCTGCGCAGAATCCCGGATGAAGGAGTCACTTCAAACCAATCACTGTCCTTGTTTTTTCGAATTGAAAACTCACTCTCGAACCCTTTCCCGCCAACCGTCACGGAAATTTGACGCATCTCTGATAATGTTCGGTTCCAGCGCCCGAAATCCATCACTCCGCAATCAAGCTCCACCGGAATCGGACGGAAAGGAAGAGAGTACAGGCGATCTGAACGGAAGGCTCCAAGATCTTCGCCTTTTCCGGAAAGCGTATGGATCGCACGGGCTTTCCCCTTCGCGGGCGAATTGGATTTCAAGGTGTAAATTCCTTTCTCCGGCGCAGTAAATTCCGGCACTCCGACCACGCCGTTCTTTTCTCGCTCCGGACTCCCCGCAGGCAGAAGATTACCGTCACATTCCGATTGCGGACTGCGCGCATGATTCGAAATCCGGTTGAGTCCGGAAAAAATGTTATTTCCAGCAACAATTTTCAAATGGGCAAGCAGACTGATCCCGGAACCCTCGCCATCCATCGTGTTGTGGAAAATATAGCTGACTGCATCGGGACCGCTGACCTTTGAGGAGGTCTTGACGGTCTGCCCGATCCGGTCGAATCCACACCCCGGACGCAGCAGAAGATTCCGGAAGAGATAGGATGGCCCCGTCATACAGCCCTGAATGCTGATGCCGCAGAATGCACCCTCGAAACGATTGTAGGAACAGCGCACATTCTGCTGACCTCCATCGAGTTCGATATTATCATCGTTGCAATAGATCATCCAGTTGCCGTAAATATCGGCATCGCGGTTGAAACCGCCGTCCGCATGGAAATTTCCGGAGCCTTCGACGGCGTCATTCCAACGGTGACTGTCGCTTCCGACAATATCGTTATAGCGAATAACCGTCGACGTCGGTTTGTCAATCATCAATCCGCAAGGTCCTGCCGGATGCGAATAGCGCCAGGAGTTTGCAGTTGTCCGCGGATCGTGGATATAACAGCGTTCCACCACGGTTCCGTGGCTGCGACTGATCAAAATTCCCGCATCGTAGTTGACGGCCTTGCCGCTCTTCAGGTAGAATTTGCCGTCTTTGTCGAACCGCTGAACTCCGGGACGCCCCCAGCCGGAAATATCACAGTTGGCAATTCGTACAAAACGGCTTTTGCGAATCTCGACGGCATTCTGACCGCCGCCGCGCAAAGTCAGACCGTCCAGCAGAATGTACGAAGCATTTTCCACACGGAGAAGAGCTTCAAGTTTCGGAGACTCCAGAACGAATCCCGGTGCAGCGATATAGCGGATCCAACCATCCGGGCGTCCCCGGTCGGAAATTTTCCGGTGGTCTTTGAAATTCTCTGCATTCAGGACGACTGTCTTTGCAACAGGGACCTCGGAGCTCCATGTGCGAAACTCTCCACGTGACAACTCGGTTCCTCCGGACCCCATCATACGGAATTCATAACCGGTATTCTCCCTCAGTTCCAGAAGACTGCCGCGATAGCCCCCTTCCGCTCTCCCCCGCACGGGAGGAAGCGCCTCCTGCCATTCCCCGTTCTTCTCCCGGAAGCGGACGGATATTTCCTTCTGTTCCGGACCATACCAGTAATAACTGCACGCATTGAATGCGGGAATCAGTTTCAAGCCTTCCTCTTTTTCCGCATCCGGAGCAAAGCTCAGTGATTCAAAGACAACCTCGGCTCCGCGCCATGCGTAAAGACAGACCGTAATCCGGCTCTTTCCAGTCCATCCGGGAATTTTCCGAAGATCATAGGAATAGATACCGGGAGTCTTGAAGTTCAGAATTGATTTTTTTTCCTTTCCACGGATCAGTTTGACTTCGCCGCCGCGGTCAACAAAGCGAAGTCTCAAATTAAAAACGGGATCGCGGTCCAGATCAACGTCGAATGTTCGAACTGCAACTGCCCAGTCCGGTTTTCCCGGAATATCGCGGAGCAGCATCTCTCCGGGAGCAACCGCAAGTTCTCCGGGAGTATTTTTCATCAGTCTCCATGAATCGGCTCTGGAAAAATCGTCGCGGACCGCAGCGCTCAACGCGGTGGACACGCAAATCAGAAAGACGGCAAATTTCTCAGCAAAAGGTTTCATGTCCGCACCAGTTTCTTGTTATCGGTTAATTCCATCGCGCGTATCCGGGTTCAGCCATTGAACATAGCTGCTGCTTGTGGAGTATTCGTTCATCATCGGGCCTTTTACAAGTTTTGCACGGCCGTCGCAGAAAAGAGTTGCGGTCTGCCAGGAGTGGCGCAGGGAAAGATATCCCGGTGTGAGCTCTTCCGAAAACCATGCTTCATAGTTGGCTGCACTGACTCCTCCGCTGCGCAGAATGAAATACTTCTTTATGCCGTCAGACTCCAGACTCCATGAATCGGCAAGCAGGACGGAACGGGAAGCGCCCTTCAGAGTCTTGGCAAGATCCCCGAATTTACGGTGACGGTCGCGACAGGATGATCCGGGATTGGTATCCGCAACCACGGCCCATCCCCCCTGAGTGACGCTGGTATTGGTGCCGTAACTGATGCAGGGAGTATAACGATCGCTTGAATTATACTCCGGACGCTTGTCATCCGGACAAACCAGAATCGTTTTTTTACTTCTGATATTCATTGGCCCTGCATATTTCAGATTGGCAATCGTATGAAAAAAAGCTTCCGACCCGGTGGAGGTTCCGTTGTTTGTCAGAACACGTCCGCGAATGGTCCAATCGGCAAAATCGTTTGCATAGGAGAGTTCCGCCACGCCCAGCTGTTTCAAATTCCCGAGACACAGGGTGGAACGGCCGCGCCCCAGGGCCTTGCTGACAGCAGGAAGCAGAAGCGCTGCAAGAATTGCAATAACAGCAATCACAACCAACAATTCTATGAGTGTGAAATTTGATGTTCTTCGGTCGCGCCGATCCGTCTCCGGACGGTCCATGACAATGCGGCATCCGATTGTTCTCATGAAACTTCTCCTGCATAAATGATGTTTGATTCTTCTTGTCTGCGAGCCCAGAGCGCAGTCTGTTTGCGGATTTTCAGAGAGGTACGGACCATCTCCGCGAGTTCCGCGGTTCCAGTGTCAATATCCTCGTCCCCCGCCAGCAGATTGGCGATTCCCTGGCAAACCAGATTATAAATTTCAGCGGAATCCAGATGATAATGAGAACACATTTTCGGGGTTTCGCTGAGAAACAGCACATCGCGGGGATCGGTACAGTCGATCGTGGCGCCGACCGCCGACTTGCGGATCGGGATTCCGTAATTCCAGCGGGCGAGACAGTTCTGGAATTCCGGAGAAAGCAGGAACTTCAGCAGGCGCGCCGCAAGTTCCGGCTCCACGCATTCCCGGCGGACGCAGAAGACATCCGTTGCCTGCACATTCACATCCAGTCCGCCTTCGATCCGCGGCAGTGGTGCGGTATCCCAGTCTTCGAATCCGGCTTTCGTAATAAGGCTCCGAAATTCTCTCGGCTCCAGCAGCATCGCCGCGCGCCCGGAAAGAAAATGATGAACAAAGTCATCCGGATAGCGATATTGGTGAATTCCCATTTCGCTGCGCAAACTGCGATACAGACGCAATCCGCGACGAGTTTCCGGACTGTCGATCTTTACGCAATCCGCTCCGTTCGGATCAATCAGGCAGCCGCCCGCACGACGGACGATGTTGATCCAGTTTTGTGTCTGATTGTGCCAGCAGAAAATATCTTCCGGAGGCAAAATGCGGCGCAGTCTCCGGACACAGGAGATCAGATCGTCCCAGGTCCATCCGGGTTCCGGCTTCCGGCAGCCCGCCTGAATGAACAGTTTCGGATTGTAAAAAATGACTCGGGGAGAAAAGATGATCGGAACACCGATCAGTCGTGACCCGGTCCGGAAGGCGTCAAGCGGCGTCTGGAAGAAATCGTCCTGATCCGGAAAACAGGAGGCGAAAATACCGGAAAGATCCAGATAGCGGTCATGATGAGCCTGAATGTAATGAGTCGTCTGAATTTCAAATGTCCCGCCGGTGAAACGTTCGCTGACCCAGACTTCCGGAATCTCCCGATGGATCAGCTCCCGCAAATCGGAAAACCAGGTCAGACCGCTGCGAAACACAGTCAGATTCTGCTGTAAAATTCGCTTTTGCCACTGCTTCTGCACGAAGGTGCCCTTTCGGGCGAAGGTTTCCAGAACCCCCTCCCGGACCAGAATCTCAATGGCATTCTGGATGGTTGGAAGAGAGATCCCGGACCCATGCAGGAGTTCACGGGCACCCGGCAGCTTTTCACCGGCATTGAGTTCTCCGTTTTCCAGCATTCCGAGAATGTGGTTCCGTACAAATGTGCTTTTGTCTTCCATTCCGTGTCCTCGCAATCTTGTTTACATTATAAACGAAATCTCTGATATTGTCAATAGGCAATCTTATTTTTTTTTACTTTTTTTCAACTTGTTTTATTGACCAAGTCAGATTTCATTTCTAAAAAAAGACATCTCCAGGCGCCGGATTTCCTGGGAGCGTTGTTGAAAAGAATCCGGGAGATGCTATGTTATCCGGAAATCAAATCTTTCTGGGAGATGGATATGAGCAAATTGGAAATGGACGGTACCGGCTTTCTGCTGAATGGAAAACCGTTCCGGATTCTTGCCGGAGCTATGCACTATTTCAGAATTCATCCGGCACTCTGGGAGGACCGCTTCCGCAAACTGAAAGCGATGGGACTCAACACTCTTGAAACCTATACTGCCTGGAACATTCATGAACCCCGGCAGGGGGAATTCCAGTTCACAGGGTTCGGCGACCTGGAGCATTATCTCGCCCTTGCGCAGAAATACGGACTCAAAGTGATTGTCCGCCCGGGTCCCTACATCTGCTCTGAATGGGAATTCGGCGCATTTCCCGGCTGGCTGGCCGCAGTTCCGGGGATCCGTCTCCGCTGTTTCAACAAACCTTATCTGGAGGCCGTTGAGCGCTACTTCCATGAACTGCTGCCAAGAATCAACCGCTTTTCCTGCGTGAACGGCGGCCCCGTTATTGCGGTTCAGGTCGAAAATGAATATGGAAGCTATGGCAACGACAAACGCTATCTCGGATTCCTTTCCGATCTCCTTTCCAAACACCTTCCCGATGTGATGCAGCTCACTTCAGATGGTCCCAACTACGCCATGCTCAGCGGCGGCACTCTCCCCGGGGTATGGGCAACCGGGAACTTCGGAAGCAAAGCGGAAAGCGCCTTCCGGGAACTCGAAAAGTTCCAGCCGGGAAAACCGAAAATGTGCTGCGAATTCTGGAACGGCTGGTTCGACCACTGGGGAGAACAGCATCATTCCAGAACTCCCGAGGACGCGGGAAACGCTCTGCGGGAAATTCTCGAACACAATGGAAACGTCAGCTTCTACATGTTCCACGGGGGAACCAACTTCGGTTTTTTCAATGGAGCAAACTGTCCCGGTTGCAAACAGTATCAGCCGACCGTCAGCAGTTATGACGACGACGCTCCCCTCAACGAGCATGGTGCGATCACGCCGAAATACGAACTTTTCCGAACCATCCTTGCAGAGTACGGTTCCGGAGTCGATCTTTCCGTTCCGCCGCCTCAGGCTCTCCCGGTCAGGGCGTTCGGAAAGGTGGCTCTGACGGCACAGGCTCCGCTGCTGGAAAATCTGAACCGTCTTTCCAAACCGGAACTGCACGCGGTACCCCTCTGCATGGAGGAACTCGGGCAGTCTCTCGGGTTCATTCATTACCGGACAAAACTGATCCGCAATATTGAAGCGGAACCACTTGTCATTGACGAGCCTCGCGACCGTGCGCTGATTTACCGGAACGGAGAGTATGTCGCGACCGTCTACTGCAACGACGCATCGTACGAAATTCCATTCTCCGCAAAGGAAGGCGATCTCCTTGACATTCTGATTGAAAACATGGGACGTACGAATTACGGACCATTCATGGAACGCAACGCACGCAAAGGAATCACCAGCGGAGTCCGGATCGGCAACCAGTTCCAGTTCGGCTGGGAAATCTACCCGCTTCCGCTGGAGGATCTCTGCGGACTCGACTATCAGGAAAGCGGAAAGGCACTCCGGGAAACGCCATGTTTCTACAAAGGGGAATTCCGCGTGGAGGAACCGGCCGACACCTTCCTCAGAATTCCCGGAAAAAAAGGAACAGCCTTCCTCAACGGCTTCAATCTGGGAAGATACTGGGACATCGGACCGACTCGCACACTTTATATTCCGGCGCCGCTCCTGAAAAAAGGAGTCAACACGCTGGAACTCTTCGAGCTCCATCGGCTGAATGCCCTTGAAGCGGAACTCACCGACACTCCGGAACTTTAACAACAGGTATGGATCAATGAAAACACTTCCACGATACAATGGAGCAAAACGAATCGGGGCACGCCCCGGGAATCCGGTCTATTTCTTTCTGCCGGTTACCAGCGGTTCCGTCTCGGTAAAAAGTCTGCCGGACGGAATTTCTTTCGACTCACGGAAAAACATTGTTTCCGGCGTCATTCAGACTCCGGGCAGTTACAAGTTGGAATTCATTGCAGAAAATGAGAACGGTGCAATGAGCTTTTCCGTCGAACTGGCCATCGGCGAGGAGATCGCGCTGACTCCGCCGATGGGCTGGAACAGCTGGTACTGTCTTTCGGAAAGCGTCAGCGATGAAACCATCCGTGCTGCCGCGCGTGCCATGGTTGATCGCGGACTCGCCGCCCACGGCTGGAGCTACATCAACATCGATGACTGCTGGCAGGGACCTCGCGGCGGAACATTCAACGCCCTTCAGGGAAACGAACGGTTTCCCGACATGTACGCCCTCGCGGAATACATCCACTCTCTCGGACTCCGGTTCGGCCTCTATTCCACGCCGTGGATTTGCTCCTATGCAGGCTTCCGCGGCGGCTCGGACGACGGTGGATATGAACAGCGCTTCTATCTCTCTCCGGACGAGCGCCTTCAGCCGAATCAGGTATTCGGACGCTTCCCTTCCGGGCGCGATCTCGGACAGTACCGCACGGGCAGCGTCTGGCATTTCGACGACGATGTCCGCCAGTGGGCGGAATGGGGTGTCGATTTCGTCAAAGTGGACTGGTATATCAATGACGTTCCGACCACAGAACGCATCAGCCGCGCTCTCCGCGCCTGCGGACGAGACATCGTGCTGAGTCTCTCCAACAGTTCCCCCTACCAGCTTGCACCGGAACTCTCCAAACTTGCGCAGATGTGGCGGATCACCGGAGATATCAAAGACACCTGGGAGAGCATCAGCCGTATCGGCTTTGAACACAATTCCGGCTGGTGGAAGCATATGGCGCCCGGACACTGGAACGATCCCGACATGCTGCAGATCGGAGCCATCGGAATCCCGAACCGTCCGAACCCGACCTACAAGCCCACAACCCTCACGCCGGAGGAACAGAAAACCCAGTTCTCCCTCTGGAGCATCCTTTCCGCGCCCCTTCTCCTCAGCTGCGATATCGCCGGAATGGATGAGCCGACCTTCGACCTGCTCACCAACGACGATGTCATCGCCATCGATCAGGATATTCTCGCCGCAAAACCCTCTGTGGAAACCGCAGGTGCCTGCCGCATCTACCGCAAACCACTGGCGGACGGCGGAGTTGCAATCGGACTCTTCAACCTCTCGGACACCGCAGCGGAACATCCCCTTCTCCTCGGGAACTCCGCCACGGATCTCTGGACCGGAGAAACATTCTCAACAGAACAACCCATCCTCCGAATCAATCCGCATGGAGTACGACTTTTGAAGCAGAACGCCTGATATGCACGCCGGACGTCACTCCTTCAACTTCATGATCGGCGCGGAATCGGACTCAGACACCGGTTCCGCGCTGTTTTTTCCTGAAACGTCCCGATTCCCGGAACAGCAAATACCACAGAGAAAAAAGGAAAAATTCATCAGTCCGTGATGATTCTGTCGAAAGAAGAGCGAGTCCCAAGCTTGAAGAGACCGCTCCGGTCGAATTTACTGCGATCCGCAAGGAGATACCGTTTTTTCGCCACCTCCAGCACTTTCAGGAGCAGAGAAGAATGGTACTCGTGGTTGGTCGTAACCAGATCCCCGTCAATCCCGAACGCGGAGATGAACGCTTTGGAAATGGAGAGACGCTCCAGCTCCCGGATCGCCGCCTGTCCGAGAAACGCATTCAACTGCAGATCAAATGTCCCACCGAGAGAAATCAGAACGTAATGCGGCGGAAATTTGTGAAAGTTCTGAATGATCATCGCGGAATTCGTCACGATCGTCAGATTTGAAAATGAGGATTCAAGAAGCCGCTCCGCCAGGAAGAAAACAGTCGTGGAGGAGTCCAGAAAAATGATATCGCCTTCCGCAATCTCCTGAAGCGCGGACTCGGAAATTTTCCGTTTCCGATTCTGGTTCCAGTTGATGCGTTCCTGAAAGGTGGAGGAGAGCACGGTCATCTTATCCGCCGCTTCCGTCTGGTCGATGTAGGCAACCCCGCCATGAACCTTCTGGATCAGATTTTTCCCGACCAGACTCGTAATATCCCGGTGAATCGTTGCAGGCGATACATGAAACTGCTCCATCAACTCGCCGATGGAACAATATTTCTTCGTCTTCAAATAATCGAGTATCGCAAATGTCCGCAGATTCTTCATGAAACCTCCCCGTGCTTTTTCATACTATACCGATCTTATGAGAGAATTCAATGAGAAAAAATGATATTTTTTGAAATTTTTCATTTTATAATCAGATTTTTACAGAATTAAATGAGAAAAAAAGAAAAATCAGAAGATTCCCTTCTTCTTCAAAAAAGAAGAATGAGGTTCTAAAGACCATTCTGGAATTTGAAAAAGAGCAGTTCTCATTTTTTTTCATATTTTTATCAAATATTCTCATTTTTATTTCTTGACATTTCTGAAAAGAGAGGTATTCTTAATAGCGGAAGGAGATTTCTCAGATGATGAAAAACAAGAATGAGATTGAATTTGTCGGTCTCGGCTTCTGCAGCAATGACTACATCAGCCTTCTGCCGGAAATCCCGATCGACCACAAGGTTCAGATGATTGAGCATCTGATTCAGGGTGGCGGCCCGGCGGCGACGGCAACGGTCGCAGCGGCCCGGCTCGGCATGAAAGCCGCATTCATCAGCATGGTCGGCGACGACGATCCCGGCAAACGCATCCTCAAGGACCTTGAGGCGGAACAGATTCTCACCGATGCCATGCTCGTGCGGAAAAACAGTTCTTCTCCGATTGCCTACTGCTGGATCGACCAGCCGACCGGAAAGCGGAGCATCGCATGGACGCGCGGAACCCTCCGGGAGCTGGACCCCTCCGAAGTGGATATGGAGCTGATTCTCAACGCAAAACTCCTGCATCTTGACGGGCACAATACGGCGGCGGCGATTGTCGCCGCAGAGGAAGCGCAGAAAAACGGCGTGCTGGTCAATCTTGATGCAGGGACAATCCGTCCCGGTGTGGAAAAAATCATGGAGCACACCGATATCCTCTTCACGTCTGAATACTTTGCACGCACCTGGACGAAGGAACAGGATCTGGAAAAAGCGCTCTTGAAACTCGTCAAGATCGGTGCGAAAGTCACCGGAGTCACGATGGGAGACAAGGGCTCAATTGCCTTTGACGACGGAAAGATCATTCATTGTCCGGCGTTCCAGGTCACGCCGCTGGACACCACCGGAGCCGGCGATGTGTTCCACAGCGCATTCGGCGTGAAGTATGTTGAATGCGGCGACCTTTACGAAAGTATGCGTTTTGCTTCAGCGGTTTCGGCGATCAAATGTCTGAAACTCGGCGGACGCGCCGGTATTCCCACACGTAAACAAGTCGATGATTTCCTCGCGGAACATCAATCATAAGGAAGGATTCAAACATGGCAAACAAATTCAAGATCGGCTATCTTCCGCTGACGAAAGCAAACTGGACCAACGAAACACTCGAAGCCGCGCGGAAAAACGCGAAAGAGTATCTGCAAAGCCTGCCGAATGTGGAAGTCATCGGCGGAGACCGCATGATTGACTTTGAGGATAAAGCGATCCAGGAACTTGATTTCTTTGAAAAGGAACGCCCGGACATGATCGTGGCGCATTTCATGACCTTCTCGCTCGGCGTGATCGTCCCCATGTTCGCCCAGAGATTGAAAGTTCCGGTGGTTCTCTGGTCAATGAAAGAACCTGATCCGAAAGGCGGACGTCTCCAGAACAACTCCTTCTGTGCGGCAAACATGAATTCGCACTTTATGTACCGGATGCACGTTCCTTATTTCCACATTCACGCTGAGGTCGGCTCGAAAGAGGCTGTCGCCGGACTCCAAAAGGCGATTCGCGTCACGAAGACGATCAATATGCTCTTCAGAATGCGCATCGGCGTGATCGGCGGTCGTGTCCCCGGGTTCTTCACCTCCAGCTGCGATGAGATGCTCCTGCGCACGAAAGTTGGTCCGGAAGTCAAATTCATCACGGAGCACGAAGTGATCGAAGCTGCGCGGCATCTGACGGATCAGGAACTCGACAGCGCCATGAAAACAATCCTCTCCGACGCAAAAGTCCATGAGACCGACGGTCCGAGTGAAGAACAGCTCAAAAAATCCGCGGCTCTCTTCGCCGCAGTCGGCAAGATGAAGGACAAGTTCCTCGTCGATACCTTCGCGATGCGCTGCTGGCCGGAATTCATTTCGAACGATCTCTATGGAATCGCGATCTGCTCCACGATCGGTCATCTCACAAATCATGGATTCCTCACAGCCTGCGAAGGCGATGCCTATGGAGCAGTCATGATGCGGATTGAACAGGAACTCACCGGTGATCTGCCTTTCTTCTGCGACATGATCGTAATGGAAGGCGATTATGGTGTGGCATGGCATTGCGGTGCAGCACCGTGCAGACTCTGCAAAGAGGGATATCAGGCAAAACTCTGTCACAGTGCAACCGTCGAAGGCGGCGGCGTCAAGGGCGTTACGGATGAATTCCCGCTCAAGCCGGGACGTGTCACGCTGGCGCGGCTGGGCGAAAAACGCGACGGAGACGGATTCCGCATGCTCATTGCAACCGGTGAAGGTCTCGACACCGATCTCTTCGTCCGCGGCAATCCTCTGAAGATCAAATTCGACGCCGGATGCGACAAACTCCGCGAAGTCGTCATCGAACAGGGCTGGGAACATCATTACGCCCTCGCCTACGGCGACATTGTTCCGGAACTGCTTGACATCTGCCGCATTCTCGATATCGAACCTGTTGTAGTCCAATAAATTAACAAAAAGGAGCCATCTCTCATGAGCAGCGACAAACTTCTGATCCATCTCGCCCCTGAACAGGGTTACAACAAAGTATTCGATCTCGGCGAATACAATATGAAACTCACCGAATTCGGAATCATTCAGCTCAAGGCCGGAACCAGCTACAAGGCTTCGACCGGAGATTTCGAAGTGGCACTTGTCCTCCTCGGCGGCAAATGCGCGGTGAAGGGGAAAGAGTTCCAGTTTGACGAGGTCGGCGGACGCAAAAACGTCTTCGACGGCAAACCGCACACGGTCTATCTTCCCTGGAAAACCGAATATGAAATCACCGCTCTCACCGATGTGGATATCGCGTACAATGCCTCCCCCGCAAGCCGCGACACCGCAAAACCGACCGTCATCACACCGGAACAGACCCGCACCATCTCGCTCGGACGCGACAACTTCACCCGTCAGGCGACCATCATGCTCGACGAAAAATTCGATTCCGAACACTTCTACATCGGTGAAGGCCTGATCCCCTCCGGCAACTGGTCCGGCTATCCCCCGCATCGTCACGACATCGACAATCTCCCCGAGGAGATCGACATGGAGGAAACCTATTTCTACCGCTTCGATCCCCCGCAGGGCTTCGGAATCCAGAAGGTCTACCAGCCGGACGGTTCCATCGACGAAACCTATACTGTCAAAAACAACGACACGGTAGCGATCGCCGAAGGCTATCATCCCCTCTGCGGTGCCCCGGGCTATCAGATGTACTATCTCTGGACTATGACCGGAAAAGTCAACCGCGGACTCATCTCCTCGAAAGATCCGCAGCACAGCTGGGTGAAGTAAGGATGGACGGCAACATACTGCTTGGAATCGACTTCGGCTCGGGCGGCTGCAAGGTCACGGCAATCGACGGGACCGGCGTCATCCTCGGAGAGGCTTCGGTGGAATATACCACCCACTACGAGCACCAGGGCTGGTCCGAACAGAATCCGGATGACTGGTATCCCGCTATGTGCGAAGCACTTGCAAAAGTGCGCAGCAAAGGTGTGGATTTCTCCGCCATCAAAGCAGTCTCCTTCGACGGCTCTACCCACAACGCGGTCCTGATGGATGAGAACATGAAACCTCTCCGCAGGACCATCATGTGGACTGACCAGCGCAGTGTAAAAGAATGTATCTATTTGAAAGAGAATCACTTGGATACCATCTTCCGCACAGCCTACCAGATGCCGAGTCCCACCTGGACCCTGCCGCAGATGATGTGGCTCAAAAACAACGAACCGGAAATCCTCAAAAAAACAAAGCACATCCTCTTTGTCAAGGACTATGTTCGCTATCTAGTAACAGGTTTGGCGGCAACGGATTACATCGAAGCACAGGGAACACTCTTCTACGACATGCCCCATCAGAAATGGTCGGAGGAGCTGGCGGAACTGGCAGGCATTGATCCAGCTGCGCTTCCGAAACTCGTCAAACCGACCGATCTGCTCGGGAAAGTCACAGCGAAAGCGGCAGCAGATACGGGGATTCCCGAAGGAACTCCGGTCGTCTGCGGGACCTCCGACTCCGCGGTGGAAGACTACGGAGCCGGAGCCATCGAGCCGGGCGACTGCATCGTCAAACTGGCAACAGCGGGGAATGTCAACGTCATGACGGCGGAAGCGCATCCCTATCAGACCACATTAACCTACTCCCATGTGATCCCGGGGATGTGGTATACGGTCTCCGCCACGAACGCGGCGGC
>CASEYW010000019.1 GCA_949292215.1 uncultured bacterium
AGAACTTCCTCGGCATCAGCAGACTGAAAAACACGGCGAAACACGCGGCGGAAAACCTGAAATCCGCGGAAAATCCCTCCTGAACAGACGGAATCGGTCCGCAATCTCATAGGCCGCGGACCGATTCCCGGCAGATCAGCTTCCCCGGAATCGCAACGTCCGCGGAAGGACGCTCCCCGCGGACCAGGCGCGCAAGCAGATCCAGTGCGGAAACGCTCAATGCATTGTAATCCGTACGCATGACTGTCAACGGCGGATTCCAGAACTCGGCAACGCCGGAAAAATCGCGCGTCACCAGCGAAAGATCATCCGGAATGCGGATGCCGCGCGCACGCAGCAAAGCGCAAACTTCCAGTGCAGTGTCGCCGGGAATCACAATCAGAGCCGTCACTCCTTTCCTGAGAAGATTTTCGAGACGCTCTGCAAGCGGAACGCTGCTACCTCCATAGGAAACAAACTCTTCCGCTCCCGCCATGCCAAATCCCGTCATCAGGCGCGGAAAGAGTTCCCCGAGATTCTCATACAGTACAGCGTCCGAGGCGCGGGATCGACGCAGCAGAAGCCCGATCCGGCGATGGCCGGAAGCATAAAGCATTTTCAGCATTTCGCGCCAGAGCGGCTCCTCGTCGGAATAGACCGAATAGATGTTATCCGAATGGGAACTCCGTGCGGCGAACCGCACAAGCGGCAAAGTCGTGAATTCGCTCCAGCGTCGGTTCAGGCTTCCGTCGCCGGAGATGGAAATTGCGCCGCTCAGCGCCCGGCTTCCGAGCACGGCAAGATCCTCGTTGAACACGATCTCCATCTGCCAGGAGCGGCGGTAGACATCCGCCTTCAGTGCGGAAAGCGTCATCGCCTGGTAACTGCCGATCGGGGAATTTTTCGACATCACGATTCCGATCCGCAGATTTCCGCCCCGAATCCGCAGCGAATACCCGAGCGATGATGCGGCGGAAAGCACTGCGCGACGCGTCCGTTCATCCACGCGCGGATGATTATTCAGGACTCTCGACACCGTTGCCTGTGAAACGCCCGCCGCACGGGCAACCATTGTGGAATTGACTTTTTTCATCAGTAAGTGCCCAGCCAGCCCCATCTGGATTTGAGTCAGACAGCGTGGTATGTTCTTCCGTAAGTGCCCAGCGAGCCCCATCTGGATTTGAGTCAGACAGCGTGGTATGTTCTTCCACAAACCGGAATAATGGGAGGACGGCATGGGACGCGAAGGACGAGATTATTGGGAGGAGCAATTGTCCGAATATTGGGACAGCGGCTTGACGATTCAAGAATACAGCGAACTGAAGGAACTTCCTTACGAAAGCACCCGCCGCGGGAGCCGAGTATCGCAAAAGACTTTGAAGTGCATAGATTCTCATGCCACGATCAGGTCGTATTCTTCCGGGTCGTCTGCGGGGATGATTCCGTTTTTTTCGCGGCGGAAAGCCTCCAGAGCGTCTCCGCCGTCCGGCGGAACATCGTCCGGATCTGTGGAGAGATAGAGTGCATCGCATCTGCCGTTGAATCCGGTCAGGTCGTGCAGGGCGAGCGTGTGGAGACCGGCGGAAAAGTGAATGCTTCCGGCTTTCTGCCAAGCCCATTTTTCACCGTTGGTTCCGAGGATTTCCGGCAGTTCGGTTCCATCCGCTTTGAGCGTGAAGCGTCCGGCGGGAGTCCCGCGTTTCCAGACGGCGGTCCAGTCGCGGGTTCTGACCCGGATATGATACTTTCCGGAAACGGGAATCCGGATTTCCGTTTCCGCATCGGCGACAGGGACACCGGCTCCGTGCGCCATCAGGTACGCCGAACCCATTTGATTCATTGCGGAGGAATCGATGATCCAGCCGCCGGGATTGCGGAAGGATTCCGCTTCCAGAAAGAGACTGCTCATGGCGTGGACTCCTTGCGTTACATCGGGGAGATGTCCTGAATCATCGGCTGAACGGTGATGTCGGGGACTGCCAGATGGTCGGGCTGTTCGATGACGGAGCGGATGACGGCTCCGAGTTCCTCCGGAGCGATGCACTGTGCCGCGAGTTCCGGTTTTTCCGAAGCTCCGCTGATGTTTGCCGCCCGGTTGAATCCGGTCTGTCCCCACGACGGGGTGACGCATGTGACGTGCACTCCGAACGGACGCAGTTCCGTGTAGAGTCCGTGGCTGAATTTGGAAAGTCCGGCTTTGGCTGCGGCGTAGACGCTCCAGGCGGGCCATGCGTAAAGTGCGCAGACGCTGTAGATGTTGATGATGATTCCGCGTCTGCGTTCCGCCATGAGAGCTCCGGCGCGGCGGCAGCCGAGAATCGCTCCGGTCAGATTGATGTTGACGGTGCGGATGATGTCCTCGTCCGTCTGTTCGCTGACGGGGGCGATGCGTCCGCCGTTTCCGGCGTTGTTGACGAGGATGTCCAGTGCGCCGGTTTCACTCATGACGCGGTCCCAGTCGGAGCCGGATGTGACGTCCGCCTGAATCGCATGGACGCCGAGTTCCGCCGCGGTTTTTGCGAGTTTTTCTGCGTTGCGTCCGGTGATCCAGACTTCGGCTCCTGCATTTTTGAGGGCTTTCGCGATGCCGCGTCCGTAGCCGTCGGAGCCGCCTGTTACCAGTGCTTTTGCATGATTGAGTTCCATGATTTTCTCCTGATTATTCCATGATTTTCTGCTGAATGCGTTCTGCAGTGCTCCGCACCATTGCGCCGTACTGCCTGAGCGTGGTTTGATCCAGTCTTGATTCCGGTCCGCCGATCCAGACTGCGGCAACCGGATAGCCTTTTGCGTTGAGGACGGGTGCGCCGGCGCAGCGGAGTTCCCGCAGTTCTTCGCCGAGATCGTATGCGATGCCGGTTTTGCGGATTTCGCCGAGTTCCTGTTCCAGTTCTTCTGCACCGGAAAGCGTCGTTTCCGTGAATTTTGTATAGACAAGGCGTCCGAGGATTGCGCGGCGTTCCGGGTTCGGGAGGAAGGCGAGCATCGCTTTGGCGGGGGCGGCTGTATGGAGCGGATAGTGATGACCGATCCGCACGGAGACGCAGACTGCGCGGTTTGATTTCACCGATTCGATGACAACGCCTTCATCACCGTAAAGCACGCCGAGCATCACGGTTTCTCCGGTGCGGTCGCGCAGTTCGCGCATCGGTTCGAGTGCGGTTTCGATCAGCGAGGATTCGTCGATGGAACGGTAGGCGAGCTCCAGCAGCTTGCGTCCGAGGCGGTAGCGGTCGTTCCCGTCGCGGACAATGTAGCCGAGTTCAGCGAATGTTACCAGCATCCGGTAGAGACTGGCTGACGGCAGACCGAGTTCCTGCATGTCTGTCATGGCGAGTCCGTCGGGGTGTCCGGCAAGCAGTTCCAGAATCCGCATTCCGCGTTCCAGGGCGGGGACAAGGTAAGGTTTTTTATTCATTGTTATTCTCCTGCTGTGTTTAAATTATCACATATGAAACAATATTTTCAAGAATGAAAAAAACGAAAAAATGCGTTTTTTTGAAAAAGGCGGGGTGACATTTTCCGTTTTTGCCGTATCATAAAAAAGAAACCAGACGGTATGTTTTGAGGTGACCCCGAAGGATGTGTTCAGGTTTCGGGACGCGCTTCAAGCGGGGAAGGGCGTTTTTTTTTCCAAATATCTTTTTTGCTTCCCGAATATATTCTCCGGCAGTTCCGGTTGTTTTTCCTTTCCGCGGCAGTATGATATTACTGTTCCGGCAATTCCGGATGCCTGTTCATACGGGATTGATGTATAAAACATGCCGGCTTAACCAAACTGTACGGAAAGGATCTGAACTGTATGACACCGAACTACTGGTGCACCTGGGCGACTCAGGCAATGACCGCAAAACAGCGGGCGGCTTCCGGTGAACTTGCCTTTGACGGGGATCAGGGCGCAAATGCGC
>CASEYW010000020.1 GCA_949292215.1 uncultured bacterium
GATCCCACAGGGGCAAAAAAAAACACGGGGTCGCGTTTGATTTCAACCCCGTGATTCGTGTCCCGATCCGAGGACTATAATGCCAGAACTAAAAAATTATTTTGAATCGGACTTCTGAATTTCCGAACTGGTTGCGCTGACCCCGTCGGTCAGGCTGGCGGAAACATCGGATTTCGTTGCCTGAATGATTTTGGCGATTCCCGGGAGTCCTGTCTGGTTCGGCAGAATGGAAATTCCGCCTCGATTGATTTTTCCTGCAAAAATTTTCCCATGAGGTGTCGGGTCCTCAGTTGTCCCGCTGGAAACGCTGATGTATGCCGCCCAGCCGTCTTCCCACATGACGACGCTCTTGTTTTTCGTCGAATCCGTCACCGTTTTGATGACAGATTCGCTCGTTTGTGTCTGTTTGACAACGTTTCCTGCTGCGTCATACTCCAGAATGGTGCTGGAGGTCGCGGTGCATCCGGTTGCGAGCAGAACCAGCATTAGAGTTGCGGTTCCCAAAACAATAATTGCCTTGATTTTTTCCATTTTTTTGCCTTTCTGTTTTTGTTTTTTATTTAAAAATGGCAACCACGATCGCCCCGATGGCAACCATGGTCGTTATGACCCACTGCCAGTCAAGTTTTGAAGAACGTTTTTCCTCCTTTACATCATTGTGGTGCTGTTCGACGGATTCTCTGAGGAGACGGAATTCTGAAAGCAACCCCGGTTTTCCATTCCCATAAATCGCCTCAAAAACCCTCCAGATGGTTTTCCCATTTTCCTCGGTCTGATTTTCGAGTTTTGAGAGCCGTTCGTTGAATGTCATTTTCCCCCCCTCCGTCGATATGCCTCCGTCCATGCGGAGAAGGCTGCGCCGCCGGAAACGGCCAGATTGCCCACCTGCATCACACTCCACCAGTACGCACGTTCGATCCGATACCGGCGGGATAGCTGGCGCCAGGTCCAGAAGGGATATTCCGTGTCGAAAATCTTCCTGCAGTTCCGTTTCCAGAGTTCTGTCACGAGCTCGAAGGTTTCCCGGGTTCCGTCCGACTCCTCAAACTGGACATCATGGAGAAGAATCTCCGGTTTGAACAGTTTCATCAGTTCGGTAAGAATCTGCCGGGCAATCGGTTTCCAGCTGTCGGGTCCGGCTCCGTTGTAGATCGTCGAAAGTTCCGCATCGGTGTACCGGTCGAGGATTTCCCGGCCGGCAAGATCATATCGGCCGCATTCAAACCGCAGGAAGGCAAGTTCCGTTTCCAATTCTGTCATATTCCATTTTCCTTTTTCCATGTTTCAAGACGATGATTGCAGGCAAATTCCGTCGCATTCAGCTCGGCTTGCTTTGCCCCGCGCTCCATCAGCGGACGGAAAAGACCGAGAAACAGCCAGTAGAGGAGCAGTCCGTATCTATGCCGCTGGTATGCATGGTATAGCTCGTGAACATACGACCCGAACAGAACCGCCGGATCGGAATCCTCCGCAAGAAGCATGGTATTTTCCAGCGGACGATATTCAGCCTGTCGTTTTCCCTCTGTTCCGGATATAAACTGAACGTTGATTGTCTCCGACTGAAAAGAATTCAGCCATGATCCGGATTCCGTTTTTTTATAATTGCTCAATAATGTTTTCATCAGAATTTGTTCAGATACGGGGTTATGCAGATTTTATTTTCAAATGGGAATAAGTCACCAAATGATATTTTTAAAATTGGCTGATTGACTAACGACATACAATAAATATTTCCATCAGAGGCAATGCAGCCGCCCAGCCATTTTGTTTCTTCACTAGAAAGTGTTCCGTAAAAATTTATTGTCTTTTGTTCAGGGTCAATTTCCAAAATACTGGTTGCCGATCTGGGAACCCCGTAAATTTTTCCATTCGGAGCAAGAACGGCTCCGGTATATTTCAAAATATTTGATCCTAAATTCCCGAACGTTTGGATACTGTGTGAAATCGGATCGATTTCTATAATATTTTCCTCGCAGTCAGGAACCCCGTAAATTTTTCCATTCGGAGCTATTACACCTCCGTAATATTTATTCATTTTAGGCCCTAAATTCCCGAACGTTTGGATACTGTGTGAAATCGGATCGATTTCTATTATTTGGTCTCCATCATAGGGAATCCCGTAAATTTTTCCATTCGGAGCCAGAGCGCCGCTTCTCCATTTGTCAAATGATGTTGCATCCTCGAAATTACCAAACAGAGAATATGTTTTTGTATCGGGGTTCAACTCAAAAACACTACCTGATCCGGCAGGGAATCCGTAAATTTTTCCGTTTGGAGCAGCGGATGCGCCACACCATTTTCCATAACTGGTTGTTTCAAATTCACCAAACTGTGTAACCGTTTGAGAATTCGGATCAACCTCTAAAATACTAGTTGCCATATATGGCAGAAAATAAATTTTTCCATTGGGAGCCAGAGCTCCGCCAAACCATCCAGCACCGGGATTCTGAAAATTCCCAAACGTTGTTACAGACTGATTAACCGGATCAATTTCTATAATGGATGATGCAGAATAGGGAATTCCGTAAATTTTCCCATTCATGCCTGCAATAGCTCCGACCCATCCGGAACCAGGCATCGAAAGCGTAGAATAATTTACAACAGATGTTTTTCCTGCGTTCGCATTTACGGTCTTTTGAATTTCATACAGAACCCCCAATCCGGAATTTGAATATACTGGAATACAAAAATTCTTATCCCGAATAAAAAAACATTTGTCTCCGATCTGTGGCGGAAAATGCTCCGGGAAATCCCGGAGCGGGAGAGCGATGCTGTTGTTGAGGAGAATGGTTTTCTGTCCAGTTGATGCGCCGGACTCAACCGGAATCGCCACATTCTGAACCAGAATTGATTTTCCATTCACTGCCGGGTTTTCGCTTATTTTTAAATAAACCATGATTCACCTCAAGGGACAATGACATTTTCATGGAGCGTCCCGGATGTATTTTCGGTCCAGTCGTCGTTCGCGTCCTGAACGGAAACGGTTCCGGTTTCCGGATCGTAGGATTTGATGATCCCGAGCGTGATTCCAACCGATCCGGACGCTCCGTCCTCCCCGTCGTCACCGATATATTTAACCCATTTCCCGGTAAACAAATCCGATGTGACATTTGCAATTTCAGACTGGCTGTGAATCTCCGCCCGGTATTTCAACAAATCGGACGGCGTCGCTGAAAAATCAGCTCCGGAGCTGTTCGAGGCATAGCGAACATAACAATAATCGCTGGTGCCGTCATCCCCGTCGTCGCCTTTTTTGCCGGACGGGATATGAATTGTGTCGCTCCATTCTCCGCCGACAGATTTGTTACGGGACCGAATGTAAATATCAGATTCGGTCTGGGTGGAATGCCAGGATTCGCCGTCGGCTGAAAATTCATATTCATCACCGGCATTCATAATGGCATCGATCTGTGCCGCCGAATAATAGTCAGGGTCGCCCGTTTCCGGCGATCCCTGATCGTTCAAAACCCGCGATTTCATCTGGGCGACATCCTGAAGCAGGACGATTTCCGATTCCCCGCCGGCAGGATAAAACGTCGCCTCCATTTTTCCGGTGGTTGCATCGTTCTGAACGTTTTGTTTGAAACGACCGGTCCGGCAATTTGCCTCAAATCGAACATGCCCCGCGGAGGGATCAATAATCGTTCCGGTTGCGCTGGATGACAATGTTTCCGGGAAAAAATCTTTGTCCAGCGCCAGAACGATTTCCCCACCGGTCAAATCAAACGGGGTTTTGTCCGAATTCAAAAACGTGATGTCAATGACCGCCACCGAATTGCAGACAAAAACCGGTTTCTGTGAATTCGGCAGATTTTCGAAATTCTCCGCCGTTTTCACAAACAGCCCGGACTCAATATTGACATAGAACATAAAAAAATCCTCCATTTTTCAATGGAGGAAAATGGTAAAAACCGATATAGAATCAGTTAAATGTGGCAACCTCAAATGTGGCAACCTCAAATGTGGCAACCTCAAATGTGGCAACCTCTATTTCCCCATTGCCACATAGGACACGATCCGGGAGGAATCGCCATCCGTTTCATGAGATGTGTTTCGGGCTAAAAATTCAATTCCCTGCAGGTTGAGAAGCCGCATCGCCGTCAAAATTGCAAACCGTCCGCAGATGGTTGCGCCGCTCTCCCGGAGAAATGTTTCGAATTTTTCCGGATCACCGCTCGCAATCGCAACAGCCGCCGACCGGTCCGATTCTGCAATTCCTCCGAGCGGATCAGCCGGGAACGGCATGTAATGAAACCCAGAACCGTAATGTGTAAAATCGGAACTCACCAAAATGACGGTAAACGAATCAATGAACGGCCGCAGGGCATCCGCAATCTGCTGCTGCGCCGTTGCCGTCGGGTGACCGACCAGAACCGGCAGAACTCTGGCATTCGGAGCCGCCGCGCGGATCAGCGGAAACAGCGTTTGAGCTGAATGTTCCCGTTGATGAATCGCAGGATCAATCCGAAATCCCGGATTCAAACATAATTTTCTGGCGGATTCATTGTCGTTTTCAACGAATCCGGACGGAGTTTGAAAACAGGAAACATCCGTCAGGATAGCAGTCTCTCCGGGATTGCTGAAATGCGACGGAGCCAGAATGATGACTCGCAAAATTTCCCTGCCCAGCATCCGCCGGAAAACCTCTGAATAACATTTTCCGGCATGGTCATAATCATGATGCGGTGAGATGAAAACGGAGGCATTGGATTTTATAGCTCCGCCAGCTAGAATTTGATTGATTTTTCTAGTCAATTCCGACGGGGACGCAGGGTAATTTTTCCCGGCGACTGTTGAAATTTGAATCCGCGCCGTCCTGTCGTTTTTCCGGCAGCAGAGCCGGATGGCATTTGCCACCATTTCCACATCGATCAGAGTCATGCAATGTGGCAATGCTTTTCCCCAATACATGACCGGATCGGCACAAATCGAATTGTCGAATTTTTTCCCGTCGCCCAGCGGGAGAACCCGACGTTTGAAACAGCCGGATTTCCGGCAGCAATCCAGACGGCCGATCGTGTGCAAAAATATCTGGTCATCATATGCCGTCCAGTTCGGGTGCTCCCGTCCGCCGGCGATGATAACCGCCGGTTTTCGAAATGCCGCCGCAATGTGCATCGGCAGCGAAACGGGAGAAACAACTCCATCCGAATGGTAAATCAGCAGCATCAGTTCCCGGAATGATGTTTTCCCCCGAAGGTCGATTGTCCCGGAGAGAGGAGGATTTTGCAGATCGTTTGATTTTCCGCCGATCTGCACAAAGCGGATTTTGTTTTTGAATTCGAAAACCAGTTGACGGAAATGTTCATCCCCCCAATATTTTGCCGAAATGTTAGTCCGATAGCCGGAATTCAAAATCCAGTACGGTTCAGTGATTTTACGGGGACGGGACAATTCCGTTTTTGAGAGAAACAGCTCCGGCCTGAACTCTCCACGTTTGATCCGGATTCCGAGCTGAGAACAGATGCTCTCCGTATATGAATAGAGGTATACATGTACTGATCCTCTATGCAAAACGAGGATTTCCGCAAAAAAAATCGAACAGGAGGCGATTGATTTTATCATAAACAAAATGAACAAAATTCCGCAGGAGGATATAAAAATTGCGATAGAGGAGTTGCGGAAACGCGATGAGGAACGCAAAAAAAACATGGCTCCGGAATTGCAGAAATACCATTCTGCACAAATGCAGCTGCTCCAGGAGAAAAAAAAGGTTTTAAATATTCTGCTGACCCAGAAAATCAATGAATTTCTGATACTCGAACTGAACAAAAAAATAGAGCAGATAGAAACGGATCTGCAAACGGTTGACGCAAAAATCAACGCATTGGAAGCATCGAATTATTCCGAATCGGGTCTATATAAGGCGGCATTTGATATTGTCTCACAACTCAACAAATTCTCAACAATAGTTTCACAAACCGCTGATAAATCTAGCCTTAGGACGATTATTCCGCTTTACATTTCCGCCATAAAAATGGAAAAAGACCGGACATTCCATTTCAAAATGAATCCGGCACTGAGTTCGACTAATGGGACTGAATGGTGGGCGTAATAAGACTCGAACTTATGACCTCCACGATGTCAACGTGGCGCTCTAACCAACTGAGCTATACGCCCGAACGAACGGCTGGTGGGCGATTAGGGACTCGAACCCCAGACATTCACGGTGTAAACGTGACGCTCTAACCAACTGAGCTAATCGCCCTGAAACGAATGGTGGGCGTAATAAGACTCGAACTTATGACCTCCACGATGTCAACGTGGCGCTCTAACCAACTGAGCTATACGCCCGAACTCGCGTTCTGATTCCATAAATATATTGCATGTTCAAAAAAAATCAAGCACCTTTTTGAAAAATCTGGCTTTTTCAAACGATTTTTTCTTACAGGAATACTTCGTTTTGACGACTTATTTCTGCAGAATCGCCAGAAAATGAACAAATCCGCTCTTACAGGAAAATGATTTGCTTCGCCCCTCCATTCTTTTTGCGGAGTTTTATATGGGCCGTTGTTTTTTGCAGACCATTCCCTGTCATTCCTTTATGTTGCAGAGAAAGGGGCCTGCGGGAAGATGATTGTTGTCTACAAGATCACACGCCGGAACACGCCCCCATGCGTACCGAATGCTGACAGGGTGCTGTGTACTTGGTGTCAGCAGAATTCGGTTTCCCCGGATTTCCGCCTTGACAGGGTGAAACCTTCCGTCCCGTCCCGCGATCTCAAATCCCATGAGTTTCCCGGGGGTACGGGATCGCAGTCCAGCGGAAGTTTCAAAGTGGAGCGTTACCGTGTTTCCTGTCCGTTCCGCCCGCTGGAAAACCGGTCCTTTGCAGGGAATTTCCCTGCCGTAGGTTTTTGCCAGTGCCAGATTTGCCAGACGTACGCCGAACGGAAGTTTCCAGGGGGGATGGATTTCCTTCGGATCACCGATATCAATTGTGACGATCAGGTCCGTATTCGGGACGAGAGTCGGAATGGTTGATTGTACCAGCCGGAACTCTTCCCAGTTCACCCCGTGAATGTAGCCGGGCAACTGGACAAAATAGACCGGGAATGTCCCGCACTTCCATTTTTCTCTCCAGTCCTCAACCATACAGCGGAAGAGAAGCGGATATTCTTTTGCTCGTACGGCATTTGATTCTCCCTGATACCAAATCGCTCCTTTGATCGGATAGGGCTGAAGCGGTGCGATCATGGCGTTGTAAAGCGCTGTAGGCTGAGTTGTATAGTGATCGTGGTTCGCTTCCTCCGGCGGGAGTGTATAGACCCGTTTGAATTTCCATTCTCCAGAGAGATCAATCTTTTTGCGGGGAATCTTGTCATCATAACGCTGGAGGAGCATCTGTTTCCAGCCGGTCATGTTTTTCCCGAAGATTCGGAGCGCGAGCACGGTTTTTCCCTGTGGCGCGATCCCTTTCGGCAGATTGCGGTAGGTATGGAGCCGCTCCCAGTAGAAGGGGGCGTCGTAGCCGGTGGAGGCAATGGGGACGCCGTGCAGATAAACGGTATCAATTCCGAAGATGAGTCCGAGTTCAATTCGGTCGAGATTTCCATTCCAGTCGGCGGGTATGTCCAGATGTTTTCTGAGCCAGAATTCACCTTCGGTTTTCATCAGAGGATCGGATGTTCCTGTTCGTGGCAGCGTGATCGTTTCCCAGGAAGAGTCGTCGAATGCTGGATCGGCATAGCCGAGGGCGGCTCCGCGGTTTCCTTTGTCGCCGCCTTTGAGAGCATTCTGTCTTTCCCGGATGGCGGGCGTGGCTTCATATTTCTCCCGGGAGAACCAGGGTTCGATCGGAGTTCCGCCATAAGAGGCGTCGATCAGCCCGATAGGGATGCCGAGCGCACGGTAAAGTTCGCGTCCAAAGAAATAACCCACCGCGGAGAAGACTGCCGCATGCCAGTTTTCACAGCGTTTCCAGGCGGATTTCGTGTGAAACTGCGGCGTGAAAGCATGTGCGCGCCGAACATAAAAAAGGCGGATTTCCGGATAATTTGCCGCCAGCCGTTCCTCCCGCTTGCGCGTGCCCGCGTCCAGACAGAAATCCATGTTCGACTGGCCTGAGCAGAGCCAGACATCGCCGACAAGAACATCTTTGATCCGGATGACATTCTTTCCCGCGACCACCATCTCCCGGCTGACATTCGATGCTTCCAGCGGAGAAAGTGTTATAAGGAAACGTCCATCCGTTCCCGCGGTTCCGTTTCTGCTCTGACCGGCAAAATGCACCGCGATTTTCTCCCCCGGTTCCGCGATTCCCCAGACAGGAATTTCCACGTTCCGCTGAAGAAGCATTCCATCGGAAAGAATTTCCGGCAGACGGACATCCGGGAATGCCGTCGCGCACAGAAGCAGAAGAATCGAAAGAAGCGTTGTCCATTTCATGGACGTTCTCCTTGGTTCAGAAACCGAACCATCCGGCCGGTTCCAGGCGGACTCCGAGAAAACGGTCCTTTTCCAGAAGCGGAAGGGCAATGCCGGGATTTGCGAGTTCTTCCGAATCGAACGTCCCGAGTGTTTTTTCTCCGGCGAGAGTCAACGCTGTCGCTTTCCAGCGTTTCCCTTCCGGAAGTGTCACACGCAGGGATGCCTTTTTTGCCGGGGCGGGATTATAAAGGTAAACCAGATAATTATCTCCGTTTTTCTGTTTCCGGAGAATGGCGTGGAGATCGCTGCTGATGCTCATGCGTTCCGGTTCGCCCGCCCACTCGGAGAGATCCCGGAGAAGTCCGCGGCAGATCTCTGTGCAGTTGCGAACTGCGTTGTTCCAGAGAATCCATGCGTCATTGTCTTTTTTCTCATCGAAGAGCCGCATCACTTCCGCTTCCGTGATTGCGCCGGGACGTCCTCCGATCAGAAAAACGTCTCCTTTTCCGCACCTCCATGTGACCGCCGCCGGTTTTGCCCCGACGGAGCCGATGACGCTGCCGTTTTTCGGCGCCTCCAGTTCGGTCCAGTTGTGTATGGGAATTCCGGCGGTTCTGCGGATCACGGGATTGCCCAGCCGGAACACAAGCTGACCAGCTTCGGCGTGGAACGTGTTCAGCTTGTCCAATGCCGTATAGCCGAGTTTTTTCAGAAGAGGATGCTCTTCCTTTGAGCCGGGAATTCTCCGTCCGGCTTCTCCGCAGATCATGGCGAGTTTTCCGCCGTTCTTGACATAGTCCGCCAAATGGTCGATCATGGCGGGCGGGAGAATGTGGGAACCGTCATCAAGAATGAGCTTCATGGAATCGAATCCGTCCAGAGGAGAGCCGTCGGAGTAGATTTCAAATGCCGCTCCAGGTGCGTAGAATGCGGCGCTGATGCCGTTCATCAGCCACCAGCGGTAGACGGAAATCCCGTTGTAGTTGTATTTCCCTTCCAGAATGTCTGTGACGAAGGAGTGCAGGAGTCCCACCCGGCGGGAGACAAACTCGCTTTCCCGCGATTCGTTCACCAGCCGTTTCGCATGCGGATTCGCAAATGCAAGATTCAGGAAGATGCTGTCGTCCAGCGCCGGAAAGACATAGTTGTAGTGCTCCAGACCGAGAACACAGGCCTGAAAGATGTCCCAGTGCGAGCGGGCTGTCAGCTTTTCCCGATCTGTGAATCCGTGGCGGCCGAGCGTGACCGCGCTGATGTCTTCCACACGCAGAGGGCGTTTGTAGCGCTGCTTTGCCACGAAGCGGCGGATGATTTCCGCTCCGTTGAGCCCCTGATCCCCGTAAAAGGCGTCCTGATGGACAAGCGCCTGATAATTGGCGTCGGCGAGTCCCACGCCGCCGGAGGCGTTCATTCCGCAGATCATGCGTTTCCGGTCGTATTTCCGGACGATTCCCATCATTTCCTGCCGGAGAGAGAGCGGGCCGCTGTGCTGGAATTCCAGATAATCCACCCAGACGGGCCGCGTATCCAGGACGCTGGAGGCTTCCGCATATTTCTTCTCCGCCGCGAGTTTTTCCCACAAAGGACGCGGGGGCGTGATCTCCTTCCAGTCTTGATATCGAGTTCCATATTTTCTGTTCAGCGCCCCCAGGGTGCGGTATTTGCCTTTCAGGGAGTTCCTGTAAGCGTCGAGCGCATCCGGATGATAATCGAAAATGCCGTGGGCATCGTGATCCACCATGCCGTAGGGATGCAGATGCCAGCCGATGACGGCGGGAGAATTGACATAGCGCTTGACTAGAGCTGTCATTGCGCGCCTGGCGTGGAGTCGGTATTTTTTGGAGAAGGGACTGAAGCAATTCGACCATCCTTTTCCCGGATTTCCGTTCCGATCCCGCTGAATTTCATCCTTGAGGAACTGCTGGCTGGCGTCGCCGAAATCCCAGACCCAGACACCGAGTGTGACATCCAGTCCGTTCCGTTCCGCCGCCCGGACGATGTCGTCAAAGTAGGCCAGATGATAGACTCCGGGCATCGGTTCGAAATCATGATAGGCGAGGGCGCAGTAGACTTCGGTTGCTCCGCTCCGTTTCAGGTCGCGGAAAATGCGGTCTCCGGGAATTTTTCCTCCGCCGGCCATCCCCTGCGTGACATCCGCGCCCCAGATCGTTCCTTTTTCCCGGATCCGGTCCTGCCAGCTTTTCACCGGCAGACCCGGTTTGTCCAGCGGAGTGACCTTTGCATGTTCGAACATCTGTTTGTCGCGCATGCCGAAGGCGAGACGTTTGATCTCGTAAGGCATTTTCGATTCCGAGTCGCACAGGGCCAGGGATGCTTGATAGGGGCCCTGTTCCTTGCCGTTGAATTCAAAGGTCAGGTTTTGCTTTTCTCCCGGCACAAGAGTCAGCTTCCGTTTCGCGGAGGGGACTCCGGTTTCCGTTCCAAAGTAGGAGCGGAAGGTCATGACGGCATCCAGCGTTCTGGTCTGAGTGGATTTATTTTTGATTTCCGCCCGGATTACGGCTTTCCCGGGGAGATCAAACGTATTGAAAGGCGTATTTGTGGAGAGGGTTAGAGAAAGGTCGGCGAACGTTTTGTTCCGGTCCGGGAGTCTGCCTTCGATCCGCCAGTTTCCGAGTTTCAGCACCTCGTGATCGTAATCGCGGGTTCTGAGAATCCGGAGTCTGATGGCTCTTGCTTTGAGGGCAGGGGAAAAGACAAGGTCAATCTTTTTTTCTTCTCCGCGTTCCGTTTTAACCGCAGGAAGGTTTCGATCGCTTTTCTTCCATGCGTTCCCGTCGAAATATTCGAGTTCGGCATCCGCGATACGGTCGGAATACTGTTCACAGCGGATGGCGGTTATTTCCGGCATTTTTCCGCCTTCAAACCAGACTTCTGCGGTCTCTCCGGGTGTGAACGGGGTGTGTTCCTGCCAGGAGATTCCACCGGTCGGAAGGAGACCGGGAATTTCCTTACCCTTGTTGATGGATATGTTATGGACGACAATGCGGGCGGAGGAGGTGATGTCTTCCGCCTGTAAAACAGCGGAAAGCAGCATCAGAAAAAAAAGGTTTCGTTTCATGGGACCTGTTCCTTTTTTGTGAATTCTGTTTTTCATTATACATGCAGGTCCGGTTATGAACAAGAGAGGGCGGAACGAAAAACAACGGATTTTTGTCTTTGCCGTTTTGTTTTGTTCCCGGATTCTTGTCTGGAGGGGTGTTCCCCGGAGAATTACCGGGGAAATTCGCTGCGCATGAATTCCGCGAGTGCGTCGTGCCAGTCGGGCATTGGAGGAAGTCCGGCGAGACGCAGCATCCGTTTTTCCAGACGCGAATTCGCCGGGCGGGGCGCCGGACGCGGAAACTCCTGTGTGGTGCACGGGACAACCTTCTGCCGTATGCCCGCAAGACGGAAGATTTCCTGAGCGAAATCGAACCACGAGGCTTCCCCTTCGCATGTCATGTGGAACGTTCCGACCAGTTCCGGGCGCTCCAGAAGATTTCTGAGCTGTCTGGCAACAGCAAGAGCGGACGTCGGATTGCCGTGCTGGTCAGCAACGACTTTCAGCTCCGGATGTGTTCCATCCGCCAGTTTCATCATCGTATGAACAAAACTCGGGCCGCCGGCACCGTAAAGCCATGAGATTCGGCAGATTGCATGATTCGGGCAGTGACGACGGATCATCTCTTCTCCCGCGAATTTGCTCTGTCCGTAAACGGTGGCTCCGCCGGTGGCTGCATCGAATTCATGATATGGCCGATTCAGAGTGCCATCGAACACATAGTCGGTCGAGATGGCGATCAGCCGGATTCCGTGCCGGTTGCAGGCTGACGCGACATTGCCGGAACCGAACGCATTGAGTTTGTATGCAGCATCAAGTTCGGATTCGCATTTGTCGACAGCGGTCATCGCCGCGCAGTGAAGAACGGTTTCCGCACCGGAATCCGCAAGGAAACGATCAAATCCGGACGCATCGGTAATATCCGCTTCGGGGAGATCGGCAACGATGATTTCATGTTCGCAGAGAATTCTCTGAAGGGTCCGTCCGAGCATTCCCTTGCCGCCGGTGATGAGCAGTTTCATAGTACAGGTTCCTTCCACGGTTCGGTTTCAGAAAGTCGGGGGAGAGTGGTGTCTTTTGGGGAAAGAATCCAGCGCTCCGGCTTGATACGCCAGTCGATGCCGAGAGCCGGGTCGTTGAATGCGATGCCGCGTTCATGGGATGGCATGTAGCGGTTGTCGCATTTGTAGGCGAAGACGACCTCTTCGCTCAGGACGGCGAATCCGTGAGCAAATCCTCTCGGAATGAAAAGCTGACGCTTGTTTTCTCCGGAAAGCTCAACTGCAACATGTTTTCCATAGGTAGGCGAGCCGTCGCGAATGTCCACGGCAACGTCGAGAACCGCTCCGGAAATGACGCGGACCAGTTTTGCCTGCGTGTAGGGCGGCGCCTGGTAATGAAGTCCTCGCAGAACTCCGAAGCGCGATTTTGATTCGTTGTCCTGAATAAAGTTGCAGTCGATTCCGATCGCCTGATACGCATCCCTGTTCCAGGATTCAAAAAAGTATCCGCGTTCATCACCGAATACTTTGGGCTCCAGAAGGATCACTCCCGGAATTTCGGTTTGGATTGCATTCATTCTCCGATCATCCTCATCAAATAGTTTCCGTAATCTGTTTTCAAGAGATCGGCACAGGTATTCTTGATCTGGTCTTTGGTCATCCAGCCGTTTTCGTAGGCGATTTCCTGAAGACAGGCAACTTGAAGTCCCTGCCGGGTTTCAATGGTGCGGATGAAGTTGCCTGCATCCAGCATGGCGTCGCAGGTGCCTGTGTCGAGCCAGGCGTAACCGCGTC
Source organism: uncultured bacterium (assembly GCA_949292215.1). GTDB lineage: Bacteria > Verrucomicrobiota > Lentisphaeria > Victivallales > UBA1829 > UBA1829. The sequence goes on from CASEYW010000020.1 coordinate 13,231, forward strand.
CAAGGCGTTCCACATGGAGATCTCCCCGTTTCAGGTATTCGTTGTTGACGGAGGTGATTTCCAGTTCTCCGCGAGCTGAGGGGCGGATGGATTTTGCGATCCGGACAACATCGTTGTCGTAGAAATAGAGTCCGGTGACGGCATAATGGGATTTCGGTTTTTCAGGTTTCTCTTCAATGGAAAGCGCTTTGAAATCGGGGTCGAATTCCACGACTCCGAAGCGTTCGGGGTTGCTGACATAGTATCCGAAAACAGTTGCACCTGTTCTGCGTGCCGCCGCATTGCGGACTATCGTACCGAGATTAGCTCCATAGAAGATGTTGTCGCCCAGAACCAGAGAGACGGAATCGGCGCCGATGAAGGATTCCCCGATGAGAAATGCCTGAGCGAGCCCTTCCGGTTTTGGCTGGACTTCGTAGGAGAAGCAGACTCCGAAGCGGGAACCGTCTCCGAGCAGTCTTTGAAAATTGCGTTGGTCCTCGGGTGTTGTTATGATCAGGATTTCCCGGATTCCTGCCAGCATCAGAACACTGATCGGATAATAGATCATCGGTTTGTCGTAAACCGCCAGAAGCTGCTTGGAAACCCCGCTTGTTGTGGGATGCAGGCGCGTTCCCGCGCCGCCTGCCAGAACGATTCCTTTCATCGAGTTCCTCCTTTGCCGAGGCGTTCCCCGGCGTATTTCTGTTCGCGGATCGGCCTCCACCACCAGTCGTTGTCGAGATACCACTGGATGGTTTTCCGGATGCCGGAATCGAATGTCTCTTCCGGTTTCCACCCGAGTCCGGAACGGAGTTTCTGCGGATCAATTGCATAACGGCGGTCGTGCCCCGGACGGTCCTGAACGAAAACGATCTGGTCTTCATAGTGTCCGGACTCTTTCGGTCGGAGTTCATCCAGAATCCGGCAGATGGTCTGGACCACTTCGAGATTGGTCCGTTCGTTGTGGCCTCCGATGTTGTAGGTTTCCCCCGGAACACCTTTCCGATGGATGAGCCAGAGCGCTTTCGCATGATCTTCGACAAACAGCCAGTCACGGACATTGTCTCCCCTGCCGTAAATCGGGAGCGGTTTGCCGTCAAGAGCATTGAGTGTTACAAGCGGAATCAGTTTTTCCGGAAAATGATAGGGCCCGTAATTATTGGAACAGTTCGAAAGCAGAACCGGCAGTCCGAACGTGTGATGCCATGCGCGAACCAGATGATCGCTGGATGCTTTGCTGGCAGAATAGGGGGATTTCGGATCGTATGGCGTTTGTTCGGTAAAATATCCGTCTTTGCCGAGACTGCCGTAGACTTCATCCGTCGAAACATGCTGGAAACGGAATTCCGCTTTCCGGCCATCGGGCAGGGCCTTCCAGTAGTCGAGAGCGCATTGAAGGAGAGTGGCGGTTCCGGTGATGTTGGTGCGAACGAACGCGAGGGGGGCGTCAATAGAGCGGTCCACATGACTCTCCGCTGCAAGATGGATGATCGCATCCGGCTGGAATTCCGCAAAAAGTTTCGACACGCCCTCCATGTCGCAGATATCAAGTTTTGTAAAATGATAAAGCGGAGACGACGCAACCTCTTTCAGACTTTCCAGATTTCCCGCGTAGGTCAGTTTGTCGAGGTTGACCACTTCCGCCAGACGATTGGCAACAAGATAACGGATCAGGGCTGATCCAATGAAACCGGCTCCGCCCGTAACGATGATTTTTTTCACTTGACAGCCCTCCCTGGGGTAATAAAAATTCATTTTCAATAAGAGAAATCAACTCCTTAAATAATGAAGTATAACAATATACCACTGAAAATGAATTTTTCCTGTAGTGTTTTTATATTTCTGAAGAAAGTGAGTTTGTATCCGCAAAGGGGATCAAGTCAATTTTTCCTGTGCGATTGCCCGGGTAAGCCCCTGAATCTCCACAATTTTATTTTTTGATGTTGTGCCGGAAACAATGGAGACTGCACTTTTGGCGCATTTGAATTTCTGTGCGAAAAATGCGCAGAGAGCTGCATTGGCTTTTCCCTCCAGCGGAGGTGCTGTGAGAGAGATTTTCAGGGCATTTCCAAGCATCCCCGCGATTGCGTCACGGGAAGCTCGCGGCTGCACCCTGCAGGTGATGCGGATGCAGCCGTTATGCTCAGTGACTGCGGAGTCCAGTTCCTGGATGGAGACACCGGACATTGGATCATTCCGGTTTCTGGTTTCCGTCGGGAGCGGCTCCCGGCGTATGGAGTGCTTCGTCAAGGACATCGTTGTCTCTGGTTTCACGCGGAGGCATGCCGAGGAGTTCGCGGATTTCTGCGGCATCCAGCGTTTCCCGTTCGAGAAGGGCATGTGCGAGTTTGTCAAGTTCATCACGGTGTTCCGTGAGAATCCTGGTTGCGGTGGCTTTTGCCTCCATGACAATCCGCTTGATTTCGAGGTCGATTTCTCTTGCGGTCTCTTCGCTGAACGATTCGTTGCGTGTGATGTCTCTGCCGAGATAGATGTGATCGGCACGTTCTCCATACTGAACCGTACCGAGCTTTTCGCTCATTCCGAAGGCGCAGACCATGGCTTTGGCAACTTTGGTTGCGTGTTCGATGTCGGCGGAGGCTCCGCTTGTGACATCGCCAATGACAAGTTCCTCGGCGACGCGTCCACCCATATCCTGAACCATGGAGTCGATCATTTCAAGGCGGCTCTGGGAATAGCGGTCCTCATCGGGCATCATCATCGTTGCTCCAAGATATGCCTGACCGCGCGGGATGATCGTCACCTTATGGAGTCCCATGGCGTTTTTGCAGTGCAGATTGACGATGGCGTGTCCGGCCTCATGCCATGCAGTGAGTTTACGTTCGCGTTCGGAAATTTTACGGCTTTTGCGTTCGCGTCCCCAGCGGACCTTGTCGCGTGCTTCTTCAAGATCGGCCTGCACAGCCGCATTGCGGTTGTTTCTGGCTGCGAGAAGAGCCGCTTCATTAATCAGGTTGGCAAGATCGGCTCCGCTGAATCCAGGCGTGCTTTTGGCAATGGTGTCAAGGTTCACGGCAGGATCCAGTTTGATGTTTTTCGCATGGACATCAAGGATTTTTCTTCGTCCGCGGATGTCCGGCAGGTCGATTACGATCTGACGGTCGAAGCGGCCCGGGCGCAGCAGGGCGGGATCAAGAACATCCGCCCGGTTGGTTGCCGCCAGAACAATGACACCTTCCTGTGTTTCGAGGCCGTCCATTTCCACGAGCATGGCGTTCAGGGTCTGTTCGCGTTCATCGTGTCCGCCGCCGATTCCGGTGAATCTGGAACGTCCGACGGCATCAATTTCATCAATGAAGATCAGACAGGGTGCATTTTTCCGTGCCTGCTCAAACATATCCCTGACACGACTTGCTCCCACGCCGACGAACATTTCCACAAAATCCGAACCGCTGATTGCAAAGAACGGCACGTTGGCTTCCCCTGCAACAGCTTTGGCAAGCAGGGTCTTTCCTGTTCCCGGCGGTCCCATGAGGAGAGCGCCTTTCGGGATGCGTCCGCCGAGCATTTTGAATTTCAGCGGGTCTTTGAGGTAATCGACGATTTCCTTGGTTTCCTCTTTGGCTTCATCGCAACCAGCAACATCGTCGAATTTTTTCTTGTTTTCATCAGCGGTGATCATTCTGGCGCGGCTCTTTCCGAACTGCATGGCGCCTTTGCCTGCCATTTTCAGCTGACGGGAGAAAAGAATGTAGATGAGCCCGATGATCAGAATGCCGATAATCAGGTTGACAAGCAGATTCTTCCACCAGTTGTCACGCTGAAGAACTTCGACTTTGACCTTGTCGAGGCCCTTCATGATCGCCTCCGTTTTGATGACACGCGTTGCATAATAGAATTTGACCGGCTGACGGGAATCCTTCCGGGCGATTTGAGTGGTCAGGTCGGTAACATCGGAATTTGCCTGGCGAAGATTTTTCCGGTATTCCCCTTCAATGTAAAGGACATTTTCGGATTCCGGTGTGATGACTGCTGTTTTGATATCGCCGGCAGTAAGTTTCTTTTCGAATTTCGTCTGGCTCCATTCCTCTCTTGCGCCGACGGCTGGATTGTATTTGTATACAAACAGCGTGACAATCATCATGAGGATGAGCAGCCAGATGAAAATCGAGAGGGGAGGGCGCCGGGATGGCTGCCCGGAACGGTTCTGCGGTGGAGGAGGGGATGAATTTTTTTTCTGATCGTCATTCATTGATACTAAAAACCTTTTCTGTGTTTTCGTTAAATCCAAGGCAATCTATGTTACAATTCGCGCCGGTAGAAACCGGCGCGAAGGGAATTTGCTACGGTATGAGCGGAACAGGAAACCGTTTGTCAGTTCTTGCCCGAGTTCAGCTGCATGAACAGCACCACCAGCAGAACGATGACAGCCAGTACCAGCAGGCCGAGCAGGACGATAATGACTATCGTGGTGATGTTTTTGCCTTTCTGCTTACCCTGTGAAACCGTTTCGAGACGTTTCAGAGTGGATGTCCCCAGATTGGCTGTGGATGTGATATCAATCTTGGTCATCGTCTTCACTTCTCTGGTTCCGCTTTTGTCGTTGCAGTCGAAGAGCATTTCGACTCCGCCGAGCTGAATCATGTCGGTACTTTTCAGTTCCTTTTCGGTAATCGGTTCATTGTTGACTCTGGAGCCGTTGGTTGAGTTCCGGTCCCGGAGAATATAGGTGGAACCTTTTTTGATGAAATCCGCGTGATAGGAACTGATGGACGGGTCTTTGATGCAGATGTCACGTTCATCCACTCGGCCGACTGTATGAATATCCTTGGTCAGTTCAAATACTTTTCCTCTGAACTGTTCCGACAAAACTATGAGTTTGGGTGTATCCGCCATGGCTGCTCCTCACATTGGTACAGGGTGCGTATGCCTGCTGTTTGCACAATCGTTTTTAAATATGAAGATATATCAAAAAATGAACTTGTCAATAGGCAAATGGAGGAAATTTTGAAAAAAAAGTCTTCTTTTCTTCTTTTTTTTTCGAAAAACGGACTGGAAAAATCGGTTCAAGCTGTTATATTCATAAGTTCAGTATTTTTATAAGCACAAGTTTTTTGTGTCAATCATCACAGTAAAGCAATGGAAAGGTGGATAGCATGTCTGCTGACTCTTTGAAAGACTCGATTCAGATTGAGTTTAAGGAAACTGCTCCCTGCGCGCAGGAAGCCTCCGTGAAAATTCCGGCGACGGAAGTCGAGAAGACTTTTAACAATATTGTGAAAGAAATCTCACGCGAAGTCCAGATTCAGGGATTCCGGAAGGGCAAGGTTCCCCCGGCTCTCATCAAGGCAAGATTCACTCAGAACATCATCGAAGACACTGCCAAGCATCTCCAGAACGCTGCCATTGAAAAGATTCAGACGCAGCTTGATCTTGTCGCAGTAACAGCTGTGGATGATGGAAAGGTGATGCCCGCCGCTGACAAGGAATACACCTTCAAAGCCGCAATCGAGACCGCTCCCAAGTTCGAGCTCCCCGATTACAAGGCTCTTTCCATTGAGGTCGCAAAAGGTGAGGATGCGGAAAAACAGATTGCAGAGCGCCTCGCAAGCCTGAAAGACATTTATGCGGATGACGTCAAAGTGGAGACCGAATCCCTTGCCGGCGATATGCTGAAAGTTTCCTACGAGTCCGATTTCCAGCCTGCAGAAGATGCTTCCCCCTCTTTGAAGCGTATGGCAAAAGCTGACGAAGCCTGGATCTGGCTTCACGAACCTGAATACGTTCCAGGCGCAAACGCTGCCCTGACCGGAGTCAAAGCTGGTGAAACCCGCGAGTTCACTTCCGAATTCCCCGCCGACTGGCGCGAACAGGGACTGGCTGGCAAGAAAGTCAAATATACCGTGAAAGTCAATGAAGTTCAGCGCAAGCAGCCTGTCGAAGACGAGGCAAAACTTGCGGAAAAACTTCATGTTGAAAGCGTTGAAAAACTTCATGAAGACCTGAAGAAATCCATCGAATTCAAGATTGAAAACGACCGGAAAAATGCCGCTCGCGAGAAAGTGCTTGATCTTCTGCTCGGCAAAGCCGGTGCGTTTGAGCTGCCGAAATCCATCGTCGAAGGCGAGACGGAACGCGAATTTACAAAACTTGCGAATCAGCTCGTCCGCAGCGAGGAAGACGTCGAAAAATTCAAGGCGGAGAAGGAAAAACATCTTGAAACCGCAAAAGCGGAAGCGGAAAAGAATCTGAGACGTTTCTTTGTTATCCGTAAAATTGCGGAAACGGAAAAAATCGAAGTTTCCAAAAATGAATTCGATGCCCAGATCAAAAGCATGAGTTCCTATTTCGGCTACAAGGAAAAAGATGTGATCAAGGCCATCCGCCGCAACGGTGCGATCGGGGAGATTCATGCGGATCTCCTGACCGGCAAGGTCCTGGATTTCATCGTGGACAAGGCCGATATCAAGGAAGTGTAATATTTTTTGCGTGAACACCCGGCATTCCGGCTTGAAAAACAGGATGGGGCAGCAGCTCCATCCTTCTTCCTGTCGGGAGTGCCGGTTCTGTTCAGAAGCTCCGGTTCGCCGACCTCTCTGGGCCGGAGGGTATATGGGAAGACGGGTTGTGTCAAATGGCAACCCGGGAGAATAATCGAAGGAGAATCGCATGATTAAGAATTCAATGCTTGTTCCGATGGTGGTTGAACAGACCGGGCAGGGCGAACGCGGATACGACATCTATTCGCGTCTGCTCAAAGACAGAATCATTCTTCTCGGAACACCGATTGATGACTCCGTGGCCAATCTGATTGTTGCGGAACTGCTTTATCTGCAGTCCGAAGACCCGAAAAAAGACATAGACATGTACATCAACAGTCCGGGCGGCGTGATTACTTCCGGACTTGCGATTCTCGACTGCATGAAGGTGATTTCCTGTGATGTCAAAACGTATTGCGTCGGACAGGCTGCCAGCATGGCTGCCGTTCTGCTTTGCGCGGGGACCAAGGGCAAGCGTTTTGCTCTGCCGAATGCCCGGGTGATGATTCACCAGCCGCGCGGCGGCTCCGAAGGAACCGCTGCCGACATCGATATTCAGGCAAAGGAGATTCTCGCGATGCGCTCCAAACTCAATCAGATCATCGCAACACACACCGGACAGAGCATTCAGAAAGTGACTCGCGATACCGATCGCGATTATTTCATGTCTGCGGAAGAGGCTGTCAAATACGGCATCGTCGACAGCATCATTCAACACAGAGCCTGAACGGGAGCGGATCATGGGCAAAGATAACAATGGCGGAGAGATTCCGCGCTGTTCTTTCTGCGGCCGTCTGGCGAATGAACCCGGTGTCGGGCAGATCATTTCCAGTCCAAGCGGTGCATCGATCTGCCAGAGCTGCGTGGAAACGTGCGAAGAGCTGATTCATCCTGCGAAAAAGCAACCGGATCCGGCAAAACAGCCGCTTCCGGTTGCAAAAATCAAGGTCCCGAAACCGGCTGAGATCAAAGCGGAGCTGGATAAATATGTTGTCGGTCAGAATACGGCAAAAAAGATTCTTTCCGTCGCGGTCTACAATCACTACAAGCGCCTGAAGAGCAGGGGGGAGTCCGTTTCGCCGGAAAATTCCGATATTGAGATCGAAAAAAGCAATGTTCTTCTGATCGGTCCCACCGGTTCCGGCAAGACTCTTCTTGCCAGAACCATGGCAAAAATGCTTGATGTCCCGTTCTGCATTACCGATGCAACAACGTTGACTGAGGCTGGTTATGTGGGAGAGGATGTTGAAAATATCATTCTCCGCCTTCTTCAGGCTGCGGATTTCGATGTGGCAAGGGCTCAGATCGGTATCATTTACGTCGATGAAATTGATAAAATCGCCAAGAAGGGCGAGAATGTTTCTATTACACGCGACGTTTCCGGTGAAGGGGTTCAGCAGGCTCTCCTGAAAATTCTGGAAGGTACCATCGCAAATGTTCCTCCGAAGGGTGGACGGAAGCATCCGAATCAGGAGTATATCCAGGTCGATACTTCCAACATTCTGTTTATCTGCGGCGGCGCCTTCGTAGGACTGGACAAGATGATTCAGCGCAGGGTCGGCAAGCGTGTTCTCGGTTTCAATCAGCATAAATCCGATGAACAGCGTGCTGTTGAGCTCGACAGTTCCAAAGCGCTGGCTTTGACAGAACCTGAGGATCTCGTGAAATACGGAATCATTCCGGAATTCATCGGGCGTCTTCCGGTTGTCACCTCGCTGGAGCCTCTCTCCAAAGAGGATCTTATGAAGATTCTGGTCGAGCCGAAGAATGCGATCACAAAGCAGTACGAAAAGCTCATGGCGATGGAAAACGTCAAGCTCGAATTCGAAAAAGGCGCTTTGGAGGCGATTGCCGACAAGGCGTGTGAAAAGGGGACCGGTGCTCGCGGACTTCGCTCCATCATTGAAGGAATCATGGTTGACATCATGTTCGATGTGCCTTCCCGTGCCGATGTTGAAAAGTGTATCATCACGAAAAAAACTGTGGAGGGTGGTGCGCCGCTGCTCGTTAAACGGGGTGCCGAAAAACAGAAGAACGTAAGAAAAGCGGTCTGAGCCGATCTCGTGAACAACGAGTACATTTTCAAAAACGGATCAGGACTTTGAACTTTTTCTTGACAGGATTCGCCGGAAATGATGGACAGAAATATTGAGATCAGAAAAAAACTTGTTGCTTCGTGCAGACGTATTGTAATCAAAGCCGGAACGCGTCTTCTGACCGATCCGGAAGCGCTGGCTGTGCTGATCCGGCAGATTAAAACGGTCCGGGATTCCGGAATTCAGGTCCTGCTGGTTTCCTCCGGAGCGGTCGGGACGGGAATGCGCAGTCTCGGATTGAAGAAGCGTCCCCGCCGCCTTTCCGAGGTGCAGGCTCTTGCCGCCATTGGACAGATTCGGCTGATGTCTGTTTATGAGGCCGAATGTGAGAAACTCGGGTTCAAGGCCGCTCAAATCCTGCTGACCGCGGAGGACCTGCGTTCCCGCGAACGTCATCTGAATGCGTTGAACTGCATCGAGTCGCTCCTGGCGCAGGATGTTTTGCCGATCATCAATGAAAACGACCCCGTTTCTGTCGATGAACTGAAATTCGGCGACAACGATATTCTTGCCGCTCTGCTCGCCTCCATGACCCGTTCCGATCTCGCAATTATTCTGACGACCGTGGATGGATTGATGCGCCCGAATCCGGATGGCTCCCTCGGCGAACGCATCTCACTTGTCGAAGGCGTGACCGACGAACAGCGAAATATGGCGAACGGAACCGACGACAGCAGCATGTCGATCGGCGGCATGAAATCAAAACTCCGCTGTGCGGAAATTCTGAACTCCGCGGGAGAATGCCTCTGGATCGCTTCCGGAAAAGATGCCCATGTGATCGAACGGATTTTCAACGGTGAGGATGTGGGAACGGTTTTCATTCCCCACCACCGCACGAAAGTGGAATCCAGAAAACGCTGGCTTGCGACATTTGCCAAACCCTCGGGCAAGATTATCATCGACTCCGGTGCGGTCCGGGCGCTTGCCACTCATGGAAGCAGCCTTCTGCCTGCGGGAATGAAATTCGTGCAGGGAACGTTCAAGCGGGGAAGCATTGTGGAGGTCTGTTCGCTCGAAGGCGAACTGATTGCGAAGGGACTGACAAACTTCAGCTCCGAGGACTGCATGAAGCTGATCGGCTGCCAGAGTTCCGAAATTCACGATATCCTCCGGTGTGACGCCGACAGCGAAATCATTCACCGCAACAATATGGCTGTTCTCAAGGCCGATTGATTTTTCCGATGAAGATCTACATCAAAACTTACGGCTGCCAGATGAATGAGCGCGACAGCGATGCCGCCGCCGCAATGCTTGCCGCTGACGGTCATATCATTGTTCCCGACGAGGAATCCGCAGACCTGATTCTTCTGAACACCTGCAGTGTCCGGGATCAGGCGGAGCGCAAAGCCATCGGCAAACTTGGGATTCTGGTGCGTCTGAAGGAAGAACACCCGCATCTGCTGTTCGGCATCATGGGCTGCATGGCGCAGAGCCGCGGAACGGAGCTGCTGAAAACCATTCCGCACTTGAATTTTGCGGTCGGAACCGATCAGATTCATGAACTGCCGGAAATTGTTGCGTCTCTGGCTGAAAAGAGGAAAATTGAGGCGACCGGACATGACAATTTGAAAGATGTGGACGGAATTGATGCCCATACGCGGAAACATTCGTTTTCTGATTTCATATCAATCATGCGCGGCTGCAATCGTTTCTGTTCCTATTGCATTGTGCCGTATGCCCGCGGCCGCGAACGCAGCCGTTCTCCGGAGGGAATTCTTGAGGAGGCGCGGCGCCTTGCGGAATCCGGTGTGAAGGAGGTCATGCTGCTGGGGCAGAATGTCGCCGCCTATGGAATCGACGGCATCTCCTTCCCGGATCATGTTTCTCCATTTGCCGATCTGCTTGAGTCGATCGCTGCGATCGACGGGATTCGTCGCATCCGCTTTACTTCGCCGCATCCTGCATTTTTCAATACGCGCCTGATTGAGGCGATCGCAAACACGCCGAAGGTCTGCAAGAGCATTCACCTGCCGCTCCAGTCCGGATCGGATCGGATTCTGAAGGCGATGAATCGCCCTTATACGGCAAAACAGTACATGGAGATTGTAAACAGGCTCAGGGCGCTCTGTCCGGAAATCGCATTTTCAACGGATATCATCGTTGGTTTTCCCGGCGAGACGGACGAGGATTTCGAGGCAACACGTCACATCATGAACGAAGTCGGATATGACAATGCGTTCATCTTCAAATACTCTCCGCGAAAGGGAACCAGAGCTGCGGAGCAAATGACAGACAATGTCCCGCAGAATGTCAAGGAGGCAAGAAATCAGATTCTCCTTGAGGACTTGGCAAAATATTCGGCAAAGGCGAATGATAAATTTGTCGGACGCATCCTTGAAGTGTTTGCCGAGGGGGTCAGCAAGCGCAACGCTTCGCGCTGGAGCGGACGCACGGAACTCAACAAACTGGTTGTGTTCGAGCCTAGAGGCGAGTTGAAAAACGGAGATGTCCTGCAGATCAGAATCACGCATGCCACGGCAATGACTCTGTTCGGAGAGATTGTCTGACGGAACCGCGAAAGCCGCTCCGGAGGATGTCGCTTTTGTTCCCTTTCCTCCTTGCAAAAGTGCGACGAGGGGATTATCGTATCGAAACCATTTCAACGGAGGTCGATATGAGGGAACCTTTTTCGTTTCATCGTGTTCTGCTGCTGCCGCCGAAAGACGGTGTGCCCCGCAATTCCGAGGGGAGTTTTGTTACGCTGCGCGACGGGAGAATTTTGTTTGTCTATACTCGCTATTACGGCGATTCGTGGAGTGACCATGCCCCCGCTGATCTCGTTGCACTGATTTCATCCGACTCCGGACGAAGTTATTCTCCGGAACAGCGAATCATCGTGAAGAATGATGCACGGAATGTGATGAGCGTATCGCTGCTGCGGCTTGCGGATGGACGGATTGCTCTTGTCTATCTGCGCAAAAGCGACGGCGACGCCTGCAACTGTCGTCCCTATTGGCGCACATCCTCGGACGAAGGGGAGACCTGGAGCGATCCGGTTGATATCATCGGAGTACCGGGCTATTTTATCGTGAACAACGACCGGCTGATCCAGCTTTCCGATGGACGTCTCCTCCTGCCTGTCGCATTTCATCCTTACCGGTTGAATGATCGCGGAATGGTGGTGAACAAAAAACGTGGACTTGTGCTGTTCTATGCGTCTGATGACGGAGGCGTTCATTGGAAGGAGCTTCCGAACTGGCTCTCTCCGCCTCAGGGAATGGAAATCGGATTTCAGGAACCGGGGGTGGTCGAACTTTCCGATGGCCGCATTTTTTCCTGGTTTCGCACCGGGAATGGTGCGCAATATACGGCAATTTCCGCAGATCGAGGGGAGACTTGGAGTGATCCGATCCGGAATGCTTCCTTTCTTTCGCCTGTTTCGCCGCTTTCCATCAAGCGCAATCCGTTTTCCGGAGAACTCTTCGCTGTCTGGAACGATTACGATCCGGTCTGGAACATTGCACGCACGCCAGCCAGCCGGGGACGGACTCCGCTCGTTCTGGCTCGGAGCCGCGATGAAGGACAAAGCTGGTTCGGACACCTTTTGCTGGAAGATGCTCCGGATCACGGGTTCTGTTATACTGCCATGCTTTTTACGGAGCATGCGCTTCTGCTCGGGTATTGTTCCGGAGGAGGGGAACTTGAGGTTCTCCAGCAGCTGACACTGGCTCGTCTTGAACTGCCTTTGTGAAAACCCGGGGAAGGGTGAGTGAGGGGGAGGACCGTCCGTGCCTGCCGGATCTCAGGACACGGACGGAAAATCTCTGTTATGGATTCTGATTTCGGATTGAAACCTTGTGCAGTCGGCCGTTGAAATGATATTTCGGGCCGGATGCGTTGCCGAACATGATATCTCCGCTGAACTCCTTCGGGAAGGGGCAGTCGATGATGGAATCAAGTTTCCCGTTGATCAGGAGCAGCGCTTTTTTTCCGTCGAATTTGAGTTCGCAGGTGGCGCGCCTGTTGAGTTCAAGCGGGGGTTTTGCGCGGAGATAGCAGGCTTTTTTGCCGTTGCCGGGGAAGATTTCCACGTTGATCCGGAGGTCCTTGTGCAGAACGATTCGGAATCCGCTTTTCATATAGTCGCACATCTGGACGATTCCGGACATATAGCCGTCCGGTCCCGCCTCGGGGGTGAAGTCTGCGAAAATGCTGTAAGGCGTTTTCATCGCAGCCGGGACGTCGGTCTGTTTCAGCGGGGACCCGAAATAACGTCCGGCACGGAAGCGGAATCCATCCTTGACTTGTGCCGGTGCGTTTTTTGAATTCCAGAGTTTTGCAGAATACTTTCTGGTTCCGAAATCCCATTCGGCAATCGGTTCTTCCGCCTCCTCGGTGGCAACACCTCCGGTGATGGCAAGCAGGACATACTGCGCCTGAGAGAGTCCGCCCTTCAGAGCAATGACCCGGATCGTTTTTTCCGGATGCGGATTTTTCCAGGGATAGGTCCAGATGCCGACGCGGGAAGTGAACAGATTGGCTCCTGTCCAGGCGACCGTGGCGGCTCCAAAGGCTTTCGGATTGTGCCAGTCGCCGACTTCCATTCCGTTCCGGATCGGAATCCGGACCGTGGTGCCGTCGTCATAGGTTACGGTATATTCGGCGATTGTACTGCCGGTAGGCCCGGTCCAGCCGGAGGAGTGAAGGAACCAGAGAATTTCCGCTTTCTGCCCGACTGTGAAGGGACCGGCCTGACGCGGAAGTTTTTTGCCGAACTTTTCGCTGCCGAGACTGATGACTGCTTTTCCTCCGTTCGCCTTCGGGTCAATCAGCTGATAGACAACCTTCTGGAAATCGACTTTTGTCGGAAAGTCCGGAACGGGAATATCCATGCCGTCGTCGGCCCCGTTGATTTTACCGGTATGGTTGATCAGGAAGAAGCGCATGTCGTTTTTCCCCTGATCGGTCCATCCGCCTTTGCCGTCGTTTTCGATCCGGTCGTAGTATCCCATGTTGGCGAACTTTGTGAGATCGACGAAGAAACGTTTGTAGTGCGGCGTTGTTTTCGGTTTGAAGGAGGCTCCGAGGTTGTATGCCAGAAGGGAGGCAATGCGCAGGGCCTTGTCTGTTTCGGATGCGGTTGCGTTTTCCCAGCGGAGGGTGTCAAAGAGGATGTTTCCTTTTCCGGATTTGATTTTTGTCAGGAAGGCGGGCGAAATCAGTTTTTCGGAGATTCCGCACCACGGCGTTTCGAGAATCCAGTCGCCGGTTTTTGCAACGACTTTTCCCGTGACACGACCATGATTGCCCGTCGTTCCGCGATACCAGAAGAAATCAAAATTGGCAAGCCCGTTCATCAGAGGATCGCTGGAGCGGACCACTGCGCCTTCCACGTCTGCCGGTTTTTTTGCAATTACCGGTTCGAAGGGGAAGAGCGATGCCGCTTTTGAGATTGTGGAGGGATCGAAATTATGCAGCCAGACGGTTCTTCCATGTTTCAACGCCTGTTTCAGTTCCGCCTGAATCTGCGGTGTCAGGTCTGCGGACGCGTCTGCCAGAATGGGACCACCCGTCCCGACTCCCTCGCTGACGGCGACTCCGGCGAGTTCCAGAGCTTCTTTCAGAGCTGTGTTGGTTCCTGCAAGCAGATTCAGCGGCGTTCCGGTTTTCGGCGCACGCGTGCAGCCGTATTCGATCAGATTCGCCAGAAGCTGTTTTGCTCCCGGATCGGCATGTGCGGCTTTTTCCAGATCGAAGGTTGTCAGAAGAAATGTTCCTTTTCCGGCAGGGATGTCGAGAAGCGGAGTCCAGCGCATGCCGAAGCGTCCGCCGCAGTCCAGCGGCACTTCGAATGCTCCGTCGAACGGTTTTTTGAAGGTGCCGATGGAGACGATATTGTTCGGTCTCCAGAAACGGAACTGTCCTTCTTTCATCTGCTTCAGAGCCGGATGGGCCGGGGTGCGCATCCATGCCTGAGTTGCCGCATGTTCCCTGTCACGTTCGGGAAGTTCCAGACGGAACGGCTGCCACTTTTCCTGAGGAAGAATCAGGACCGTTCCGCCGGTTTCCGCAAATCTGCCGAGCTGGTCTGCCATCTCTTTCCGGAACGCTCCGGAGGCGACCAGTACCAGTTTCGTCTGCGGAGTGATCTGTTCCGGGATGGTTCCGAGTCCGTACAGTTCCAGGGCTTTTTCCAGAGCAGGGGTTTTCCCGGGTGCAGCAATCTTTCCTTTGAGTCCGGCAAGATTGATTTCCGGAACGATGTACACGTCCTCCTGATAGCGGCTGACTTCGGTTGGCGCGTAGGCCGGATTGTTCTGGGTGAACAGAGCAACCAGAAGTTCTGCCGCGGCAGGTTTCATTACCCGGGGCATCGGGATTTCAAGCGTGATTTCCTTCTTGCTTCCGGAATTGATGTGGAACTTGTATTCCTTCTGCCAGATGGTTGTCCCTTTCAGAGTCAGCGTTGCCCGGATGAGTTTCAGTGGGATGCGGCCATCGTTCAGAGCAACGATTTTTCTGCGGAACAGTTTTCCGGAATCGGCATTCGGATGGAAGTCATAGGGTCGGACCACCTGCTGCGGCATGAAGCGGTCTTTTTCACCAGTCCAGATGTTCATACCGGCGACACCGATGGCGCGATACTCGGTGGTGTATTTTTTCAGCGTTTCCGTGAAAAGGTTTTTCATGAAGTCTTCCGTATTTTCCGCACCGAGTCCGGTGAGGCGCTGCTTTGCCCATTTTTCTCCATCGAAGACGGTGTCTCCCATGAAGCTGGAGTATTCTTCCACCTGAGCATCGGAATTGCAGAAATATTCGCCGATGACCAGCGGACGGTCCCAGTCGAATTCCGCACGCCAGGATTTGATGCCTTTTCCTTTCCGCAGATACCAGGTGTCGTTCGGCATGTTCACGCCTGCATTGGGATAGGTGGTGTTGATTTCCCCCGCGCTCCACTCCGGGTAGTGAATGTTGACGATGTCAAGCTGGTTGTTCCAGGTGATTTCCGCATCGCCCTGAAGCGGACGGGTGTCGTCCATGGAGCGGACCGTTTCAATCAGTTTTTTGGCAATGGCCATTTCCTCTTTTCCGGTCCGGTTCCAGTAGGTCTCGTTTGCGAGGGACCAGATCACTATGGATGGATGATTGCGCAGATGTTTAATCCATCCCTTGTAGTATTCAAGAGTTCCCGGGAGCCATGCGTGTGCCGTTTGATGGGGATACTGGTTCACATGCCACCAGCCGGCTTCGGGAATAACCAGATAGCCCGTGTGGTCGCCGAGACGGATGAGATTCGGATTGCAGAATCCCAGGTGCAGCCGGTTGGAATTCAGTTTGCCGTATCCGTCCCACATCGGAATAAAATCCGGGCTGTTGATGCCGGCAAGAGTGCTTCCGCGAAGCAGAACAATACGTCTTCCGTTGAGATAAAAATCCCGTCCGCGGATCTCGAATTCCCGGTAGCCGAAACTCTGTTTTGTGGTGTCCGCAAGTTCGTTTCCGTCGAGCAGGCGGATTTCCGCGTCGTAGAGCACAGGCGTGTGGAGGTCCCAGAGCACAGGTGCCTTCCAGCTGGATGTCACTGTGGTTTTCTGTTCGGTTCCCGCAGGAATTTTGACCGCGGCGCCGGTGAGAATTGTGTGTACAATGTTCGGATCCTGCTGCGAACGGATTACAATCTGCGGTGTGACGACCGCGGCTTTTCCGCTACGGTTGATCAGCGTGAGTTCAAAGTCAATCCGGGGCTTTTTGACTTTGGTCTTGACGAAGACATCGTCCACTGCGACCAGCGGCCGGAAATCAAGACGGACCGTGTTGTGAATGCCGCTTCCGATTCCGGCGCTCGGTGCAACGTACGTGTTGTTCTTCACATCAACCAGGCCTTCGCGTCCGGTAAAGCCGATGACAATTTCATTTTTTCCCGGACGAAGATATTTTGTGATGTTCACATCGCGCGGCAGAGTTGCCTGAATCGACTCTCCGGCAAGTTGTCCGTTTACCAGAAAGGCGGACCGGAATGCCACCGCTCCGATGACAAGATGAACCGAATGATTTTTCAGGGCGTCCGACGGAATATCAACTGTTTTGCGGTACCAGGCGCTGAGATCTTTTTTGATCTTGAAGGTCCTGCCGTCTTTTTCCAGATAGGTTTCCACCGCGTGTTCCGGCGGATAGCCCCAGCTGTTGACCGATTTCGGCAGAATTCCGCGTTCTCCGGTTGGAACAGTTGCGGTTTTCCAGTC
Organism: uncultured bacterium; assembly: GCA_949292215.1. Classification (GTDB taxonomy): domain Bacteria; phylum Verrucomicrobiota; class Lentisphaeria; order Victivallales; family UBA1829; genus UBA1829. The sequence continues at coordinate 29,992 of CASEYW010000020.1, forward strand.
GAGATTTTCCGGAATCTTTTTCAAGTTCAGAGTATCGGCGGTGGCCGCCTGCCATTCTCCGGCAAGATTGATTGAGTTTCTTGGCCCCGCTACATAGAACGGTACCGCTGCCGGAAGCAGAGTCGCGACAGCCAGCAACAGGGTGCTTAACATTTTCTTTTGCATGTGGTCTCCTTATTTTTATTGATTCAGAACCAATTGTTTTGCATATTTGCTTTCGGAATTCTCCAGATCCAGAATGGAACTGAGCCGAAAGGTCGAAAGCCAGACTCCAAGATAGTCATTGAGATGTCCTCGCGCATTGCAGTCGGAACGGTATTTGGTCCAGCGCGCCTGAAAGAACCCCTCGTTCTGCGCTCCGAGCGGACGTTGCAGTCCATGCAGAAGCCCCGATCGTTCTGTTGTGATGCACTGGATCGCATTGAACCAGACCAGTCGTCCGACCTCGTTCCAGCGCACATTGTCCGTGTATTCCGCAAGACGCAGAAAATCCGGAACGAAAACTGCTCCATAGGGATCAATCGCATGATGTTCCGCCGAGATCGCCGTTCCGCCCGCCGTGTGGTAATTGAGATGCGTGAAATCGCACTCTTTATCGTACAGGGCGTTGTAGCAGAAAATCCATGAGCAGAGATAGTATCCCGCCTGTTCCGCAAATTCCAGAAAGCGCGGTTCTTTCAGTTCTTCGTAGAGAATCAGCGCGGAGTGGAGAAACGGATAGGCGGATTCCTTGTCGACGCTGGAACAGTCGATGGCTCCGGCGGTGCAGATGAAATTTGACAGATCGCGGCGGAAATAGAATCCCAGAGCTTTCCGGATGCAGACGAGATAGGAAGGATTCCGGGTGATCCGCCAGACTTCAGTCAGTCCCATCAGAGCGAATCCGCCGACAGAGCCAGTCGGATTCAGACATTTTCCGTCACGATCCCATTGCTTGCCGAATCCGGAATCGTCGTGCCAGGCGGACAGGAAAAAGCGGCAGAGTTTTTCCGCTCCTTTCAGAAAACGGCTGCCGTCGATCCCGTACGAATTCAGCAGGAGGAAGATGCGGGCGAGTTCCACGGCTCCCCAGCCCATGTGACAGGGATCGGTCCTCTGTTCGTCCGGCAGGAGGATCAGTCCGTTTTCCTGCTGAAGCGCGAGCCGTCCGTCGAGAATTTCGAGCGCATCGTTCAGCTGCTGCTCTTTGTGGTTTCGCAGAGCATCCGCAATCTGGACCCGGCAGTTCATGAACGCCTGCGAGGAAAAGCCGATCCCCGTCGGTTTGTATTCGTCCATCCGGAAGAAGTTCAGGGAGGGATTGTCTTCAATGTCCTTTAAGGTCAGGTTCGGGTCGATGTCCGGCTTCGGGATGTGGTTCCCGATGGAATGGGTTACATCGCCGAAGGCTCCCCGGACCTCTTTTTTTCCATTCAGCTCATAGTTCATGGCACGGCAGAAGGCGATGCCCAGACGCCAGACCTCTTCCATCGTGAGAACGCGGGGACAATCGTGTTTCAGAACATTCCATGCTGCATCAAACACATTGGCGAATCCGTAGTTTTTCCAGCGGGGCGTTCCCTCATACATGTAGCAGCAGGTCCGGAAAACGGCGCCGGGGGCAAGTTCGATCCATTCGTCGTACCGTTTTTCCATGCGGTTTTTGTTCGCATAGGTGACGGGCGCTTCCGTGACCGGATAAAAGATCCGGTGGCGGTATGTTCCGTCCCCGTTCCGGATCAGCGAACAGGAGGAGCGGAGAGTCTCCGGCGACTCATCGGAAGCGAACATGGCAAACACATGGGAGGCGTCTTCGGTGATCGTGCAGGAGGGAATGCCCTCGCGGTCGTAGGCGAAGACCCAGGGGGTTCCCTCGCGGAGCAGTCCGCGGGGAGAGTCCAGATTTCCGTAGTCGTTGCCGTTGTAGAGAATGCAGGGGATCAGGTAGTGGTCCGGACGGAAGAGCGTTTCCGCTTCCAGAATCAGTTTGATTTTCCGGGACCGCTTCGACACGTTCCGGACTTCCGCATGCAGGCGAAACAGTCCGTTTCCGATCTCTTCCGTATGGAGAGCTGCACGGAGCTCCTTCTCGCCTTCCGGGGAAAACTCCTGGAAATTTTCTTCGATCCAGACTCTTGGAACAGCGTTCATCTTGAATCCTTTCTTTGTTCCTGTCAGCGGATGCTCCACATGTCCTTGAAATCACCGGTTCCTGTGCGGGAGGGGTGCATGGATTGGAGATGTCCGTCGGAAAACAGATAGTTCCAGCGCATTCCGGCGTGCATTTCATTGATCAGTGTAGACAGTTTGCTCATTTGGGTGGATCGGATCGTCGTATGGGGCATCAGCATGTTGTAGTGATTATCCTGACTGCCGCCGTCATCGGATAGAAAGATGGCATTTCTTCGAACTTCGGAACTTTTCCGGGCGAGATAGGGGAAGGTCCACCAGCCGGCATCGTTGTTGTAAACGAATCCGTTTTCACTGTCATACCCGTTCCATCCGTTCATGGCGTAGCAGCTGCCGACATTCAGCGCGCTTGCCGTGTGACGTTTGACGCATTTCGGGCAATGCCAGAGTTTTCCCATCAGTCTTCGATAGGCAGGTTCATTTACGCTGGCATATTGATACGTCATCATATCTTCTTCTGTGGGATTGCCGCCCAGATAGCGCGCCAGAAGATGAACATAACATCTTCTCCTCTGCGCGTTTCCGGAACCGGCGTTTTCCTTTCCGAGACCGCTGAAGGGGACAAAATAGGAGTCGTTGTCTCCCATATACTGGGCGTTTGCAACGCCGATCTGTTTCAGCTGCGAGGAACAGGTGATACCGTATGCTGCGTCTTTAGCCCGTTGCAACGCCGGCAGAAGCAGGGCGGCAAGGATGGCAATGATCGCAATTACCACAAGGAGCTCTATGAGTGTGAAGTGCGGATTTCGCCTGGAGACATTCCTTGGGAGAAACTCGCTGTTTTTCATGGTTTCCACCCCGCTTTTAAGACTTTTGCATCTGCTGTTGTGTTTGCTGATGCGGTTCCTGTATCGTCTTTCATGGCAACGAGAGAATAGGCTGTATGTCCGGAGACGTGTCCGTCGAACCAGCAGACATTGGCGGTTCCCTTTCCGGTGACTTCCGTTCCATTGGCTCTCGCTTCATCATTCCAGCCATGACGGAATTTGATGCAGGCAATCTGATTTCCCAGAATACAGAAGTCTTTGTTTTTCCCGTCGGTGAAAAGGAATGTGCGGGAAGGAGAGTGCACGGCGGAAAGTTTATGATGATTCCGGTTGCCGTCCGCACCCCAGTCGTCTCCGGCGAGCTGATTGTTGATTGCAAAATGTCCGCCGCGGGAATAGGCGTTTTGGTTGGGCCAGACCGGATCAGCCGGACAAATGAA
>CASEYW010000021.1 GCA_949292215.1 uncultured bacterium
GGCGAACGTAAAATACAAATGGCTGAGACTGAACACCTGGCTTCAGTCCCAGACGGCATGGTACCGCAGGGAAAACTATGAAGAAACCTACTGAATGAAAACGGAGAAGAAGAGATGAACCAATTCAGTCTTGACAATCACTCGGCGAGTTTTCTCCCGGAAGGGAAACAATGGAAACTCGTCTGGCACGATGAGTTCGACGGGACCGAACTCGATACAACCAAATGGGACTTCCGCAGAAATTTCTGGGGCAAGCCGTTTCCCGCATTCACCGATCAGGGCATTGAGCTCGACGGAAAAAGTTCGCTCCGGATCAATCTTGTGAAAAATCCGGACGGGACGTATTCCTCCGCACATCTTCAGACCGGGTCGCTTTCTTACGATATTCCGAAGGACTGCGGCGGTTTCTGGCCGTTCGGCAAAATGGAGGAGCCGAAGTTCATGCACACGTTCGGATATTACGAAATCCGCTGCCGTCAGCCGAAATGCGAGGGCTGGCATTCCGCGTTCTGGCTTCAGGCTCCCGGAATCGGTTCGCACCCGGACGCCCGTTTTGCCGGTGTCGAATGCGACATCATGGAAAACTACCGTCAGCACACGGAAAAACGCATAATCGGCGGCAATATCTGGGGCGGATACGGGTGTAACTGCAAAGGCAGCGGCCATTTCTCCTGGGAATACAAAGAGACGGAGGACGGATGGCATTATTACGGCGTCGACTGGAGCCCCTCCGGTTACGATTTCTATGCGGACGGACGTTTGATCGGCAGGGTCGTTTCCCCCGAACGCTCGGCGGAAGTCCACGTTGAAAAAGAGGTCGAAGGAAAAAACTGGCTGAAGGAGGGGAGCGTGTCTGCCGGCCCCGTCTCACATGTTCCGCAGTTCATCCTTGTCTCGACCGAGTGCCACGGTTACCGTTCCGCAGGCGTTTGCGATCCCGTGCTTGCCAAAGCGGTTCTTCCAGATTACTTCGAAGTCGATCACGTACGCGTTTTCGATGATGTGAACCTGAAGCATTCGTTCTCCGTCGCCGGCAATGTCTCCGGAAGCGATGAGCTGCCGGTATTTATGTTCTGACAGGATCCGGTCTCCGGGAAAACAGGACTTTTCCCTGAAAAGTCCTTGATTTTGACAGGACAATATGGTAAAGTACAGCCGGGAACACTCAATCCAAGGAGAAAAATGGAATTTTACACGGAACCTGAACGCAGGCTGCCTGTTTCTGCCTGTGCAGACGTTATCGTCGCGGGCGCAGGTCCTGCCGGCTGTGCCGCCGCAATCGCCGCGGCGCGCGCAGGAGCAAAAACAATCCTCGTCGAACAGTTCAACTGCGTCGGCGGAATGGTGGAGCATTTTCACTTCTCGAAAAATTCTCCGGGAGAAACTGGAACTTCATTCTGCCTCAAAAAGTAAGTGCCCAGCGTTTCGGTAGCGCACGCTTCCGCAAAAGCGTGGAAACTTGGGTTTAATCTGCATGCAAAGTCCAGTGGCCTTGCAAAGGTGGAATTTTCTGCAATATTACAACAGGAGGATCCGAGGAACATCAATCA
>CASEYW010000022.1 GCA_949292215.1 uncultured bacterium
CAGCAGTTCTCAAAAATGCTCGGTCTTTCCGCTTCGGAGATCATGGAGCTCGGATCGAAAGGGAAGTTGACGTTCGATCTTCTCGATGAGGCTTTCAAGCAGATGACCTCGGAAGGCGGACAGTATTTCAATCTGATGGAGAAGCAGTCCCGGTCTCTGGGCGGGAAATGGTCGAATCTGGAGGCTGAGTTCGCAAAATTTGCGACAAGCATCGGCGAAGAGTCGATTCCCGGTTTGACCAAAGCGCTGGATGAATTCCTTGCAAAAATAAACGAGATGAGGGAATCCGGGGAGCTGGATGCGCTGGCTTCCGAAGGTGCCGAAATGATCAGTTATGCGGCGACCGTGCTGAAAAATTTTGTGCAGTTCCTCGTGGATAATCGGGAAATACTCTCCTCTTTCGGGATGAAAGCTGCAAAAGTCTATCTGGTGGTCAAGATACTCAGACTGGTAACGGCTGTCGGTCGCGGCATTGTCGGTTATGTTCAGACCGCCGCTGCGGCCGTTGACTCCGCGACTCTCGCCTCTCAGCGGGCGGTCGAGGCGGCGGAGGCGAAAAAACGCGCGGAAATCCTTGCGACCGAAAAACTGAGAGAGGCACTCGCCGCGCGGCAGAAGATGCGGGATGCGAATGGAGCACTTTCAATGGGGAAGGACGCCGGAGCAAATCCGGAGAAAATAAAGCAGCTGTCCCAAGCTGCAGAGGCCACCACCATTCGTTATCGTGAATTACGGAAAAACGCTCTGGAAGCGTATAACGCAATTCCGGATACTCCGCCGAAGGGGCTAACGGCAATGCGTCAGGAAATCGCGAATGTCGGAAAAAGCGCCGTCAAATTTGGGAAAGGCATGGGATCCGCTCTCGTTCACCCTCTGGCGGCAGCCAAAATGGCGGTGCAGAATTTCGCAACTGCGGCAGGAGTCGCCTTTGCCGGATATGAACTCGGGAAATACCTGGGAAAACTCCTGAATCTGGAGGACGTTTTCACCCGGTTGATCCTGAAGTCGCAGGGCATGTCGGATGCACGGATTGACGGAGCCATGAAGGAGGACAAACCGGAACCGGTGGTCAAGAATAATGACCTTGTCAAGGGGGCGAAACGATACAAGGAGATTCAGAATGAGCTCAAGAAACTCAATGAGCAATTTCTTATCCTTGACAAGGCCGGAAAAACCTCAGAACGCGATGTGGTTCAGAATAAGATTATCGAACTGGATGCGGAGGCAACGCGCCTTGATGAGGCTGCAAGGAATTATGCTCAGGCCAGTGAGGCTGCTGTAAAACGAATCCCGGAAGAACAAAAAAAGCTCAAAGAGGCAATTCGAAACCAGCAGCAGGTATCGAAAATTCCGCAACCCATTCCGACCGGTCAACATGATTATACCTATTCCGAACGACTTGGTGAGTGGAAAAAACAGCAGAATGAGGCAGAACTGGCGGTTCAGAATCAACGAAAAGTTCTGATGGACCTCATCGCAACGCGGACGCAATACCAGAAAACGCTCAGCGCGTATAGGAAGTGGGAGAAGCAGGAGGCGGAAAAAAAAGCCACGGAAACCGCGGAACAGGTCAAAAAGGAATCTGCGGCCCAGAAGCTCCGCACCGAGCTGGAAAAGGAAAAAAAAGAAAAAGAGCTTGCCGACAAGAAAAAATTTGCGGAAAAGGAAGCCGAGGTAAATCGGATTATCTCCAAAACCAGAGCGGAGGTCGATGAATCCACCCGCAAACTCGGCCTCGAAAAGCAACGAGACGCCATGGAGGAAAAAATCGCCGGTTGGCGAAAGGAGATTGAAGGTTATCAGAAAGACATTGCAAAAACGGAAGCTATGCTTCAAAAATTGGGATTCTCTGTAGAAGACGATATTCTGAAGACTCCGGACCAGATCGCTCAGGAGCGGAAAGATTCCCGACTCAAACAGAAAATCGAACTGGCAAATAAAGGATCAAAGGTTGAATTCACCGCGGAAGAGCGCGATAGAATCAATCAGCTGCAAGCGGCTCAGAAAGAAGCACGGGAAAATTTGAGAAAAATTTCCGGAAACGAAAAATCAATTGAGTCCGAAGAGCAGAAAATCAATGCGCTCGATCGCCGGGAAGCCAGGATTGAGCAGGAAAATCGACTCAAAATGAATCAACAGAAGCTGAGCGCGGCAAATGCAATGGCCCAGCAGCTGGAAACCCTGCAGAAAGCCAATATGCCTCTTGACCAGAAGCTGAAAGGGATTGAAGAGGTCTTGAAAAAACGCCTGCCGGATGAAACGATGTAAGGTGCGAGAATGATTCTATCAAAAACAACAACAGATTACAGTCCGTCGAATTTCATCCGGACGGGCGGAAGCGTCTCGTTTGAGGAGCGGGCGGTTCAGCCCTCCGATTTCACCGGGTCGAATTACGCGGCGGAATATGCTGCGGATCCGGAATTGTTTCAGTTCAACTATCCGAACTGGCAGGATTACGCGGACTGTTTCACAATGAGACGGGCGGTCGTATCGATCTCCGGACGGCAGAGGTGTGTTTCCGTCCAGTTCAAGGCGGATGATTTGAAGACGTATATGGATCCCGGTTTCGTCAAGGTTAAAAATTTTGCGATTCCCGGGACTCGGCGCTCGACAATTCCGAGCGGGAAATATCTTCTGACGTCATTTAACTTTTCCGACTCCGGAGAGGGCTATACGGATTTGACTCTCACCTACCAGCAGTATGGACCGTGGGAACTGATCCAGCTTCGCGATCCTCCAGAGCTGAAAAAACAGGAGTAAACAATGAGTGCGATATGGCTTTCAAGGGAGTCATGGCAAACACTCTGGAGCGCGATACAAAACATCCAGATCCGGATGGATCGAACAGTTCTGAAGCCGTCGGCCGGTCTGTCCGGACATGGAACGTCCGCCCGGATCCGGATTGATCTGCCGCTGCCTTCCTCCGGAGGAAATAGTTATGACGGGCCTTTTAAAGTGACGGTTGACTCCGATGCCCGGACCCTGAAAATCGGACGGGGATTCATTCGTTCCGGACGAGAGTTTATCATCACTCCGGAGACGGAACTCGCGTTTTCGGAGATCCCGGAGATTGAATCCGGATGGCTGTGCGTCAGCGTTTTTTCTGACGTGCAGTTCCGCGTCAGGGAAACGCCGTCTGCGGATCACTATCCGGTCGCGAAAATTTCAAAACGGATCGAAACAAATTCCGCGGGAGAAAATATTGAAAACATCCGGTTCTTTCAGCTTCATGTCCCAGTTGCTGTTCTTCCGGAAACGTTCGACGGTCCATTCCGGGTGACGGTCAATCCAGACGAAAATTCGATGACCGTCGCACCGGGACATGTGCTTGCAAACGGTTTCTATTTCCCCACGAAGGAAACAACTTTGAATCTGGAGGAAGGGTTTGTTTGCGTCCATATCGAACTCGGAGACGACGGCGAATGGTCGGATCCCGAAATTCTCGCCGGAGCGGAGCCGGGCGCGCTGAATATCCCGGTTGCATTGATCTCGCATGAGAGTGCAGAAGGGGAGGACGGCGCAACAGAATGCTGGACGGTTCAGCAGTTCAGTGTCCCATGCGCGGTATTTGTCATTGCGGGATATGAGTGCCCGATTGCCGGAGAAACATGATGATGGAAGACGACCCCTTTTTTCTCTGGGATGAAAACCCGCCGGACTCCGAATCGAATGTTGAACACGGAGTATGGGAATCCGATGATTCGGAGTCCGGCGGCGGATCCGGAGGCGATTCGGGATACGGCGGAGGTGGCGTTCACTGGGGAAGCGGTGGCGGCGGATCCGGCGGATCCGGAAGTGGTGGATCCGGAAGCGGCGGATCCGACGGGTCCGGCGATGGCGAATGGGATGGGGAAAATCCTCCGGAAAAAGATCCGGATGCCGATGCCCCGACTTATGATGAAATGCACGTCTCATGCGTTTTGCTCCGCATCACAGATCCGGATCGGGATTTTTCTTTTTCGACGCTTGGCTGGCCGCTGGAGCTTGACCTGAAAACGGAGAGACACCCGCTGCTGAAATTTTACAGGAAGAGGCATCTGGCAAGGAGCTGCTCCGGACGACTGATGCTCGGCGGTCCGTGTTCTGCATATCCTGCCGGTCTGCTCTGGCTTCCCGAACGGGTGAGGCCGGTCATCCTGTTTCATTTCGACTGGGCGCGCTTCGGATCGTTTGAGGTGCAGGCCCGCTGGCAGCGTGGGCACTACGATCATCGCGAACATGGGAAAATGCGGATCGATACATGGGGAGAGTCAACCGGAATGATTACTCTCCCCGTTACCGAATGGAAGACCGTTGCGACGGTCACAATCGCTGAAAATGGCATCTGGGTCAATCGGGTCCGGGCGGATCTCATGGCAAATTTCCGCCTGCTGGAAAGTCTGAAAAAATGAAGGTTACAAATGCAGACAATCAATGGCTTTTTGAAAACAAACGGCGTGACGGCCATCTGGTGCGACAAAAACGGCCAGACGGCGGAAACCCCGTCGATCACGGTCGGCATGTGCTGCCGTTTCCGGATTGCGATTTTCCGTGACGAAATCGACGAGAATGGAGATCTGATTCCTGTTTCATTTGAGGAGATGCAGAGCGTTTCCTACTACATCGCTCTGGACAGCGATTATCTGCAGGAGACGGATCCGAAACTCGTCAATGTTTCCGGCTGCTCTCTTGAACGTGATCCGGAGACCGGCGGAGCGGTTTTTGTCTGCGAAATTCCGAATACCGCGGTTCCCTCCCTTCTGGATCACATCCAGGAGGCGGAACAGCTCACGCTCGATATGGAAATCGGCGGATTCGAGGAAGCAAACGATGTCGCGGTCTTTGTCACGCAGACGACGCTGCTTGTCCGGAACCGGATCTGGCTGGGCGGCACGCCTCCTTCCGATGTTGCGGAGGATCCTGAATACTGGAACGCCGCGCAAATTCAGGCCTACCTTTCCCAGACGCCGCAGATTCAGACCTCCGCGGACGGAGAGAGCTGGCATGACGATGTTGACACGGAACAGGACCGCTGGTGGCGCTGGCGATTCGGTACAAACGGCGTCTGGACAGAAGCGTATCCGCTCCTGCGGGGAGCCGATGGCGAGAGCTTTCTGCCGGACCGGATCGGGACGCTTGCCGAACGTCCCGCATCGCCGGAAAACGGATTCTGCTATGTCGCGACGGATACGAATCTCTGCTACTGGTATCTCTCCGGAGCCTGGAGTCCCGGAGTCACATTCGGACGGGACGGAAAGAACGGCAAAGACGGGACAAACGGAACGAACGGCAAAGACGGCGCGGACGGGAAAAACGCTTACGAAGTCGCCGTGACAAACGGTTTTTCCGGCACAGTCTCCGAGTGGCTCGACTCCCTGCGCGGCGCCGATGGAGAGGACGGCGCCGATATCCAGCCCGATGCAACCGGATCTTCCCTTTCCGAGCTGGATGCGTATGCGGACAAACCCGCCGGATTTATCTTTGCCGCATCCGTCATCAATACGTCCGAGCATTACACGGACGTTTATTATTACGCGAAAAAAACGGACGATTACAACAACTGGTGCAACCCGCTCGTGAAACGGATTTACGGCGGAAAGGACGGAGAAGACGGTGAGGGATCAAAACTGATTCCGCCGCTGGAATTCAGCGCGCCGGAAAACGAAACCGACAATATTTTCATCATTTCGACGACCGCGCAGAAATATCCGTATGCACATATTGCGCAGGTCACGATTGACACGCAGGACGGGG
>CASEYW010000023.1 GCA_949292215.1 uncultured bacterium
ATGCGGCCAGAACCCGGAATTCAAACGTCGCGGGCAGCGACTCATTCCCTATTTGGCCTTGCTCCGGGAGGGGCTTGCACTGCCGGAGGGATTGCTCCTCTCCGCGGCGGGCTCTTACCCCGCCTTTTCACCCTTGCCGGAAGGTTTTCCGGCGGTTTGTTTTCTGCTGCGCTTTCCTTTCCGCGGAATATGGTCCGCGGCATCCTCCTTAACCGAGGACTCCCCGCCCTGCGGAGTCCGGACTTTCCTCCCCGTTTTCACGAGGCGACCGCCGCCGGCATCTCTCAAACTTCACAATATACACCAAATCTTCCGGAAATCCAACTCCCGATTGACAATTTTCTGAGTTTCCTTCAGGAATTCTTCCGGAACCCGGCTGATTTCTCCCGCCCTTCGTTTGAAAATCCATCCCTGACGTGTATATTGAAAAAACTGTATTCAAAGGGGGCTTATGAAATTTTCTGCGTATTTCAGAAGAACGGGCTTTCTGCTCTGTGCCGCGTCCGGACTCCTGGCGGGAACGGGATGCTGCAGGAATCCGGTCGGAAATCTGCCGCTGGGAGTGGTCGGGGGAATCGAGCCAGTCTATATTGAGCCGTTTCGTGAACCGTTCCCGGCAAAAATGGATACCGGAGCGGATATCGCATCCATCGGGGTCCGGGATATCCGCGAGTTCGTCCGGGACGGAAAGAAAATGGTCGCCTTTACCATCGTTCAGCGCGGAACGGATGCCGTGAAATCATTTGAGCTGCCTGTCGTCCGCGTGATCCCCATTACGCGTCATGGACGCAAGCCGCAGAAACGCTTCGTCGTTCTGCTCAAGATTCGTCTGGGACATCTTGACATGGTGCGGGAGTTCTCTCTGGCGAACCGTTCCAATTTCACTTATCAGGTCCTGATCGGAAAAAATGTGATCGCCGGCAATGCCGCAATCGACGTGACAAAACAGAACACCCTCAAACAGAATGCGGAAAACTGAGGAATTTCCATGATGTACAGACTTCTTTCGATTGATCGCAGAATCCTCATTCTTGTTTCCGTGCTGATCGTGCTTGCATTTGCCGTTCTGTTTTTCAAGGTTCATGTTCTGAAGTTTTCCCTGCTGCCTTCGCCGGAAACAGAACTCTGGCTGCTGGAATGCCGTGTGAAATTTCAGACTCCAGGTGGTCCGGTAAAAGCTTCCATTTCGATGCCGAACGAACTCCCGGGTTATTTCCTGACCGGACTCAGCACGACTCCCGGCTTCCGTTTCGATTCCGAGGAGCGCGGCGATCGCCTGGTTGCAACCTGGTCCGGGATCGCCGATGGCGGCGCACATACGATTCTTTACCAGATGCGTCTGATCCCGGATCGTTATGCCGGACTGATCGCGGATTCCATTGAAATGCCACGCAAGCCTGTCTGGAGCGACGGCATCACCGCAGCAGCGGCGGAATCCTTCCTGAAATCAGCTGATCCGAGTGGGCGCGCAAAGCCGGAAATTCTGATTCCGAATGTATTGAAGCTTCTTCATAATCGAAATCTGCCCTCCGTCCGGACCCTTCTGCCGGAAAACCGCCTGGGCGCTCCTTTCGTGCGCGTTGCGGAAAAACTTCTTGCGATGAAGGGGATTCCCTCGCGTCTGGTGGAGGGAATCTACCTGGTTGACGGACGGCGCCGTCAGATGTTGACCGCTCAGCTGGAAGCCTTTTACGGCAACGCCATTCACCGTTTTGATCCTTCCAGCGGAAAACTGCTGAAGAACGACGGCTTTCTTCCTCTGCGGAACGGCGATCATTCCATCCTCGAAATCCAGGGTGTGAAAAATCCGAAATTCTACATCTCCGTTCTGAAGACGAGTGTCACTGCGGCAAATCTGAACCAGCTCCGCGGCAATCTGGTCCGCAACTCCTGGATTCTGGATCTTTCGGGCTTCAACCTGCCGCTGGAGGAACAGAATCTGTTCAAACAGATTGCGATGCTGCCGCTGGCGATTCTCGTGATCGTCATCATCCGGAACCTGATCGGACTTCAGACAATGGGAACCTTCATGCCCGTTCTGATCGCACTGGCTTTTCTGGATACCGGTTTGACTGCCGGAGTTGTTTCTTTTGTTCTGATCATCTCCATCGGCCTTCTGATCCGGTCGTATCTGACAAAGCTGAACCTGCTGATGGTCCCGCGGATTTCTGCCGTGGTGATCCTGGTGATTTTCCTGATGAAGATGATGAGTGTCGCTGCTTACAATTTCGGATTCACACATGGTCAGGCGGTCACTTACTTTCCGCTGATCATCCTGGCGTGGACCATTGAACGTTCATCAATGATCTGGGACGAGGATGGGGCTGAGGTGGCGATCCGTCAGCTCCTGATCAGTCTCCTGGCATGTCTTCCGTGCTATTTTCTGATGAGCAATGCGACTCTTCAGTATTTCTTCTTTTCCTTCCCGGAAATGAATCTGGTTGTGCTGGCTGTGATTCTGCTGATCGGAGTCTATACCGGTTATCGTCTCTCTGAACTGAAACGTTTTCGATCTCTGGTGCTGCCGTGTTCGGACAAATTCTGAAACAGTTCGCATCACCTTCCGCTCTTGCTCAGGCGGGTGTGCTTTCCATGAACCGGCGCAATCATGATTATATCATGAAGTACAATCCGCGGCGCTACTATCCGATGGTGGATGACAAGCTCCTGACGAAAACCCTGGCTGCGGAAGCCGGGGTGCCGGTTGCCACCCTGATCGGTGCGATCCGCTATCAGTATGAAGTGAAAAATGTGGAGAACATGATCCATTCCTGTCCCGGAGGTTTTGTGATCAAGCCCGGGCATGGCAGCGGAGGACGCGGCATTCTGGTGGTCCATCGCCATTCCGAGGGCCGATTCGAAAAAAACGATGGAACCGTGCTCAACCGTGTTCAGGTTTATCGTGTCATTACCGATATCCTGAGCGGATTGTACAGCCTCGGAGGACAGGTTGACTACGCTTTGCTCGAAGAGTGCATCGATTTTTCCGATGTCTTCCGTGATTACAGTTTTCAGGGAATTCCCGATGTCCGCGTGATCGTTTTCCGGGGGTATCCCGTGATGGCGATGATCCGTCTGGCGACGAAGCGGTCTGACGGCCGTGCCAATCTGCATCAGGGGGCCGTCGGGATCGGTCTTTCCATTCGTGACGGCATTCCGCGGATGGCTGTCCAGTTCAACCAGCCGGTTTTCCGTCATCCGGATACCGGTGCGGATCTCAGCGCTTTGCGTGTGCCTTTCTGGAAGGAACATCTGGAGCTTGCCGCCCGCTGTGCCGACATGATCAAGCTCGGATACTTCGGAGCGGATATTGTGATCGACCGTCAGCGGGGACCACTGCTTCTGGAACTGAATGCGCGTCCGGGTCTCGCAATTCAGATTGCCAATCACGCGGGACTGGCATCCCGTTTGGAACAGATCGAAAGCCTGCCCTCCGGGATTCATGCGACCGCGGAGGAACGCGTCGCTTTTTCCCGGGAACAGTTTGCCTGACTTTTATTTTTCCCTTTTCCCGGATCGTATTTGCAGATCATTCCTTGTGTATCTTGAATTTCGGTAAAAAAAAGCTCCGCCGAAGCGGAGCTTTGCATCTTGTTCTGGAACGGCAAACGTTATTTGTCGAACGCATGTCCTGCGGAACCGAGGACGTTGATGACTTTGTGCTTGTAGAGTTCCTTGAGAGCGTCACGAGCCGGTCCGAGATATTTTCTCGGGTCGAATTCAGCGGGTTTCTCATTGAAGACCTTGCGGATGGCAGCGGTCATGGCAAGACGGCCGTCGGAATCGATGTTGATCTTGCAGACAGCGCTCTTGGCTGCTTCGCGGAGCTGTTCTTCGCTGATGCCGATTGCGTCTTTGAGTTTTCCGCCGTTGTCGTTGATGATCTTGACGAGATCCTGCGGAACGCTGGAGGAACCGTGGAGAACAATCGGGAATCCCGGAATCTTCTCTTCGATTTCTTTGAGAATGTCGAGACGGATCTTCGGATCGGTGCCGGGTTTGAACTTGTAGGCTCCATGGGAGGTGCCGATCGCGATGGCAAGGGAGTCGACGCCTGTTCCGGCGAGGAAGGACTGAACTTCTTCCGGCTGGGTGAAGACATGCTTGTCAGCCTTGACTTCGTCTTCGACACCGGCGAGCTGTCCGAGTTCGCCTTCAACCGTGACATCATACTGATGAGCGAAATCAACAACGCGTTTCGTCAGCTCGATGTTTTCCTGGAACGGGAAGTGGGAACCGTCGATCATGACCGAGGAGAAGCCGTATTCGATGCAGCTCTTGCATGTTTCAAAGGAATCGCCGTGGTCGAGATGCAGGCAGATCGGAATCGCTTTTCCGCCGCCGATCTCCTTGGCGTATTCGACTGCACCCTGCGCCATGTAACGCAGAAGAGTCTGGTTCGCATACTGACGGGCGCCTTTGGAAACCTGCAGAATCACCGGGGATTCCGTTTCGGAACATGCCTGGATGATCGCCTGAAGCTGTTCCATGTTGTTGAAGTTGAACGCCGGAATGGCATAGCCGCCCTTCATGGCTTTCGCGAACATTTCTCTCGTATTGACAAGACCGAGATCCTTGTAGTTGACCATTTCTTCAACCTTC
>CASEYW010000024.1 GCA_949292215.1 uncultured bacterium
CCCCTCATCCTTTTTTGCGACTCGAGGTTGCGCGGCTGAAAAGGAGCAGGGAGTGCAGAGGGCGAACCATACGGTTTGCCCTTTGCCCGGCAGGTGCCGGAAAAAGGATAAACCGGAATTTGAAATTCCGGCGCAGGGTGCAGGGCCCGGGTGGGTCCTGCCGGGGGGTGTTGGGGGCGAGAAGTCCCCAACTCTCCCCTCGAAACAGAGCTGACTCCGGAATCAGCACCCGATCAGACGTTTCGGATTTTCATAGGCGACTTTTCGAATTTCCGCATCCGAAAAAAGATGAAGAGATCTCAGGAACGCAACACACTCCCGCATTCCGGAAGCTGAACCGACAAGACATCCTTTTTCCGGATTGTGGAATTTTCCGTTCGGTTCAAGAACAGCATCATTCCCAAGCATGTGATACCGTCCGGGCGGAAGACCTGCGACCGGAGCGGCATCGCTGGTAACGATGATTTTATCCGCTCCTTTGATTTTTACCATACATTTAACGACCTCCGCAGGCAGGTGGTGTCCATCAGTAATCAGCATCGCCGTCAGGGAATCGCAGGCGAGTCCGGCCCAGATGGGATTCCGATGACGATCAAGGCGATTTGGACAACCGTTTCCAAGATGGGTCAGAGCGACCGCACCGGCATCCGCGGCGGCATTCAGGTCAGCAGATTCTGCAAGGTGATGCCCCAGAGAGATTCGCACCCCTTTTCCGGTTGCGTACCGAATCAGCTCCGCAGCGCCTGGACGTTCAGCAGCCACAGTCATCATCCGCAGGAAATCGCCAGTGAACGAGAGGAGGCGGTCGAAGAACGGAATGGACGGTTCCTGAACGAATTCAGGGGAATGGCATCCCACGGCCCCCGGTTCCGGGGAAAGAAAGGGTCCCTCCAGATGCACCCCGGGAATGCCGGAAAGCAGACCATGCGATGAAGCCGCTTCATAAATAATTCCGATATTCCGACGGTAAAGCTCCTCCGGCCCGGTGACAATCGTCGGCAGAAAAACAACGGTTCCGCTTTCAAAAACCGCTTCAGCGGCACGCAGGAATTCATCCTTTGTCAGATCCGGCGATGAAAAATCGACACCTTTGTATCCGTTGACCTGAAGATCAATGTATTCCTCGCCCATGATCCGCCTCAATACTTCTGTTCCAGAAGCGATGCGGAATCCGGATCAAGAAAAGTATGGCAATCCGGATGAGTCCGGAGAATCGACGCTGGACAACGGTTCGTCAGCGGTCCTTCCAGAGCACCTTTGACGGCGACTGCTTTCCGGCGATCCGGAACCGTATTTACGATCGCGGCACTCTTCAAAATTTGTCGGACGCTCATGGAAATCGCCTGCTTCGGAACATCGTCGAACGTCGGGAACCAGCCTTCGCCAAGCTGCTGTTTTCGGCAAGCCTCATCAAGAGTAATCACCAGATAGGGCTTTTCGGTCTCAAAATCCGCCGGCGGATCGTTGAAAGCGATATGCCCGTTTTCCCCGATTCCGATGATCGCAATGTCAATGGGATGCTTTACGATCATCTCGCCCAGAACGGCACAGGCATGTTCCGGATCAGGATCGCTTCCATTCACAGGTGTAAACGAGAGCGGTTTCTGCGGCAGATGCGCAATGAACCGTTCCCGAATGTATTTGCGGAATCCCGCCGGATGAGTCTCAGGCAGCCCGATGTATTCATCGAGGTGAAAAATATTGACCTTTCCCCAGTCAATCGCCTTTTCCCGTGCAAGCGCAGAAAGCATTTCAAACTGACTTGCACCGGTTGCAACAATGATGTTGGCAACGCCCCGGGCGGCAATCGCTTTACGGATGTATTCAGCTCCGCAGGCGGCGGCTTCCGTTCCTAGAATCTGTTTGTCTGGCAGAATCCTGACTTCCATTTGTTTCATTCCTTTTTTTTAGTTTTATAATCTTCCCGGCGGAAGAATCGCGTTCCGCACGGGCTGAAAAACCGCATATTTTCCGTTTGTTTCAGAAGTGCGGCCAGAGTCGCACCCCTCAGCGCCCCGTCTCTGCCGACAGAAGAATAAAGGGTCCTGCGTTTTCCGTAAACCGGAGGAGCCAGGCGATCCAGACGAGTTTGAAATTCATGCAAAAACCGATTTCCGAATGCACGAAAACGTCCGCCGAGAATCACCAGTTCGGGATCCGTCAGATTAACCGCTGCGGCAATTCCGCCGGCCGCCGCATCCAGAAGTTCACGGCAGATGGAAACCGCCTGCGCCTCTTCCCGTTCAAAACCGGCAAAGAGCTCCTGTTCCGAACAATATTGATTCCCGCACAACTGCAAAATCCGCGACTCATCCAGAGCTTTTTCCAGCGTTATCACTTTTTCCCCCGCCGGAACCGGAATGGAACGGATCTCACCGGCAGCCCCGTTGCGCCCCTGAAAAAGCGTCCCATTCGAATAGAGCGTGGAACCGATGCTCTTCTCCGCTGTCACGAACAGAAAATCAGCACAGCCCCTTGCCGCTCCGAAATACCGCTCACATTCCGCAGAAACACGGGAACGGTTTTCCAGCAGGATCTCATATCCGCACAGCTTGCCGAGGCGGTCCGCAAACTGTTTTCCGGCAAGAGGAAAATTCGCACTCAGACGGACCTCGTTCCCGTTCCGGTCGACAATCCCCGAAACAGCGGCACAGACTCCCGCAACTCCCGCCTCGGAAGAACTCCGACTCAACCGACGGATGAGAAGCGCCGACTTCTCCAGAATATCTTCAAACGTATTCTGAAACGGCAATACCGCAGATTCCACCTCTCCTCCCGCAGCATTGCAGCGCAGTCCGCGCAGAAAAGTCCCACTCCCGATGTCAATTCCGATCACATGAAACGCATTCGGCTCAATCGAGAGCATCACAGGCGGCTTCCCTCCCCGGGATTCCCCGATTCCGGAAACCCGCAGCACCTTCTCTTCAATCAACCGCTCCGTAACCGACGAAACCGCCGCACGGCTGATGCCAAGACGTTCTGATAGCAAGGCTCGCGAGATCCGCCCCTCCATCAGTAAAGTCCTGACTATTTTTCCCGACGTGGAATCCATCTCTTCCATCACTTTGTTAATCAAGTTTACAAAGTTTAAAATATCCCTTTCGGAAGAATTGTCAAACGATTCCAATGAAAAAGAGTGTTATTTTCCGAAAAAAGTTCCTGCAAAAAGTTGCTGTTCCGACAGCGGGAATCAAAGCCTCCGTCCGAAGACCTCTACCGTCTTTCGCAATGCTCGGCAGAGAAATCTTCGCGGACAGAGGCCCCCTTGATATCAATGGGTATGGGGTTCCTTGTATCCGTCACACCATTCCTTTACGAAATGACGATTCTGATCAACGGTTTCATCGCCAACTGTTTCCACGAACCGGTGAGCTGCTGCATGGCCATCCAGGAACAGATAGTTTGCAAGCCCTCCATGACGGGCGGCATTCAAGACAGAGCGGACCTCGCTCGGATCGGCAAATCCGGGATAACATTGATGCGCAACAGGCTCTCCATTCGTCTCTCCTCGCTCCGCCAGAACAATGTAGAACGATGCCTTCTTCAGAGAGGATCGACGATGTCCAAGCGTAAACATTGCATTCAGCATATAACTTTGAATGCTTCCATGATTGTGGCCATCGCCCTCATGATGTCCTTCTTCCTGTTCCTCCTCGTCCTTGTAAAAGTCATCGGCAGGACAGCGCAGATAAATCAGACTGTACCCGTAGCTTGCCTGAAGCGGCGTAAACCACTGTGGATCACCGTTCAGTTCTTCCATGTGATCAAACGTTCCGGAATGGACGACGGGAAACATCTCATCGTGTTCATCCGCATACGCATTCAGCGCCAGAAAAGTCTGTTTCTGATTTGTGAGGCAGGAGATGGACTGCGCCTTCCGGCGCGCCTGGTTCAATGCCGGCAGAAGAAGCCCCGCAAGAATGGCAATCACCGCGATCACCACGAGGAGTTCCACCAGAGAAAAATGTCTGTAATTCTTCATATTGGATCCTTTGATTCAAAAGTAGTCGCAGCGGAACGAAATGCCGTTCCTGTCAACCAAGGAATTCCAAAGAATCAATACGGCTGAACCCATAAACGAAAACGGCAAAAGAAAATCTCCGGAAACAAAATCCCCGATGTCTCCACATCGTCGTTCCGCCAAAAGCTGTTTCCGGGATCAGGTTCCAATCATATGCGGCGGCGCGCGGGAAAGATGAAGGTTATATCCGCTGAACAGCGGGAGGTCAATACTTCCGGAAGAGAAAACGGACTCTCCGGAAGGTAATTCCGGCAGTAGCTCTCCGGAAAAAATGACTCCGTTCAGAACTCCCGTACAGAACGGGCAGGTAAGTTCATCCGGCGGATGCAGCAGTGCGGAAGATGCGGAATACAGCTCCGCGGATCCACTCGTGGACTCTCTGCCGCAATGATGGTGCAGAAGCGGATGCAGGATTCCACTGAATGCGAACAGCATCGCACACAGCAGCAGAAACAAATGAGTCTTGTCGTTCCGTCTCATTGTCCCCCCATCAGAACTCCGGCGATAAACGCCGCAGCGAATTCCACACGAAGAATATGGGCCCCGAATCCCATCGGTTCGAATCCGGCATCTGCCAGAGCCTCAACTTCAGTTTTCACGAATCCGCCTTCAGGACCGATTGCCAGCACCACATGGCGTCCGTTTCTCTGGAAATCCGCAGCGGACCTGCCCGGATGAGCCACAATTTTGAGAGCATCCCCGGGATATCGTTCCGCAGACTCCTCCAGGAACTCCCGGAAATGACGGTAAAAACGGATGGTCGGCCAGACGGTATCAACTCCCTGTTCCAACCCTTCAAGAATCTCCGCATTCAGAGCATCCGGCTCCAGAACGGAACTGTTCCAGTAACTTTTCTCCACACGGACAGAATGGAGAAAAACAATATCGCGAATTCCTGAGGAAACCGCGAAATGCAGGACCTTTTTCAAACTCTGCGGACGCGGTAACGCAACAATCAGCGAAAGCGGCAGAGGCTCCGGCGGAGGAATATTGAACTCTCGAGCTCGCAATACGACCTTTTCCTTCTCCACAGAGAGGACTTCCGCCGTTCCACTGCATCCGTTCACGAATCCGGTCCGGACCGTTTCCCCGTTTTTTGCCCGCAGAACGGTCCGGATATGCTCCGCCCGCGGACCGGTCACTGTGAATTCACGATCGGCATTAAGATCTCCGGGACGGATGAGCAGCAGATTCATGGGGAATTACCACATCTCTCCGGTTTCCGCATGTTTCCGGAGCATATCGCGCTTGATCTTTCCCGCCATTGTTTTGGGCAGATCCTTGACGAATTCAATTTCTCGCGGATATTTGTAAGGAGCGCTGTGCTGTTTGGCATGCTGCTGGAGTTCGCGTACCAGCGACTCGGTCGGTTCGAAGCCTGGATTCAGGACGACATAAGCCTTGACCCGCGATCCGCGGATGGGATCGGGTGCACCAATGACAGCGACTTCCTGAGTCGCCGGATGCGACATCAGAACCTCTTCCACCTCCTGCGGACCGATACGGTAGCCGGAACTCTTGATGATGTCATCGCTTCTGCCGACAAAGTAGAAGTAGCCGTCGGCATCCTGATACGCCTTATCGCCGGTGTAGTAGAATCCGTTGATGAAACTTTTTGTATTTTCCTCCTCGTTGAAGAGGTACTTATCCATGAGGCCGACCGGACGATGTCCCGCGTCGACCCGGACCGCAATGCGCCCGTGTTCGCCCTGCGGAACAGGTTTTCCGTTGTCGTCGTGGAGCTCGACCTCCCATCCGGGCGAAGGCTTGCCCATGGAACCAGGACGGGTCGGGATATCGACAAAATTCGCCAGCAGACACACCGTTTCGGTCTGTCCATAGGCCTCGCGGATGGTCAGTCCGGTTCCCTCTTTCCAGAGCCGAATCGTGTCAACATTGAGCGCCTCGCCGGCACTGGTGCATTTTTTGAGTTCAGAAAGATCAAACCGTTTCAGGTCGTTGATGACGATCATGCGGTAAACGGTCGGCGGGGCGCAGAACGAGGTAATCTGATATTTTTCAAGAATCGGCAGAATTTCATCCGGATTGAACTTGCCGCGGATATCGTAAATAAAGACACAGCAGCCGACAATCCATTGTCCGAAATAGTTTCCCCAGAGATTTTTCGCCCATCCCGCGTCGCTGAGAGAATAATGCAGATCGTTCGGACCGAGTCCATGCCACATCTCCGCCGTAATGCGGTGCCCCAGAGGATACGCATGGTTGTGCTGAACAATCTTCTGAATCTTGCTGGTACCCGAAGTGAAGGTGAGCAGCAGTGGATCAGTCGCTTTCGTCCGGACCTGAACCGGCGTTTTGACCCGCTGTCTGGAAAGCAGCTGGGTCTTGATCTCGTGCGGATAACTGACCCAGTTCTTGCGTTCGCCATCGACAATCATTCGGAAATTGAGGAGGGGACAGTCGTCATAAATTTCATCGAACTTGTGCGCACTTTCCAGATCGGTAATCACCACTTTGAACTTTCCATACTGCAAACGCTGCTTGAGGTCCTCGGACGTCAAAAGCGAGGGAGAAGAGCACTGCACCGCGCCGAGCTTCATGATGGCAAGAGAAAAAATCCACCATTCGGGAATGCGCGGCAGCATGATAAAAACGCGATCCCCTTTCGAGACACCGTGCTTGAACAGCAGATTCGCAGCCTGATTGGAAAGACGGCTGAAATCAAAATACGTGAGCTTCCGTTCCCGCCCCTGCTGATTGACCCAGACCATCGCCAGACGGTTGCGGTCTTCTTCCGCACGCTTGTCCACTACATCGTAGGCAAAATTATAATACTCGGGGACCTCGATTCCTTTTTCTCTCAATTCACGGACCGACGGCGAGATTTCCGGACAGCTTTCTTTCACTTTTCCTTCTTCCTTCCATTCAGTTGAAATACCTTGATTCTGTACTGTGGTAATTTACAGCAAAAAAATGTTTATGCAATGGATTCCCCCATCATTCCCGCAAGTTTTTTGTTTCGCACGGAAGATTCGTCCGTCTGATGCCTTCTTGCCAAACGCAATCCAAACGTGTATATTACAAAAAGCGCATCCGAAACAGCAGAGGTACACCATTCACGACATGCAGAATCCCGCGAAAAAAATTGAACTGCTCGCTCCGGCTGGCAACCTGACAGTCGCACTGGCCGCCCTCGACGCAGGAGCGGACGCCGTCTACTGCGGACTCAAAAAGTTCAATGCCAGAGAACGCAGCGACAATTTCTCTCCCGAGGAGATGTCCAAACTGATTGCCTGTGCCCACAGTACCGGACGGAAAGTATACGTCACCTTCAACACCCTCATCCGGGAATCCGAAATCGAAGATGCGGCAGATGAACTGGCCCTTCTCTCGCAGCTGAGACCTGATGCCGTCATCGTACAAGACATCGGTGTCGTTCGAATGCTCCGGGAATATTTTCCCGAACTTGCGATTCATGGCTCTACACAAATGGCACTCCATGACTCCATGGCAGTCCGGACTGCGGAGCGCATGGGGCTCCGGCGTGTCATTCTCGAACGCCAGATCACGCTCGAAGAACTCGAAAGAATCGCCGGGAATTCCTCTCTGGAACTGGAAATCTTTGTTCACGGGGCCCTCTGCGTCTGTCTCTCCGGAACCTGTCTCTTCTCGTCATGGCTTGGCGGCGCAAGCGGCAACCGTGGCAGATGCAAACAGCCGTGCCGGAGACTCTTTCGATCCGATCGCGGAAAAGAGGCATTTTATCTCTCAAGCAAAGATCTGGCCGCCATCGAACTGATCCCGAAATTCCGCGAACTGGGTATCGCCTCCCTGAAAATCGAAGGACGCCTTCGCAAGGCGGACTATGTGGCAAACGTGGTCGCCGCCTACCGAAAGGCGCTGGATACAAACGATCCGATATCCGCACTACCGCTCCTCAACGACACCTGCTCCCGCGAACGCTCGCTCGGATTCTACACGAAAGACTCCATGGAACATCTGATCCGCCCGGATGTCCCCGGCGGAATCGGACGCTTCTGCGGACGCGTCAAACGGGTCCTCCAGGATGCTTTTGAAGTTGAACTCTCCGGACGAATCCATCTCGGCGACAACATCCGCGTACAATCCGCTTCCGGGGGAGAGGGACAGGCGTTGACTGTCCTGGACCTGCGCATCGGTACCCGAGCCGTCAAAAAGGCGTTTCCCGGACAGCTCTGCCGGATTCCCTCCCGGGGAAAAACCATTGCTCCCGACGGCATTCTCTACAAAATCGGAGAGACTCACGACACCATGGAAAAACGCTGCCGGAATCTGCCCCTCCAGAAACTGCTCCTCGATCTGAATCTGCATCTGAACGCAACCGCTCTGACGGTCCAGCCCATCCTGCCCGGAGCTCCCGCATGGGAACGGAAACTTTCACTCTCTCCGGCCGAACTACATGCAGCAACCACCAACGACCTGATTACCGCATTCCGCATTCCTTCCGAAGCGCCCTTTGCCGCCGGATCAATTCAGG
Organism: uncultured bacterium; assembly: GCA_949292215.1. Lineage (GTDB taxonomy): Bacteria > Verrucomicrobiota > Lentisphaeria > Victivallales > UBA1829 > UBA1829. The sequence goes on from CASEYW010000024.1 coordinate 8,499, forward strand.
CAGACATCGAAAGCCCCCTCTTTCTGCCTCAAAGCATCCTCAAGGCCCTGCGGCGCGAATTCTGGAAATGGACGGAAACCGCCATTGATCCCGAACAGATCCGGCATCTTGCACAAACCAAAGCCGAAGCTCTGAAAGAACATCACAGGCGGCTCACGAAACAGCCGTTCCCGGCAACTCCGCCCGTGATATTTCTCTCTCCCGGCGCAGCCAATCCGCTGCCGGGAGCAACCATTGCCCGTGAACTCACGCCCGGACTTTCCCCGGATGAGGAGTGCATCCTCCCGTTTTTCACCCCTGAGACCGAAATTGACCTACTGCGGGAACGGCTGGAGCATCTTATCCGGAATGGAGTCCGCGTTTTCCGGATTACGTCCCTCTCCCACATAGCGCTGCTGGAACAATACACAACGCTTCTTCTGAAAACGGCACCGCCGCTGCCGGTTGCGAACTCATTTGCGGCGGAAGAACTCCGGAGTCTCGGCATCTCCGCGTTCCACGGGCACATTGAGCTCTCCCGGACGGATCTGGAACATCTTCGGGAAAAAGCCGTTCTGCCGATGGAGCAATACGTCTCCGGAAATCCTGTTCTTCTCGCCTCAAGAGCGGGGATTCCAACTGTAAAACGGCTTTCGGAACCGCGCGGGGAAACTTTTCTTGTCAGTCGTCGCGAGGGACTCGTGATGCTGCATCCGCAGCATCCGATGCAGGTGGAAGAACTCCCGGACATGATCCCGATCCATGATCTCCGATCCCCTTCCGCATCGGAGGACGCTCCGGAAGAATTCAACTTCTCCCGTGGACTCGCATGAGTTCGCCCCTCACTCACCGATGGAACGTCTCTTCCGTTTCCGATACCGGGAGGGGGTTTCCTGAAACATGCGATGGAACGTCGTGGAAAAATAGAGGGAATTGCAGTAACCGAGCCGTTCGGCAATCTCCTTCATGGAAAGTTCCGAAGAACCGACCAGATGTTTTGCCGTTTCCATCCGGAGCTTGATCAGATACTCCCGCGGAGACATCCCGAGATGCTTCCGGAAAAGACGCATCAGCGTATGGACCTCCACCCCGTGATGCGCTGCAATCTCCCGGATGGAACGTCTCAATCCGAGATCCCCCTTCATATCGCCGAGGATATCCCGCAGACGTTCCGGAAACGCATCCGGACGGGAACACGCTTTTGCAACCTCGGCAATGATCCGGTACGCCGAGGAAGAAATTTCCGTTGCATCGGCAGGATCGTGTTCAGCCAGGAATGCCCCCATCCGGCGGAAAGCGGCAATGAAATGATCGGGATTCCGCAAATGCACCACCCGTCGTCCGATGAGCCCGAACTCCTGGTCCAGATTCCGCAGCATGCTGCCGTAAAAAGTCAGTCGGAGACGATGGAAATAACTGTCCGGATACGCATTGAATACGATGTCCGCCCCTTCGTGCATGATGTAAAGTTCTCCCGGACGAACCGTTTCGACAATCCCATCCTGTGTATATTCCAGCGAGCCGTCCAGCAGGATCTCAAAGGTCATATCCGCAGCATTGCGGAAACGGAACCATGCTTCCCCGTGCCGTTTTACCTCGGAGTAATAGCGGGGCCAGAGAGAGGTCCCGAACGGAGCTGGACCATTTCCCCAGGAGTTCTGCGCAATTTTTATATTTTTCTCCGCCCAGTCGCTCCGGTAAAATTCCGTACTTGACTCCGACCGGCGAACCTCTTCCACAGACAGTCTTATCATGAATTTCCTGCTCTCCGCTTCGTCTCGAACGAGAAGATAATTTCAAATTCCCTTTTTTTCAAGGACCTGTCGAAAGAAAAAATAAAAATGTTCAAAAAACGAATAGTTCATTGTTTCTGAACTGTTGTTTTTCCTTTCGGAGCCTCTATCTTATCCGGAAAACAACCACAGCAAAGGAGAGTCTTATGCTTCAGGATTGCGGAATCAAATACAGAGAACCCGACGGCGGACACCTCTTCAGCGTCGTACTGGCGGGCGATGTCTGCCCGGGGAAAGAGGGAGAAGAATTGACGGCGGCAGGGCGTTCCGCTGAAATCATGGCAGCAGTCTCGGAATTCGTCCGGTCCGCCGATCTCCGGCTCGTCCAATGGGAAACTCCAACTGTATTAAAGGAGAATCCGATTCCCAAAAGCGGACCAAATCTCAACAGTGCTCCGGAAACCATTCAAATCGTCCGCGATGCCGGGTTCGACGTTGCCCTTCTTGCCAACAACCACATCGGCGACCACGGAACCGATGGCGTACTGGAAACGTTGCAATGCCTGCATAAATCCGGGATGAAAACAGTCGGAGCTGGCAAAAATCTGGATGAGGCGAATCGTCCGCTCGCACTCTTCGCCGGAGGGAAAAAAATCCTTCTGCTGAATTTTGCGGAAAATGAATTCGGCACTGCCGGCGAAAACAAACCAGGAGTTGCACCGCAATCCACGCTCCGGAATCTGAAGCAGACTCAGGATGCGGCGGGACAAGCCGATTTCGTAATTGTTGTTCTTCACGGCGGACATGAACACAATCCGTTTCCGTCTCCGCGTCTTCAGGAACTCTGCCGTGCATTCGCGGATGCGGAAGCCGATCTCGTATTCAACTGTCACACGCACTGTCCGGAAGGCGTGGAACTCTACAACGGATCGCAGATCATCTACTCACCGGGCAACTTCTATTTTCCGAAATACAACCGCAAACTCTGGAACACCGGATATCTGGCAAAATGCTTCTTCGACCGCATGGGCGTCTATCAACTGGAACTGCTCCCCTATCATTTCGGAAAAGAACATGTAACGCCGCTGGACGCCGCTGGAAGAAAGGCATTCGACCAGTACATGGAACGACTTTGCGAACCATTGTCAAAGCCGGAACGCATCCGGAAACTGTTCGAAGCATGGAGCACGGAGAAAGGGCGCGCCTATCTGGTCGGGACCGTCAAAGGCCTTCCGGAAAACTGGGAAAACCGGCTGGAGGAGCCGGAAGTCGTAGGACAGCTCCTTCATCTCCGGAACATTTTCACCTGCGAGGCTCACAATGATATGGTCAAATGCTATCTGCGTCTGATTGAAGAATATCGTCTTGAAGAGGCAGCGAAGCTGCTGCCGGAAATTCTCTCCTTTGCAGACCCCGAATGGATGGCGGCGATGGAATGAACACATTCAACAGCGCGCTTTATTTTCTGGCGATCATCAATCCCGTCAGCAAAATCTTTTTTCTGTCAGGATATGAACCGAAACTGAACTTTCGCCAGGTTCTGGAACTGTCCTGGAAATCCTCGGTTGCAGCTTTTCTGATGCTGGAAGGATTTTCTCTGGTTGGACAAAGCATCCTTGAAAAGGTATTCCGGATTGATCCGTGCGCATTGAAAATTACCGGGGGAATCGTGGTGTTCTTCATCGGGTGGAAAGCGATCCGTGAAGGAAAATTTTTCCAGCAGAAGGAAAGCGCCATGCGGAATGATTTCAATGAATTGAGCATTGTCCCGCTGGCGGCCCCGCTGATTGCCGGGCCCGGAATGATCACGATTGTGATTTCCTCAACCATCGAATACGGATTCCTCAGCACGACGCTCTCCATTTTCCTGGCAATTCTGATGAACTTTCTGTTCATGCTTTCCAGTCAATTCATCAACGATCTGTTTCACAAACTGCATCTGCTGGGTCCGCTGATCCGTCTGACCGGTCTTCTGGTGGCTGCCGTAGCGGTCCAGATGATCCTCTCGGGAACCGCCGATTTCTGCGACAAAATACAAAGCGGCGGCTTCGGCATCCGCCATTGACCAAAAACGCATCAAAGACAAAAGGAGATTCCATTATGAATGAACTCATCAACAACCGCCGGGAAGAGCTCGAACTGCCATCCCCGCTGAAAGACACCGTCAATGCTGCGGACTGGTTCAACCGCCGGAGAAACGAAATTCTCGCGCTGTATGAAACCATCCTGTACGGGCGTATTCCACCACGTCCTGAATCCATCCGCATCGAACTGACCTGCGAAACGCCGAATGTGTTCGACGGCCTTGGTCTGCGTCGTGAAATCACGCTTCATTTCCGGAACGGTCCCGCCACACATGCGGCTAAGGCATTATGGTATCTGCCGAACAATCGGAAGAAAAACATTCCCGTGATCGTCGGACTGAACTTCAAGGGGAATGCTGGCTGCACCAATGAGCCGGACCTGCCTCTGGAAGAAGAGGAAGAACGCGGAGTTCAGGCGTACCGCTGGCAGATTCCAATGCTTCTGGATGCCGGATATTCCCTCATTACAGCCCCCCGAAACCATTTTTATCCGGATCATATCGACGGAAGAAAAGACAGTGTTTTCGCGCTGTTCCATTCACGCGGAGAACTGACTCAGGACGCACGTCAATATACCGCAATCAGTGCATGGGCATGGGGATATTCGCGTCTGCTCGAACTCGCCATGACAGAGGAGCGGATCAATGAACGGCAAATCTGGGCTCACGGACATTCCCGTCTGGGAAAAACCGCTCTCTGGTGCGCAGCCAATGATCTGCGCTTCGCCGGAACGGTCAGCAACGATTCCGGCTGCTGCGGAGCGGCTCTCTTCCGCGATAAAATCGGAGAACAAATTGATTTCATGGTAAAAAATCTCTCCTGGTGGTCGCCGAAAGCACTGGATGACTATGCGAACCGGGAAAACGCTCTTCCCTTCGATCAGCACTGGCTTGCTGCGCTGATCGCTCCGCGCCCCCTGCTGATCGCCAGCGCAACCGAAGATCTCTGGGCAGACCCGTTCAATGAATTCCGCTGTGCCAAAGCCGCAGGAGAAGTCTATCGTTTGTTCGGCGCAGAAGGACTCGGGTCCGCAATCTTCCCGGAACCGGAACAGCCGATCTACGGCGACAGGGTCGGCTATTATCTCCGAACCGGAAAACATGACGTAACCGAAACCGACTGGAAATTTGTTCTCGAATTCATCCGGCGCTCCTGCTGATCCATCCGTTCCCGATGAGGAAGGTGCAAGAGGAGAAACGTGCTTTGAAAAGCAGTTCTTCTCTCCTCCCGTCCTCTCTTTCCCTGCCCGACCTTTTGCTTGTCATGCGAAGGCTTCTCCCGGCAGAGAAAAAAATTCCGGTTCTGTCACGGCGGACAGAACCGGAATTTGAAATGGAAGGGATCAAGCCGGAAAGTATTTTCCGGGTTATCCTTTGATCGCTCCGGCGGAGAGCCCGCGCACAAAGAGCTTCATGCAGAACAGAAACATTACAACGAGAGGAATGGATGCGATCGTATATCCCGCCATCAGCTGGCCCCATTGCTTTGTGTACTCGCCATCAAGATAAAGCAGAGCAACGGAGATCACCTGCAGATTGTCGTCGCGCAAATAGAGCAGCGGACTGATGAAGTTGTTCCACTGTCCGATGATCGACAGAATCGCCAGTGTCCCGATAATCGGCATCGACATCGGAACAACGATATGCCAAATCTGCTGGAGAATGCTTCCGCCGTCGATTTCAATAGCATCAAAGAGATCCTGCGGAATATCTTCGATGAAGTTTCGCAGAACATAGATATTGAACGCCTGTCCGCCCGCAATGGCCGGAATGATCAGCGCCCAGTGAGAGTTGTACAGTCCAAGCGAGGAAATCAGCTTGAACATCGGCACCATGTTCGCCACCCCCGGATACATCATCAGGATGGTGAAAACAAGAAAGAGGAACTTCGAACCCGGCATCTTGAAACGGGCAAAGAAATAAGCACCGACGACAGCAAAAATCAGAGTGAACGCCACACTGGTCATCGCAACGAATGCCGTATTGAAAATCTTTCCGCCGATGTAGTTCCATCCGTAAACATAGTTTTCCCAGTGGAACGGGAGCGATGGCAGCCACGGGTTGTTGAAGAACTGTTCATTGTCCTTCAAAGAAATGTTCAGCATCAGGTAAAAGGGAATAAAAGCGAACAGCAGAATCACACAGATAAACAGATGCTTGAAAAATTCCGCCGTCTTGGATCTGACTTTTCTAGCCATAATGAAACATCCTTCTTATTTATCGACTTTAACAAATTTATTGTTCACAAAGGTCAGCGCCAAAGTCACCACAAAGATGACAAATCCAATTGCGCAGCCATATCCGAACAATCCCTCTGCGAACGCATCGCGGAAGATGCGAAGTCCGGGAACCGTGGCAATTCCATTTGGTCCGCCATTGATTCCGACGAACAGATAAATATGTTCCCACGCCTGAAGAGTTCCGATGGTCATCAGGACCAGATTGATTCGAATCTGTGTCATGATCAGCGGAAGTTCGATTTTGAAGAAAATCGTCAGAGGACCGGCACCATCGACTTCCGCCGCCTCGTACACATCTTCCGGAATGCTCTGGAGCCCGGCGAGGTAGATCAGAACACCGAACGCACCAACCCACGGGAATCCCATGAAAATCAAAGCCGGCAGCACCAGGCGCTCATCCGAAAGCCACTGAATGCTGTCCGTCCCGGAAAGGAAATTGCAGGCACGTAGAATTCCATTCAGCACCCCATTGTTCGGTTCATAGAAATACTTCCAGATCAGAATTCCCACCATCGCCGGAATGATCATCGGAATCACAAACAGGACACGGTAGACATATCCTGCACGATCATTGATGACGTGATGCAGAATCACCGCCGTAATAATCGGCAGAACCATTTTCACCACATTTGCAATCACAAAGATCAGAACGACTCCGAAGGAATTCAAAAGAGTCGTATCGTTCAGAACCCGGATAATGTTCCCCAGTCCGATGAACTCTTCCACCGTATCGCCGTTCCAGCGATAGAAGATATGAATGAATCCGTTGTAAATCGGATAATAGGAAAAAAGCAGAACCAGCACCAGCGGAACTGCAATCAGCAGATACACCGGCCAGTAATAACGCAGTTTTTTTACAGAAACATCAACAGCCATTTTATTTGATCTCCTCCAGTTTTCTCATGTTCACGGGAACTTCCAGAAGGTCATCCAGCATTTTCACGCGGCCGACCATTCCTTCCATTGTCAGACGGATCCTGTTTTCATACGCCTTTTTGTCCACCAACGCACCGATCGTGAACGCGGTCCGGATGCCGTCATTGTTCCAGTGTGTCCGTTTTTCCGTAATAATGGTTTCCTCAAGTTCCCGGATTGCCTCCGGGGTCCGATTGACAATCGTATTCCAGAAAATCTGTTTCGGATTTTTCGGCTGTTCGATAATCATAGTTTCCAGGGTCAGGATATTGTCTTTGACCGTTTTGCTTCCGATGGAGTTGATCGTCGTAATGTTGCTGTACCCGGATCCTTCATACGGACGGCACTTCTGAAGCAGTTCCACCTGCTCCTTCTTCTCCTCCGGAGAAAGATTTTTGACGCTGTTGTTCCTGCAATGACACATCTTTCCGATTTCATCGCTGAACGCCTCGGCATAGTCCACCTTTTTCAGAGGAGAAAGCCACTTGGAATGACGAATCATCGTCAGCTGACTGATCCGGTAGGACGTGATGAAGTGAAGGAAGTCGAGAGCAAGTTCCGGATGTTTTGTGGATTTTGGAATACCGAACAATCCCCCGAGTCCGCCGCCGACCTCGGTCATGCGTCCAAGATAATTGTACTTAGCACCTTCCCGAATTCCCGGCACGGAAACCAGCCCCGGCTTTTTGCCGATGGAAGGAATCGGAATAACATCCACCTTGAAATTGGAGTTGTTGACCATCGAAAACGCATTCCAGGTGCCGTCAATGAAAAATGCCACGTTTCCGGAATTGAACAGGAATTTGGTCTGTTCAAGGTCAATAGCGGAAAATCCTTTTGCGAAATACCTGCCGATTGCCGTTGTAATTTCCACGGGCTGAAGGAAGCGATCAAGATCCACTCTGGGATCCTTTTCCGCGATCCGCTTGTATATTTCATAATTGCTTGTCCCATACGCGTAATCGGAAATCGAATCGTTGTAACTGGCATTGATCTGATCGTTGTAGTGGTTCAGGATCTGACCAATTGTGCCCTTGTCGAATCCACGAACGCCGATCGGGATCAGCGGACGGTCAACCTTCTTCCCATATTCCTGGATTTTCTCGCAGGCATCAATCCATTCCTGCAATGTTTCAGGCATCCGTCTGTGTCCCATGGCTTTTTCGTAAAGATCCACATTGACATACATCCGGGTGGTCATCACGAACGTGGAAACGCCAAAATATTCCGAATACTGCTGACTGAGAGCCGTAATCATGTCATCCGCGAAGGTATCGCGCCAGGGCATTCCCTCCAGCGGAGTCCCTTTGTTGTAAGGATTCGGATCTCCGAGATACTGGGAGAGCGGCGTGAAATACTGATTGCGGATGTCATCGTTTCCGGAAAGCTCAATCACATCGGCGCAGTCGCCACCGATCAGCTGAGTCAGGAACCACTGCGCGTATCCGCGGACCGGCACTGTTGTCTGGACAACCTTGACTTTTTCCCCCTGAGCAGCCTTGATCCTTTCATACTCTTTGATAGCATCCTCATACCCTTCGCGGAAACCATCTTCCAACTGCCAGTGAGCAAAAGTGATCCGTTTTTCTTTCCCCAGAATTCCGGTTCCGACAGCTCCGCTGTTCACGACCACAACAATGGAAACAATATAGAACACACCGAGGAGAATCAGCCCAAGACGGTTCATAATATATTGGAATCTGTTTTCTTCCATGACTATTTCACCCCGTGCTCTTTCATATACCGTTTGATGATTCTGGTATTTCTGGCGAGAGGATATTTTTTGATAAACTCCCGATAGTACTTTTCTGCGCTCTTGAAATCATTGAGCTTCTTGTCATAAAGAAAACCGATCCGGAAAAGAGTCGCCTGACGGACCGAAGGATGGGAAATCCCGAACTGATAGGCATCTTCCAGATAAGAGATGGCCAGTTTGAAATTCTTATCCGTCTTGATGGCTTCATTTGCTGCATAGAGGTAAAGCGGGACAAGATCTCTTTTATCCCCCTGGAATTTCTGTCCGAAGCGGGAAATATCCTCCAGTTTGGGACGCATGTAGAACAGAGCAATACAGGCATCGGAAGAGTTCGGGCTCTCTTCTATGATATTTTCATAGATTTCCGTATAATTGATCTTGTCGGCAGCGGTTCCGTAAATATCCTGGCGGTCCTGCATCAGCTGGGCACATCTTGCATAGCTGAGAGCGGCGATGCGACGCAGTCTTGCCGGATTGGATTTGTCCTTCATATAATCGCCGAGTTCATGAAGTCCTGCGATAGCAACTTTTTCCGGGTAGGATTTGTCATACACTTTCGTCAAAGAAAGAATGAGCTTTGCCTCCGGGTCGTTTTTGTCTTTGGCTTTTGCCAAAGTTCTTGCCTGGGGGTAATTGTTGATGGCATATGCCTCAAACATGTCGTTCCCATACGCAAGAAGCGCAGATGCTGTCAAAGCAATGCATCCGATTTGTTTCAACATTGTTGAACTACTCCCTGTGATGTTTCTTGAAAATCAAGACATTGTTTTCAAATCCGGTCATTCCTGTCGAGTTGTTTCGTACAGGTTCTCTCTCTCCCTGGGCGGGAGCAACCGGAGCTAAAATAAAATTTATTAATATTATAACTTATTTTTCAGGATTTCAAGTCAAAACAAAACTTTTTTCCGACTTTCTCAAACGGTCTTGAACGGAAGACGGTATCAAATGAGTTCGGCAAAAGGGGGCATTCTCTGACATCCGGTCAGGATCCGGAACGCACTCTTCTGCGATAGTGCTGCGGCGTTTCGCCGGTTCTCTTTCGGAAAGCGCGGATGAAATAGATCGGATTGCAGAAACTGAGTTCCTCGGCAATTCTTGAAATGGAATAATCCGTATTGTCCAGCAGAAACTGCGCCTGACGGATCCGCAGGGTAAGAAGAAACTGGGCAGGCGACTGCGAATAGAACTTTTTCCAATAGAAATAGAAGGAACGTCTGGACATTCCGACAGCGGCAATCACATTGGAAAGATTGTTTTTTTCGGTACAGTGCGAATGAAGATACGATGCCGCTTCCCGGATCTTCCGCTCATTAAAGTCCGGTTCCCGGGCCATGCTTTCCCGGAACAGAAAAAGTTCCAGCAGAATCCGCCAGAAAATGGCGTCGATCCGTTCCGGAACACCCGCTGCATGCAGAAAGGACGCGTAGGAATCCGCCTCCTCGAACAACCGCTGAAGAGTATCCGTATAGACAATCGGCCAGATCGGACAGGAAAAATCCATTCCGCACCGTTCGAGAACCATTCTGCATTCTGCCGGATAATGAAAGAAACGAACCGTCCGGTCTCCCGTGGAGCAGAAACTGTGAAGAAGATCCGGGGTCTTTAAAATCACATGAGGAAACGGCGTAACGCACGTTTTCCCGTTGATGCGGTCGACTGCGGACTCGCTCTCATCCCCCAGCCGGATGCAAATCTCCAGGTCGGAAATCTTATGGCTGGTCCCCTTTCCGTAAAAAAGACCGTAACTGGAAACCGGAAGCTCCGTGCGGTAGTGCCGGATTTTTTCCGGAATGACATGTTCCTGCAGCATCCTGGTTCTCCCTTCCGTTCTTTCCTGTCATAGTTCCGGAAATCCGGAAAAGCAAATGATTCTGCACAAAAAGTTTATTTTTATGCACCTTTTGGACTTGTCCGGTTCCGGAAAAACTGCTATAATTAATCACAAAACAGGAATCAACGGGAGAAGATTCATGCGAAAGGAAAAGTTCGGAAATAAAGTTTATTTTTCACTGATTGAATTGCTGATTGTGATTGCAATCATTGCCATTCTTGCAGGCCTGCTTCTGCCGGCCCTGAACAGTGTGCGGGAAAAGGCAAGACAGATTTCCTGCGCCTCCAATCACAAACAGTTCGGGCTTGCGCTGGTCCAGTACGCGGGCGACAACGAGGACTATCAGCCGAGTCTCTCAAATCAGCTGGATTCCGCGATCAAGATGCGTCCGAATTTCATCTCCAAACTGTATCCGTACCTTGCATCGGGGGAATTTCCGAAGACCGGACGTCTTCCGGCATTTTACTACTGTCCGACGGCGGAAAACAGCACCTGCTGGTGGGGCGCTTCGGTCGCCGGACGCGGCCTTTCAACCAGCCCCCTGACCTCCTACGCATGGAATGCGTTCGCCGGAAAGGAGGAGACTCCGAGCACCTATGCCCCGAGACGACTTGCCAAATGCAAGCTGCCCTCCGGCATCGCCATCATGCGAGACTTCAACTATTCCCTGAATTCGCTCTGTTATGAATTCAGTTCTCAGGAAAGCACCTATCCGGAAATGAACATCTCCAACTCGACGAATCTGAACGCCTATACAGGGTACCGGCATTCGCTCCGGGACAATCTTCTGGCGGTGGACGGTCATGTTTTTTTCGAATCCTTCGGATGCAACTCCTACGACAGTTACCTCATCATCTGGCGTTTTGGTGTGATCGGGAGCGGGGAGAACCGGATTTATCCGTATTGGCCGCAGTAAATACAGGGA
>CASEYW010000025.1 GCA_949292215.1 uncultured bacterium
ATATTGCTATGGGAAAACGCCGATGCAGACATTCCTGGATTCCCTACCACTTGCAAAAGAGAAAATGTTGCAGTATAGTAGCAACATTCCAAAGCAAAAAGAAATATGACGGATCGTCAGATGATGTCGTAACTTCTACAATTCATTTTGTGGCCATCTTCCTCTTCGAAAAAATCTCCCCTCGATCCACCATCACCATGGAGCTGGCTGGGCGCTTACGAATCGTCAAGCCGCTGTCCCAATATTCGGACAATTGCTCCTCCCAATAATCTCGTCCTTCGCGTCCCATGCCGTCCTCCCATTATTCCGGTTTGTGGAAGAACATACCACGCTGTCTGACTCAAATCTAGATGGGGCTGGCTGGGCACTTACGAATCTTCGTCATATTGAACATGGCTCTATGCTCCTCTCACTCTTGCCATTCAAAATCCATACAAAAAGATTTGCCCGGGTATAGTCTACGAGAAGCAATTGCAAACTGCAAGCAAAATCAAAATCGCGATGAGAAAACTTACGGAGATTTTCTCATCAGCAAAAAATTAAATAGAAGAAAAACGCAATACCCCGTTCGCTGAACGGAAATTTTCTGCTGAGGATTGTTCCGAGAGTTGCTTTTCATTGTTCATTGAAGTATATTCTGGAAAAATGCGGAGGTGCTGTGATGGTAAGATTTGATAAAATAGAAGAAGCGTTTTCCTTTGTCAATTCCGCTCCGTATGGAGAACATAGGGCATGGCTTTGCCTTGAAAACGGCGAAATTCTCTGGTTTTCGGAATCTCTTGATTTTGAGGAGCAGGAAAATGTAGAGAATCGTCTTGAGCATGGCAAATGGATTGAAATTCCTCATAAAAATGATCTGGGTGCGGGTAAAAGGATTGTCTTTCAATTTGCTGCGGAAAACTTATCTCCGGAAGATTTTCGCAAAGTCGAACGGTTCTTTTCGCATCGTGGAGCCTATGGAAATTTCAAAAATCTACTCCATACACACGGGTTGCTTGAAGCATGGTATGAATTTTCCGACAGAAAGGAAACCGAAGCATTGAAACAATGGCTTGCCGATGAGGAAATCCCCAATGAATGATAATACACCTGAAAATATAATTATGAGCCGTTCTCTTTACAAGGAATTCCTTGAACCACGCAAGGATGTCAATCATCTGCTGATGGAATCACTGACAAAGGCGGAAATCATGAAGGCTGGCAGGATGCTGGGAGTTGTTAAGGAAAATGCCTTATATCTTGGCGAAGAAGAGATGCCTTGCCTTTGTGATATTGCTTTCAGAGAAATAAAACGGAATGGGAGTTCGCCAATTGGACAGCTTCTTGCAACGGGGAGCATTAAGAATAAGTTTCAAAAAGAATATTTATCCGGTCTGAATCAGTCACGGATCTCATTGTTCGAAGTAGTTGAATGCCATGCAGAGAACGGCAGTCTGAAACTTCACGATCTTTTATTTCCGGAGCAAGGCGATATTCTGCTTTATGATATCGGTTTTTCATCAACCGCGTCCTGCGAATGGTTGCTTTTTACTACAGCGGTTCCCGTTTATGATGCATTCATCACTTCCGGAGTAGTCTTTACATTTGATGTTCAATGGAAAGATTTTATTTTTCGTGAAGTTCATAAGGGATTTGAACAGCAGTGGAAAAATCCAGTCAAACGTTTCAAGCAATTTTTCTATCTGAACCGGAAAATCGGCAATCAGGTGATCTTTCAATGACGCAACAGGTGCAGTTATAACATAGTCATTGCATGGAGGCAACCAACCTAGGGGGGAGGCGCAAAATTGTAATGCCCCCCATTTTTCAAGGGCGGCATTACGTAGAAGCAGTCAAAAAATGAAGTTTTCATTTTCTGAGAGTCCTTTATGCCGCCCGACACGCTCTTACGCAGCTGAAGCATAGAACCACCTTTCATATTCATAAGGAGTCATGTAGCCTAGTGATGAATGAGGAAAGTCCTCATTATAAGTCTTTTGCCATTGCTTCAACGCCGCCTCAAATTTGGCAATGGAATCAAATTCTTTTATCCATACCAAATCCTCCTTGATTGTTCGGATCACCCGTTCTGTATCAGCATTTCCTTTGGGATTGCTGTAACTGGCAAATATTTGATGAATGCCACGCTCGGAACAGGCTCTCATGAAAGCTGTTGAAGTTGGTTGGCATCCATGATCGCTGATCAACTCCGGTATATATGGAGACTCTTTAATTCCATTTGGAAATTGGAGATTGACAGCCTCATTCAAAGCTGCGATCCAATCCGCAGACTTGCTGCTCAAGCTCATATGAGTGGACAGCAGTTTCTTGGTTCCCCAGTCAATCACGACATGCAGGTAGATCCAACCGAAAACCGGAATCATTATCTTGGTCATATCGATGCCCCAATATCGATTGGGCTCTATCGTTCGCGGTTTGTGCGTAACTGCTTTGCGTGGAGCTTTGTGCCTGCGATTTTTCGGAACCAGCAGATTATTTTGCCTCATAAGGCGATGAATCCGCTTCTGATTAACCGGAAACTTTTCATGATATCTGAGATATGCCCAGATACGACGATAACCCCAATATGGATGTTCCGTCTTCAGCTGTTGGATTTGCTCCAGTAATGCCTGGTTCGCTGAACTCTTCACGCCGCGCCGCTTTACCAATCGTTTTTTTTTAATTCTATGGTCAGTTCTCCAATAGTTTCTTTGAGTCGCCGGTTTTCGCGTTCCAGGCGTTCCCGGGCATGATCCACTCCGCCTCGGTCAAACAGTTTTGCTCCATCCGTTAGCAGTTGATCCCGCCATTTGTAGTACATCCCTTGCGTAATGCCGTGTTCATTGCACAACGTGCTGATACTGCAATCCCCTTTCAGACCTTGAAGCACGATCGCAAGCTTTTCCTTACCCGTCCACTGTTTCTTTGTACCCATCGAAGATTCCTTTCTGATACTCTCTTAATTTAGCACTTCTTTCAATGGGAGCAATATAAAAGCCGTGTAGCATTGGAAGCGCTGCGCGGGGAACTGACCGTCGCCGAGATTGCGGGGAAATACCAGATTCATCCGAATCAGGTTCAGCAGTGGAAAAAGAAACTCATGGAAGGTGCTTCCGATATTTTCCAGTCCAAGGCAGAACGGAAAGAAAGCAAGCC
>CASEYW010000026.1 GCA_949292215.1 uncultured bacterium
ATATCGCCTTGGCTCGCAAATTCCTCGATATCGTGTATCGAACATTAAAAAACAACTGGATGTTTGAGGATTTTACTCAATTCAAACTCGTAAAAAATTGAGTTTTTCTCGGCATCGAAGTGGAATTTTATCATAGGAGGATATAATGAATAGCATGCACATCTGGCAGGGGATTCCGCGACATACGCGGGAATACATCCGTCAGGAACTTGCCGACAACGGCATCGACATTGAACAGGTTCTGGCCACAGCCGGGACCCCGTCGAATCACATCTGCGCACCCGAGGAGAAATTCCTTTCGATCCGGGAAGCCGCGCGACTGGCCAAATGCAGCCGGGCAACAATCGTACGTCGCATCAAAGACAAGAGCCTCATTGCCGTGAAGCTCTCCCCGTCCAAGCCGGGGGCCGTCAGAATTACCGTCACTTCCTTTGAAGCGTGGATGGACTGCTGCCGCGGAAACGATGGGAGGACTGGATATGAGAGCCATTGAAGCACCTTGGCTGCGTGATACAGAAAAATGTATCAAATTGGCAGATATCCTAACCAAACTTTCTGACGTAGAGCTTTTTTGTGCGCAGAATTGGGGCCGGGAAACAATTGCTTACGTTATAAGCAATATTAGGCCAGGGGCGAGCAGAGGAGCTATATCCGTCGACAGGAAGAATGAGATTTACGACGTATGGCCACAGAAATGTCTTCCCGTTTGCCCGTCGGCCGCTTTGCATCTTGTAAATGCTGATCCTGTAACCTACATCAATGGATTTCCAGCGTGGAATCCTTCTGTAATCCGACTTAACACAGGTGCAATTGAATTTAATTCCGAGAAAAAAACTTTTGGCGCATTTCCTGCCTCTCTGTTTCCCCGGCTTAGAATTTGTTGTTCTTTGGCCGGATTTACGGTTGAACCTGAATATTGGGTTTCAGACATTGAAATCCCAATAGGGCTGTATTTTTACAATCGATTGGAGGAAATTGGGTTTGAACGCTGCGGAGAGGGCAATACTTGCGTGAAAGAAACCTGGCCTTTGGAAATCTACCCTCAACTTCTACTTCCCGGAGAAAAAATTTTGTTGCGGAAAACTGATGGTTCTATCTTTCATTGTGCCTTGGCCTGGAGTCCGGATGGCAGGAATCGGATTGTGACGCTGATTAAGACCTTTACCAAAGAAGGTCAACCCATCCTTTTGTTCGAACGGCCGTCTGGGAACATGTTTTTCAACCAGGAGCGCCTGGCGCAATGTCCAGACTTGCCTGTAGTTATTACGGAAGAGCCGGATTTGTATCTCAATAATTATCTCCGCCAGGATGGTATCGTTTTGGGGTGCTTTGGCGATGTACGGGAAATCTCCGAAGAATCGCTGGCCATCCTGAAAGGACGGAAACTTTACTGGGCGATGTCGAGCTTCTCTTGTGCAGATTATCAGAATGTGATAAACTTTCTTGACGTGATTAATAAAATAGGGAAAAGGGCGCAAATTCTTAACTGTTCTGGAAATATAAGTCTTGCATCATCTTCAGATGATATTAATAATCAAATAATTCCATTGGACGACCTGATAAAGCAGGCTCAAATCTGCAGTATTCCCATCCCTGACAGCCTGAGTCTTCGAAATTGCGGATTTGTTGATCCTGCTGCGATGTCCACGCGCCGCGAACATGCCGCCGTCATTTGCGATCTGATTCAGCGCGGCGAGGTGACCGTCATAGAAGAGTCTCCGGCCGTCCCTGCCTGGATTGTGAGTAAAACGCTCCTGAAGATCAGGCGGCAAAAATGTAAACGGTTCCTCGGGCACGCCATTCCGGCCCGCTTGCCGAAGCTTGTGGTATTCTGCGCGCAGGAAGATGCGATGAACTTTGCACAGTTGCTTGATGCTGACGATACAACGACCGTCTGCTCTTTGCCGTGCAATTGGAACGGGGATGAGTTGCAAGCACACGTTCGACGGGCGGTCGAGCGGGTAAGGGCTTCACTCATCCTGCTCGCGGTGCCTTCCTCTAAAATTGGGAAAAATATTCTGGCTCCGTTGATGTGCTATTGTCGTTGGGAAAACCTGTCGCTGCTGGTCGAATCACGTCTCGGCCATGAGGAGAAAAAGGCGGGGACGGAGTTCGAGTCGTCGGCTGATCGCTGTTGCAGGTTGCTTTCCGCCAGAAAAAATAATCGGTTGAAAGTTATGCTGGAAGAACAAGACGAAACCGGGGAAGTCCGATGCTCCATGGTGACATTGGTGAAAGGCTTTCTCGGAGGGAGCAAACCGGCCACTCCGGAAGAGCGGGCGCTGTTTCATGGACATTCACGAACCGTTGATCAGGGGGATGATTTGTCGTTCAAACGAAATCGATTTATGCAGGCGGAATTATGAACACCGAGAAAAAACATGTTGACGTCAGATCGTTGCGTTTGTTGCGGAAAACATATGGAGCGCCAGCCTTCTACAATGAGAAAACGGGGCAACTCAAAAGACTGAATGAACATTACTGGGCCGCCAGGTTTGCCCGGACTACAAATGTCATTTTCCAGGAAGGTTGTT
This sequence comes from uncultured bacterium, assembly GCA_949292215.1. Taxonomy (GTDB): domain Bacteria; phylum Verrucomicrobiota; class Lentisphaeria; order Victivallales; family UBA1829; genus UBA1829. Next base: position 2,535 of record CASEYW010000026.1, read on the forward strand.
TCTGGCAATATGACGGTCGAAGTGGTTTGTGGCGAAAGATCGGAGAACCGGCATTGATGAACCAGATGTTGCGAGCCATCATCCGTCGTCATGAACAGTTTGCGGAAAAGGTGACAACATCATTTCTGCGGGATGTGCTCACGCAGTGGAAAGGACAACCGATAAACCGTGAAATGGTTCCTCCTTCTTGCCCATTCATCCATGTTCAGAATGGCGTATTGGAGTTTCAGAACGGGGAGTGGCAGTTGCTGCCATTTTCCCCGGATTACTTCAGCCGGAATCAGCTGCCGGTATCGTTCGAGCCCGGGGCCCGATATGATCGATTTCTCAACGAATTGCTGCTGACGGCGATGACGGAGGATGACGTTCAAACCCTGAAGCAATACATGGGGCAGTGTCTGCTGGGGCGGAATATCTCTCAGACGTTTCTGATTCTCTCGGGAACTCCGGGGGGAGGGAAGGGAACTCTGGTCAACGTGATTGAACAGTTGATCGGCCGCGACAACAGCGTGGAGTTGCGGACCAACTGTCTGACCGGGCGATTTGAAGTCGGTCGCTACCTCGGCAAAAAACTCCTGATCGGTCGGGATGTCCCGTCGGACTTTCTGCAGAGAGCCGGGGCGCAGAAGTTGAAATCGCTCACCGGAAACGACACGTTGACTGCGGAATTCAAGGGAGAGA
>CASEYW010000027.1 GCA_949292215.1 uncultured bacterium
ATTGATCTGCCGTTGTTCGCGCACAAAGGGCTTTCTGGCGGCGAACAGTTTTTCTGACGATCAGGGGCATCCAACCCGGTCCCGCATTTGCGCGACACGCCCCCGAACTCTGCGGACAACGGCAAATTTATGAGCGGGGAGGACGGCCTGCTTGCCGATGTGGCCAACATTTGTGTCGATTCCAACGGACAAGCACTGGCTGGAATCCGGGAAGATCTGCTTCAAATCCATTCCCGCAAACTTTTTTTGAAAGTTTTTTGTGCGTTGAATGCAGATCTGTCGGAACCGGCAATCGACTGGCTCTATGGGGAAATCCATGAAACGCCCGGAAATGCTCTGGCATTTATCCAGCGGCGTTTCTGCAAACAGGGCGTCTCCTCTCCGGAAACGCTCAAGACAGCGCCGCAGCAGATTTTCCAGGTCTCTCAGACCGAACCGCAAGTCGGCGAATTGCTGGTTTGGATGCTGAAAAATTCCCTGCCTGAAGGGAGTTATCTGCACGAGGTGCTGGCCAATCCTGATTTTAAGCGAGAGCAGTTCCTGAATTTTTATGTCTGCGAAGCATTGAATCTGTTGGGACATCCCCGTTTCCTGGAGTTCGCAGAGGAACGGAAAGCCGGTTTGCAGCTGATCGGAACGGATTTTGTATCCGGCGAATTGGCTCAATTTATCCGCCAGAGCCGAGATTATCCGGAGGAACAGATTGTTCCTTGGCTGAATTTGCAGACCGACATGGAAAAATATGAGCTGCTCCGGCGCTTCATGGCATCCAGTACGGCCAAAGCTCCTCCAGCCATTCTGAAAGTTTATCCGCTTCTGCGAGCCTATATGGAGCCTTATAAACTGGGGCTGGTGGAACTTAACGGGTATTTTGATGAATACCGGATGCTGAAGATCAAAAATCTGGTGACACAGGAGTTCTGCGAGCGGGCCAAACAGATACAAATCCATTTACCGGGGATCTCAACCCGGGACGCGCTGGTCCAGCAGTACGTGGGTCAGGAGGATACCGCGCTTCTGGTCGTGGACGGGTTGGGAGTGGAATATCTGCCGCTTCTGATCGCCCTGGCGCAAAGGAGAAATCTGGGCATTCTCACTGCCGAACCGGCCTTCGTCAGACTGCCGACATCAACGGAATTCAACTCCATCCAATGGCCTGATGAACGACGACTGCAAGAAATCAAAAGCCTGGACAACAGTCTGCACAACGGAGCAGAAATGCATACCATAAAACCGCAGGAAGAAGACTTTGCCGCATCCTTGGAAATTTTCGAGGAGCAGATCCTGCCTGCCGCGGCCAAGGCCATGACGCGGTTTTCACAAGTAGTGCTGACCTCCGACCATGGAGCTACCAGGCTTGCGGCCTGCGCCAGTCAGCTGGGGATGGCGCAAACCATCCCGATGCCGGAGGGATGTTCAATCAGCGACTGGCGATACACAAAAAAGATTCCCGGGATGGAAATGAACAGTGCATTGATGGAAAATTTGGCCGGGACACATTGGATTGTCAAAGGATATGACCGCTTGCCGAAAAAAGGCCCGAAACTCCATGAGATGCACGGCGGCGCCACTTATGAGGAATGTCTGGTACCCTTTATTGTCTTCAAGCAAGGTGCGGTTTTTGTGCCGAAAGCACAACAAACGCGCGATACCGGTTCGGAATTTGTTGAGAATAGTGATTTTGACCTGTGAGGCAAATAATGTTGGATGAAAAGAAACTCCGGGAAATATTCCCGAATACAACCGTTTTCAAAGATCAGAACTTGATTGCGACATTTAAGTCCGCATCCATTCCCGCATTTCTCCGCGACTGGATCGTCAAGAAGAAAGCGGGAGTCGACGGACAGATCCACGACATGGATGACTTGCGCCGCTATATGAATGTGATCATTCCCTGCAGGGATGATTTACTGGCGATCCAGGAATCCGCCCGGAATAATGGGGCAAGCAAGAAGTTCCTCGCAAAAATTGATATCCGCTTCAATGTGGCGAGCAATACCGTCTCCTTTGAAATTCCCGACCTGGGCATAACACACTCTGAAACGATGGTCGAAGATTATGTCTGGGAGCGGATCAAGAACGAACTGGTTCAGAAATCCGGCGGCTGGGGTCTCGTACAGCTGGGATACCTTCCTCCGGAAAAGCCGGAGCGCCCCAAAGGGAAACTTACCCTGCTGGAATTCAAAAATTTCTGTCCTTACACGGTAAATCTAGAAGCCTACCGAGCTGCCAGAGCGCATTTTACTATTGAGGAATGGTTCGATGTCCTGCTGGGTGCAATAGATTACAACCCCGAAGGCTATCAGGACTGGGTGGAAAAGCACACCATGTTGACCCGTCTTCTGCCCTTTATCGAACCCCGCATCAATTTGGTGGAACTTGCGCCCAAGGGCACGGGGAAATCCTATCTCTTCGGCAGAGTCGGGAAATACGGCTGGCTGGTCAGCGGCGGCACCTTGAGCCGGGCCAAAATGTTCTTCGATATTGCAAAGAAACAGCCGGGACTTGTTGCCAACAACGAATTTGTGGCGCTCGATGAGATCCAGTCCATCGAATTCCCAGATCCGGGAGAAATGCAGGGTGCTCTGAAAGCCTACATGGAAGCAGGTGAAGCCACTTTCGGAGACAAGAGAGTTGTCGGTTCTGCCGGTATTATTTTGCTGGGGAATATCCCGCAGGAGGTGACGTTCCAGGGGAATGGCATTCTCCACTTTATCCGCAACTACTTTGGCAACAAAAGAGGCGTCATAACGAGTTCTGCCGCTGACCGAATCAAACACATCTCCCGGGGCGGGAGCCGTAACAACGCCGCGCAGCGCGTC
>CASEYW010000028.1 GCA_949292215.1 uncultured bacterium
AAGAGGAGAGCGCGAGAGGAGAAGAACCGCTTTTCAAAGCGGTTTTCGCCTCTCGCATCCCATAGCGCCAGAAAAGAAGGCGCGCGTTATTTTGCGGGCGGTTCGATCTTGTCGAATCCGGTATAGGGACGGAGGACCTCCGGAACAACGACGGAGCCGTCGGCCTGCTGGTAATTTTCCAGAATGCAGATGGCGACGCGGTCGGTCGCGGCAGTCGCGCTGATCGTATGGACGAATCCTTTGGAGCCGTCTTTGCCTTTATAGCGGATATTCAGGCGGCGGGACTGAAATTCCGTCAGATTGGTGTTCGAGGTGACTTCGCGATATCCGTTGAAGCTTGGATACCAGGCCTCGATATCATACTTCCGGTATCCCGGTGCGCCCATGTCGCCGACGCAGACATCGACCACATGATAGGGCAGTCCGAGCTTCTGCAGGAGCATTTCCTCATTTTCGAGCGCGAACTTGTGCTGGTTGACCGAATCTTCGGGCTTGCAGAAAATAATCTGTTCGACCTTGTGGAACTGATGCACGCGGAAGATGCCGCGGCTGGCTTTTCCGTAGCTTCCCGCCTCGGTGCGGAAGCAGGGAGAGTAGGCCGTGTAGAAGATCGGAAGTTTTTCCGCGTCGAGCGTTTCATCCGCGTGGAATCCGACGAGGGTCTGTTCCGAGGTGCCGATCAGGGCGAGGTCTTCGCGTTCCAGTTTATAGGTCTGATCGGCGAAGAAGGGCAGGTAGCCTGTTCCGTAGAGGGTGCGCTCTTTGGCGAGACAGGGCGTGATCATCGGGGTGAAGCCGCGCTTGATGAGTTCGGCTTTGACCCAGGTGTAGAGGGCGTCGCAGAGAAGGGCGCCTTTCCCTTTCCAGTAGTAGAAGCCGGACTGGGCGACTTTCGCGCCGCGTTTGATATCAAGAATATCAAGGGATTCGCCGAGTTCGACATGGTCGCGGATTTTGAAATCGAATTCGCGGATGGTCCCGACTTTGCGGATCTCCTTGTTGTCGGCATCGTCCTTGCCCATCGGGACCTCGGGATCGAGGATATTCGGCAGCCAGGAGAGTGCTGCGTCGAGCTTGTCTCCGAGCTCCTTTTCCTGGATTTCGAGCGCTGCGAGTTCTTCTTTCATTGCCTTGACCTGTTCGCGCGCTGCGGGATTGGTCTGGCATTCCTTGCTCAAACGGTTGCGTTCGGAGCGAAGAGCTTCCGCCTTCTGGGTGACTTCACGCCGTTCCTTGTCGAGCGCGGCGATCGCATCCACATCGGCGTCGCTGCCTCTGAGTTTGCAGTTCTGTTTGACAAAATCAAGATTTTCGCGGATATATTTGATGTCGATCATAATACTGATTCTCCTGCGTTAGAATTGGGGGAGGGGGAACGCCTTCGTGAACGCCCGGACCTCTTCCGCGATTTTGGCGAGAGCCTCGTCGTTATCCTTGTTTTCGACGGCACGATTGATGAAATCGGCAATTTTGAGCATTTCCGGTTCCTTCATTCCGCGGGTCGTGACTGCCGGCGTGCCGATGCGGATGCCGCTTGTGACCATCGGTTTTTCCGGATCGAACGGGATCATGTTTTTGTTGACGGTGATAAGGGCTTTGTCAAGTGCGGTGGCGACGTCCTTTCCGGTCGCATGTTTCGGTCGCAGGTCGACGAGCATGAGATGATTATCCGTTCCACCGGAGACGATCCGGAATCCCTTGTCGACCAGAGCCTGTGCAAGAACAGCGGCATTTTTGACAAGCTGTTTCTGGTATTCTTTGAATTCCGGTTTCAGCGCTTCGCCGAAGCAGACCGCTTTTCCGGCAATGACGTGCATCAGCGGACCTCCCTGAATGCCGGGGAAGACTTTCGAGTTGACCGCTTTGAGATACTCTTCCTTGCAGAGAATGAGTCCGCCGCGGGGACCGCGCAGGGTCTTGTGCGTGGTGGTTGTGACGATGTCGCAATAGGGAACCGGAGAGGGATGGATGCCCGCTGCAACAAGTCCGGCGATGTGCGCCATGTCCACCATCAGTTTGGCCCCGACGGAATCCGCGATCCGGCGGAGGGCGGCAAAATCAATTGTGCGCGGATAAGCGCTGGCTCCCGCGACGATCAGCGCGGGCCTGTGTTCCGTTGCAAGGCGCTGGACTTCCTCGTAGTCGATGGTTTCGGTGTCCTTGGAGACTCCGTAGGGGACCACGTTGTAGAGCTGTCCGCTGAAGTTCATCTTGTGTCCGTGGGTCAGATGTCCGCCGTGGTCGAGGCTCATGGCGAGGATGGTGTCGCCGGGTTTGATCAGCGCGAAATAGGCAGCCATGTTTGCCTGTGATCCGGAATGGGGCTGAACGTTCGCGGCTTCCGCGCCGAAGAGCTTGCAGGCTCGTTCGATGGCGATGCGTTCAACTTCATCAACGAATTCACATCCGTTGTAATAACGCTTTCCGGGATATCCTTCGGCATATTTGTTTGTCAGAACGGAACCCTGGGCGGCACGGACCGCTGTGCTGGTGAAATTTTCGGAAGCGATGAGTTCGATGCCTTCGAACTGTCTTTTCGCTTCCTTGTCGATCCATCCGGCAATTTCGGGATCTGCGGAACGGATGGCGGCGATGTCGTCATACGAGTCCTTTTCCAGATTGGCGAGACGTCTTGCGTGACGGCCCTCTGTGCAGACAAACGGGGTTTCAAGCCATACGGAGACAATTTCACGGACCTCATTTCCGCTGACGTAATCCGCTGGAATCACGATGACATTCGAGCAGTTGTGGTCACGGCTGGCCTTTGCGAGTTTTGCATTGTAAGCGACCGCCGCGCGAACGCCGTGGAAACGGTTCGCCACTACCGCCATGCCGATTCCGGAACGGCAGATAAGGATTCCTTTCTCAATTTCTCCTTTGGAGACGGCTCGCGCAAGGGCCGCGCCGAATTCATTGTAGTCGTCATTCGGATCGAGCGCCGACGGTCCGCAGTCGATGACTTCGAGTCCTTTTGCGGAGAGTTCGGCGGTCAACTCCTTTTTCAGTTCGAATCCGCCGTGATCGGATGCAATGCCGATCCGCATGTCGTTCTTTGTCCAGTCAGTGATGGCTTTCATTTGGAATCCTTTCGATTATGGGATGTTGTTCTTTGGTTTGTTGTCGTGTTCCGCCAGAAGTTCGCGGAAAAGGGTTTCGAGCGGTGTTTTCATTTCCCCGAAGCAGGTCTGATAGTCGTTCAGGGTGCCGCCGAAGGGATCGGCAATGTCGCGGTGCCGGTCGTTCCGGCCGTAGAAGGAGAGGATTGTGATTTTCCCGGCGGCCTCCGGAAAGAGGGCGGCGGCGTTTGTTTTATGCGGCCCGGTCATGGCGACGATCCGGTCGGCGTTCCGGACGAGGGAAGCATCCAGTGCGGCGCTCCGGTGGCCGGAAATGTCGATCCCGAGCCGTTTCATCGTTTCGATCGCCTGAGGGGAGGGGGCGCTTCCCCTGTCTGCATAAATACCCGCGGAGTCCGCGGAAAGCCACTCGGTTCCCGTCTGACGGCAGAGATAATTGAAATATCCTTCCGCCATCGGGCTCCGGCAGGTGTTGCCTGTGCATACGAACAGCACTTTCATCTCTGATGAGTCTCCCAGATGTTGAAATGAATAATATACTTCACTTCCGGAAAAATTCACGCGGAAAAGGAAAGAAAAGCAAAAAAGATTTTTTCCGGCCTTTCTTCTTTTTTCCGAAGCGGCGGCGCTCTCTTTTTTTTGCTTTCCATTTTGTGAAGAAAACGGCGGATTCATGTTAAAACAGGTAAAATTAAAAAAAAAAATAAAAAAAATGCTTTTTTTCCATTCAAATCGTTGAACTTACACTTGATTTTTTGCTTCTAATGGTTTATAAGTGTAGCGTGTACGTTTAACTGAAAAAGCAAAGCAAGGAGTTGTTTTTATGCACATGGTTCCATCTTATGCCGGAAAAAACTTATTTCGCGGTAGAGGTAAATCTCATCAAAGCCCAGTCGTCGGGTAAAACCGGAACAACTTCATTGAACAGAAAAATAAGCTTAAAAAAGCAGGAGAAATATTATGGCCACAGAACGGATGGGACAGTTTTGGGAATTTGTGTATGGAAGCGAAATTCGGGGCGGAGATGCCGTCTTCAGAGCCACATCCATCATCGGCGGCGATCAGGGCGGGCAGTATTTCCTGAATCAGAATGAGTCTACACTGGTTCCCCCCTATCAGGGGGATTCCTATAAAGATGCCGCACTGGAATTTACCGGAGACAACAACCTGCTGATCATCGGCGGAAATTATGATTCCAATTTCAATCCCGATTACACGGTGCGTACAAACAAGTCCGGCTCTCCCGCGTCCAGGTACAATTTCGAATATGTCGCAGGTGCAATGGTAACGGAAGGCGGGTATGCCTATCGCCGGGATGAAATTTACAGTTATCAGCTTCAGGGTTATTCCTTTGCTACGACAGATGGCGAGACCGGGGCTTTTGTCGCATTGAACCGTTACGGGGAGGTCTCGCTCAATCAGGAGGAGCGGACCTGGAGAAAAGAGAACGGCGAGATCAAGATCTATGATGCGGAGGGAACACTGGTCGGCACCCTTGAGGGGAATATCATTGTCAACCACGATAGCGGAAAATTCTTCTCTCTGACCGGTGTTCAGCTCGGGTTCGTTGACGATGACGGAACCTTGAAGCATTTCAACGGTGAGAAATTCCTTGACGATGACAACAATGTTGTAACAGACAACCTCAAAAACATCGGACACATGCAGGACGGTCTCCTGATTGGTCCGGACGGCAGGATCCAGTCCTTCACAATCTTCGGCGATACCGTTGATACCGGCCTTTTCATTCAGAATGGAAAAGTCTTTTCCGGGACTACGGAAATCGGTACCCTGAACGGCAACTGGATCGAAACTCCCCTGGGATTGTGTTACCTCTCTTCCGATGGGCTGAGCGCTCCGCTGGAGGCCACCTGGAGACGCACCGCGAACGGGTATGATCTGTTCAACGAAATTGGCGACAAAATCGGCTCCATTTCCGATGTGAATTCTTCTGTTGTTCTGAACGATGCCGGAGAGCAGGCGTATTTTACTTCTGTTAAAAAAGAGGTCGCAGGAGAGATCATTACCGTCAATCAGTTCGCCGGGTATCTGCTGGAGGGAACTTCTTATATCGTAGATACGGCTGGAGGGAAAACCTCCGGCGATTTGTATGTTTTGAACTCTTCCGGAACGGTGTCTGCTGTCACATCAAACAACAATCCTGTAACATGGTCCGTGAATGATTCGGTTTATTCCGTGGAATGGAATATTTCCTTGACGACAACAATGACTGGAACTATCCAGGGGGATCTGATAAAAACAGAAATAGGAGAAGGTTCCGTTACTTATTATAGTAATTCAACTTCCCCTACCGGGACTTATGATTATGAGGAGCTTGGCCTTCTTTATCAAGTGACCTCCTCCGGGCGTCTTATTCAGCTTCGTGCCCCGAGAATTCAAGCCGGTTCATGGGAGGGAGTTCCCGAGTATCGGTATGGTTCAGAGCTGATGTATGATGATGAAGATTATGTTTATCAAGCTTATTTCAATGGTGTACGTAGCTCTAAAGAGGTGATTGGTTTTCTTACGGAAGAGGGAATTCTTCAGTGGAATTCCGTTACAGAACAGCTTGTGACAGAATTCAAGGCAAGTGGAACATCCTCATCATTCAAAGAGTGGTTCGAAACAGCGCATTCAGAGGACCAGAGCCTTTATCAGTCATCCCTTCTGTATTATGTTTTTGATTACACCACGTCCTATGCTTCGGATGAATATTACAGAACCTGGTCCGGTACATTCGTTGACGAGGAGGGAACAGAGGTTCTTCTGGATGCGAATAATCAATATCTGGGATTCAATGATGGTTCTTCCCTCTGGTTTGAGGTGGCTTACGGCAGTAATTCCTGGGCGGCGCAGAAAACCATCAGCGCGGTCAAGTTTGATAGAGCGGGGCAGGTCAATTTCACCGCACAGACCGGTGGTATCAATCCTTCCCTTTCCGGAGCGGAGAACATTTACGATGCCGCGGCGATGGATCGGAATATCCGCATCAAGGCGGAGAATATCAACTTGATTCCGCAGGGTGGCGACTCTGTATTAACATATCGCAGCGGAAGTTCTTCTTTTGATGCGTATGGAATTCTTTCCGGTTCGGGATCTGATGTTGATGGTTCTTCCGCTACGGATTCCGGACTTTTGCAGATCCTTTCCGATCTGCCCGCGGAGATTACTGCGAGTGCGACCGCGTCTGTGACCGGTTTGCTTAGTGAGAGTCAAGAAGCTGTCAGCAATTCCAGTGACAATACGATTCAGGCAGCGGCGATCCGAGCCGATGATTTTTATCTCAAGAACAACTTCATCGGGAATTTGTCTGCGGATGTAACGTTTACAAATCATCAATATGTCGATGGTATGGAACTGTCAGGAAACAAGATTTCCGCACAGGGGATCTGGGCACTTAAGAAAAACATTGAAGTTTCCGGGTTCTGGGGAGATACCAGTAACGACGATATGCTGAGAGGGATTATCACCGCGGCTGTTCGAAATGTGGAGCTGTTCAATACGCCGGACTACTGGAAACCCCAAGCAACAGATGGTGATATCCCGGAGGCTTTGGCTACCATTTCTGATAATGCGATCGGAGCATACGGTCTGCGGGCGGATGCCGGAAGTCTCCTCTTGACATCCTACAACGGAACTATTGAAACGACGGTGGATGACGTTGAAATGCGGGCAACGACCAACAGCACGAGAGATCCTGTTGCAACCATTGCGAACAATACGGTTTATTCGAGAGGTCTTTCCGCCGCAAATATCTCCTTTACGGGAATGTTTACAGGTGATATTACCTCCTACATGAATCATGTCTGGCAGGTGCGGAATGGCGGCGAGCCGGAAGGACTCGGCAATGAAATTGCCACAGCTGCTATTTATGCGGATACGACCATCACCTTCTCGGGGCGGATGAACGGTTCTCTGACCGTCTATACAAATGATGTCGGAGATATAAAGGAGTCCAGCAGTTTGATTGATCCCGGACTCAATGTTTATACCGCGGGTATTTATGCCGGAAGCAGTTTGACATTGAATAACGGCAACTCTCTCCTCGCCGCAGATATCCGGACGGAAACGTATGATGTGCAAGTTTATACAAAGGGTGGGGAAAACGCTTACGGCATTTACGCTCCGACTCTCTCCGCTTCCGCGATGGATTCGGAAATTCATGTAACCACAGATTCTTCTGTGGGTCGTGCCATTGCGCTCTGGGTCACCACTTACAAGAACGCCGCGGATGCGACATTTGATATCACCGGCAATATTACTCTTGATGGCCGTTCCGACTCCAGCGCGTCAGAAGTTCGTGTTGCTGTTTTGAAAACTGCAAACGATCTGAATATCCGCATTGCTTCCAATATCATCATTGACCCCACCGGGGCAACCGAGGCCCGTTATGCCGTCTTCTCCGGCAATGTGACAGGGCCGAATTCTTTTGTCAAACAGAGTTATGACGATATTGTGGAAATTGCCTCCGGAGCGGAAATTGTCGGCAACTTCGATCTGACGGAAGGGAAGAATACTTACACCATCGACAGCAATGCGACAATCACAGGCGACCTGCTTTCCATGAACGGCACCACCAATATCGAGTTCGTTCTGAACCGCTGGCGTGCCGTTGATGATGTCGGCTGGGAATCGCAGGGGGCGCACAACGAAAACTTCATCATCAACTCCCTCACGGGAGAAACGGGAACGGAAACCGGCGTCAACATCACGGTCAACCTGAACGAGGCGAAAGACGGAACCTATAAGCTCATTTCCGGTCTGAACAACAAAGACCGCTGGCTTGACTACTGGGTGGAGCCCTCCAAGCCGGTCTACATCACGCTGACCTTCGATACCCTGCAGGATGTCCGCTTCACCTTTGCCGGAGTCACTCCGGATGCGGACGGCGTGTATACCGTGGAACAGACAATGCTCTCTGACGACGGAAAAAATGCTTTTGTTGTTACCGCTTATCTGACCGGAAACACCAGCACCAATCCGGGCGAGCTGACGATTGATGTGGATCGGGAAATTGACCTGACTGCAACGGAACTTGTCGCGAATTCGGTCTCCTTTACCACGATCGAGGACGAGGATGAGAATCTGCTGAAGGTTTCCTGGCGGTCCGGAGTTTCCAACGCGGAAAAAGGCGATTGCAGATACCGCCTCACATACACGGAAACGAATAAGAAGACCGGTATTTCCGAAGAAAAGAGCGTGGATTATACAAACGGAACGTTCCAGGCGGATATTGAGACAAGCGATGAGGTTGAAATCTCCGATCTTGCGGTTTATCTGATCGAAGAGGTTCCGCCGGTTTCCGACATCAAATGGAATGCCGAGACGAATTCTCTCTCCTGGAATGCGGTATCCGGTGTCAGCGACCTCTCCAATTGCGTCTATCGTGTGACTTTCCAGGTTCGAGGCGAAGATGGAACCGTTACGACCCAGATTGCGGATTATGGTACTGGGACTACCTCCTGCACGCTGGAGGTGAATGGAGAAGTCGTCGGAACCCCGGTTGTGGAATTCGTCCGCTTGGGCGATCCCATGGATGGCTGCAAGGTCGAGGAGAAAGACGATACAACGACTCTTGTCTCCTGGACGCCTCCCTCCGCGGACAGCATGGGCGCCCGTGAATATTCCTACAGCCTTTCGTATGTAATTTCGACAATGGACGAAAATGGAACGGTGATCGCATCCGAGATGAAGACCGTGGTGTATGATTCCTCAAAGACCAGTGTCACAATCTCTCATGAGACGAATCAGACAGTCTCCGATGTGACGGTCAGTCTGCAGGAATCCATGTGGAAAGATGTCTCCACCGTTTCCCTGACGTCTGCCTACAATTCGGATACGGATACGGTCCGTCTGGACTGGTCCTACTGGGGACCCTCGCTGAACAACAACTATCAGTATGAAGTGGAGTACTCCATCATCACGTATGATGAAAACGGTTCGGAAATCGACCGGACCAATTCCATTGTGGCAAATCTTGCCTATAATGCCACCTATTTTGAAATTTACGATATTCTGGAAAACCAGAAAGTGATTGCCCGTGTCCGGCTGAACAACAAGGGTTCCTCTTCCGCCTATCAGAACGGTGAGTGGTCCCAGACAATTGAAGTGGCCGGGACCGATGTCGTGCCCGAGATCGGTCAGCCTGCCGGCACCCGGGTCCGCGGAGGCGAGTCCTCCGTGATGTTCCTGGAATGGAACCGCTGCAGCTGCGAAGCCGGATTGAGCTTCTATGAAATCAACTATCTAACCATTGACGACGAGGTCCTGAAAGCCGTCGGAACGATCAAGGAATCGGATCTCTGGGACAGCTTTACCAAACTCAGCAATCTGCTTGCTTCGGGCAGTTCTGCGGCTTCCGCATTGGGCGGCGTCGATGAGTACGGCAATTACTATTTGACAGCGATTGAAGTCAAGAAGGATGACGGATCGACGGAAACGATAGAACTGATTCGCCGCATTACGCTCTTCCGGAAAACGACCACGGCCGATACGCTGTTCGTTTCCGGTCTTGACAACGGTCTGAATCTCTACTGGAGAGTCCGTGCAGTTTCCAATACCTATCAGGGGGAACAGCGGCCCGACAGTCTTGAGGGAAATAAGGCGAGTGGCGTCGGCGAATGGACTCTGGGCGACTCAATCAAGATCGACACCAAGGATTTGACTCCGCCGGAAATCATCGACTCCTCCAAGGCCGAGGCGATCAATACGCAGCAGAACGTTTTCTATATTGCGAACAATCTGACGGATGCAGAACGCACGATCTCTGTGAAATGGGAGAATTTTGCAGAAGATCCGGTCGGCGGCACCGGGCTGAAGGGGTACAAGCTCTATTATGTCCAGCTGGATGAGTCCGGAAATGAGATCGGAGAATATCAGTACTGTCCTCTCGCAGAATATTCCGGACAGGGATCGTTCTCCATTTCGGGAATTGAACTGGATGCGAGATCCGATTACCGCTGGTACATTGCTGCGGTTGACAAATCCGGCAATCAGTCGACTCCCACCACAGATACAAATACGATTGGAATCTGGTACGGAGACAGCGACGCGGTTCAGAATGTGAATTTCTCCGTTTACGGGAATATCCTTTACACGCCGGTCAGTTCCGAATGGTATCAGACCCTGAGTTTCAAAGTCGATATTTCCGAGGATACCGAGAGTGATCTCTACACTCCCTCCGGTACGTATCTGTATGTTCTGCAGGTTAAGGAGCGTGACAACACGACCGGTGACGATGTCTGGGTTACCAAGGCACAGAAATTTGCCGCGGATATCTCCGATCAGGAACGGATGGAAGGATTCTTCTATTTCACGGGTATCAAAAACATCAAGAAAGGATTTGCCAATGACGGCAGCAACCAGTGGCGTCTGACCGTCTATGATACTGCGGGCAATGCCAGTTTCAAGGAGCTTTCCACTCCTTACGATGTAACTCCGGCACACTTTGCCGAAGGCGATGCCCTGACCGTATCTTACGATTACAACACCTCCGATGAAAGTCTTGTAAATGTAACCGTGACATGGAACCGGGCAACAGATGAGGTCAACGGTTCCATGCTGGGCCAGTCCGGCGTCTATGAGTACACGATTGTTCTTTCCGCTCTGGATGGTTCCGGCGTTCTGGAAACCCATTCCATCATCGTGACCAATCCTGATCCGGACCAGCAGCCGGAGACCTATTCCTACACCTTCAAGAATCTTTCCGCGAACGCGGAATACAATATCTCCGTTACGGTTCGCGACAAGATCAACAAGGCGGAAGGCTTCCCCGGCCGTCCGGTCACGATTTCGCAGGATATCATTCCGGACCAGGAACCCCCTGATTTCACAAGGGAGAACATCAAGAAGACGATCGTCAACTACGATGAATCCGGACTTCAAATTGTCCGCTTGAGATTCATCGAAGCCACCGATCTGCAGTCCGGAGTGGCAAAATATACGATCTCCTACTGGCAGAAAGGGTCGTTTGATATTACCACGATCGAAATCACGCCTGCGGATTTGAAACGGGATCCCACCGAGGCGAACGTCAAGTATTACGAACTTCATGGAATCCTTGATGAACGCGTGGAGTACGAATGGAGTATCTCTGCAACCGATAATCGCGGTCAGGAAAGCGATCTGATTACCGGACTTGTCTGGGGATATGACAACGTGGCTCCCGCATTTGAGGAAGAAGCAACAGGCGTCCTTGCCAGCGAGATCACATATGTTCCTGTCGAGGGCAGCGACTTCTACGGAATTCAAGTGACCGTTTCCTGGGATCCTGCGATCGACAATCCGGTGGAAACCGATGACTATCTTGTCAATTCCTCCGGAATCGTCTCCTACACGGTTCAGTACCGCTACCAGATCGGCGATGGGGAGTTCAGTTCCTGGATTACAATTGATCCCGACAAGAGTCATTACGAAGATGAATCGCTGTATCCCTACAACGGTACCAGCTGCACGATCACAGCACCGATCGGCAATGCCACTTACGAATGGCGCGTTGTGAATCCGGTTGACAAGTGTGGAAATCATCTGACCTCCGGACAGTTCGGATATTCGCTGACGAACACAACCGGCTGGGCGGGCGATACCACCGATCCCACGTTTACCGGCGAGATCACCGTATATACCCCGGAATTCAACAATGGAACGCTTGATGTTTCCATGTCTTGGAATCCGGCATCGGATATGGAGTCCGGTATTCTCGGCTATGCGGTTTACTATCGTGTTGCCGGTACGATGTCCTGGATCCTCGCAAATAGCGTCGAGGGTGAGGTCGACAAGATCGACTGGAACGCCGTGAAATACAATTCCCAGACGAAGACTTATGAGTATTCTCTGATCGGTGTCGTCCCTGCCAACGTTTCTTATGAATGCCGGGTTGTTGCGTATGACAAAGTCGGCAATTCCACGGAGATTCTCGGTACATTTGACGGCGATATCACTCCGCCGGAATTCGACGGAACCGCGTCCGCGCAAGTGATCGGCTACCAGGAGTACGAAGGCGAGCTGGATTGGCGCCAGAACGTCACCATCACCTGGAATCCTGCAACCGACGGTTCCATTGAAGACGATATTGTGATTTCCGGTGTGGAATACTACACGCTTCAGATCAAACTGACAAGCGATCCGGATTCCGCATACAATCTGATGTCGTACCGCATCTATCTGACCGAGGATTCGAAATATCCCGACCGGATTGTGCTTGACGATCAGAATATGCCGTATATCAATCTTTACGACGATCTGGGAATCCTTCTGAAGAACGGGGACTATACATGCAGAATTCTTGCGACAGACAAGGCAGATAATACAACTGCGGTCGCTGATGCCATTACCATTGACTGGGTCGGCGATCATGAAGGTCCTGTTTTTGAGCTGGAAAATATCATTGATATTACCGTTGAATATGATCAGACCACTCTGATTGGCGGCAATGCAACTCAGAACGTCACCATCACCTGGAATCCTGCCGATGACGGCGAGAACGGGTCCGGTGTCCGTGGTTATACCCTCCGCTACAAACTGGACGACGAGAAAGTCAAAAACTGGATCACTGTTCCGGGGCTGATTACAGATACCACCTATACGCTTACCGGTCTTGCTCATGGCAATTATGTGTTTGAGATCACGGCGTATGACAACGTCAGCAACTCCACGGTCGTTTCCTCCTCCTGGGGCGGGGATGTCACCGCACCGATCTTCCCGAGAACGGATACGGAGGTGAAAGTTGACAAGAACAACAATGTCACGATCAACTGGAAGTCTCCGGCAAAAGAGGATCCCGATGTGGAGCCGCAATCCGGAGTCAAGGAGTATGTTTTCACCTTCCACCGCGATGGAACGGATGCGGATGTCGTCTATACGGTTACTGTGGATGATCCCTCTCTCTCCAGCTATGTGTTTACCAGCTCTTTCTGGAACGATCTTGAGGATGGAACTTATACATGGACGATGGTTGCTGTTGACTATGCTGGCAACAAGTCCGAGGAGCTGTCCGGAGATTCGTTCATCATCGACCGGGAAGCTCCGCATGGACCCACGGAAGATCAGGATGGCTGGTTTACTCTCCTTCCGGAACCTGAAATTACCGTCGAGTACGACTGGTTCCCGCAGCCCGGTATCAAAGGACTGGAAGATCCTGTGGATGTCCGCGATCCGATCAATATTACGGTTACTTTCGATGCGTCGAACAACAATTTCCAGGATCCGACAGGAGTTTATTTCATCTATGAAATTTCGCTGGACGGCACGTTCCGCGATGAAAGCAAACTGCTTTACTCCTCCAAGCGCGACTCCGATTACACGTACAGCGACGATCCGACGAGTACCGATGTTTATCAGGGAGATACCCTTGTTCTGAGCACGGAAAACAACGGAATCACCCGTCTTGCCGGATATGCGCCGGGTACGGTCTTCTACTGGCGAGCCAAAGCGGTCGACGGAAGAGGACACGAGGTCTCTAACTGGAGTTATCAGGTGACGTCGTTTACTTTGACGGATTCGGATGGAAACAATATCGTTGACCTCTATACGAATCCGACAAAACCGTTGTCCGTCGGTGTGACCCGCGATAATGACTTTTCGAATGTCTACACGGTCAGCTGGCAGCCCTCTTCGGATGCGTTCGGTATTGCAGGTTACTATATTGAGATTTCCAATTCTCTGGAAACGCAGATAGAATATATTGATGCGTCTGAAATTTCAAGTTTGCGTGTGGCAACCTGGAGTATGATCCTGAATTCCGGAACCTACGATTTCCGAGTTCAGGCTGTTGATGGAAGCGGAAGAAAGAGTGCATGGAGTGATAAATTCACCTATACCGTTTCGGAAGAGATCGGACCGGGATATGAAGACGGTCTCTCCTCTTCCTGGGCATATACCCTCCAGAATGGAACGATGGGAACCGATCATTACATAACCTCGACATTCGGCACCATCGGTCTTGCTTCCGACTCCGGCGCAAATTACTGCTGGTACAAATTTGACCTGCTGAATCAGGGTAAATCGGATGAGAACGGTTTGCTGGGCGGAGTTCTCAACTTGACTCTGACAGGAGTAACCTCTCCTCTGACAATCTCCATCTATGATGATACGAAAAAGGTCATCAAGAAATTCACCGTGAAGAACGGCCTGGGCGGAATTACCAATCTTCTGATTGATCCGGCAAAATACGGAGAACGGATTTACCTCATGGTTGAAGCAGCTCAGAATGCCACGAAGGCTCAGTATACGATCAATGCCGATCTCTCCTTCTTCGATACTCCGGATTATGATGATCTTAAAACGAATCCTCAGTGGATGAAACTCTCCAACACGGAAACAGGTGCGGCCGGAACCGTTCAGGGCTGGGTCGGATATCAGGACAAAGGCGATTATTACATGTTCGAGGCAGGTGACTCCGCTACCATTCAGGGAGTCAACATCACCGGCGTGACAGGAAAGTTGAAAGTGACTCTGTATGACAATGAGCGGAAGAAGAAAGAATCCGTCACCATTACGGAGGATACCTACAATCTCTTCTCCGGAGTGCTGGTCCCGGAAATCTACTTCATCGCCGTCGAGACTTCTGACGGAGGCAAAGGAACCGTCAACTCCTATTACAACCTGAGCGTTTCGGAGGATTATCTGCCTGCAAAGACAGCGTCCTCGAATCCGTCAAACATTGTTTTCCTGGATTCGGATGGCAACTATGCGGTTACGGATGAGTGGGTCGGCTTCGGAGATTCTGTTGATTATTACAACTTCTCCACAGCGAATGCCGGTTCTCTGAATATTTCCATCGACGTCAAGCAGGATGCCAAATTGAAAGTGTCCCTGTATCAGTACGTTGACGGAAAACAGAAAAAACTGAAGAGTGTGACGGTCACATACACATCGGACAACAGTAACCTGTTCAAGGATTATCTGCTTCCTGTTGGCAATTTCCTGGTCACGGTGGAATCCGGAGACAAAGGAAAAGGCAATGAGAATTCGTATTACGACCTGACGGTCAGCGATCTCTACAAGCATCCCGCTTCGTCGAACAACAGTTTTGCCACGGCGGATCAGGAAACGCTTCAGCTGAATCAGAAGACAACGGCCGAAGACGATCTCTGGGTCGGGTATGGTGATCCGGCAGACTACTATGAGATCAATCTTTCCGGAGACGGCGTCTTCAATCTCGGCGTTTACGATCTTGCGGCAAAGGTGAAAATCTCTGTTTACGAGAAGAAGTCGGAAGGTGTCGCCGGCAAGAAGATCTCTTCTGTGACTCTGAATGCCGGTACCAATTCCGAGAAGGTCTTCAAGAACGACATGCTCCTGGATGCCGGCAGCTACTATGTGGTTGTCGAGTCCACGGATAAGAAGACTGCAAAGCAGGAAACCGCTTATAATCTGAACTTCAACGGAACTTACTTTGTCAATGATTCGCATACCGAGGACAACAGCAGCTGGGCTTCCGATACGGTTGCTCAGGCGCAGACGCTCGCGGCAGGCGAAACCATTCAGCTCAGCGGCTGGGTCGGATACAATGATCCCTCCGATTTCTTCCGCTTCAATGTCGAAGGAGCTTCCAGCGTGAGACTGGATTTCTCCGGCTTCAATTCAACGAATTTGACCTATGAAGTCAGATCCGTTGCAACGAACAAGAAAGTTTCGTTTGATACCTACGGCGTGTCCAAGGATCTGCTTTCCGGCTCTTACTACGTTGAGATCTCAACGAAGAACGAAAAGAAATACTACAGCAATGATTACACTCTCGGAATTACGGCTGTTTAATTCCGCAGCGTGAATTTGCGCCCATCTGCCGCATGCTCCCGAAAAGAGCATGCGGTTTTTTTTGCGAAAAATCAGACGTTCAGTATTGAAAAAACGGCGTTTTGTGATACTGTATTCCGTTTAAACGGATATAATAATCTGGGAGGTTTTAGTTATGTTGTCAGACTATTCCTATCTTGAAGAGGTAGGACACGAAAAAGGAGATCTCATCAAAGGACTTCAGCTGATCCAGCAGAAGGAAGGCTATGTTTCCGATGATGCCGTCAAAGCTGTGGCCGCCAATTTCAATATGGCGGAGGCCGAGGTTGAAGGAGTTCTCACATTCTATGCTCAGTTCAAGCGGGTGAAACCCGGACGTTTTCAGATCAGTTCCTGTGATGGAACTGCCTGTCATATCAAGGGAACGCCGCTGATCCAGCAGTGGATTCAGGCGGAACTCGGCATTAAAAGCGGAGAAACTGACAAGGAAGGCCGTTTTTCATTGGAAACCGTTGCCTGTCTTGGCTGTTGCAGTCTTGCTCCTGTCATGGCAATCAATGGCCGTGTCTACGGAAAGCTCGACCGCAAGGGGCTTGTGAAAATTTTGAATGAATATAAAAAGATGGACTGATAACATGGCTCAGATCAAACGAATCAAAGTCGGCGTTGCATCCTGCGGCGTCGCCGCCGGTGCCGAAGCCGTGATGGAGGCTCTCAAGCGTAATGCCGGTGACATCCCGGTTGTCGGGGTCGGCTGCATCGGGCACTGCTATGCGGAACCGATGGTGGAAGTGGAAACTGACAACGGTTCCGTCTTCTATTCCTCTGTCAAAGGCGACGACGTTTCCGCTCAGAAAATCCTTTCTCTTTCTGAAGAAGGACGCTTTGTTATCCCGGAAATCCGTTCCTCCAAAGAGGCTCTTTATGTGACCAGACTTGCGGGCCGCATCGAACCGTGCAATCTGGAAGAATACAAGGCGAACGGCGGATTCTCCGCTTTGGAAAAAGCGTTTTCCATGAAGCCCGGGGAGGTCGTCGACATGATTAAGGTTTCCGGACTCCGCGGCCGCGGAGGCGGCGGTTTCCCGACCGGTATGAAATGGTCATTCCTGGCAGCAAAGCAGGTCCCTGAAAAAGTTCTGATCATGAACGCTGACGAAGGCGACCCCGGTGCATTTATGGACCGTTCCATGATGGAAAGTGTTCCGTTCCAAGTGCTGGAAGGCATGCTGATCGGCGCCTATGCAACCGGCGCAACCAAACTTTTCATTTACTGTCGCGCGGAATACCCGATGGCAATCAAGCACCTCAAGATCGCGATCGCAAAAATTCAGGAAGCCGGACTCGACAAACTCCCCGGCCGCGAAAAGCCGATTGAGATTAAAATCAAGGAAGGTGCCGGAGCTTTTGTCTGTGGTGAAGAGACCGCGATGATCGCTTCTCTGGAAGGCAAACGCGGAACTCCGCGCTTCCGTCCCCCGTTCCCGACCGACAGCGGCTGGAACTCCCTGCCGACAGCAATCAACAATGTGGAAACCTTTGCCAACATCGCTCCTCTTGTCAATATGGGTGGTGAGGCTTTTGCTTCCATCGGATCAGAAAAGAGCAAGGGAACAAAGATTTTCGCTCTCGCAGGTGATTTGAAATATCCCGGACTGACTGAAGTGCCGATGGGTGTGACCCTCGCCGAGATCGTGTACGATATCGGAGGCGCGGAACGGGGCAGCGTCAAGGCGGTTCAAACCGGCGGGCCTTCCGGCGGCTGCATCCCTGCCGAGAAATTCGATGTGAAGGTCGATTACGATTCTCTGAAAGAACTTGGCGCAATCATGGGGTCCGGCGGATTGATCGTGATCGGAAACAATCGGTGCATGGTGGAAACGGCACGCTACTTCCTTTCCTTCACGCACCGGGAATCCTGCGGAAAATGCACCTTCTGCCGCGTTGGAACCATGCGTATGTATGAGACGCTTGAACGCATCTGTGCCGGAGAAGGCAAAGAAGAGGATATCGCGTTCCTGGAAGATCTCGGACCGAAAATCCGCAAAGGCGCGCTCTGCGGTCTCGGGCAGACAGCTCCGAATCCGGCTCTTTCCACGATCCGTTATTTCCGGAACGAGTATGAGGCCCATGTCAAGGAAAAAGTCTGTCCGTCGCTGGTCTGTCCGACTCTGGTTGACCTGACGCTGGACCAGAGCAAGTGCATCAAATGCAAGCTCTGCATCCGGAGCTGCCCGGCAGGAGCGATTTCCGATGGATTCGTAATCGACAATGCCAAATGCCTCAAATGCAATTCCTGTCTGGAAGTCTGTCCGAAAAAGGCAATCAAACGTGTGCCGCGCGGACAGGGATTCAACTCAAACAACAAGTGACCGGAGTATTTACCAATGCCTGATATCCATTTCAAAATCGACGGAAAGCCGCAGACCGCGGCTCCCGGGGAAACCATCCTTTCCGTGGCAAGGAGAATGGGGCTCGACATCCCGACCCTCTGCCATAACCAGAAAATTTCCAGAACGACTTCCTGCTTTGTCTGCGTTGTAAAGGACAGCAAGACAGGACGCTTCCTTCCCTCCTGCTCGGCCTGTCCGACGGAAGGCCAGGAAATCGAAGCCACGTCCGACGAAGTCCTCGACATGCGCCGTACTGCACTCGGACTTCTTCTTTCCGAACATACCGGCGACTGCGAAGCTCCCTGCACGATGGCCTGTCCCGCCCATGCCTCTGTGGAAGAATATGTTCGCGAAGGACGGAAAGGCAATTTCCTGGAATCCTTGAAAATCATCAAAAAGCGTATTCCTCTGCCGATGTCCGTCGGGCGCGTCTGTCCGCGATTCTGTGAAAAGGACTGCCGTCGCAATGTGGATTCCAAGCCGGTTTCCATTAACGACTTCAAGCGTCTGGCAGCCGATCTGTATTATGAATCCTACATGGAGGAGCTGCCTCCGTATAACGGCAAAAAAGTTGCCGTGGTCGGAGCAGGGCCCGCAGGATTCAGCACAGCGTATGATCTGCGACTGCGCGGCGTCCAGGTCGATCTGTTCGACAAGCAGGCGGAACCGGGCGGAATGCTCCGTTACGGCATCCCGGAATTCCGTCTTCCGAAAGCCATCCTGCGGAAAGAACTCTCTCATTTTGAGAAAATGGGCATCCGGATCGAATGCGGAAAAGAACTCGGAAAAAATCTTTCTCTTGATGAACTGAAAGCGAAATACGACGCCGTCGTCATTGCTGTCGGTTCGTGGGCACCCAGCTCAATGCGCATCGAAGGGGATGAACTCTCCGAGATGGGAATCCGCTGGCTCGAAGGAATTGCTGCGAAAAACTGGAAAGATTGCCCGAATCCCGGCAGAACTCTTGTGGTCGGTGGCGGCAACACTGCAATGGACTGCGCCCGAACTGCGGTTCGTCTCGGCGGGGATGTTACGATTGTCTACCGCAGAACCCGCGCGGAAATGCCGGCAGAGGCGGTTGAGGTTGATGAGGCTGTCGAAGAAGGTGTCAAACTCGAATTGCTGACCGCGCCTGTTCAGCTGAAAAAGAATGCGTCCGGCCGTCTGGTTCTCACCTGTCAGAAAATGCAGCTTGGGGAACCCGATGCCTCCGGACGGCGCAAACCGGAGCCGATTCCCGGTTCCGACTTCGAAATCGAAGCCGATACCGTAATCGCCGCCATCGGACAGCGCACGATAGCTCCGAACGGACTTGCTGCTACAAAACGCGGTGATGTTGCCGTTTCCAAAGGTGAACAGGCATGCGAAGGTGTTTCAAACGTCTTTGCCGCCGGCGATTGCGTAACCGGTCCCGCGACCGTGGTTGAGGCTCTGGCTTCCGGCCATCGCGCTGCGGATGCCGTAACCGCCTTCCTGGAAGGTCGCAAAGTGGAACTTCCCTTTGAATTCAATGTGTCCCGCGGACACTGGAACAGCCTTTCGAAAGAGGAACTCGTTTATCTCCATCCTGTATCCCAGGAACCGCGTGTCAAGCCGGACTTCATTTCTCTCGAAGAGCGCAAAACTACCTTTACGGAACTCTTCCCTTCCATCGGCAAGGAGAAAATGCAGAAGGAAGGCGAACGCTGTATCGAATGCAGCTGCACCGCAAAGGGCGACTGCAAACTGAAAAAATACTCCACACTTCTTCAGGTGCGTCCCGATGCCTTCTCCGGAAAGAAGCCGGAAGATGCACCGGATACCCGTCATCCTGTCATCATTTACGACCGCATGAAGTGCGTTCGCTGCGGAACCTGTGTGAAGGTTTGCGGCGAGATCATCAACAAGCATCTGCTTGCACCGATGAAGCGTGGATTCCAGACCGGTGTCGGAACGGCATTCAACCAGGGACTTCCGCTTTCCTGCGCGGATTGCGGTGCGTGTGTGGAAGAGTGCCCGGTCGGTGCGCTTGACTGGAAGATCAAAAAATAAGATTGATCTCTTCCTCTTATTCAAATAAAAAACCGGGATGTGCTTTATCCCGGTTTTTTTATATCTTAACAATCATTATGGAGCAGGCGCGTGATCTGCTTCGGTTCAGCCAACCCACCTGCTGGAGACAGAAACAACAGAAATGCAGAGAAGGAGTTCGTCCGGAAAGAGACCTTCTTCCTACGATTGTTTTTCTCTCCAGATCCGACGCAGAGCAACGGCATGATTGCTGGTCATGGCATCCACTCCGAGCTCAGCCATTGCAATTCCGAGCTCGTCGGAGGAAACACCCCAGCAGACGACTCTCAAGCCGTTTGCATGAAGTTGATTCACGAACTCTCTGGAAGCACTTCGATCCGCTTTGAAACTGACTCCGGTACAATTCAGCGATTTCATACTCTCAGAAACCTGTGCGGCGGAAGGAAACGATCCGAACTCAGTTTTCAAATCCGTCAACAGAAGGCGCGGAAGCTCCGGAAAAAAAACTCCTGCACTTTGGATGGTCTCTTTTTCAAAGGAGCTCAGGGCGAGTTGTGCTTTGTTTCCCTTCCATTGTTCGAGAACCGTTTTCAATGCCGGCAGAAGGTTTTTGTCGTTTCCCTTCAGTTCAATCTGCATGTGTTTTCCCGGTTTCAGGAGGTCGAGAGCTTCCGCAAGAAGCGGAAGCGGATGGTGTTTTCGCAAGTCCGCCAGAGTGGATTCTCCGATCGGCAGGGGAATCCCGGCGACCCGCTTCAGGGTCTCATCATGAACACAGACAACACATTCATCGGAAGTGAGGCGGATATCCAGTTCGATTCCGTCGGAATCCCGCTGCATGGCAAGACGAAATGCTGCAAGCGTGTTTTCCGGTGCGTCATCGGATTCCCCGCGATGGGATAAAAAACAGGTCACGCGGCTCCTCCTTTCTCTCAGGAATTCATCAGGGCAATGAACTGTTTCAGCCATTCAACATGAGCCGTCCATGCGGGAGCTGTGACGAAATTTCCGTCGGTGATGGAATCGGAGAGTTCCAGTTCCGCGTAGTCGGCTCCTGCCGCAGTGATTTCCGGTTTGCAAGCGGGATAAGCGGAAATCTTTTTTCCGCGGATGACATCCGCCGCTGTCAGCAGCTGCGGTCCGTGACAGATGGCGGCAATCGGTTTGCCCGCATCGGCAAATTCCCTGATAAGTTTGATTACTTTTTTATTCAGACGCAAAAACTCGGGGGCTCTTCCACCCGGCAGAAGAAGAGCGTCGTAATGGCGTTCTCCGATCTTTTTGAAATCGGCGTTCAACATGAAATTGTGTCCGCGTTTTTCAGAATAGGTCTGATCTCCTTCAAAATCGTGAATGGCTGTCCGGATTGTTTCTCCCGCTTTTTTGTCCGGACTGACGACATCGACCTCGAATCCGCAGACCTGCAAAGCCTGAAATGGCACCATGAGTTCATAATCTTCGACAAAATCTCCGGCAATGATCAGAATTTTTTTCGACATGGGAAAACTCCTCCGCATTTGATTGTTTTTCCCGGATAATATACGCCCGGTTTAACAGATCGGCAAGCTGACACAGCGAGAAAAAGAAATCTTCAATCCCTGAATCTGTTCCTTTTTTCGGGATTATGCCTGAAGTCTGGCGATGGAGTAGAGAACAATGCCCGCAGTCATCAGGATTGCCGCAGCGATTCTGCGGACCCACATGGCGGGAGTGATTCGGGAGTCAAGACGTCCGAGCCCGATCAGAAGCAGAAGAATTCCGAGTCCGATGGAGATCAGACCGCGGCTGGCTTGGATCACATTGCCGAAGACTGTTCCGAGAAGCCCGAAACAGACAAACAGCGATACTTGCGAGAGATACCAGGTCAGCGCGAAAGGAACCGATTTGACAAACTGTTTCGTCGTCCATCGGAATTTCAGCAGAAACGGCAGCGTCAGGATTCCCAGCAGAGAATAGCAGACTGCGCCGATGGCAAACCCGTCATGAATAATGTTTCCTGTTTTCGGCATGGAAACCAGATGCGTTTCCGTCATATCCGTGAGAGAGTAGGCAATCAGCGTCACCAGCAGCCAGAGCATTCCTTTGAGAGAAAAGCGTGCTCCGCCGCTCCAGTTCATTCCGACTGCGGCAAGTGTGCTCATGAAAACAGCAATCCATTGCAGCAGAGAAAGGGGAGTTCGCATGATCAGCACATAAATGATCGAAAGTACAATGATTTTCAGTCCGAGCAGCGATGACATCCGACTGGGTTCAATGGTCCGAAGGGTATTGAAAAAGGCTGTCTGCCCCACGGTAAAACAGGCGATCCATGCTCCGGTCCAGAGCAGAAACTCTGGCAGCTGCTCCAGCAGCTGGCGTGGAAACAGAAACGGAAGAAACGGCAGACAAAACACGCCCATCGCAAGCTGGGAAAAAATCACCAGTCGCAGCGACGATTTGTACTTCAGCATAAAACTTGCACTGCAGATATAGGAAATCGCCTGCAGCAGAGCAGAAATAAGGCCGGCAGCAATCCCGGTAATCATGATGTTCTTCCATAATGAATTTCAGGAGAATAATATAGCATGATGGCGGATGGAATCAAGCCCGGTTTTCTCCTGCGGGACCGGAAGTTCCGGATGTGGATGCCGCAGCTCTCTTCCTTCGGGATACACGGGCAAGGTGAAGATGGATTTTTCGCAGAATCCGGTAAAAATCATAAAATACCGTGAGTCCATAAAGACTCATCATGACCACAAGCAGCCAGAATCCCCAGAGGGCTGCGGGAAAGGTGGCTGCCGTGTGGGCGACAAAGTCATAAAAATGTCCCATATAAATCATTTTTGAGAAATGCGCTCCCCATTTCAGAGTTTTATAGGGCATATGATTTTTCAGAAAGGCGACTCCTGCCGGACCTTTGCGAGCCGCCTGCGCCAGAAAATGAATTCCTGACGGAGTCCCGCCGAATTTCCGGAGGACAAACGCTCCGTCGGCACCTCCGCTCTTGATGAGCAGATAGGGCGCTGAAGGCGAGTGTTCCGCCACTTTCAGATACAGCGCCAGATCCTTCGGAGTCTCAACATATTGCAGGAGACAGGCACTTCTTTGAAAGGAATTCCGCCTCAGCAGTGTTGAAAGATTGGAGAAAAGCTGAGCCGACGCCTGATCCATTTTTCCGGTTTTTACCGCTTTTGACGCAAGTTTCTGGAGATTTCCGGCAAATCGCTCCGTCAAAGCCCCGGCTTTGCGCATTGCTTTGAGAACAGCAGGCATCCAGTCCGCCCACTGGATCAGCTCCGTACAGAGACCCACGGACGCAAGACAGATAATGAGGGGATCGGTTTCCTTGCCGGTAATTTTGAACCATCCCTGCATGGCGAGATCACGAATGTCTCCGTAAATAATGATGTCGGAAATGATCGCACCGCCCGCCTCTTCCACGGAATTGGTGCTGCCGGTGATGAATCCCCTGGCTCCGCGCCGGAGACGGTTCGCCGCATAGGAGATTTCCTGATCACAGAGTTTCTTCAGCGCTTTTGCCTCCTCCGCTCCCGGGAGCTCCTGCGCGATAATGTCGGCGCAGAGTTCCGATGCCTCCCGGAAACGGTTCTGGTGAAGAAGCTGTTTGACGATCTGAATATAATTGTAATCAGGCAGCATCTCGGGAGACAGAGGAACATCCATTTTCTTTTCTGCGTCGAGAAGTGCCGGCAGCATCAGAAGCGCTACCGCCAGCATGACGATTTTCAGCAGAATTCCGGCAGTTTTTCTCATGGTGTTCCCGTTTCCGATAAGTCGAGGTTTGTCGTTCATCCTGAATAATGTAGCAGAAGAATGAATTTTCGCAAGTTCTCTTTGCAAAACCCTTTCCCCAGGACCGGGATTTCCTTCTATTTCTTCCGGAGAACAGGCGGGAAAACGCGCTTTACAGGAAGGTCGGGCTCCGATAAAATATGCGCGGCAACTTCGATTCCGATTTCCCGGAGTCCGATGTCGATCTCATCGGCTTTCAGCGTGACATTCTGGAGAAAGTAGGGATTGTTGTCGCAGGAGACAATCACTGCGTCTTCCGTTTTTCCCGGCAAATGTTCCAGAACCTGCTGAAGCGGCTGCATGAAGGCATCCGCCGCACAGAAAATCCCCATTTCTCCGGAACTGAGCGCTTCCGAGCAGGGGAGCAGATGAGTCCTCATCCGAAGCAGAATTTCCGGCAGATTCATTTGATAGGAATCAATTTCAATGTGATCCGCCGGAAAACCCTTTCCATTCAACTCCGCTTCGAAAGCCTCGAAACGCTGACGGAACAGGCCGATTGCATGAGAGCCGATCCCGAGAAATCGACGGCATCCCCGTTCCATGAGTCTTTGTGCAGCCAGTCGTCCGATTGCCGGATTGTCGCACGCGAAATGTGCCACCGGACACTGTTCATCAAACGTTCCGGAGACGCGGGTCCATGAACAATCCTCGAACAGCGCATAATACCGCTCTGGTTCCAGAATTGGAAAATTGACCACCAGATGCCGCCCCGGACGCTTCAGCCGGCGGAGTGCCTCCGCATTTCCAACATCAATCACCTCAAAGGAAAGGGATATGCCCGCGTTGCCCAACGCTTCATGCAGACTCTGATACAGCGGTCCCAGATTTGCCATAAAATTCGTGTAGGCGTCAGGAAGATTCAGAGGGGTCTGCTTTTCAAGATATAATCCTGCCATCACCACTTCAAGGCGCCGGCGTACATAACAGCCGCTTCTTGGAAGAACTTCAATATAGCCTGCATCAGAGAGCAGACGAATTGCATTCTGCACGGTGCCATGACATGAGTTATACAAACCTGCGAGTTTTAACACCCCAGGCAGTTTTCCGGTCAGTTTTCCGGAGTCGATATCGGCGGCAATGCGCAGAAACAGTTCTCTTCTCCGATCCGGTTTCCGGCCGCGCCGTTTCTGTGTTTTTTGGGTTTGAATCCGGTCCGTCATACAAACTCCGTTTCTAAAAGGGTTGCACTTCCGGCAAAAAAGTGCTGCCGGGAATCGTTTATTTATGGTTCAGTTTTAATATAATTTGAAAATCCGTATTTTCAAATGGATCAGCTTGTTTTTTAGAGTGTAACTGTACTAAAAATAATTTTTTTTAATGTTTTTTTCTGAAAATCAATTGACAAATCATACATTATGAAGTAAAATATAAAGAAATAAAGAAGGCTAAACTATACTAAAAATTAATCAAAGAAAACATCATTCCATTCACGGGGAAATCTGATGTTTTTCAGAGCGGAAAGGAAGTAAATAATGGATCAGAATTCGTCTGCCGCGAAGAACTCTTCGCCGGAGCTTTACACGATCGGGACACTTTCTTATACCAAAACAGCCCTGATTACCCTCTTTGTCTGGATGCTCTGGGGCGATTTCTGCTTCTGGATGATGGAAGCCCTGACCCCGACCCTGCTTCCGCTGATGCTGAAAAACCACAATGCCAACAATCTGACCATCGGCCTTCTGGTTGGGAGTCTTCCGTCGCTTTTGAATTTCATCATCAATCCGATTGTCAGTACATCCAGTGACCGGACGCGCAGCCGGTGGGGACGGCGCATACCCTATCTGATGTTTTCGAGTCCGTTCGTTGTTTTCTTTCTGATTCTGCTGGGATGGAGCGACAACATCGGTGCCTGGATTCACAATCTGGCGTTCGGTCCCGAGGGCAGTCCGGCAAAGACAATCATCATTGTGATTGCCATTTTTGCGATTGCCTATCAGGTCTTCAATCTTTTCATTGCGTCGGTCTTTTATTATCTGTTTGCGGATGTGGTTCCGACTCAGTTCCTCGGACGTTTCATGGCGCTTTTCCGGGTTGCCGGAACTTGTGCCGGTTTTGTTTTCAATCTTCTGGTCCTGCCGCATGCGGATACGCATCTTCCATGGATTTTCACAATTGTCGCTCTGGTCTATCTGGTTTCCTTCCTGCTGATGTGTTTCAATGTCAAGGAAGGAAAGTATCCTCCGCCGGAACCGGTGAAAAACCGGAGTCCATTCGGATTCATTTCGGTTTATGTACGCGAATGTTTCAGCATACCCTTTTTTCTTGTGTACTTTCTGGTGATGGCGCTGAACAATGCGTCGACAGTCTGCCGGAGCATGTTCAATCTGCTGTTTGCAACGAAAGAGCTTCATATTTCTCTGGAGCAGTATGGATTCATTATCGCACTCGGTTCCGGGATCACGATCCCGCTGTTTTATTTTGTCGGGCTTCTTGTGGACCGGATTCATCCGATCCGGGTGTACATGATCGGGAGCGTTCTGATCATTGCAATGAATATCTTCGGTTTTTTCTGGGTTCACAGCTATGCAACCTTCTCGGTGGTTGCCATTTCTCTTGCGTTTGTGTACATGCTGCAGATAGCCAGTACATTGCCGCTGAATATGCGTCTGGTTCCGCGTGATAAATATGGTCAGTTCAGCTCGGCGATGGCAATGGTCAGTGCGATTACGCTTGTTCTGGCGAATGCGGGCGGCGGATGGTTTATCGACAAGTTGGGCTATCAATATATTTATGTATGGGATTTTCTTTTCACGAGTGTCGGACTGGTTCTGCTGATATGGGTTTACATCAAATGGAAGGCTCTTGGCGGCGACCGGAATTATGTTCCGCCGGAACGGAAGCTGGACCCCGGTGATGATGAAAAGGAAAAATCTCTTGTCCGCGTGTGAACGGAGGAATGCTCTTGCTCCGGAGCGGTGCTGAAAACGGATTTCCCTGCCGGGAACGATGTCCCCGGATTGAAAAACAGGCGATCCGGTGGTACTGTAACAGAATGGAACTCTGGAGTTTTGAATGGCTGAAAAATTGATTTTTGTCCGTCACGGTTCTTTGCCGTCCGTGTATTCGAATTCGTTTGTCGGAGTGCATGATCTTGATCTCAGTGATGAGGGGAGGGCGGATGCTGCCGCCGTCGGCCGCTGGCTTTCCGGTCAAGCGTACGGGAAGGTGTTTTCCGGGACTCTTCTGCGGGTCCGGCAGACTCGTGAGATTGCATCGGAATACGATCCGCGTCTCCGGGAATTCGTCGCAGACGACCGTTTGAACGAACTTGATTTCGGGGATTGGAGCCTGCTGAAATTCGATCATCTGAAACAACAGTACGGTACAGCTTTCGAGCATTGGAATATGGGAATGGCGGATTTCACATTTCCGAACGGGGAAAACATCGGACACTTCATCCGGCGGACTCGCTGTGTGATGGAGGATCTGAAGCGTTGCGATGCAGAAACCGTGGTCGTATTTTCTCACGGTGGCGTGTTGATGTCGCTGATTGCGGATGCGGTCGGACTGTCCCGGAAAGATGTCTTCCGGATCTGGCTGGAGCGTGGCGGTGTAGCGCTGCTCCGACGCGGGAAAGAGGGTGCTTATCGTCTGACATCCATGTTCCGTCCAGCGGATTTTGAATAGAATGAACCGGAAAGTTCCGGCACCTGAAGGTTTCTGTGGACTTCCGTTCCCGGGAATTGCATGGTCTGTTCCCATTACTCGTTTCTGAAATATTTTTCTGAACTTTTCCGGATGCGGCTTGCAGAATCCGGCTTGATGGGTTAGATTATCGGATATCTTTCGATTTTAAGAAAAACATTAAGATATCAACATCGAAAAGGAAGACTCATGGTCATTACAAAAATGAACAATGTGCTTGTGAAGCACAGCCGTATCCTGTTTGGTCTGTTTACCGCAGTCATCATTATTTCGTTTGTCTGGTTTTTTACGCCCGGTGCGAGCGGGAACATTCTGTTCGGCAGCAATCCGATGTCGCCGAATGCGGTTGTGGGGAAAGCCTTCGATCAGAATATCACGCGTGCGGAACTCATGGATGCCATGAAAGACATTACTCTGGTGATGGCGGTTCAGTACAATACAAAACCGGATATGGGAATGTTCGGGGATGCGGCGCAGCAGTCCGCGTTTGAGGTTGCTGCGAGTCTGTCGATTGCAAGACAGCTCGGTGTGCAGGTCTCCCGCGAACAGATCGGCGAGTTCCTTCGCGCGCTTCCCGCGTTTCAGAAAGATGGCAAATTCAATGCGTCCGTGTATGAGAAATATGAAAAGGATATGCTTCATCCCTTCGGGTACAATGCGCTTGACCTCGATAATGCCGTGAAGAGTGTTTTGACCTTGAATGCGCTCAGCAGACTTGCTGTTTCCGATGTCACTGTAACGGCGAATGAAGTTGAGAATTTTGAGCGCACCATGCTGGAGTCCTATGAGGTAAAGACGATTCTGTTTCCCTTCGAGACTGCCCGCAAAACGGTCAAACCGACAGAAGCCGAACTTCAGAATTTCCACAAAGCCAACCCGAGTTCCTTCATGACCCTTCCGAATTATAAGGCAAAGCTGGTCCGTTTCAATTTCAAAGCCTATTTGCCGAAGGTCGTGCTTGCCAGGGATGCCGTTCAGAAATATTATGACGCGAATAAAGCGGAATTCACTAAAAACGGCAAGACGGAACCCCTTGCTTCCGTAACAGCGAAAATTACAGATAAACTGAAAAATGCCGAGGCTGCGAAACTTGCCATGCGAGATGCCCGGGCGTTCCGGGAATCGCTGTATGATGTTACTGCTGATCTGGAACCGCAGGGATATGTCAATGCGTTTGAAGAGCAGGCCAGAAAAAAGGGATATCCTGTTCTGGAAACCCAGTGGTTCAACCGCGAGTCCAAAACGGTTGATCCGCTGCTGATGGATGCTGTTTTTGCGCTGAAGGAGCGTTCTCCCATCACCCGGACCGTGACCGGCGCAACGGCTGGTTATGTGGCTGTCCTGACCGGAATTCAGCCCTCGCGCAATTCCGAGTATAAGGAGGTTGCAGCCAAGGTTCGCGAAACCTACATCAACAACCGCGGAGTCGTGATTGCAAAAGAAAGCGCACGGAACTTCATGCTGAAGATGAATGCGTCGAAGAATCCCGCCGCCGAGCTTTCCGCTCTTGCGAAAGATGGTGTGGTCAAGAATATTCCGGCATTCTCCCTGACGGAACCCCCGAAGGCCGATGCCGAAAAGATTGTTCCTCTCGCCGCGGAGACGATGACGGGAAAACTTTCCCGTTCCGTGGATCTTCCGGACGGGGTTTACATGGTGTTTGTTGCAAAACGTGTTCAACCGTCTGCTGCCGTTCTGGCAAAGGAGAAGACGCGTTTCGAGGAACAGTACAAACAGCGTAAGACCTTTGCTGTCGCGGATTCGTTCCGGACATGGATTTCAAAGAATGTGCAGAACTATATTGATCGTCAGAACCAGTAATTGCCCGGTATGCCGGACGGCGTCTGCCGGGGGGAGTGTGTGCGCTTATGGATGACGCGTTTGCACTGGGACGGCATATTACTGTGGAGCTTTCCGGCTGCGATCCGGCTCTTATTGCCGATTCCAAGACGGTGGAGCAGGCACTTCTGGATGCGGCAAAAGCATCCGGCGCGCATATCATCGAATCTTCGTTTCACTATTTTGCCCCGCAGGGGGTCAGTGGATTTGTGATTATTTCGGAATCGCATTTTTCCATTCATACCTGGCCGGAATACGATTATGCAGCTGTGGATGTTTTCACTTGCGGGGAGTCCATTTCTCCGTTTGTCGGGATTGAGAAGCTGAAGAAGTCCCTTCGAGCGCAGGATGCCCTGATTTCCTCCGACATGTGGCGTGGTACATCGTTCAACTACACGGCAAAGATTGCGGAGCGGGACAATGCGTCAGGAGGAAAAACTTCCAACGATCTGGAAAAGCTGTTCATTTCCGCTCAGCCATATGGGATCTCCTGTTCCATTGACCTTTCCTCCTGT
This sequence comes from uncultured bacterium, assembly GCA_949292215.1. Classification (GTDB taxonomy): domain Bacteria; phylum Verrucomicrobiota; class Lentisphaeria; order Victivallales; family UBA1829; genus UBA1829. The sequence goes on from CASEYW010000028.1 coordinate 30,010, forward strand.
TCCGGCGAAGAGTATGGACTTTCCGCCCAATGCCTGAAGGAGCTTGCTTCCGTGATGCACTGCAACGCGGATTCTCCGGTCGTGGATGAGTTCGATGAAGGAAAAATCACAGTCCTTTCCGTGGTGAATGCGGATTCTTCGATCGTGATCCGCCGCGACCGTTCATCTAAATCGGTTCACATCGATCTTTTTTCCAGAAACTATATTGATCCGAGAGTCTGCGCCACGAGCGCTTTGCGCATTTTCGGAGCGAAATCGTATAAGATCCATCCGGCGCTCCGGATGGCGTAAGCGGGAGGCGTTCCAATGAGTACCGTGTTCAAGGAAGGATATTTTACAGAGACTTGTCCGTTGTGGCCCGGCAGGGCGCTTTCCGTGCGGATCTTGCAGACGGTTGCGACCGTTGAAACAGATTATCAGCTCCTTGAGATTTTCAAAGGGGAAGGCTTCGGTCTCATGCTGGCGCTTGATGGAGAGATCCAGCTGGCGGAATCCGATGAATTCATTTACCATGAAATGTTTGCGCATGTTCCCTGTTTCGCCCATCCGGAACCGGAGAATGTTCTGGTGATCGGCGGAGGCGACGGTGCTCTTGCACGCGAGCTGCTGAAGCATCCCTGCATTGAGCATATTGATCTCTGCGAGATTGATGAAGAAGTCGTGAATCAGTGTTCCCGTTATTTCCCGTGGACCGCGAAAGCATTGAATGATCCGCGGGTGAATGTTTATTTTCAAGATGGAGCGAAGTTTATCCGCTCATGTCCAGGCATGTATGACATCGTGTTCGTTGACGGCCCTGATCCGGTCGGTCCCGGCGAGGCCCTTTTCTCTGATCGTTTCCTTGCCGACTGCAAACGGGCATTGAAGCCGGATGGCATTCTGGTTGCCCAGTCGGAATCTTATCTTCTGCATCCGACGGTAACGGAGGCTCAGTGCCGTCGGTTCCGGAATCTGTTTGCGTACAGCGGCTACTATACGTTTTCGATTCCGAGCTATCCGGGAGGTTCCCTCGGTTTCTGCATCGGATGCGACGACCACAGGGTTGATGTTCCTTACCGCCGTCCGATCGGTACCTTTACGAAACGGCTGAAAATGTATTCCATGGCGGTTCACAAAGCCTCGTTTGTTCTGCCTCCGTTCTGGCGGAACAAATTCGAGGCCGACGAAGAGTGACCCGTTCGGGAGCCATCTTCTGAGACGACCCTGCGGCACACCCCGAAACCGGAAGAGGATTCTTATGATAACAGTTAACGAGATTTACAAACAGTATGCCGGAAAGCATGCTCTGAACGGACTTTCCTTTACTGCGGCAAACGGGTCCGTTCTCGGCTTCATCGGACCGAACGGCGCAGGAAAGTCCACAGCGATGCGGATCATCTGCGGTGTAATGCCTCCGACTTCCGGAACCGTCTGCATTTCCGGGATCGACATCTGGGAAAATCCGCGAGCTGCAAGGGAAAAAATCGGATATCTGCCTGAAAACGCTCCGCTCTATACCGGAATGAACGTGACGGCGTTCCTCCGTTACTGCGGCGGAATGCGCGGACTCTCCGGAAAAGCGCTTGATTCTGCCGTGGCGGAATCGGTGGAGAAGTGCCGTCTGCACGATGTGCTGCACGAGGAACTGGAGGCGTTGTCGAAAGGGTTCCGCCGCCGTGTCTGTCTGGCTCAGGCGATCATGCACAGACCTGAGAATCTGGTTCTCGACGAGCCGACCGATGGACTCGATCCCGATCAGAAACGGGAGATCCGAACTTTGATCAATGAGATTCGAGAGCATTCCGCCGTTATCGTTTCGACCCATATTCTGGAGGAGATTGATGCCGTTTGTGATTCGGTCCTGGCGATTCGCGGAGGATACCGGGTCTTTTACGGCTCTACCGCGGCGTTCCGGGCGCTGGATCCCGATGACGGCGTGATTGTCATGCGTTTTGACTCCTATTCGGAAGAACCGTTCCGCTCACTGGAGAAGATTGAACTGCTTTCCGTGAAGCGGCGGGACGGAGAAGAAATGGAGATTCGCGTGAAGAGTCTGTTCGGAAATCCCTCCGATGCGGTTGCTGCCATGGTGAATGCCGCATCTGCAAATGGCTTGAAGCTGATCGGATTCGAACAGCGCTCAGGACGGCTGGATGAAGTGTTTGCCGGGCTGGCATCTCCCGCGCAGAAGAAGGAGGTGGCGTCATGTATCGGAGAATAAAAGCTGTTGCGCTGAGAGAACTGTTTTCCTCGGCGGCGTCGCCGACTGCATGGATTTTTCTGATTCTTTTTCTGGTCCTGGCGGGCTTCTGTTCGTTCGTGGCGGGGAATCTTTTCGGCGCGGGGCAGGCGGATATCACGCCGTTTTTCGACTGGCTGCCTTATTTGTTCCTGCTGATTGTTCCGGCACTTGCGATGCCGATGTGGTCGGAGGAACGGCGGGTCGGTGTGTTTGAGTTGAGTCTTTCGTTTCCGGCAAATCTGTCGGAACTTGTGCTTGGAAAATTCCTCGCCGGACTTGTTCTGCTTGCCGCTGCACTCCTGCTGACCTTCTCAATTCCGCTTACAGCTCTGATTCTCGGTTCTCCTGATATCGGAGCAATTCTCTGCGGATATTTCGGCGGACTTCTTCTCGGTTCGGTTTATCTTGCGATGGCATCGTTCTGTTCGGCGATTTCCAGAAGCCAGACAGCCAGTTTTCTGCTGTCGATTCTTCTGTGCGGGATTTTTGTCTTCATGGGTGCTCCGCAGCTTCAGAATGCCGCCTCCGCCTGGCTGCCGGACTGGTTGCTCTCCATTCTTGCCGCCGGGACGTTCCTGCAGAATTATCAGGGGTTTCAGAAGGGGCTTCTGGATTCCAGTGAGATCGTATACTGCCTTTCTCTGACCGGATTTTTTCTGGCTTTAACCTGTTTTACGCTTCGGCTTGCGGCATCGGGGAGCGGAAACCCGATGGCCCCCGGAGCGTTCAGCGACCGGTCGATGCGCCGTTTTTATCTGGAATTCGCCGGAAAGGTCGTGTATGCGTTTGTTCTGCTTGCCGCACTGAATCTTGTTGCGGGGACATGGCCCGTCAAGCTGGATGTCAGCAGTGACCGTGCGTATTCCATTTCTCCGGCGTCCGCTAGGATTGCCGCGAATCCCGGCGTTCCGGTGACTTTACGCTTTTATGCGTCGATATCGAATCCCGCCATGCCCCAGCCATTGAAAAAATATGCGGAGCGTGTCAAATGGCTGCTGGAGGAGTTTGCCTCTGCCTCCGGAGGAAAAGTTACGTTGCATTTCATTGATCCGGAACAGGATTCTCCGGATGAGGAAGCTGCGATGATGGATGGCATCACACCTTTGCAGATCAGTACCGGAGACCGTTTTTTCCTCGGACTTTCCGCAACGCATGCCGATGCGGTTGCGTCGATTCCGTTTCTGTCGCCTCAGCAGGAGGCTCAGCTGGAGTATGAAGTCGCGCGGATTACGCTGAATGTGGCATCGGAAACCAAACCGGTCATCGGGATTATTTCTCCATTTGCGGTTATGGGAGTTTCTCCGGACTTCTCCCGGCTTCGCCAGACAAATTTGAAAACCATCAGGATGGAACGTCCGTGGTATTCCATGTCGGAACTGGCGAAAGAGTATGAGATGCGGATGCTGGCATCGGATGTGCCGGTGATTCCTTCCGAAGTCAAAGCACTTCTCATTATCAATCCCGTGGAATTGAATCCAAAGGCACTCTATGCGATTGATCAGTATCTCCTGAACGGCGGACGTGCCGCGGTATTCCTGGATCCGCGTTCCTTCTATGCCGTGCTGAAATCGAAAACGGATTATTCCCTGTTGAACAAGCTGGAGTCTGATCTGAAGCCTCTGGCTGCCGCCTGGGGTGTGAGCTACAACCCCACCATGATGGTTGCGGACATGGTGACAGCGTACCGGAAAACGCTCCCCGATCGGATGATTACAAATCCGATGGCTCTGAATCTGACTCCTGAACAGATTTCCCGTTCAAATCCGCTGTTTGCGAATTTGAATGCCATTTCCATGTATTTTACTGGATTCTTCAGTTTGATTCCCGTGGACGGCATTCAATATGAAACGCTGCTGACAACCTCGAAGAATTCACAGATTATCAGTTCTTTTCTCGGGAATCGTCCGGAGCTGGTCATTAAGAATTTCAAACGTTCGGATACGGAATATCCGCTGGCTCTCCGCATCTCCGGAAAACTGCCGACCGCCTATCCGGATGGTCCTCCCGACCGGACCGCAATTCCCGCCGGAATCTCTCACCGGAACAAGGGGATCGCCGATGCGGAAATCTTCCTGTTCAGCGATTCCGATATGCTGTTTAATGATGTTTGTGTTACGCCGTATACCGATGCGCTTGGTCAGCGTGCCTACCGGCGTGCGAACGACAATGTTTCGATGCTGCAGAATGTTATGGAGCGTCTGACCGGGTCCCGCGATCTGGCATCCATCCGCAGCCGCGTGCCGATGAGTCGTCCTCTGACGAAAGTCAACGAGATGAAAGCCCGCGCTGAACTGAAATACAAAAACCGCATTCTGGAACTGGAACGCGAGTTTTCGGAGGCGAAAGCAAATCTGGATTATCTGAAACGCCGGGAGGCGGCGGAAGGCAGAAGTGCAAGTTCGCCGCAGCAGCAGGCTGAGATGCGCTCCTTCCAGTTGAAGGTCTCCGCCGCAAGACGGGAATTGAAAGAGATGAGAGCAAACCTGAAACTGGATCTGGATCGTCTGGATACCTGGATCAAGGTCATCAATATTGTGTTCGTTCCGGCGCTTGTCGCATTGTGCGGTGTCGTCTGGTCGATTGTCAGGCTTTCAAGGGGGCGCAGAAAATGAAGTGTTCGAAACGGTTTTTTTGGTATACGCTGATTCTGGTGATCGCCTGCATGGCGGCGGGGATTGCTCTGCTGAAACGGTTCCAGAAGCTCCGAATGTCCCGCGTGTCGGTTCGGACCGCGGATGTGGTGCCGAAGTTCAATCCGCAGGAAGCGGAGGAGATCCAAATCTCCTGGCGGGTTCTCACAACGACGCTGCGGAAGAAAAATGGGACATGGGTGGTTGCAGAACGTGCCGATCTTCCCGCGGATGCGTCAAAAGTTGCTTCGTTCCTGGATTCAGTCAGGACAATGCGGCCACTGAAGATCATCACGCCTGCGGACCGCGCTACAATGAGCCGCTTGCGAGTCTCTGCTGTGGAGACCGATCCAAAGATCGTTCCCGGAATCCGTTTTGTCATCCGGAATGGAAAATCGGAATCTTTGATGGATCTGGTGATGGGGCGAGGCCATTTTGTGAATCTGCCGGATGATACAACACCCCGGGATCAGAGGGTTCCGGATGGACGCTATCTCTCCATTGCGAAAAAAGACGGCTCTTCCGTCGTTTTCCTGACTCCGAGCGTGTTCGAGGATTTTCATCCTGTGACCGGGACATGGCTTCAATCGCCGGTGTTCCGGAACATTGCTTATACCATTCGGATGGAGTTCCGGCAGATGCCGCAGAAGAATCCGGTCTGGATGATTTTCCGCAGCGCGAAATCGCCGAATTTCACCGCGTTCGGCCCCGGAAACCATCAGGTCTCACGACAGGCGGTTCTGACAATCTGCCGTGTCCTTTCGCGTCATTACATAGCGGATGCGCGTCCCCGTTCGTTTTACAGGGATCTGGAACCGTCGTTTGCATCATTTACGGCGGAAGATTCCTCCGGCGTGATCCGGACTCTGCGTTTTCATCGTGTGAAGAGCGATCCGCGGAAACTCCTCGTTACGGTGGAGGCTTCTCTGGCCAAAGGCAGGAACGTTGGAAAGGATGCTCAGAAGGCGGCGGAGGAGTTCACCGCTGGACGCGAAAATATCTGTTATGAAATATCGGCTCAGGTTTTTGATCTGCTGAAAAAACCGCCGTTTGAACAACCTAAAAAACGATAAGGATTCAGAGTGATTCATATTCTCAATACACGGTATTGCCTGCTGGACGAGGTCATACGGCCTGCACCGGGGCAGCGAGTGGAACTTGATCTCGGATGCGGAAGCGGCGGATTTACGGTTCGCCTTGCTGAATCGAAACCGGAGACCCTGGTGTTCGGGGCGGATGTCATGCTGGGGCGTCTGCGCAAAGTGGAGAAACTCGGGAAGCGGACAGGTGTTTCCAATCTGGAACTTCTTCGTGTGGAGGCTCGGCACCTGATCTCTCTTATCGCCCCGGACTCTTATTTTGACCGGATTCATATTCTTTGTCCCGATCCGTGGCCGAAGCATAAGCACAAGGGGAATCGCCTGATGTCATCGGATTTTATGATGCAGCTGAACCGCGTACTGAAAAAAAACGGCATCCTGCATTTTGCAACAGACGATCCAAATTACATGGAATCAACAAGGCGGAATCTGGAGACATCCGCCCTGTTTGAGTATGCTCCCCGGGAGGTCCTTGACGATGTGAAGGACTTTAAAACCGATTTTGAAAAGGACTGGCTCGCAATCGGCCGGAGCGTTCCACACATTGCTCTGCGTCCGTTAAAAGACTGATCCGGGCTTTCATCGGGGACGTTTGAATTCACAGGGAACACCTGTCTGGCACAGTCCGCATCCCAGGTTGAGATCAAGCCAGCCGTAGCGTTTTTCCCGTTCCGGATTGACGTTGGCGACAACATACGCGCCGCATTTCTGCTTGTCGCGTTCTTCGATCGTCTTGCCGATCGCATGGCCCGGGCACCGTTTTGCACAGGCGCCGCATCTGGTGCACCAGGCAAACGGATCATCGCCGTAGGGACGTTTCGCCGGCGGCAGTTCCAGATCCGTTACGACCGAGCCGACACGCATCGCGACTCCTTTTTCCGTAATCAGTCCGGCGGAAAGCCCGAATGTTCCAAGTCCCGCGACAAATGCCGTATGCCGCTCTGACCAGTGGGAACTGAAGTTCATCTCCACGATGTCGTATCCCTGCCGGAGCTGTTCCAGATGTGGTGCAATTGCTGCGTATCCGCTTTTTTTCAGGAGCAGACAGAGCTGCTTTCTCATGTTTTCGTTGACAAGTTCCCCGAAAGAACGCATTGCAGCCCAGGAGACTGCCGGAATCCGGTTCTCTTCCCGGTTCGCTTTCCGGATCGACTCCTTGACCGGGAGAATCCAGACGATGACGCTCTTTGCTGTCGCCTCCGGATTGTCAAAGTGCAAAGCCTCCTCCGGGGTCCAGTGGAAAGGGCCGATCAAGGTCTTGTACTTTCGATACCATTCGTCATCGGCAGAGGCGAAACTGACCAGCGGTTCGTCGTAGTAGCTGTCTCCGCCCGCAGCCAGATAGAGACGTTTCACCATCGAGATGATTTGTTCGGCATTCAAGGAATCCTTCATGATTCACCACCTTTCCGTTAGAAGTGTGTTTCCATGTGAATATACCATGAAGAACCCCTTTGTCAAGAAAAAGGAGGAAAATCAACTTCGTATTTGACGGGCAGGCGGGAAAAACGCGGCGGATTATTCCTTTTCCCCATAGATATAACTGTTTTTGGAATCCAGAATAAGATTACCGAAGGAAAAGAGAAACTTCATATCGCTCCAGATACCCGGAGTTTTGCAGTCATTTTTCAACGTGATGAAATCCCCTTCGATGGTATAGGTGCCTTTTTCAGCACCTTTCGGGATCGGAAAGCTGCTGACCAGCAGAGTGACCGTATAATGACCCGCTCCGTCAAAATTCAGAAGAAACGGAGATTGACGTTTCTCGCGGGAGACGGGACGCTGTTCCGTGAAACGCCAGGTTCCCTGAATCTGCGCCTGTTCCACCGGTTTGACAGCAGATGCTCTCCGGTAGACAACCGCCAGATTCGGCTGGCTTTCCGATTGCATGAGAAAGTGATCTTTGTCAACGAGTTTTGCCAGCATTTCATGTTTTTCTGCGGCACCGTTCGGTTTCAGAAGGAGAAATTCATCCACCAGTCTCCAGGTGCCTTTCTTTTCCGGGGGGGCATCCTTGATGGAGACATACCATTCGCCGTTCCGGGTCAGAATAAATTTCGTGTTCAGTTTTGAAGTGATGCGGTTGTACTGCATCCAGTAGGCGATCCAGTCTCCCGCATAATCCTTGATCTTGTTGATTCCGGTATCCTTGAGCGTAACCGGGGCCGGAGGTTCCGCCGGGGTTTTCTTTTCCTCTTTGGCATAGCCGGTGGAGAAAAGAAATCCGGCGGTCAGGAACAGAAAAACGATTGTCTTCATCAAAACGTAACCTTTCTGGAAAAAGAAAGGAGGCTTTCACCTCCTTTCATGTGCTATCTTAAAAGAACATCAGAGCCTGGATCAGAACCAGCTCGCAACTCCGGTGGCAGGAGCGATGTTTTCATACACATCGTTGCCTTTCAGAATGACGGGGGTGCCGTTCCTGTCGATATAGAAGGAGACAACTTTCACTTTGTCGAGTCCCTTCATGACAGCGGGATAACCTGCGACCTTGGTATGCACAAACTGATAGACCCAGTAGTCTTCCGTGACGATTTCATAGCGGGCAGCAAGAATGGCATCACATTTCGCTTTGTTGCAGGCGTCATAGAAAGCACTTTTTCCGGAAAGATTCTTGGCGGACGGAAAGATGTTTGCAAGCCAGGAGAAGGTACCATCTTCCGAGAAGACGCTGGCATTGTCCGCAAACTTGTCGACTCCCCACGTGAAGATTCCAAAGAGAACGTGGATTTTGGCTTCTCCGGAGACCTTTGTCTGAGTGTTGACCTCATAAATGGGGCGATAGGCATACGAAGGCTTGTACAGATCCGGATAAAGATTCATTTTTCCGGCGTCGCTTGTGTTGGTCGTCGTGCAAGCCGTGAAGACCAGCGCGGTCGTAAGAGCCGCCAGAGCTACAAAAATTTTTTTCATGAACTGCGTTTCCTTTTTGATTTGTTGATTCATTGTTTCCGTTATAGATAGCACAGAAGCAATTTTGCTCCTGCTGATAATGTATTCTGTAAATTCATTTTATCAAATACCGGATTGTAAAATCTCTGAAATTATTCCTCTTTTTTCTTATGAAAAGTAAGATTCTGTGATTGTATTGTAGAAAAAAGAGGATTGATGTTCTTTGTCGTTTTGTATCGCTTCCGGGAAGAAGCTGCTCCATAGATTTTTTTTATCTTCTTTGGAATGAAGTATTTGTATTTTTGATCCGGCTGTGATGGAAAGGGCGTCTTTGGTTTCTTCCGGCATTTTTGCCTGCATAGCCGCTGCTGAAGCCGGAAAAGATTGAAAAACGGATATTCCATGATATTGTATTTCGTATCGCTGGAAAGGAAGTATGCCGGATGAAACAGAGAAAAAGCGATTTGCAGGAGATTCCCGGTGTCGGGCCGAACATTGAGCAGGACCTTCTGAATCTCGGCTATCGCTCCATCGCTTCGCTGAAAGACGCCGATCCCGAGGAAATGTACCGCAGAGACTGTCTCCTTAAAGGACGGCGCGAGGACCGCTGCCAATTGTACGTCTACCGACTTGCCGTCTATTTCGCCAGCAACACCCGGCGAGATCCGGAAAAACTGAAGTGGTGGAACTGGAAAGAGTGATTTCCCGCCTTTTTCCGAGAAATCGGATAGAATATTGATCGGAATTCCGGGATGAACAGGAAAAATGGAATTTGTTCGATCGGAAGCCGTTCGAGGAGATTCATCCCATTTTCAGAAAACGAAAAAAAACCGAAACCGGTAATCCTGCCTCGTCTGCCTGTGACGGATTCTCTTTCCGCAAAATTGTTTTGAAATATCTTTTCTTTCTTTGCATTTTCTGAAAAAGAGGGGTTGACAAAAATATGGTTTTCGAGTATAATAAAAGTACTGTAAATATTTGCGGTAATATTTACGGTATTAGAAAAGAGGTTTAAGATGCCGAGAGATATTCTGCCCAGTCTGAAGGACATTGCGAGTGCAACGGGAGTCTCCATTGCGACGGTTTCACGTGTTCTCCGGAACAAAGGGGAGATTGCGCCCGCTACGAAACAACATGTGCTGGAAGTCGCGGAGCGCCTGGGATATCATGACAACCGCCTGATCTACGGGATTCAGACAGGGCGGACGAAGACAATCGGGGTTTCCATGCCTCTGGACGGCTTTTTTTCCAGAGTTCTGCGTGCAGTCGGAGAAGAACTTGAAAAGAGAGATTATCTGATGCTGTTCTGCCGGAAAGAGGATGAGCAGTCGATGCTGAAACGATTTATTGAACAGCGCGTTGATGGCGTGATTATGATGTCTTCGCAGGATCTTGCCGACAACACATACTTCAGTGATGTGATCTCCCGCGGCTTGCCGATTGTCACGATTGACCGCAAGACGAAGGCGAATGTTGATTTTGTTGGTACGGATGATTTTCTCGGTGGTTTCATGTCTGCGGAGCACCTTTATCGTCTTGGCCACCGGAAATTTGTCTATTACCAGGGGCCGGGGCTTGCCACTCCAGCCCGTTTGCGCCGGGATGGGTTCGCCTCGTTCTGCCGGCAGCATGCGGATGCCACTCTGCTTTTGTGTGGAGATGCTTCTTATGAAACCGATTCGGATGACCGTATCCTGTTTGAATTTTTGCAGAATCATCCGGAAATTACAGCCGGTTCCGCGTTTTTTGATGGATATGCGTGTCGTCTCTGGCGAGCTGCTCTGGCAACGGGAAGACGTGTGCCGGAGGATTTTTCCATTGTTGGATTCGGGAACATTATTTCTTCCAATCTTTCCAATTTTGCGATGACAACGCTGGATCAGAAAACGGATCTGATCGCCCGGACTGCCGTGGAGCGTTTGTTTGAGCGCATCGGAGCCGAACGCAATTTGGAAGCGGTTGACATACGGATTCCTCCGGAGCTGCTTGTCCGCAGGTCGACCGCGGAACCGCCTTCCCGTCCAAGGACGGAGCTCATGGAGACGGATCCCTTTTCCTTTGTTCAGAATCAACTGATTGAACAATATCAAACAACGTTTAGAAATGGAGAATGAAGAATGAAACGGATTTTCACACTGATAGAGCTCCTGGTGGTCATTGCCATTATTGCGATCCTTGCCGGCCTGCTTCTGCCTGCTTTGCAGTCTGCGAGAGAGAAGGCGCGTTCTGCGGACTGCATGTCGAAACAGAAGCAGATCGGGCTTGGTGCCGGAATGTATACCGCAGATAATGACGATTATGTTCTCCCCGGAAGCTACATTCAGGTGCCTGATCCTTACAAGGGACCGGGAAACGCCAGCGGTACGCCGACCTGGTATTTTCGTCTGATCCCCTACATGGGAGGGATTCAGGGATGGTACGATTTCAATCAGGATCCGACAGTCTGGGGATTTGTGAGAGAGAAAAATAAAAAGCGCGTCTGTGATTCCAACCCTCTGCCGAGCATGAAGAATCCGAACATCGCGTGGAACATGCTGCTCGGCTGGACGGATACCAACGGAGTGCCGGTCGGAAATGACCGGCTGATTATCCGTATTACTCAGGTGAAGCGCCCCTCGCAAATTATTACCTGCGGCGATTCCAGTTCCAGTCTGGAGTTCGACAACACCATGCCGATCACTCCGACCACCCCCGCCTCCGGAAAACATACGCCTCTGTTTCCTCACACTCACCGGGGAAATTTCGGTCATATCGACGGTCATGTCCAGCAGTATGATTTCTACTGGATGCTTGCCATGCAGCCGGCAAGCAGCTGGACCAATTACAATTCTCGAATCTATTATGTGAAAAAATAAGTTCAGGAAGAGCAAGGATGACCGTATGAAAACTCTGCTTGCGGCGGCGTTTGCCGCCTTCTCTCTCTCCGTGCCTGCTGCGATGGCGGCCGATCTGATTGCCGATTTTACAGGAACTCATGAGCGGTTCAGTGTATTTGCGTATGGCGAACCGGTGAAGCTGCGTCTTTCCCTGAAAGGGGAGGATTTTTCCGGTAGTGACACGCTTCAATGGAAACTCTGCGACTATCGCAATCGTCCGCTGGAATCCGGTTCTCTCCCGGTTACGGCGGCAGCGCTGAAAAAAGGGATTGATTTTTCCGTGAAGAATCAGAAAGCCGGATGTTTCTTCCTGTATATGAAACTGGAAAAAAGCGGGATTACGATTCCGTGGAAAGGCTCGCGTCTGCCCGGCTATGTGACATTCGGAGTCCTGCCGGAGCTGAAGGCTCTCCCGCTCCGGTACAGTGACGATTCGCGTTTCGGTGGACAGGGAACGAACTTTATCAAAACCGGGAAGTTCATGGAAGGCGACTGCTACGCTCCTTTTTATACGACGGTCGGAATGAAATGGACTTACAATGGCCGTTCTCTTCTGCATCTGGAAAAAACTCCGGGAGCATTCAAACCGAAAACCCTGGAAGAGTATAGAAAAGGCTATCCCGGCTGGGGATTTGTCAACCGGATGACTCTGGTTACCGATCTGCATGGAGCCCCGCCTCATCTTCTGAAATTTCCTCCCTACATGGAGAAAAAGGCGATTCAAAAACTGGCTCCTACGCAGGCACAGGCATATCCGCTGAAGGATCCTGCCGCCTATACGGAGCTGACGGGACGCGTTGCGAAGGATGTCTCCGCGTGGCGCAGGGCGTTTGCAGCGGAGTGGATGAGCCGTAATTATTATCAGCTTCACTGGGAGCCCGACTGGCACTGGAACGGCTCCGAAGACGAATTCCTGGAATACTACCGTTCCGCAAAAGCCGGAATTTCCGCGAATGATCCGGGTGCTTTTCTGATGGGGGCGAATTATGGCGTGATTTCTCGTGGAAACAAAAAACTGGAACGACTGTTTGCAAAAGGACTTGGCAAGTATGTGGATGGAATTTTCTCGCATCTCTATTTCCTGCCGGTCAGCATGGAGCCGGAGGATGCGGGACTGCATAGGGATTGCCGTCGTCTTCGTAAGCTTGTTGACCGCTATATCGGCCCCGATGCTCCTCTCATCAACACAGAATGGGGAACCGATTACCATCGCGACACCAGAAATCTGACACATGATCTGCTGATGAATCACCTCTATCGTTTTGTGCGCGGTCATCTGATCGCCCTCGGCGAGGGGTTCAACGGAACCTGGTTCTTCTATACCACAGATTACTGTGACTACACCAGCAAAGGCGGTGAGCAGGGATATGGCATCTCGTTCAATACCTCATCGTATATCGCGAAGTACAAGTTCGGCGCCGCGTCCCTGGAGCCGAAACCGACGATGATGGCGGCCGCTGCAATGACGCGCCTGCTGGAGGGAACAAAGACTCTCGGTAGACTGGATCATCTGGAACCTTCCATTTTTGCCTATTCGTTCCGTCGTGCCGGGACGAATCTGGTTGCGGTCTGGAGTCCGAAGAAGGAGCAGACTCTGGTTCTGGAAACCGGGGTCCCCCAGGTGACGGTGTATGATATCATGGGCAATCCGCGTGCCGTGAAGACGGATCGCGGAAGGCTTTCCCTGAACATTGATTCCTACCCGCAGTATGTGGCGGGAATTGCCGATGCGTACCTGCCGACAGCTGACCGGTCCGCAGATTCCATATTCACTCGGAAACGTGTGGAGCTTGCTCCCGGGAACGCTGTGAAGCGTCTTCTGAAAGATGGCGTTTCTGCGGAAAAGCTCGTGCTGAGAACACGCAAAGGAGAGCTTGTCCTAGCGGAAACGATTCCAGCCGATCTTCCCGCCGGATGTTTTGAAGTGTTTGTCGAGGGAAAGAACGGACGCAAGGAGTCGATGTTGCTGGATATCTCCGGACAGGTCCGTTTCGGGGCGCGGAAGGAATCCGTTTCACCCTCCGGCGTTCCGTTCCTGGAGCAGGCAATACGGAATCTGAGTTCGATTCCCCAGTCTCTGACTCTTCGAGCCAGTTATGGCGGCAGAGAGTTCTTTGCGGAGACGCGCTCGCTGGAAGGCGAGAAAACAACCGTGTTCCGGATTCCGCTGGATCGTGCCGGATATGATGGGCTGAAGTTGCAGAATTATGTCCTTACGGTCAGCAACGCAAACGGGGTTCAGGCGAAGAGTGAATGGTTCGGTGGCACGGTTGTTCCGGCGAAAAAGGTTCCCGTGAAGATCGACGGTTCTCTGAAGGACTGGTCGAAGAGCGGTTTCAGCCGCTGGCTGGACAAGACAGCCTTGACCCATAAACAAGAACTCTGGCGGGGCGCAAAGGATTTCTCCTGCCGCTGGCAGGTCGCCGCAGACCGGCGGAATCTTTATCTCGCCGTGGAAGTGCGCGATGATACAGACTTCCGGGAGGGAAATCCGAAACAGCCGTGGCGTGACGATTCTCTGATCCTTGTTCTCGGGCGCGATTCCGACGGTAACGGGGAATGGCTTCTTCACCGGCGCTTCAGCATTACGAGAGCTCCCGATGGAAAAACGCGGATTCAGGAGATATTCGGAACTCCTCCGCGCGGAGTGCTCCCTGTCCGGGAAAATCGGATGGAGGCCGTTGCAAAACGGAATGAAAAGGAACGCACCACCGTGTATGAGATCCGGATTCCTTTTGGTGGAGAAACGGGGCTTTTGCCGGAACATGGTGCTTTCGGACTCGGTTTCACCGTGCATGATATTGATAAAAAAACAGAGATGATTCAGGATCAGCATCGGGAATTCAGCGTTCTCGGCGGGGTTCCCCTGTTCATGGGACATACCCGGTTTGCCACGGTTCTGGTCCGTCCGTAAAGAGACAAAAGGAGGTTTTTATGAAATTATTTCTTTGTTCCGCTCTGGTATGTGCTTCGCTGTTTGCCTCATCCTATGCGGAAGAGGCGATGGAAAAGAAGAATCCGGCGGAGGTCTGGAAGGCACCCGAGCTGTTTCGGGCACCGGAGTATGAAATGGTTGATTCGAAATATCCCGACAGTCGGGAAGATGGCGTGCTGGCAATCACCTATTCCGGACTTCCGCTGAACGGCAAACCGACTCGCGTCTTTGCCTATCTCGGCTTTCCCAAAGGCCCGGTTCCGCCGGGTGGATTCCCTGCTGTGGTTCTGGTTCACGGGGGAGGAGGGACGGCATTTGCAAAGTATGTCAGGATCTGGAATCAACGGGGATATGCCGCGATCGCGATGGATCTCTACGGAACGCGTCCCATCGCTGGTAAGAAAAAGCCTGTACCGCTGGAGGGCGGAACAAATGCAGACTGGCAGAGACGCAGTGTTGCCAATGCGATTTTTGGTCACTCGCTTCTCCGTTCGCAGAAGAATGTCAACAAGGAGAAGATCGGATTGATCGGTGTTTCATGGGGCGGTATTTTCGCCTCGCTGATTTCGACGGTGGATGACCGGTTGAAATTTGTGATTCCCGTTTACGGCTGCGGCTTTTTCCGCTATGGCGATGACAGCATCGTCTTCTACCGTTCGAAACAGAACCGGAAACCGTGGTGGGATCCCGGTTACTTTCTGCATGCTTCGAAAGTCCCTGTGTATTGGGTGGATGGAACAAATGATGTGCATTTTGCCATTCCGGCACTGGAACGCTCGATTGCGGCGACGCCCACAACGGCGAACCGGACTCTTGTGATCCGTCTGGAACATTCGCACATTGGATTTGAATTGAGCCCGGTCTTCCGGATCGTTGATTCTGTGTTGAAAAACGGAGTGCCGCTTCCGAAACTCGGGCCGATTTCAACAAAGAACGGTGTCGCTTCCGCAATGATTCTGAATCCGGGGAAAGGGATTCGTCTTCCCCAGCTTTGTTATACGAAGGGGAACGGGCCTCTGGCGAAGCGTCTCTGGCTGAATACGCCGGCAAAATGCGCGGGCAATACGATTTCCGCAAAGATCCCGGAAGGTGTCACGCAGTATTATCTGACGGCATTTGATGAAAAGGATCCCAGCGGACAGTGGAACTGCTCCGGATCGACCCGTGTCGTCACTGTGGAAAAGTGACGACACCGCTTTTGCCTGAAAAAGTTCTTTTTCGTATTTTTGCCTTTAAACTTTCATGACAGCGTTTATATTACGGAATCCTCACAATAAAAAAAGGGTGAAGTAATCAAAATGAAACTGTCAAATCTGTTTTCGGACGGTGCCGTGCTTCAGCGCGGCATGCCGGTGCCGGTCTGGGGGACGACGACGCCTGATTCCGTTGTCAAAATCACATGTGCGGGGAAGTCTGCGCTTGGTGCTTCTTCTTCAACGGGAGAGTTCCTTGTGCGTCTTCCCGAGCTTCCCGCAGGCGGGCCGTATGAGCTTGTGGCGGAAACCGTTTCGAACGGAGAGCGGGTGGTGGTTCACGATGTTCTGGTCGGCGAGGTCTGGCTGGCATCGGGACAGTCCAATATGGAGTTCAGAATCGCCTCTTCTCCGGCGCAATACCGGGAGTTCTGTTCCCTGAAGACGGAGCCTTCCGCTCTGCGCATGATTACCGTTCCGAAATCGGTTACAACCGCGCAGCAGCGCGAATTTTCCGCCGGCTGGCTCTCTGCGACAGAACAGAATGCCGCCGCTTTTTCTGCGGTGGCACTCTGGTTTGCCAATCGGCTGCATGAGAAATTGAACGTTCCGGTTGGAATCATCCACTCTTCATGGGGTGGAACATTTGCCGAGGCGTGGACCAGCCGTTCCACGCTGATGCGGAATCCCGGAATCCGCAATACTCTGCTGGAATACGAGTCGCTTCTCTCTTCCTGCGAGGCATGGAAAAAGGCGGATTTCTTTCATGAGCTTCCTTCCTCCCAACTGGATTTCTTCCGGAAATACGGGAAAGCAGATCCGGGGAATGCCGGTGTCGGCAAAGGCTGGGCGGAAAAGGAGTTCGATGACTCCTCCTGGAAACCGTTGCAGGTGCCGGGCAACTGGATGATACAGGGAATCGCCGGAAACGGCGCAATCTGGGCGCGCTTCTCCGTGGAGATTCCGGAGAGCTGGAGCGGAAGGCCTCTGCATCTGAAGCTCGGAGGAATCGACAAGCAGGACATCACTTATTTTAACGGGCATGAAGTCGGGCGTTCCGGCGAGGGGTTCGATGATACTTTCTGGAATATTCCGCGGGATTACACGGTCCCGGCAGATCTGGTCAAGGCGGGACGTGCAGTGATCGCCGTGCGTGCTTATTCGTTTCTGTATGACGGTGCCATCAACGGACTTCCGGAGATGTTCGCTCTGTACCCGGACGGCTGCGAATCGGAGAGCATCCCGCTGGTCGGCTGCTGGAAGGCTGCCGCCGAGATCGACTACGGCAAACTGCTTTTCCCGGCACGAGGTGGAGCAGCCATGCAGGGGCCGGGCAATCCGAATACCTATTCGATTCTCTTTGATGCGATGATCCGTCCTCTGATTCCCTATGCGATGCGCGGTGCCATCTGGTATCAGGGTGAGACGAATGCCCATTCCATCCCCGAGTCCGTTGCTTATGAACGGATCATGGCGGATCTGATCGACGACTGGCGCTTTTACTGGGGACAGGGCGATTTCCCCTTCTATCTGGTTCAGCTTGCGAATTTCCGGACTCCCTCAGAATACGACGAGGAGAGCACCTGGGCGCCTCTTCGTGAATCCCAGCGCTTTGTTTGCGAAAAAGTGCCGAATACTGCAATGGCCGTTACAACGGACTGCGGCGAGAGCCTCGACATTCATCCAAAAGACAAGCGCACCGTCGGTGAGCGTCTGGCGGCGCAGGCTTTGTACAACACCTATCACTGCTGCGATGTGGTTCCCGGCGGGCCTCTGCCGCGGGAAATCCGCAGGGAGAACGGCGGATTGTGCATTCTGTTCGATCATGCCGATGGCGGATTGCAATTCCACGGCGCAAGAGATGGTTTCTTCCTCGCTGGAAACGACGGTGTATTCCGCAAAGCGGAGACAGTCGAAACGGATGGTTCCAGTCTGTTCCTGCGTTGTAAGGAAGTTCTGTGTCCGGTGCGAGTCCGCTACAACTGGGCGGATAACCCGGTGGGAACGCTTTGCAATGGCGCAGGCTTCCCTGCTTCTCCATTTGAGATGAAATAACAAAGCTTGTCTCCCGCAGGAGGAAATCCCGGCGAAAAAAGCGCCTCTTTCTCCGGATGCTGTTTTTCGGAGAAAGAGGCGTTTTTGGCTTGCATTGTCAGGGGGTCAGTATTGGCGGATAGCGTCGGGATTGTAGTAATAGTCCCGTTCACTGCCCTCCGGATGGATCAGTTTCCAAAACCGGTTTTTGGCGGATGTGCTGATGAGCTGAATTTTGCCGTAGACAAGTCCGCCGGGTCGTTTTGCGTTTTCGATCCGGATTGCCAGAGTGTTCACTCCCGGTTTGAGCAATCCGTCCGGGATGCGGTAAACGCGGGTTCCGCGCTTGTTTCCCGAGCCGATTTCGCGTCCGTTCAGGAAGGTCCTGTCGGATGTGTGCACGGTTCCGAGTTCCAGGCGCATGTTCTTTTGTGCCGCCTGCTGTTCGGTCAGTCGGATGCGCAGACGATACCAGCTGATGCCGGAATACTCTTTTTCAAGGAATAATTCATATCCGATGCCGGGCCGGACATATTCCCCTATCACGGTCTGCTGTCCGGTGAGCCATTTCCCGGAACCGTCCTTTCCGTTCTGCCATTTTTCCTTGAGTCCCTTGTCGGCAGGGTCGAGTGCGAATTCCCAGCGCTGGAACTCCAGGGGAATCGAAAGCCCCGTATCCACCAGATAAGGCGATGCGGAATGTTTCATGGATGCTCCATGACTGGTCAGCAGAGCTGAAATCAGTCTTGCGCATTTTCCGACGGCCGCTTTCTGATTCCGGAAGAACTCCGGAGTCAGAGAGCAGAAGAAATAACTGCCGCAGCCGTGTTTCACCTGAAGCACCACTGCGGGATCTGCTGATACCGCATCGGGTGGAAGATTCGCAAATGCGGGCACCTGAAGTTTCTCTCGCCAGTAGAGTTCGCTTTCGCTCCAGCCGTCCAGCCAGGCACCTTCGATCCCGCTCCGAAGGGGGAGTGCTTTTTCGCACTTTTCCGACAGCTTCATTTCCAGCAGGAAGGGCAGCCAGGAACCATACCACTCCTTTCCGGTATGAAGATAGAGAATTCTGCCGCCGTTGCAGACATATTCGGAGAGCTGGAAAGAGCACTGTTCCAGTTTTTTCCAGTCGGGATCGGAGAGAATCAGCAGCTTGAGGTCATTCAGACTCTGTCTGTCTGCGGGATCGATCGTTGTGTATTCGACCTGGAATTTCTCCAGCAGGGCGGAGCCTTTTTTTCCACCGAAGAATCCGGTTTTTCCCCCGCTGCTCCGGTTTGAGGAGAGATAATCCACCATCCGGCAGAAGACTGTGGTTGCGACAGGATCCAGAAGAAGGCGTTCTCCGATTTCCAGCTGGGACCCGATCCAGCTGCCGTTTCTGCCGCGATATTCCAGAAGCGGGGTCTGGTAGAGGTCGAAGCCGCAGACCAGAAGCGGAAGAAGATTGCCTGTCTGGGGACGACGGAACACATTGCCTGCGACCATGCCGCGATTACCCCAGTCGACCCACTGTGCACTGGACCAGACATGGCCCGGTTCCGGATTACCATAGGCAGGGTCCAGAGAATGGCTGCCGCGCCAGTCTGCAAAATCCGCGTCGGTCAGTCCTTCCAGCACGGGATGGGATGGTGCGTTGATGAAGGCCTGCCGGCTGCGGATCTTCATCAGTTCCGGCGAGGCGTTTTTCCGCTGTTCCATGATGAGAGTCCGGATGCCTTTTTCCGCCATGGCGGAGAAATCCGGCAGTTCCTTTTCATGGGAGAAGGCTCCGGGAGCGACTATCAGGACCCGTTCGGAAGTCGGATTGCGGAAGGACCGGAGCGGAATCACGTCGTACCCCATCCGTTTCAGGGCGGTATGGAATGCCGTGGTTCCGCCGTAGACCTGGATCTGCCGGGCGGTCGGATGTACGGCGGGGAACACTTGAACCTTCTGAGCCGTTGACAACGCCGGAGAGTCCGGATTGCCGGGGCGGAAGACCGCTTTCAGCGTATATTCCCTGCGCGTTCCGACCAGGGGCATCTTCAGGCGGAAGGGGATGCTCTTCCGATCATAAGCCTTGAGAGATGTGGAGAGTTCCGTTGAAGCGGCAGACGCCCCGGATGCGTCCAGCAGCGAGATTCTGATCCGGTAATCCAGTTTTTTTCCGCTCATGTTAATGATTCCGAGCGACTTGGAGAGCGATTCCCCGCTCCAGAAGGCATGGTCGTTTTCATAATAGTCGCTGCCCGCTCCCATGAACTTGCAGACAACATTCGACATTGCCTGACGGAACGGCGTGCTGACCGGATTCGGACGGAGATCAACGGTATCCCCCGCGAGCGTGAAGAGCGGCAGAATGTGCGATCCGGGAAGATACGACGGTTTCACTCCGGGAAGCGTCAGGTCTCCGTCGAGCCGGGGCGAGGCGGGAAGGGAACGCGCAGCGGTGAGATAGCGTCCGGAGAAGTATTCGAACGGAGCCAGACCGGAAAGTCCGTCGAAACGCCAGAAGAAAATGGTCCGGTCGATGGAATGCACCAGCACTTTTGCGAACATTCCGGAAAGAAAATAATGTTCCTCGTTCCGGTTTCTGCCATCGCGACCGCGTGTGGAGGCGAGAAGATCATTGAAAGGACCGTCCCAGGCGAAGGGAACCGTGACGGTGTTTTCCCGGTAGGCGGATGGTCCGAGAATGCGCGCTCCGTTTTCCTGCCAGTAGAAATACTCCGGTTTGCCGCGGATTTTTCCCCAGAGTCCGAGATGGGCGAAGGAACCGTGATACGGAAGCGCATACTCTCCGCAGTAAAGGGCGACTTCCCGCTCCATGCCATAGCATTTGAAAAGGGCGGAAAGTTCGGCGAAGGGAGCGCCCCAGGTATGATAGATATGGACTCCGTAAGCGTTTTTCACATGTCCGCCGGAACCGGTCAGGATTTCCGCATCGGGGAAGTATTTTTTTGCTTCGTCCGCTACGGCATTCAGTTTGATGGAACGTTCCCGCTGTCCTCCGAAAAGATTCGGATCGCCGCCGCGGACGATTTTGACGTTTCCATCCGGCTGAATGAGATGTCGTTTTTCCGCATTTTTCGGCAGACCTATGAATGCAGGATTGTTGCCGCTCGCAGAGCCGCCGTAGTAGACATCGACAAGAATTGCCGCAACGGATGGATGATTGTCGATCCGTCCCGAACGAATGGTTTCTTTCGCAAGGGAACGCCACATGTTGAGGCACTCTTCCCGTGAATTGGCCTGATATTCATTGAACGACAGGCAGATCTTTTCCACGACAATGAATCCTTCTTCATCCGCGACATCATAGAAGGATGACGCCATCATATTCTGTCCATAGGCGGAATTGATGCCCAGAAATTTCATTGCCCGGATGCTTTTCCGCGTCATCTGTTCCGAGGCATACCAGAGTGGCTGCCACATCCCCTGCCAGGAGGATTCCGTATTGAGCATGATCGGTTTCCCGTTCAGGAAAAGGGCTCCCTTTTCCGCCGTCAGTTCCCGGAACCCGAAACGGAGTGTTGCTGCATCAACGGTCTTCCCGTTCTGTACGAGAGCGCAGTCCAGATAATAGAGATTCGGTTCGTCAAGACTCCAGAGCTTCGGTGTGATATAGTCGAGTTTGATTTTGGCCGCGAATGGTTTTCGTGCCGTATGGACGGTTGTTCCGTCTTTCGCATCGCGGATCTTCAGGTTCAGTTCTGCGGCAAAATTGTTTGACAGATTGGAGCCTCCGAATTCAATTTGCAGAGTTTTTGTTTTTACGAAGGTTGAGATCCGGGGCTGTCCGAAGTGCTGTTTCGGCCGGGTTGCAAGCCAGACATTGTCCTGCAGTCCCGCTCTCATCGGTTTTGCGTCGGTGGCAACATAGATGGTGTTCGTTTCTCCCACCGGGCGAAGAGCGCCTGTGATATCCACACTGAAATACGGGCATGCAGCGCCGACTTTCCGTTCCGGAAGTGGAAGGGGAATCCGTTTCCCATTGAGGATTACGCAGCCTTTGGAATAGAAGGCGTCAAACTTCAGAAGGGTCTGACGGTTGACGCATTCGGGAGGTGTTTTGAATTCCCGGTAATACCAGCCTTGATGATAGGAAGAATAGGTTTTTCCATAGAATTTTTCAATAGCTCGTCCGTCTGCTGAACGGATGAAATTGCACTGGGGCCCCACCCGCCAGAAACCGGGAACCAGAAAGAAACCCCATGTTTTATCAAGCGGCGGAGGTGTTTCACGGATTTTTTCGCAGAGGGTGAATTTCCAGAAGCCGTTGAGACTGATGTCTGTCCGTCTGCCGCTTTTTTTACGGAAGGCCTTGGCAAGATCCCAGTCCGTCAGTTTTGCTTGAGAGACCCTGGCAACTTTCCAGTCTGGAAACCAGACATGTTCCGCTCCGATTGCCGCTCCCGGGCCGAGCATGGCCAGAAACAGTGGAAAAAGAAAACGCTTTTTCATGAAAAATGACTCCATTCGAACTTAATAGTACCAGGAGAGGGTTCCATAGCCGAAGCCCTCCTGGAATTTTTTGATCATGTCGTAACGGCTTGCCGGAGCGACGTGTCCGTCTCCCCAGGCAACATTGGTTCTGCTTCTGTCATGTGCTGCCCATACACCGGCATGCCATGTATCCGCTTCCAGATACAATTTGAATTTCATGCTGGGGTTCCAGGATGCCATTTCTCTTCGTCCGTCAGCCAGAAAGACAAAGTCCGACGAGGTCTTGATTTTCGACCATGTGATGACGCGGGCAGTTCCTTCGTTGCAGGTGACCGTGGTCACTCCCATGTAACGTACGCCTCCGTGCATGGCAGCACCGTAAATGTTCGCCGGATAACAGTAGACCCGCTTCTGATCCTCTTCGCTGACTGTATTCGGACTGTATGCCACAGCTTCAGGACAGCGGTACATCGTTCCTCCCGGCTTCAGCACTCCTGCTTCTATGAGATAGTGCATGTAGCTGAGTTTCTCTCCGGGAGTGATTTCCGCAATGATCCTGTCGTTGAAACTGTTCGCATAGGTGAAGACTCCAACCATGATCTGTTTCTGATTGCTGGTGCAGTTGATGTATTTTGCTTTCGCGCGCGCTTTGTTCAATGCCGGAAGAAGCAAAGCCGCCAGAATTGCAATAATTGCAATCACAACGAGGAGTTCTATGAGTGTGAATTTCTTTGTCCGTTTTAACAGGACGTGTGCTGTATGGTGTTTTTTCATTTGCTCTTCTCTTTTCTTTTTCGTATTTGACGTGTATATAAAATAAGAGGCAATCCGTAGCGTTTTTTCTTTTTGAGTTTTCCTGCAACCCTTTCTTTGTTTTTTGTTTCTGTTTTTATCATTATCCTTGTTTTCATTGGAAGAGTCCGGTTCTGGTTATTCCCGGTTCGGCCATTTTCTGCATTTCCGCCATTCCCCGGGAGAGACACCGAATTTTTTCCGGAAGGCCGTAAAGAGTGCGCAGATTGTCGGAAATCCGGAACGTCCGGAAATTTCCTCCATTGTTAGATTGCCTGAAATCAGATGATCGCATGCCTGTTTGAGACGAAGCTCCAGAAGAAACTGCTTCGGCGAAAGTTTCAGATTCTGCATGAACAGTTTGTAGAGAGCCGATTCCGAGAGATAGAACTTATGAGCCAGTTTCTCAATCTGGATCGGAGATGCGGCGTTTTCCTTGAGATAATTCATGATGGCGGTCAGTTTCGGGTTGTCCGTGGCAGTGAAATCGGAGCTTTTGCGTTCCCGTACAAACGGATCCGGTTTGACGTAAATCATTTCCGCCGCTTCCTGTTTGCCTTCCATGAGAGCATCAAGTTCTTCTCCGGCGCGGAGACCAAGTTCATAGAGACGCGAGTCGATGCTGGAGAGCGTTACAGCAGGAGCATGACAGAGAAGCTCGTCGTTTCCGACCCCGAGAATGGAGAGTTCCGAAGGAACCGGGATGTTATTCCAGTTGGCTATGTTGAGGATTTCCGCTGCATCCCAGTCATTTTCGCAGAAGAGGGCGCAGGGTTTCGGCAGACTGTTGAGCCATTTCACGACTCGCGACTCCTTGCGCCAGATCCAGTCTCCGGGACGCAGATCGGAGCAGGGATAGCCATATTGGTCCAGCGTTTCCCGGAAGCCGCGCAGACGCCGGGTATCACTGTATGCTGCAAAATGAGAGTGCCCCTGACGGATAAAATACTCGGCGGCGATCCGCCCGATCTCATAATCGTTTTCCCTTACGACCGAACATTTGATTCCTGCCCATTTGAATGGAATCAGTGAGACGATTTTCGTTCCGTGCCAGGAGCGGCAGGTCAGAACTTCCTCGGGAAGACTCGTGATGATGCCGTCTCCGCGCCACCGTTTCAATCCCTCTTCGGTATTGCCGCCGCGCAGAAGAACCAGGTGCCAGTTGTTTTCCCGTGCGTGATCGACCACACCCTGCATCAGGTCTTCAAAGTGCCAGCCGAGAGCCAGCAGAATTGTTTTTCTTCGTATTGCCATCCAGATTTTCCATCTTTGACTGCGAAAAACGATATTTTTTTATTCCTTTGCCTACATTATACAGCAGGATCATTTTTTTGACAATATTAAAATCGGTATAGTTTATATTGATTTCTGTAAAAATGGAAGAGAGACAGAAAAATGCCGCGGGAAAAAACGCTCGCCCGCGGCAGCTGCAATCAGGATTGGACGGAGGATTTATTCCCGGTAGCTGCTCCGAAGATCGCGTATGACCAGACTGCGCCTGAGTGCATCCGCATTGATCGTTTCCGGAACAGAGAACGTGATCGTTCTTGGAGCTCCGGGAAGAAGCGTGAAGCTGTTGTCGCTGAAAACGGTCTGCATTCCGCGCAGCTCCACGAAAGTATAGAATGCGGGGAGGTCGGTGCTGAGAGTCAGACTCCATTTCCCTCCGGAAAGCTTACTGAGCTCCGATTTGATCCGGGGCTGGCGCAGATCACACTGTTTGAACTCTGTGAAGAACTGATCGTTATAATGCGTATAGCGTTTTCCTCCGGCTTTGCCGTCGAGAGTGAGATGGAAGAATGCCTGCGCGGGATCATCTGTCAGCATTTCGGCATCGAATTCATGAATCTTTTTTGAGCCGAGAGGGGGCAGCAGAACTTCAAAATCAAACTCCTTCTGCTTGTTTCCGGAGAAATCAAGGAGAGCACAGCGGATGGAACCTTTGAATTCGCTGTTGACATCGCTGGTCGCCCAGATTTCCAGACGGTTGTTTCCGTTCAGAAAACTGGTCACGATAATCGGCGAGTAGAAGCGTTTTGCATGATAATGAAGCTGTTTCCAGTTCCCGTAGTAATCAATGCTGGACCACGATGCCACGGGCCAGTTGTCGTTGAGCTGCCAGTAGAGCGTTCCCATGCAGATCGGTTTCAGATGACGCCAGAACTCGACACCCGTTTTGATGGCAAATGCCTGCTGAACCTGGCTGAGATAGATGAAGTTTTCAAATCCTTCGGGAAAACGGAAATAGCGGGTGAACATTTCGACGATCTTGGAGTTGCCGCCGTTGTTCCGCTGATGGTGTTCCATGACGGGAGACGTGACGTTGCGCTGTCTGCCTTCCGTGTAGCGGTCCACAGTGTTCTGCGCAGGGAAGGACTGGTAGCCGAATTCAGAGCAGAAACGCGGAATGACATTGAAATAGGCGGAGAAGGACTGTCCGCTGTGCCAGACGTTCCAGTAGTGCATGTCGCCCATGCTGTCATCATGCGCGCTTCCTGTGACGTATGCCGGGCCGCTGCATGGTGAGCTCGGCCAGAAGACTCGTGTCCGGTCGGCGGATTCCACTGCCTGTTTTACCGTACGGTTGAAGCGGTCGTAGTTGATGAGACGCATCGGATAGCCGGAGGAACCGTTGCCGCCCATGAGACTGATGACCTCATTATCGCCGCACCAGAGCGCGATGGAGGCATGATTGCGCAGCCGCTTCACCTGATGCACAATTTCTCCCGTGATGTTTTCCAGAAAGTCCGGGGTCGACGGGTACTGTGCACAGGCGAACATGCAGTCATGCCAGATGAGAATGCCTTTTTTGTCGCAGAGCTCATAGAATGCGTCGTTTTCATATTGTCCGCCGCCCCAGACGCGGAGCATGTTCATGTTGGCTGCGACAGCATCGGAGAGAAGGCGGTCGTAAACTTCTCTTGTATGGCGCTGCGGCATTGCATCGACCGGAATCCAGTTTGCACCTTTGCAGAAGATGTCGATGCCGTTGACGCGGAATTTCATGCTGATGCCGGTTGCATCCGGTTCGTTGATGAGTTCCAGTTTGCGCAGGCCGATCTGTTTGCGGATCGTCTCGTCCGGCGTGGAAACCGTCAGCGGATGAAGCACCTGCTTGCCGTAACCAGCCGGATACCAGAGCGCAGGATTGTCGATTTCAAACGAAACCGATACCATATTGATGCCGGGCTGAAGGCGGACGGAACGGCTCTTCTTTTCCCCGTTGAATTCGAAATTGACCGTGGTTCTGCCTCCGTTTTCGCTGAAGAGCTCGGCAGTTGCATCCAGAATACATTTGCCCGGGGTGTGCTTCTGTTCCGTAGCGATGTAGTCAAGGCGTGCGTTGTCCACACCTCTGAGATAGATATCTCCGTAAATTCCGCTGACCACGAGACAGATCCCCCAGTCCCATCCCGCATGGCACTGCACTTTACGGATCAGGTTCATGTAGGGGACGCGGTTGTTTCCATTGATTCCGAGGTCGAAGGGCTGTTTCAGCGCCTCCTCCTCCGCTTTGACGACCGGAGAGTGAATGAGAATTTCAATTCTGTTTTTCCCCTGTTTCAGAAGCGGCTTGACATCGGTTCTGATCCGCCGGAACATATTGCGCGAACTTCCTGCGGATTTTCCGTTGATCCGGATGTCGGCAAACGTATCGAGCGAGTCAATATTGAGATAAACGGAATCTTTTGCGAGGAGATCCGGAGGAACCTGAAACTCTTTTGCATAAGTCCAGTTGAAATCGCGAGCCCATTGAACCTCTTCCTCGTTCCTTCCGAGATAGGGATCGGGAATGAGTCCGTTCCGGAGCAGGGCGGAGTAGTTGTCTCCGGGAACATCGGCCTGGATGGCACTGAAATTTTCTCTGTCGCAGGAGAGTGTCCATTTCCCTGCGAGGTTGATTGTCTGCATCTGATTCTCCCTTGCTGCTGATTCCGCAATCTTCGGTTCCGGTTTCTGTGGCAGTTCCATTTTCTGTTCCGGTCTGGCGGAACAGGAACAGAGGCTGAAAACGAGCGCCGCGGTCAGTATGTGCGGCAGTCGTGGCATTATCTGGTTCATCTGCATCGTCTCCCTGTTTTTTGCTGTCCGGGATAAACTTATGCCGGAAACCCTTTCTTTTCAAATAGGATATCCCGTTTTTTTTCAAAAACGACTACAAAAAAGAAAAAAGAATACTATATTGATATTCCATGCCAGAATTCTTATTCCAGTATGAAAGGAGATTCATAACATGCAGCTGAACCGGAAAATGCTTTCCATGCGGAATGGAAGTTACTGTATGCAGAGTTCCGTATTCCGGTGTGGAGAATTTTTCCCCGAGCACTGTCATGATTTCCACGAATTCTTTCTTGTTGCCGACGGGGTTCTGGAACATACTCTGAATGGAAAAGTTTCGATTCTGCCAGCCGGATCAGTACAGCTGATTCATCCGGGTGACAGTCATATCGTCGCCTGTGCGAAGAACTCTCCGGAGGTACGGATCTATAACTGCAACGTAAATTCCGAGGAGATGTTGAAAGTCCTCTATTTCAGTTCCGCCGGATACGACTTCCCTCTTGACGACTGTGTCCAGACTGTGAAAATGGCTCCGGATCATCACTGGTTCCATCTGCTTGATCTTGCACGGGAAACCTGCAGAATGCGCGATGATGGAACTCCTCTGAAAAATTCCCTTCTGCGCCTTTTGACTCAGGAGATCGTCACGGTGCTGATGAGCCGTTCTTTCCGGGAGAAGGCGGCTCCGCCCCAGTGGCTTGCGGAAAGCGTCGAGGAGATGAAGAAAAAAATCAATTATACCGAAGGACTCCCACGCCTGATTGCTCTTTCCGCGCGGACGCAGGAGCATCTCTGCCGGTCAATGAAAAAATATTATGGAATCTCGCCGCAGGAGTATGTGATCTCGCTGCGGCTGGAGGATGCGGCATCCCGTCTGATTCATACGGACAGCGGAGTTTCGACGATCGCATTTGATGTCGGTTTTCATAATCTGTCCTATTTCCGCCGCTGTTTCCTGAGGAGATACGGAACAACTCCTCTGAAATATCGTGCGAGATTCCGGATCATGGGGCTTTGATGAGGAGACGCAAAGGGGGCCTTTTTTTTCCGGATGGTGAGTCTGCGTTGAGTGTCGCGCGTGCGATTCTGCGATCAGTTCCAGCGGTTCGGCAGCAGTTCGGAGAGGGTCTTGACGGAACCGTCGCCAAGGAGCACTTCGCATTGCTCATTCCTTTCGTGGAGCTGACAGAGAAATTCCCGGCATCTGCCGCAGGGCGGAATGACGATCCCGCCTTCTGTTACGGCGACAAGTTTTACGATTCTGTGTTCGCTCGAAGTGATCATTGCAGCGGCAGCGGCGTGTTCCGCGCAGAATCCCATTGAGCAGGGGGTATCGATGCAGACTCCGGTGAATATGTTGCCGCGATCGGTCAGAAGAGCCGCTGCGACCGAACCGGCAAATGCGTTTTTTGAGAGTTGCCGCGGATTCAGAACGCTGCATGCGGCAAGGCGAAGTGATTCGAAATCGGAACCTTCCTGATTGGAATGCTTCTGCTTTTGAAGTTCAGTCATGGTTCTTCTCCGGAGTTGTTGTCTGGATGCCTGCTTTTTCCGCCAGGGGGAGATTATATGGCATGCGAGCGTTTGCGGCGAAGCATTTTCAATCTGCGTCTGCGTTGTCCGGCGGTGCGGACCCTGATTTTCACATGCAGGGGAAGGGCTCTCTGGTTCCGGTGACGGTCATAAAGAAACATTTGCAGGGCATTCCAGACGTTGTGCCAGAAGACGTAGAAGATCGGTCCCATTGCGATCAGCGGATTGACAAAGGTCAGTGCCAGATAGAGCGTGAACGTGGTGTTTTTCTGTCCGAGAAGCTGACTGCTTTCCCGTTTGATCCGGTGGGGAACCAGAAAACCTCCGAGCCAGAAATTCAAAATGCAGATGCACATCGAAACAAGAGCGATTTCCGCAATGATCATCGGGGAGACGTGCGGATTGCTCTCCAGAAACGTGAATGCCTCGCCAGCGATGATGAAGAGCGTGCAGGACCAGAGAAACAGCGAAAAGGTTTTGCATTTTCCCGGCCATTGGGTGGAATCGGGGAAAAAGCGACGGGTGATCAACGCCAGAAGTGCAGGCAGTCCGATGATGAGCAGAAGCGATTTGACGATATCCGCAACAAATCCCATTGAGGTGTTGCCCGTTACAAGCGGCAGAAGTCCGACAAGAGAGAGCGAGACCCCGAGATTTGTAATGACAAACCCGCTGACTACATACGCAACCCGTCCGTTGAGAAACGCCATCACCACCGGAGCCGCGTTTGCGGTCGGAGTGATTCCCACGAAAAACGCAGCAAGTGCCAGCTGCTCATTGCCCGCAAAGTGAAAAAGGTAGTATCCGCCGAGTCCGATTCCGAGATTCGCCAGCAGCAGATACCAGTGCCACTTCTGCGGTTTCAGATTTCTGATTTTGATCTGGAGACAGACCATGTAGAACATGACGATCAGCAGCCAGCGGATCAGGAACGAGAGCTTTCCCACATCGGGAAAAAGTGCGCCGAGGACAAAGGGAATAAAGATCATTCCCGGACGAATCAGATTTTTCAGCATGGTATTCATGAATGCTCCGAACATAATTTTGTTGGAAATGGAAATATACCATTGGTTTGCGTTTTTTTCCAGTGTTTTTCCGTTTTTCCATCTGAGTTTCCCCCGGACTGGGGAAGAAGATTCTCTGATTTCCGCATCAAAACAGGCTTTCCCCTCTTGCTATTTTGGAAAAGGTTGCTATGATATTGCTTGTCGAATTTTTTGTGCTGAGACAGAACGAACAAGGATGGATCAAATGAGAAAACCGATGCTTTTTGCGGCGGCGCTTCTGGCCGCCGGAACCTTTTTCGCCGGATGCTGCACCGGCGGAAATTCGAATCTGAAAGACGGGGATGCAAAGTATCCCCAGCTGAAAAAGGTCTATGACCGGATGGCACGCGGAGAAAAGGTGAAGATTGCCTATCTCGGCGGTTCGATCACATGGGGCGCTACTGCGACTGATCCGCAGAAAACTTCGTGGCGCGCCCTTTATACAAAGAGTCTGGAAGAGAAATTCCCGAATGCCCATATCAAGGCGATTGATGCGGCAATCGGGGGGAAGGGGTCCGATCTCGGCGTATTCCGCATGGACCGCGATGTCATTGCGTACAAACCGGATATGACGCTGGTCGAATTTGCCGTCAACGATGGGCACAAGGATCGGAACGAATCGTTTGAAGGGGTTCTCCGCAAACTGCATAACTCCAATCCTGAAATGGCGGTTGTTGTGGTAATTGCCGGATCCGGTGATAAAAAATTTGCATCAATCAATCAGGACAAATACATTGAAATTGCCAATTATTACAATCTTCCCTATGCGGATGTGGTGAACGGTGTAAACCGCCTGGTTCTTGCCGGCAAGCTCAAGGAGCCGAAACGGATGCTGACTGACGGTTGTCACCCGAATGATTACGGCTACACGATCTACAACGAGGTCGTTTCGGAATCTCTCGGCAAAGCTGCCGTAGAGCCCGGAAAAGCGAAACCGTGGCCAGCGAAGCCGTTTACGGCGAACCGTTACGAATCCGCAGAGGCAATTCCTCTGGCAGCATTGATCAAGGGGAATCCCGACTGGCGGAAGGAAGTCCCCTCCGTGGTTGGCGCATGGTTCGACCATCAGCCCTCCCGCTGGCTCGACAGCGTGATCGTGCCGCGAAAGGACAATGCCGTCCTGACCGTGAAGCGGGTCTGTACCGGAGTGGGCGTCTATTTTGAGATGCTCCCGAAAGGCAGCCGTTTCGAAGTCCTTGCCGATGGGAAAAAAGTTCTTGATGTGAACACGAATTTCTCTCAGACCAATCCCGGGCTGGGCAATCGCTTTGTGTTTCTGGATGGTCCCGCTAAGGAGCGCACAATCACGATTCGTGCGGATGGACGGAATCTCCGTCTCGGAAATCTTCTTGTCACAAAGTGATTCCTGCCGGCAATGCCGTTGGCAGGTGAGGGGAGTCGTCTCCTGAAAAAAACGTGTCCGGAAAAGAAATCGCGGACACGTTTTTTTATTTTTCCCCTTGTTTCGGAAGATTCCTCCGCTGACGATTTTGTCATGGGAAAAATAAGCTCTCCGCTTGCAATTTTTCCTTTTGGAGGCTAAATTGTATGTTTAATCATTATTTACTTCTGAAGGAGAACCATCATGTCTGAGAGTTATCTGCAGAGAGCCTTTGCCCAGCGCATCGGCGGAGAAAAATTCGGCAAGGACACCAAAATTTACAAGTTTGAAAAGATCAAACGCGCCAAGCGCGAGGCCATGGCGAAAAATCCGGGCGTTGCCCTGATCGACATGGGCGTCGGCGAACCGGACGACATGGCGTTTCCCTGTGTGATCGAAGCGATGAAAAACGAAGTCGCCAAATGGGAGAACCGCATTTATGCCGATAACGGCGTACAGGAATTCAAAGATGCTGCCGCACGTTATATGAAGGCTCTCTACGGGGTCGATCTTGACCCCGTCAATGAGATCTGCCATGCGATCGGAAGCAAATCCGCGTTGACCCTTCTGCCCGCGTGTTTCATCAATCCCGGCGACATCACCATCATCACGATTCCCGGCTATCCGGTTCTTGGAACCTGGACTGAATATCTCGGCGGTGAAATGGTCAAACTCCCGCTTCTGGAGGAAAACGGCTTTCTGCCTGATCTGGACAGCCTCACGGAAGAGCAGTGCCGCCGCGCAAAACTGCTTTACCTGAATTATCCGAACAATCCCACAGGCGCTTCCGCTACGGTTGAATTTTTTGAGAAAGCAATCGCTTTTGCGAAAAAACACGAGATTCTGATTGTCAGTGATGCCGCCTATGCTCCGCTGAATTTCGTCGGCAAACCCTTGAGTATTCTTTCTGTTCCTGGCGGCAAGGATGTTGCTGTGGAACTGCACAGCATGTCCAAAGGATTCAACATGACTGGATGGCGTCTGAGCTGGGTCTGCGGCAATCCGCTGGCGCTCAAGGCGTTTGCAACTGTCAAGGACAACGCTGACAGCGGGCAGTTCATTGCGATTCAGAAGGCTGCCGTTGCTGCTCTTGACGACCAGGCGTCAATTACTCCGGCGATCAGCGCCAAATACGAACGCCGTCTCCGCAGCATGGTGGAAACTCTCCGGAAGCTCGGGTTCAATGCGAAAGTTCCGGCCGGTTCCTTCTATCTTTATGTGAAGGCACCGAAAGCCGCGTCCGACGGTACTGTTTTCTCCTCCGGCGAGGATTTCAGCCAGTGGCTCATCAAGACGAAGCTCATCAGTTCCGTGCCCTGGGATGATGCCGGAAACTACGTCCGTTTCAGTGCGACCTTCGTTGCACGCGGCGGGCAGGAAGAGGAAAAGGCCGTCCTTGACGAATTCGCAAGACGCCTTTCCGATGCCAGATTCACATTCTGACCGTCGGCTCGGAATGATTGTTTCAACCGGGACGGCGCATCCGTCCCGGTTCATTTTTCTGTGAGGCTTTATGAGTGAGTCCAGAACACCGGAGATTCCGGAACCGCCCACCGATACCATATCCGGCATGGAGACGGTCCACATCGACATTGAAGGGCTTTACCGCAATACGGAGGCTGATCCCGGCGCGCCTCTCAAACTGGAAAATCTGGAGATTGATTCCGGAGATGTCCTTTCCTCCCTTACCCGGAAACCTCCGGAAAAGTACAAATTCCGGAAGAGTATCGGTCACGGCGGAATGAAGGTTGTCATCCAGGTCAAGGACCGGGATACGACCCGTGATATTGCCATGGCTCTTCTGCCGGACGCGCAGTCGCGTCCCCGGCGTGATATCATCCGTTTTATAGAAGAGGCGCGCATTACTGCGAGTCTGGAGCACCCGAATATCGTTCCTGTTCACGATATTGGCGTCGATACTCATGGTTCCCCCTATTTTACGATGAAGCTGATCAAGGGAGAGAATCTTGCCTCCGTGATTCGCAAACTTCACGACGGCGATCCGGAGTATCTGGAAAATTACACGCTTGACAAACTCCTGCTTGTTTTTATCAAAATCTGTAACGGCGTGGCATTTGCTCACTCCAAGGGGGTGCTTCACCTGGATTTGAAACCGGAAAACATCCAGCTCGGCGACTTCGGCGAAGTGATTATCATGGATTGGGGACTTGCCAAGGTCATTACGGAAAAAGAACCGGATGAAACCGCTTCCCCGGAGAACGATGTCCCCGTTCTGGAAAACCGGACAAGTGACGGCATCCGGAAGGGCACACCCGGTTACATGGCGCCGGAACAGGCGGCTGGGAAAAACAGCGAAAAGGATTTCCGTACCGATGTCTATTCGCTCGGAGCGATTCTTTATTCCATTCTGACCTTTCAGAATCCTCTTCGGGGGAAAACTCTGAAGGAAATGCTTGCAGAAACGGTCAACGGGATGATCGTTCCTCCGTCGGAACGGGCTCCGGATCGGATGATTCCGAGCGGTCTGGAGGCGGTCGTCATGAAAGCCATGGCAGTGAAGCCGGCGGATCGTTATCAGGGAGCAAAGGAGCTCCGGAATGATGTGCTCGCCTTTCTGAGCGGACACGCGACCCATGCGGAACGCGCAACGCCTCTGAAAAAAGCGCTCCTGTTTGCGCGGAGACATCGGACAACTGTGATCTCCGTCTCTGTTACGCTGTTTCTTCTTCTGTTGACCGGCGTGTATGCCATACTGGAATTTTCGCGTCAGCATGGGGATTGGATTACTGCATTCGAACGGGATTTCACCGTTCCGGGGGCAAGTCTCGACGGGATCGCTTTTTACGACGGGACGCTTTCGAAACCGATTTCCGCGTGGAGTCTCTCCTCTGCCGGTTTGAAGATGCACCGGGGCGAGTGGCTCTGGCTCACGGATACGAAGATCAGGGAGAATGTGAAAATCATACTGGAGGTGTTCAGCGCGTCTCCGGGAAATGCGTTTGAAGTCTGTCTGAATTCCCGATTTGAACCGTTGAAGGCCTGGTGGCGTCTGCCTGCGGGATATTCCTTTCATACCTCCGGTTATCGCGGCTCCATGGATCTGATCTACAAAAATGAGAAGGGCAATGTTCCGGAGATCATTTCCGCCGCGGCATCCAGAATTGAAAACGGGTCGGTGAATCGGATTGAGATTGAACGGGTCAATGAAAAACTGACTGTGTCTGTGAACAGCCACGAGCTCTCGGCGATTGATCTTTTTCCGTTGTCCGGGCGGGAGTACGATCAGATCGGTCTGCGTTCATTCGGTTCGGCATCGGTACTCTGTTCAATTCAGGTGTTCCGCCTTGCGCTTCCGGAGAAGGCAAGTCCGGTGATCGCCGGGGACGCGCTTGTCGAGACGCGTCATTTCGAAGATGCCATCGATAAATACCTGACAATTGCGGATGACTATGTGCGCGGTCCCGTTGCCGAGGAAGCTCTCGCGAAGGCCTATGCCACTGCCGCCGGATCTGTGACGGATGAACAGAAACGCTCTCAGGTCCTGATCGGAATCAAACGCCGGATTGCCTCCCGTTTTACTACATTTGCCTATCGGGAGAAAATTCTGGAAATCGACACTCTGATGCTCTGGCGCAATGGAAATTACCGGGCGTCCCTTTCAATCGTCAATGACATTTTCAAGCAGAATCCGAATACGGGAATCGTGAAGAATATCCTTCAGCTTCCCCACCGTCGGCTTCCCGATTACGTGATTCCGGAGCTGATGAGAAATATCGTTCGTACAAAAGACATTACACGCCTCAACATTTCCGGCTACGGGATCGGAGACCTGACTCCGCTTTCCGGGATGAAACTGGTGTATCTGGATTGTTCCGACAATAATCTGACCAGTCTTGCCGGACTCGACGGGATGCCGCTGGAGGTGCTCGGGTGTTCCGGCAATCGGATCACATCGCTGGAACCGCTTCGGGGATTGCCGCTTCAGACCCTCTTCTGTCAGGAGAATCTGATCCGGGATCTTTCTCCGCTGGATTCCGGGACGCTGATTGATTTGAACTGTTCCTGGAACCGTCTTTCCTCGCTGGACACGTTGAAAGGATTTCGGCTGGATCGTCTTCTCTGCCGTGGCAACGGGATCGTTTCCCTGGAACCTCTGCGGGGAATGCCCCTGCAGCGTCTTGACGCCGGAATGAATCCGTTGAACTCAATTGAGCCCCTGCGGGGAATGCCGCTGGAATTCCTGCGGCTGGACGGAACGAATGTTTCGGATCTTTCTCCTCTGCGGGGGATGCCGCTGGCGGTTCTAGGTCTGTATAACTGCAAAAAACTCCGGGATATTTCTCCGCTTCTGGAGTTGAGTACGCTGGAGATCCTGAGCATTTCCGAAGACACGGCGGATATTCGGCAATTGAAGAGAATGCCGGGGCTTATTCTGATTTCCTCGGAACAAGCCCTTCCGTTCGGCAGCGATGCCAAACTGCGCGACTCCTGGCGAACTCCGGATTCTGCAAAACCGAAACTCCGGTAAAAGGGGTGTTTCCAGGTATCCTCTGCGGATTCGGAAGGATGCGGTTCAGATGCCGTCAGTTCTGTGCCGCTTTCAGTTTTTGTTCCAGAGTTTCAAAAACGGTTTTCAGATCCTCAAATTTGAGTTCCGCGTACCGGTCGAGCGAGGTCGGCTGGCGATTGACGATCACGATCTTTCCTCCGTTCTGCAGAACGATGCGTGGCAGGCTTGCCGCAGGTTCCACGGTCAGACTGCTTCCGAGGACCAGCATCAGATCCGTCTGCCGGAGCATCCGTTCGGCGGAGAAGAGCAGATTGGAGTCGAGAGCTTCGCCGTAGAAGACAATGTGCGGTTTGACGAGTCCTCCGCATTTGCCGCAGCGCGGCACCTTCCCGGAGAGGACAATGGACGCGATGAACGGATAGTCGAATTTTCTGCCGCAGTTCATGCAGGAGTGAATCGCGGGACTGCCGTGAAGTTCTCCGAGTTTTTTGCTCCCTGCGCGTTCGTGCAGAAGATCAATGTTCTGCGTATAAGTCATCTTGACGATATCCCGTTTTTCGAGTTCGGCAATGACGCGGTGAACCACGTTTGGTTCATATTTGTCGAGTTCATAAAGGAACGGTTTTGCCCAGTCGTAAAAGAGTTCCGGATTTTGTACGAAGCAGTCGATGGAAAGGAGTTCTTCCACATCCATCCCGTGAAATTTTTTGCTGTAGATGCCGTTTGCGCTGCGGAAATCGGGAATTCCGGAGAGTGTTGAAATTCCTGCACCGGTGAAAACGGTGCACAGTTTGGCATTTTGCAGAAGTTCATAGAGTCGATCGATCATCGTTTCACCTCCTGATCAGGTACCGGGAAGCAATGTACCATGATCCGATGGAAAATGCAAGCGCTTTTCCGGGATCGCCGATTCGGATCGCTTCTGCGGAAAGGGGAATATTTTTCCTGATTTTCAACGATTTCAATCTTGTAAAAATTGTTTGCGGATTTATATTTCTGATTCAGCAGTCTGCCGACTGCGGAAGGCAAGGAGTTTTTGATATGAAAAAAACATTGAAAAACGTGGCTGAACCGAATCTGTTCCGGGATACGTTTTCCTATGACAGAATCCCCGCGTTCAAGCTGACTGAAAAGACGGTTGAACCCCGTTTGCCTGAGGATTTCTGGATCACTGATACGACATTCCGCGATGGACAGCAGGCACGTCCTCCTTATTCCGTCGGCGAAATCGTTGAGATTTTCAAATTCATGCACCGGATCGGCGGCACGCACGGACTCATCCGCCAGAGTGAATTCTTCCTCTATGGAGAACAGGATCGCAAGGCTGTTGAAGCCTGTCAGGAACTCGGATATGAATTTCCGCAGATTACGGCGTGGATTCGCGCCGTTAAAAAGGATTTTGAACTGGTTAAGCGGATGGGTCTCCGCGAAACGGGAATTCTGACCTCCTGCTCCGATTATCATATTTTCCTGAAATTGCGGAAAACGCGCCGCCAGGCACTGGATTCCTACAAGGAAATTGTGGAAGCCGCGCTGGAAAACGGTGTCGCTCCGCGCTGCCATCTGGAGGATGCCACTCGCGCCGATATCGATGGATTCGTGATTCCCATGATTAACGAACTCAACGAGCTTTGCGCTGATTCTCCGCTGAAGGTGAAATTCCGTCTCTGCGACACAATGGGGTATGGTCTTCCGTTTCCGAATGTGCCTGCGCCCCGCGGCATTCCGGCTCTCCTGAATAAGATTCTGACGGAGACGGATACCCCGTCGAATCTGCTGGAATGGCATGGCCATAACGATTTTCATAAGGTGCTTGCCAATGCGGTCTGTGCATGGATCTACGGCTGTTCCGCCGCAAACGGGACGTTTCTCGGATTCGGCGAACGGACCGGCAATCCGCCGATCGAAGGCCTCGTCTTCGAGTGGATGGGGCTCACCGGCATCAACGACGGCGTCGATACAACGGCGATTACGGAAATGGCGAATTTCTTCCGTACAAAAATTAAATACAACATTCCGGCAAACTATCCGTTCGTCGGAGCGGATTTCAATACGACCCGTGCCGGAATCCATGCGGACGGTCTGACGAAGAACGAGGAGATTTACAATATTTTCGATACAGAAAAATTCCTCGGGCGTCCCTGCCGCGTAGCTGTATCGAACACCTCCGGTCTGGCAGGAATCGCCTACTGGATCCAGGAGAACATTCCCGCCGGAGCAAACATCCGCAAGGACAATCCCGGAATCATTGAGATTCGCGACTGGATCGACGGCGAATATGCAAAAGGAAGAACCACCACCATCAGTGATGAAGAGATGCTCCGTCTTGTCGGTCGCTACCTTCCGGAACTTGTGAACGGGTGAGCTGCATGATTCGGGATCTTTCTGTTCAGTGCGAAGGGGAGGAGACCGATCTGGCGCCTTTCGCAGTGAAAAACAACGAATCCGCGGGACGCCGCTGGCCGGAGGTCAGTCATCCGTTCCGCACTGATTTCCAGCGGGATCGCGACCGCGTTCTTCACAGCCGCGCCTTTCGTCGGCTTGAATACAAAACACAGGTTTTTCTCAGCGGTTCCGGCGACCATCTGCGCACCCGGCTGACACATACAATCGAAGTGGCTGCGATCGCCAGAACCATTGCCCGGTCTTTGCGTTTGAACGAGGATCTCGCCGAGACGATCTCCCTTGCGCATGACATCGGCCATACGCCTTTCGGCCATGCGGGAGAGCGCGCATTGCAGAAAATCATGGCGGAAAACGGCGGATTCGATCACAACCTCCAGGCCCTCCGCATTATTGATTGTCTGGAGATCAAATACCCGGACTATGACGGGCTGAATCTTTCCTGGGAAGTTCGCGCCGGACTCATCAAGCACCGGGATGAGACCCCGGAACTGGATGGGAAACGGCTTCCTCCCCATCCTTCGCTGGAGGCTCAGGTGGCGGACCTCGCGGACGATTTGACTTATTATGGACACGATGCCGACGATGGACTGGATTCCGGACTCATTACGGTTGATATGCTGGAAGAACTTGAAATCTGGCGCCTCGCTTCGGAAAAGGCACGTGCCGCCGGACTGCTGGAGAAAGATGAACGCTATGCCGCATATACGATCCGCTGTCTGATCGATATGATGGTGGGAAATGCCATTCGTTATTCGAATTCCCTGCTGGTTGCTGCTGCTCCGGACTCTTCCGCCGCTGCCCGGAATCACGGTTCAAAGCTGATTGCATTCAGTCCTGATTTCGAACCTCTGACCCTTGAACTGCGCGATTTCCTGTATCATAATCTGTATTTCCATCCGGAGATCAACAAGCTGAACGAGGGATCACTGGAAAAAATGACGCTCCTGTTCAACACATATCGTGCTCATCCGGAACTGCTCGGGAAAAAGGCACAGGCGAGAATCGGCGTGGATGGACTTCCTCGGGCAATTGCAGACTATATTGCCGGTATGACGGATGTCTTCGCATTCAAGGAGTATGACCGTTTCGCCGGCAGGCGGGAACCGGGACGTTTCATGTGAATTCATGGAAGAATGTCAGGAATATTTCCTGTGGGAAAACGGAACAAAATCGTGTCCTGGAGGTCTGTTAAATTGATCGCTCCGCTTGAAAAAACGGCAGAAAGCGTCTAAAGTATAACAGATAACCGGATCCTTTGGAGAGAGACTCTATGGCTCGGAAAGAAAAAAAAATTTTGCGTATGGATGCTCCCATGAAGAAACGGGAAGTTCAGTCCATTCGCGAATGTTTTGACGCCGCTCCCTATGAGGACGGCGGAGTCAAGGTGCTTGACAAGAAGAGCTCTTCGCAGGAGGAGGAGCAGGACGCTCTCCGCAGTTATTTCCGGGAAATGGGGGAGATGCAGCAGCTTTCCTCCGAAGAGGAACTTGCCTTGTGGATGCAGATTGATGAAAACGTCTGCCGCCTGCGTGATTCCGTTTACTTCTTTGCGTTTGTCTACGGTGAACACATCAAACTTCTGAACGATCCGGAAGCGGACCTTGCGGATGTCTTCCCGATGGCTTCCGCCGAAGGCAATCCCATGACGATCAATCCCGCAAAACGGAAAGAGTGGGCGGCTGCGATCGCTTCCGCTTTCGATCAATTGAAAGAGGCATACGAATCCCATGCCTCTTCCGAGCGAATTGCCGAACTGCGGAAAAAAGGATTCGCTATTCTCTGCAAGCATCCGGCTGTTCTGGAAAAACTTCTGGAATGGAACGATGTCGCAAAGCGCTATCTTGACAACTACAATTCCGGCAGAATTTCCGGGGCTGAACTGGAACGCATCATGCTGATGAATATTGATGAGTTCATCCGTCATACGCGCAAAAATGATGAACTCCGCGTTGAACTCGACAAGTGGAAACTCAGGATGCTGGAGACAAATCTGCGTCTTGTGATCAACATTGCGAAACATTATCAGCACAAGGGACTTCCCTTCGGGGACCTGATTCAGGAGGGAAACCTCGGTTTGATGAAAGCCCTTGAAAAGTTCGACTACAAGCTGGGGCATCGCTTCTGCACCTACGCTTCATGGTGGGTGCGTCAGGCGGTGGCGCGGGCTCTTTCGGCTCAGTCCCGGGTGATCCGTCTGCCGATCCACATGCTCGCAACGATCCGGAAAATGAATATCGCGGAGAAAAACTTCATTCAGCTGAACGGAACCGAACCGACGATCGAAGAACTGGCGCAGATTCTCGAAATGCCGAAGGAACGAGTCAGTGCCATCAAGAAAATGTCTCTTCAGTGCATTTCACTCCAGGCTCCGACTACCGATGATTCCGATGCGACAATCGAAAATTTCCTCAGCGACAAGGAATCGGACGACCCGATGAAAACCCTTGCCCGCAAAATGATGAAGGAACGTCTCGCCGAAGCAATCAATCTGCTTTCCGAACGGGAAAAGCAGGTCATTACCATGCGCTACGGTCTGGATGGCGGTCCCTGCAAGACATTGACAGAGGTCAGTGCGATTTTCAATGTCACCCGTGAGCGTATCCGCCAGCTCGAATTGAAAACCCTGGAGAAACTCCGCAAACATTCCGACAGCGGAAAATATCTGGAAGACTACTTCCTGTAAGGTCCTGTTGACTGGCGGATGATCAGCTTTCCTTTAAAACTGACGGTTTGTCCGCGTGCGTAGTCCGGGTCGACATGGCGC
Organism: uncultured bacterium; assembly: GCA_949292215.1. Classification (GTDB taxonomy): domain Bacteria; phylum Verrucomicrobiota; class Lentisphaeria; order Victivallales; family UBA1829; genus UBA1829. Next base: position 70,771 of record CASEYW010000028.1, read on the forward strand.
CGCATGATGATCTCCGCAGCCGCTTCCCCCATCTCTTTTGCCGGAATTTCCAGCGTTGTCAGCGGCGGAACCGTGTATTCCGCAAAGCGGTGGTTGTTGAAACAGAGGACGGCAACCTTTTCCGGGATGGAAATTTGCATTTTCCATAAAGCGTGGACTGCTTCAATTGCGATCGGCAGGTCGTACGCGATGACGGCACTTGCCTTTTGTTTCAGCAGCGTGCGGATAATCTCTTCGGTCGGGGTTTTCCGGTCCTCGTATCCGCTCAGCGGTTTCAGCCGGTGAAGATCGCAGAATTCGAGATAGGCATTCCGGCGGTCTGTGATGCTGGAATGCGGCCGAAGTTCCGGCGGCGAACTGATCCGATTGCAGTTCAGGTATCCGATTCGAGTGTGCCCGAGCGAGAAAAGATACTCCATTGCACGGGTCATGTTCCAGCGGTCATCGGTCATGACAGAGGTCCCTTTTCCGCCGCAGACTCCGTTCAGGACAACGTAGGGTACATCCGATTTTTCCAGTTCTCCGACCTGCTCCGGGTTGCGCACGTCCGGAACAATAAAGCCGGCAGCCTTCCACGGCGGCAGACGGTAGATCGCTTCCGCTTCCCGTGAATTGAACAGATAATGAAACTGAAATCGATTCCGGCTCAGCTTTTCCTCCAGATAGTAAACCGCCTCGCCGACAACGGTCCCCTCCAGTTCCCGGATGGAAACTGGAAAAATGAAGGAGATCTGCCGATTGTTCTTTTTTCGCAAACTGCGATAGAGCGGATCGGGCGAGAACTGCGTCTCCCTGATCTTTTCCATGATCCGTGCGCGGAGCTCCGGTTTAACAGAAAAATTCTGTTCATATCCGTTGATGACCCGACTGACCGTCGAGTAGGAGATGCCGAGTTCCGCCGCGATTTGTTTCAGTGTCATGGAATATCCGGTCCGTATCCGTCTTTCAGAAAACGAGTTCCAGCGTTGCGGGCGTTGTCGAATCAAATTCGACAGTAATCAGGGCGCCGTTTCCGCTGTATTCGACAGGTTCTCCGTTCACCAAAACTTTTTTCGGAGGCTGTTCACTGTAAAATCCGATTTTTCCTCCTGTTTTGACATTGCACGTCAATTTGTTTCGGGAATGCACGACTTTTTCGAAAATCGCCGGAGGAAGATATTTGTCGAGAGCTCCAATTGCAGCAACACCATTTTTCAGCGGTGCAAACGTGAGGATATCGCACTCTTCTGATCCCAGTTCCACGGATGCGCTCTCCTCCCGCTGCATGGGTTTTGCTGTTTTCGAGAGAAAACTGTATGCGGCAAAGGTACGTCCTTTCAGATCGTGGATGTCGGATGGCGAATAGAACGCATGGAAGCGATCCGGTTCCGTGTCGCAGCAGTTGAAGACGCCGAGAAGCCCGCATTCGCCGCTCCGGTTGGTCAGCTTGAGAGGAAGATGATCGTGCTGGACATCGACGAGAAGACAGTCTTCCGAGGGGAGGGCGGGGCGGTCTGGACGCAGAAGAGCTCCGTTCTGATCGCAGAAGCGGCGGATGACTTCAAAATTCTGTTTTCCCGGGACGTCACAGACATAAACGGGACCTCCGCTCAGAGCCCTGCTTGCCGCATGGAAGCCGGCTCCGAGGTTGTAACTCTGGAACATGTCATAATCCGGCCAGCAGAAGGTCGAAGCCAGATAGGCATTTTTTGCATTGGTATGAAGATGGTGATGCTGTGCGGAAAGTCCGCGTTTCGGAAAATAGTCATCCGAGTTGCGCCAGAGATTCGAGTGCTTCATATGGAAAAAGATATCCGAACCATTGGACATGCAGTGGATCAGAGCATTTCCGAATCGGGTGGTCGAAGAGTTCTGCAGCGCTGTCAGATAGGCTCCGACCGTGGTGCCGCGTCCGAGCTTGCCCAGACAGAAATGCGCTCCGAGCGCTCCCTGATTGTCCACCTTCAGAAGATCGACTCCCTGTGCTTTGAGTTTTTCGTGATACGCATCATAAAACTTCTGAATGTCATCGGGATGGACCATCCAGTAGTGGTCATGGCGCGAGGTGCCGTCCGGGTTCGTTCCGACAAGACGGGAATTCTCAATGATCTTGAACGGCAGAAGCGGACTCGGTATGATTCCCCACCAGTACCCCGCCAGTGTGTGCCAGACTCCAAAATAACGGATTCCGTATTTCTCCTTTGCCAGTTTCACGGTGCCCCCGATACCGTTCGGGAACTTTTCCGCGACAGCGTCGAAGGAGACAAGCCGGCATTCTTTGTTTTGCGAAGTCACCTGCCAGCCGTCGTCGAGGATCATGAAGCCGGGTGTGATACCGCCTTTTCGAAAGGAGCTCAACCCCTCTTCAATTTTCTGTTCCGAGACCGTGTTATAGAATGCGTCCCAGGTGCACCAGCCGAAGAAGTGCAGGAAGTCCGGCATCGTTTTCTCTTCGCGCAGAGCAAAGGTGTCGAAGCGTTCCCGGACCGTTTTTACAACGCGATGAACGAGTTCGAAGGGATTGTCGCCTTCCGCCGCAGCGAGAAGAGTTCCTTCCATCTGCGGATTTTCCTTCAGTGTGCCTTCAAAGAAGAGTTCTGCTTTTCCTGTCTCCGGATTGCCCTGGAGAGTAGCGCGCAGATCCCTGTCTACAAGAGGCATCAGCAGGAGATAGCGGCGGTCGGACAGTCTGCCCAGAAGAAGCTGTGTCTGCGTGGGAATTTCACCTGCCGTTTCGCCATAGGCGGGAATCATCCACCAGATACTTTTCAGACGGAGCGCCAGAAAGCGATTCAATTCCGGAATCGCAAATACCGATGCGACTCCTTCCGCTTCTCCGCCCAGGGTAAAGGAATGAAACGTGACATCTGAGATCTCTTCCGTACTGAACGGAATCTGGCCCGGTTCGAAAATGAGTTCCATTTCTGGATTTGTCCTTCGGTTTTGTTCTGCTGCTAATAAAAAAGACCTGTTGTACAGGCATGTGCAACAGGTCCTTGAAAACGTTTGCTCTTTCTTCAGACGATGAGAAGTTCAGTCGTCGGGTCGAAGATATGCGCTTTGGAAAGGGAAACGGCGAGCTCCACTTCCATGCCGATTGATGCTTTGCGGTGCGCATCGATTCGCGCGATGCAGTTGCTCTTTTCCCCCACATCGAGGTAAAGATACGTTTCTGCGCCCATCGGTTCCATAACTTCGATTTTCGCTCTGATTTTCTGCGCTCCCGCTTCGATTTCCGCGCGGTCGGAGCCGATCTCCTCCGGACGGATGCCGAAGACAACCTCCTTGCCGATGTAGGGTTCCGCTTTTGCATTCCATTCCGCGGGAATGCGGATGGAGATGGTCATTGTCTTGAAATAAAGATCGGAACCTTCCTTTTCGAGCCTGCCGTTGAAGAAGTTCATCGGAGGCGTTCCAATGAATCCGGCGACAAAGATGTTTGCCGGATTGTCATAAATGTTCAGCGGGGCATCAACCTGCTGGACGATACCATCCTTCATGACACAGATCCGGTCGCCCATGGTCATAGCTTCGATCTGGTCGTGCGTGACATAGATCATGGTCGTTTCGAGGCGCGTATGAAGTTTGCTGATTTCGGTACGCATCTGCACACGCATTTTCGCATCGAGGTTGGAAAGCGGTTCGTCGAAGAGGAACACTTCCGGTTTGCGGACGATCGCACGACCGACAGCCACACGCTGGCGCTGTCCGCCGGAAAGGGCTTTCGGACGTCTCTGCAGGTAGTCGTGAATACCGAGAATATCGGCAGCTTCATTCACGCGTTTATCGATATCGGCTTTCGGGAGTTTCCGCAGTTTGAGTCCGAATGCGAGATTGTCGTAAACGGTCATATGGGGATACAGGGCGTAGTTCTGAAACACCATGGCGATGTCGCGGTCTTTCGGCGGAACGTTGTTCACAACGCGGTTGCCGATGTTGATGGTTCCGGAACTGATTTCCTCAAGACCTGCAATCATTCTCAACGTCGTTGATTTTCCGCAGCCGGAGGGCCCGACCAGTACCATGAATTCTCTGTCTTTGATGTCAAGGTCAACATGTTTTACGGCAAGAACGCCGCCTTCGTAGACCTTGCACACGTCTCTCAAGATTACCTCTGCCACTTCGTGTCTCCTTTTCTGAACCGATCTGTGATGCTGAATGAAAAAAATGATTCGAACAAACTGTCGCGGGATTCTGAATTATGTTGTCCGCTCCGGAACTCAAATCCTATATCCAACGATTCATCTATTTCTGAAATATATTTCCATATTTTCATATTTTCCATTCCATTTTCTTTTTTTTTGCAAAAAAATCGAAAAAAAGAAGATCGGATGCTCCGCCGGATCCATTTTTTCTGAGGATCGGACGGAGCATTTTGCATTACGGCATTTCGAGCGTGACAGCGGCAATCGCTGGAACGGCTTCCGTCTGAGCGGAAATCAGGTCAAGCGAACGGATTTCCTTTTCCGGATGCGGATTGATCCAGCGGAAGCACTGCATATTGACAAGATCTTTTTCAGCGTTGGAGGTTTCAACTGCGATTTTCGCATTCGGGAGCGGATCGGCACCCCACCAGCCGCCGATGTCTCGTTTTCCCATGACAGGAACATCTGTGATGGAGCCGTCCGCATAATGAATCCGGTAGGTCATCACTTTTCCGTCGCTGTCCCAGCCCATGGTATGAAGGAAATAGAGTTTTGCGGCTTTTCTGCCGATCGGGATTCCGCAGACCTCTTTCGGAAAATAATCCCGGGGAGTCCCGTAAAGAATGACGACCCCTTTGCCATTGTTCCGGTCCGGGGAAATGATCTCAAACGGAACTCCCGCAAAAATACGCCTGCCGAGCGGCATATTGGCAAAATCATTGCCGCCCTGATCAAACCATCCGCCTTTTTTATCGCCAGCCACTTCGTCCCTGAAGTGCATGTTGACGGCCTTTCTCAAGTCGAGAGGAACGCATTTTGAACCGTTCACGCCTCGCCAGATCCGAGCCTCTTCATACTCCTTCCGCAGCTGAGCTTGACGAGCCCGGAAACGTGCGACCGTCTTCTCCTCGCTTTTCCGGGTCTTCCGGAACTGTTCCGCAATTTCCTGGCGTGTGATTGTCCCGGCTCCGGCGGGACGTTTCCGTTCCAGCGTGAAAAGGACGCGTTCCTGTGAGGGCAGAATCCACTGGAATCCGCGTTTCAACTCCGCCGCGCTCCACTGTTCCGAGGTGCCGTTTTTCAGAATCCGTTTCCCGAGGATATCGTAGAGATAGAATGTTCCGCTGTCGTTGAAATTCAGCCGGATCTCCGCCAGACGGCTTGTGATTTCCCCCATGGCGACCAGAAATACGAATTTGAAATCACCCCGGTCAACGATTTGCAAATCGCTCATTGCGATCGGTTTTCCGGAATCGGCGGGGACGATGGTTCCGTATCGTTCGATTCCTTTCGAGAGCAGGAGCTCTGGCAGTTTGTCTGTTTCATCTGCATTCAGGCGGAAGATTCCCTTTGTTTCCGGCAGCAGATTGGAGTGTTCATTCATCCGGAACGCGTTGCGCTCTGCGATGACAATTCCACCGCGTTTCCGGAACTTCTCCACATTCCGGAGCGTCTCCGGCGAGACGTAATCCGCTGCGGGAAACACCAGCGCCTGGATCTCCGATTCCAGTCCCGCTTCAAGTTCTTCTTCGAATACGACTTTCAGCGGAATCTGCGCGTGAAGCAGCGCCGCGTACCATTCCTCCATGCGTTTCCCGAACTTGTACTTCAGAAACGGCGTCATGCGGAGGGTCGGATAAGAATAGAAAAGGGCAACGCGTGCCTTCTGCGTCCGCGGGAACGGCAGAATCCGCTCCTTGTACGGTTCCAGTTCCTGTTCAAAGAGTTTGAACGCCTTCAGTTCGGAGACCGGCCAGTTGTACGGATTCAGCATTGACGAGGATTTGTAGGATGGCTTGATGACATTCGCCTTTGCCTGTTCAAACGTTTTCCAGTCATAGGATCGCTTGTCCCAGACATACGTGTAGTTGGAGGAGACACCGTGCATGATCTCCGTCCAGAGGGAGGTGATCATATCCTCTTTTCTGCTTGGAACTCGGATTCCCTGTTCGACACGCGTACAATAATGTTCATTGTTGATCACCGGTTTCTTTCCCTTTGCCAGCGCCTGATAGAAATCGCAGTTGAACCAGTGTGAACTTCCACCGGAGACCACCACGGCTTCCATTTCGTTCCGGGCCGTCAGATTCGATTCGAATCCGTAGAGCCATCCTCCTTCAATGGCGAGCACATCGAGTGATTCTGCGATCCGGCGGTAGTCCATGCCGGTGTGTGCGGGCGGTTTTCCCGCCGCCTGTTCCGTGAAGTAGACGTTCGGACGTTTGTCAACACTCCGGATCAGTTTCGTATATTTCCGGAGGATCTCCGCATAACGCTGCGCCGAAAATTTGCACCAGTCCGGCCAGAGTTTCCGGTACTGCTGGAAATTCGTAACCTGTGCGACTTCATCAAAACTGTCAAAGATCGTATCCCAGGTTTTGTTTGCCTTCTGAATGGTTCCATACTGTTTCTTCATCCGGTTCGCAAATTCACGGGCATTGAAGCGGCACTGGCAGTTGTAGGCGGATTCGTTGAAAAGTTCATAGACAAATACATTGGAACTGTTTTTCAGCGCAGCGCGGACTCCACCGAGAAAATAATTCCGGTAGTAGCGGTCACCTTCCGGATGCTCCGGACAGAACGGAATGAACGCATGCCAGCCGCCGTTGCGCTGATCCAGTTCCTTGTACTTCCGCGGATTGTCCGCCCGAAGCGCCTCATGGTATCCGAATGCGAAGTCCAGAACCATTGGAATTTCCCGGAATCCCTTGAAATAGTCCGCGATATCCTGTTCCGTCTTTCGGAAGTTCGACGGGATGGGCAGCCCGTACAGGGCAATGCCGGGCTGCGTGTGCGCAGCGGAAATCTGTGCGGAATTGAATCCCATGAAATCGAAAACCTCCTTGCATGGACCGATCTTGTAGCCGATGTGGTCGATCTTCAGCGGATTGGCGTTTTTATGCCAGTCTGTTGTGTTCCGGTTGTAAATCCAGGGGCCGAGGTAATACTGCGGTTTTCCTTTGAAATACCAGGTTCCGTTTCTGATTTCCGGACGGGTATGCCGATCGTTGGTTACGACTTTCGGCAATTCACACTCTTTCCGGTACTTCTCCACTTCCGGGGAAACGGAGAAGCGTGGAGCCGCGGCTTTCTGTGCCGTATGAACCGCCAGTCCGGAAATCATCAGATCGCCCGGGGGAAGCGACTCCGGAAACTGGAGGGAGATGCCTGAGAGAACTTTTTTTCCATCGACCGACGAAAAGGCTTTGAACGGAATCTGGTAGCGGAAAAGCCCCTTTTCCGTTTTGATTCCCCGCGGAAGAGTGATTTTCTTTCTGCCTTCGAGTCCGATCTGTACGGGAACGTTTCTGGAAAGAAGAAAATTGACGCTCAGTTTATCTTCCGGAAGAGCGGAAAGATCATATTGCCGGTCCAGAAGATTCGTCCCGATGGAGATTCCACCCCAGCGATTGGTCGGCGCTGTCATTTTCAGATGCAGGTCTCTGGTCGCTGACGGGGAATCCTTGAAGCGGAAGCCTCCCCAGGTACGGTACTTCCAGCTCTGCGGCGCAGGATGGAATGAGATCCAGGGAGTGCCGGGGGCGATCTCTTTTTTCGGCTGTTCCGCGGTCGGACGCGGAGGTGCTGCAACAGCGGAGCCGCCTTGCGGAGGAGAAACGCTCAGGACAATATCGTCGAAATAGGCTTCTCCTGTGTTGTTGAATCCGTTTGCGCACCAGAGGGAGGCAAAGATCAGCGAGGGGGATTCCGGCAGTTTCAGCTTTGTCTGAAGTTTTCCCCAGTCTGTGGGACCGGAGGAGTCAACCGTAGCGCTTGCTGTGAGAATCTTTTTATTCTCTCCGACTGCATAGAGCCCGATGCCGACAACTCTCGCTCGCGAAGCCGACACCTGTTTCACCCATGCGGAAAAATGAAGAATTTTACCGCCGAGCTTCCGCTGCTTTGCTTCTTTCCCGCCGATGATGAAGGCCAGAGTATGATTGACCGGACCCTTGTCGGAATCCTTCAGATGGAGGGAGTAGTTGCCGGAATGCTTTTCCCTGTCGGTCCGTTCGAAGCATTCGAATGCTTTCTGTTTGTTTTTCGGCAGGCTCCAGCGCCAGGCGACGGAGGGGAGATTGTCCTTTTCATTCCAGGTTTCGAATCCCGGATTTGTATAGAGATTCTGTTCCGCGCCGCAGAGGGCGCCTGTCAGTCCCCCGAACAGAAATAAAACGGTTTTGAAATTCATAAACGTTTGTCCTCGTTTTTCAAATTAATAGAATTTGACACTCTTGTTGCTGTTGATGATATAGGCGATTTCCGATGGTTTGCACTGAGCATGTTCATATTGGGGAATGTTGGGAGGAAGAGTCTGTCCCTGAACATGACCATCCGCCAGAAGAATGGAACCTCTTCCGGAATGACGGTTGGAAAGATTCCGATCATTTGCGCTGGTGTTGTCGAGATAGGCGTGTTCTCCGTGGTCGGTCAGGTAAATTTTCTGACTGGGCAGATAAATTTTGGAATCTTTGACTCTGTAATCGGGGATTTTGTAAAAATAGAAGCGCAGAAGATCATTCAGATTTGATGTGTAAAAGTCTCCGGTGACATTATAGGTCTGTTCCGTTTTCATTCCCTGACGGTCTCCGGAGCGGAGCCTCTCCGGTGCCCCGGGGCAGATGAAGATTTTCTTTGAAAGAGGACTCGTTTTGGTTGTATAGGACTGTGTCCGATGTGTCCAGTCTCCTGCCGGATAGTAGCCGTCCCATTCAGAGAGATAGAGGTGAATATAAGTTCCGATCTGCTTTAAATTGCTGAAACAGGTCATTTCCCTTGCCTTCCCTCTTGCTTTTCCCAGTGCGGGAAGGAGGATCGCAACTAAAATCGCTAGGATTGCAATTACAATCAAAAGCTCTATTAATGTAAAATTCCTGCCTCCTGTTTTCTGTTTCATCTTCTGTCCCTCCTGTCTGTTTTGAATAACTCTATGGATTTGTTATGGTTTAAGAACTTTGTGAGTATCGTTCCGCAAATTTGAACCGTAATCATGGTTTTATCCTCTGGCGGTGGATTCTCTGACGATCAGAGAGGTCGGGAATTTTCTGGAACGGATCACAGCACCGGTATGGATGGCTCCGATGAGCTGTTCCATGGCGTAGCGTCCCTGTTCTTTTCGATTCAAGTCGATTGTTGTCAGGGCAGGATAAGTGAAAGCGCCGATCGGCAGATTGTCGCATCCGGCGAGCAGTATGTCATCCGGCACTCGCAGTCCCATGTCGCGGAGAGCTTTGGAGGCTCCCGGACCGAGATTGTCGGTTGTCAGAAAGATGGCGTCGGGAATTTTATGATTCCGTGCCATGAGTTCCTGCACAGCGGCAGCGCCGCTGGCGATGTCGGGAAGACATTCCACAATCAGTTCCGGGGGAACTTCGATTCCGAGTTCTTCCATGGCTTTTTCAAAAATCCTGAATTTTTCCCGGTCGACGTGGCGGGGATCGCTGGACCCCATGTAGCCGATATAAGCACAGCGTTTTACTCCGGCATCCCGGAAGTGACGCGCCAGATCGTTCATCGCCGGATGATAGTCGGGCATAGCACCCATTACATTACGTTCCAGATGCTGATCGTTTTCGAAAACGCTGACAATCGGACAGCTGTGCCGGACTTTGTTCAGCAGAGGATTCAGTTCTTTCGGATTGTCCTGTCCCAGAATCAGGATTCCGTCGAGACGTTCCGGCAGAGGCGCCGGAACATACTCGCTTGAAAAAAGCTGAACGGTAGTATAGAGCTTATAGGAAAATTCCGGATACATTTCCAGCACCTCCTTGATCCCGAGATAAAACTCGCCCCAGAACGGAGATGTTTCCAGATTATAGGGGGCGGGAGAATAAATCATGATATGGGGCTTCGTCAGCTTTTCTGTGATCCGGGTGTATTTCCCATGGGAAATTTCGATGATGCCGTTTTCATTCAGATTTGCCAGCGCGAGAGCGACCGTGTTTTTGCTGACATTGAAATTCCTGGCGAGCTGTTCGACCGACGGCAATACCTCGCCGGATTTGTATTTCCCGTCAAGAATGAATTCGATCACCGCTTTCCTGATCACTTCAGTCTTTGATTCCCGTTTCAGCATAGTCAGCTCTGTTCCTGTTGTCTGAATAACTCTCTCAGTGAGTTCTCTTTTAGATTATACAACAAAAAAGTGAAAAAGTCAATAGGTGAGAATGGAAAAAGTAGGGTTTTTCTATTGAAAAAAAAGAATTTTATTCTTCGGATGAAAATCAAAAAAAAGAGGGCGGAGATGGTGTCCGCCCGTTGGTGTCTATGAGAGAGTTGAAATCTAATTCCGGGATTGCGCTGCCGTTTTTCGCGGGAAATCCGAAGTGGAAATCTTGAATGAGAAATGGATACCGCCGGTGGAGAGGCTGAGATCTCCTTTGCGCACGATGGTTCCGCTTTTGAGTTTGAGAAAATGGGCGGCTGCGGAAGTTCCCGGGTCGACCTGTGCAGGGAGGGCGGCGGGATCGTTCAGAAGTCGCAGAGCGGTCTTTTCCGTGAGCTTGCCGGCGACAAGCAGAAACTTGTTGTCCCTGAGTTCCGCATAGACGGAACGTCCGTTTTCCTGACAGTCGAGCATCCAGATTCCGGAAGGGAGTTTTTGAACGGTTTTATCTTTCCCGAGAGCGGAAAGAATGTGGGGCATAGCTCCGTTTTCCAGTTCCAGAGAGAGCTTCAGAAGTCGAAGCGTCCGGTTTTCGGAGATCAGCGCTTTTCCATTGGAACGCATGATGCACTCCTGAGCATAGAGGGGAATGCCGATGGCGGCGAGGTCTTTCAGAAGGACCCGTTTCAGTTCCGTATCTGCAGGAAGGGCCAGCAGAGTGTAGGAATCGGCTGCCTGGAAGGTGGAGGGTGTGTCGAACGGGCCGGCGGGTTTGTTCCGGAGATAGCCGGCAAGTTCGGAGCCAGGTTCCGGAACCAGGGTTCCGGCAATGCTGATCGTGGAGGCATCGAGAAAATTCAGTTTGAGAGAAAAGTCCCGGATCTGTTCTGCGAGTTCATCCAGAGTGCGGGACAGGGAATCATCGTAGGCAGGATTCCAGTTTGGATTCATCATGACGGTATTTTTGAGTCCGCTGGTGATGCCCGGAATCCGGCTGAAGGCTTTGAAGTTCAGATCGAGTTTGAGATCCGGCATTCCGCGGTCGGAGGCGGAGGGAAAACAGGTTTGTTCGATGGTGTCCAGATGTCCGTTGAAGAGAGGGTGAGGGGTATACAGCAGAATTCTCTCTCCGGAAAGATGGCGGACCGTCAGGGTGCCGGCAAATGTGGAGATGGAATCTTCAAGTTGCGCTCCCTGACGCAGATGTGCGGAGAGACAGAAGAACATGTCCGGCTGATAGTGTCCGGATGCGTCGGTTGCGGTTTTCCCGGCTCCGGTTAGGAGGAGTGCCCGCAGGGGTTTGTTCAGGTCGATTGCCGCTGTCTGCGGATTCATGGCGACGGCTGCCGTGAGGAAGATGAGCTGTCCGGCGGCCTCGGGTTTCACCTGGGAGACGAAATTCGAGAGGGAATTCGTCAATCCGGAAAACGATTTGAGTTCAAGCCCGGCAAGGGGAATCGGTTTGAAGGTCTGTTGTGCGCACAGCATTCCCGCAGTCAGAAGCGGAAGCAGAAATATGCCGATTTTTTGAATCATTGAATTTGTCATACGGAATCTCCATTTGGTTGAATGGGGAAACATAGATGCGGAATGCAGAAAAATCAATCATGAAATGAAGATATTTCCGGTCGACGGAAGGAGAGGTGGACACGCTGGAAGAAAATGCTGTGTCCGGATTGACTTTTTGACGGATCGCTTTATATTAGGGTGGTATCGTCAGGGAGAATCAAATTCAGGAATTCGTCATGCTGAAGTTTTGTCCGCACTGCAATCGGGAAATGACTGCGGAGATTGATTCCGCTTCCGGCGGGATTCTGTGTGCGGATTGCGGAACTTTGCTCGGATATTCCGCTGCCGCTCTGCCGCCGGGGACTGTTGTTGCCGGTTTCCGGATCGAGAACGAGATCGGACGGGGCGGAATGGGTGTCGTTTACCGTGCAACACAGATGAACCTGCTGCGGCCGATTGCCTTGAAGATCCTTTCGGATGAATTGTCCAGTGATGCCGCGTTTGTCGAAACTTTTTTTCACGAGGCCCGTTCCGCTGCCAGCCTGAGTCATCCGAACATTGTCCAGGCGTATGATGCCGGAGTCACGCGGGAGGGAATTTACTATTTTGCGATGGAATACATCGACGGAGAGACTCTGGAAGTCAAGTTGAACCGTTCCGGTCCGCTCTCGCCACTTTCTGCGTTCCAGCTGGCTCTGAAGATGTCTGCCGCGCTCGGATATGCGTGGAAAGTCAGGAGAATGTGCCATGGAGACATCAAGCCGGACAACATTCTGGTCAGTTCATCCGGCGATGTCAAACTGGCGGATCTCGGCCTTGCAAAATCCATGTATGAGGAGAGTGTGAAACGGGATGTCATGGTGACTCCGCTTTATGCCGCTCCGGAAATCATCTGCGGCAAGGTCACTTCCGCCAATCTCGCTTCGGATATTTATTCCTTCGGGGCTGCTTTGTATCATGTCACGGTGGGAGAGCCGCCGTTCAAGAGCGAAAAAATTGAAGAGATCTACCGCCGTCATCTTTCCGAGGCCCCGATTCCTCCCTCCGAACGGAACCGGGAGATTCCCGAAGCGCTTTCCGCGGTGATTCTCGCCATGCTGGAGAAGGAACCTGGAAAGCGTCCCGCTTCCTGGGATGAGGTCTCAGCAATGCTTACGGAGGCTCAGGACGCATATCAGCTCACTCATTCTCCTGTTGATGCAGCCCCGCCGCTCTCCCGGGCTCTGGTGGCGGCAGCGGTCGTTTTTGTGTGCCTGCTGTTTCTCGGAGGCGTGTTTATGGTTCTTCACCTTACGGGAAAGAAGAGTCCGGAGCCGGCAGAGGAGGAGAAGGCTCCGCCGGCGGCACCTGTTCTGATTCCGTCGCGGGAGGACCCGGCGGAACTTGACGCCCGTTTGCGTGCAGACTGGAACTCCTTGAAAAAAAAGACCCTCTTCTTTTCCCCAGAACGCCGAATTCGTGAGTTCCGCTCATTTATGGATCGGAACAATCTTCAGGAGTCCCTTTTGCAGGAGGTTCAGGGCGAAATGGCGCGGGCGAGACTTGAAATTCGCCGTCGGCGTCGTGCGGTTTCCGCTTATGCCGAGGAGATTGCCGTATTCAATGCGCGTTCCCGCTTTGCCCTCTGGCTGGACCGTGCATCAACGCTGGAACTGCTTCGCATTCATGCCCGGATCGTGAATCGCGGAAAACTTTCCCATTTGCAGCGGGTATCTGCCGCCCGGTCGCGGGAGCTGATGACTTCCGCTGCGCTCCTGAGAATGCGTCTCAGGCTTTTGGACAGCAGGAACGGGTTGCCGTATCCTCCCCCGGTTTCCGGGGAGCGGAAAGGGACGTTCGTCGGAAAGCAGATTCCCCCGGAGAGGATGCCGCCGAAGACTCCTGTAAAATCTTCCGCCCGTTCCCCGGAGAAAACCTCTGTCCGGACAAGGGCTGTTTCGGAGAAGCGGAAATTGCCGGAGGCTGACGCCAGGGATGAATTCATCAGCATCCTGACGCGTCAAGTCCGGAATTTTGCGCCGGATGTTCTGCGGATGCAGCTTTCCGGCTTTGCCCGGAAATATCGTTCCCGTGAAAAGGAGTTTGTCGGAAAAGCGGAGTTGATTTCAAAGATGCTTCTGGAGGGAGATCCTCTGCTGGCTTTTTTCTTTCATTGCAACGAAAGTCTTCAGGGAATACCTCTGCCGGAAGTGGAAAAGGATGCCTTCTATGTGCAGGTCGAACGCAATTCGCTCCGGATCATGGTGAAAGACGGCCGAGTGACCATCCGGAAGCGCGTGCGCCTGATTCCCTCTCTGGTAAGTGCTCTTAAACTTGCGATCTACCGGGCGTATCTGAACGAGCCGTTCCGGAAGAAGTATTCTCCGGAGCTTCAGGAATATGTTATTGTCAATTCCTTTTTTTATGACAACCGCCATGCCGCGCGGAACATTGAGCTTTCCACTCTGCCGGAGAACCGGAAACAACTGCTTCGGAGCATTCTTGCGGATATCGGGGATGCGGTGAAGCGAGCGAGAGCCTCCTTTTGAACGGATCAGATGAGCCGCTTAAACTCCCGGAGAATCTCCAAGGGGATTGACCAGCCGGATGTTGCGCCATTTGCCGGTCCGATAGCGCCAGAGGGTGAGGAGGCCTTCGGTTGCCGTTACAAAGACCATGTAGCCCCAGACGGTCAGAATGGACGGCTGGAGCACGAACACCATGAGACAGATTCCCGGAACGGCGAGAACCCATGCGCAGAATGTATTGATGTAGAGAATGGCCCTTGTATCGCCCGCACCGCGCAGACCTCCGCCGAAAACAAATTTCAAGGTGTCGCAAAGATTCCAGAATGCCGCAAGCAGGAGAACCAGGCGCCCCTGTTCTGCGACTTCGGCAAAGTCGATGCTGCCATCCGGGTTATCCGGTTTGAAGACGGAGATGATGTAATCCGGACTTGTCACATAAAAAATTCCGGTCAGGAGCATGTAGACGAAAGCGAGACGCCAGGCCCGGAAGGGAACTTTTGAGGCAATTTTTTTCATCTTGCGTCCGATGTATTGTCCGCAGACAATTGCCGTGCCGTCGGAGATGCCGAGCAGAGGGAGAAAACTGAGATTGTTGATGGAGAAGGCAATTGTCGTTGCGGCAAGAGCAACTTCTCCAAGCCTGCCGACAATCAGCAGGATCAGCGTGAAACTGCCGACATCACTGAGTACCTGCAATCCCGCCGGCGTTCCATAGCGCAACAGTTTCTGAACGTATTCGAACTGGAAACTCCGCAGAGAGCGGGTCGGATAAACTTTCTGGTCAATCAGAAGAAAGAGAAGCAGAATTGCGAGAAAGCCCCCCATTGCACTGAGACTTGTCGCGATCCCCGCTCCGAAGATGCCCATGCGGGGCAGTCCGAATTTTCCGAAGATGAAAATCCAGTCCAGGACAATGTTTGCAAGGCAGATTCCGATGTTGATCAGCGCGACAGGAAGCGTTTTTCCCCTGCCGGAATAAAACGCGAACAGGGGGGCGGAAAGACAGGCAAACACTCCGCTGGGAACGATCGTATAGAAATAGGTCCACGCATGAGGAAAGAGTGTTGCGCTCAGGGAGAGTTTGAGAATCAGATATCCGAGAATCGGTACGACAAGAACAATGAACCCGCTCGAAAACGTGGAAAAATAGAACCCCGACCATGCCGCCCGGACGCAGTCGCGGCGTGCACCCGTACCAAACAACTGTGCCACAATTGCACTCGTAAAGTTCGCCGAAACAAGAAAGAAACAGAACAGCGTGTAAAAGAGGACTCCTGCCGGCATGGCTGCCGCCATCTCCGCGGTGGAACTGTTGCCGAGAAATTTCCGGTCGGCAAACTGCATGACAACGTTGCTTGCGGACATCAGAATCAGCGGATACGCAATCTTCATCAGTTCATTGTATGCGCCGGGACCGGAAAATTCTTCCCGTCCAAACCATTTTGCCATTGTTCTGAAAATCATAAAAACTCCTCGCAATGTTTCGAATGCGGGCTTTACTGTACATCCGTTCCTGTTATTTTCAACCGGAAAAGAACATTCGGGTTCTGTTTCCGTTTTTCTGTCCATTCCGCATTCATGAGTTGTAAATTTTTTCACTGCACTGGTGCTGCTTTGCAGGGGGGCGATCCGGGAATTTTCCCGGAGTTCTTCTGATATGTAACCTCTGCATTTCAGCAGAACAAGCTGCTTGCTGCAATGAAAAATTCTTTTTTTTCGTTTTTCGACGTTGATTTTTCTGGGGATTGTGTTATAATAAAGATAACGTGTTAAGTAAACGCGTTAATTTATGGAGATTTGTTATGGGGAAACCAAGAAATTGTACGATTCGGGATCTTGCCAGGTATGTCGGGTTGAGTACTTGCACGGTATCGAAGGTTCTGAATCATCCGTCGGAAGCGCTTTCCATTCCGGAGCGGACACAGGAGAAAGTGCGGGAGGCCGCCCGGAAGTTGAATTATGTGCCGAATGTGAATGCGCAACGATTTTTTATGCGTCGGAGTTTTGTGATTGGCCTTCTGGTGCCGTCGCAGGAGGAGATGGGACACAATGTGTTTCACGATACGCATTTTGCGGATATCATGAGCGGGATTGAACAGGCTCTCAAGGGAACTGCGTATCATCTGCTTCTGCTGTTCAATCATCCGGAGTTCCGTTATGCGGGGATGTTCAGTTCCGGATTGCTTGACGGGCTTTTAATCTGGGGAGCTCATCGTTCTGAGGAATACCGGGAAAAACTGGTGGAATTGACGGGGCCCCGCATCTTTCTGACGTCGATCCCGGATTCGGGAAAAGATGCTCCGCCGCTTCATTACATCGCCAGTGACTACGAGCAGGCCGCCGAGGGGATCGCCGGGCGTCTGAAGCAGAGCGGCTGCCGTGATTTCTGCTGGCTGGCGGGAAAACCGGATACCTCCATTATTTCTCAGCTTGTTTCGGGGATGAAACGAGCTGGTGTTGTTCTTTCTCCTTCCGCGATTCGTTACAGTGACTACACGGAAGCAGATGGTGAAAAATTGGCAGAGGAATTGCTGCGGAACGGTCATTATGACGTGCTGGTTGCCACGGCTCCGCAGCTTGCCAGAGGCGCTGCGCGTGCTGCGGAGAAATTGAAACGGAACATTCGGATCGGCTGTTTTGACGGTCAGGCGAGAACGCGGAAGCCATCGGACAGCTTCCTCTGCGCGCAGACTGACGACGTGGAGATCGGAAAATGCGCAATCGAACAGCTTCTTGCTCTTCTGGAAAAGAAGGCAAAGCTGGTGCAGCGGAAAATCCCGGTTTCCTTTGCGGAAAACGGATTTCTGATCGGCAAATAAACATTGAATAGAAAGGGTGGTTGTCTCATGAAACAGATGATTCCGGCAGAGGTCCGGTGTCAAATCCGTTCCGGACGGGTGTTCCGGCAAGTTCCTGAACGAACGTTACAGTTTCAATTTACATTAATAGAGCTTCTCATCGTTGTTGCGATCATCGGGATCCTTGGCGCTCTGCTTCTACCGGCATTGAACAAGGCGAGGGAGAAGGCGCGTGGAATTCAATGTGTTTCAAATCTGAAGCAGCTCGGGATCGGGATCAATCTTTATTCCGACGGTTCGGAGGGATTTTTTCCGGTCATGATGAAATCCGGATCATATTATACCACCTGGTCCTTGTTTCTCGGATACCGGTATTATGATATCAATGGAAATGCGCTCCCGGGATTTCCGCTTGCGGGGAATCTCGGGGAAAAACTGTTTCATTGTCCGAGTACGGCATCTGGCGGGGGATCGCGGCATCTGTTTACATACGGGATTCTGAAATATGGAGATTCCGGAGTCATGCAGAATGCCGCATCGCAGCAGGAGTTTATTTCGAATTTCGGGGATGTCTGGAGACGTTTGAGTGCTGACAGCAAATTTTATCAGTTCAACCGGGCAAAGCGTCCCGTTGTTTCTCCGCTGATTGCGGATTCCGGATATTCCGTTGCGGCTGCCGATTCTCTGCGCAAAGGAGCTGCGGCTGTCAAACTGGATTCGGATGAGAACGGTGCTGCCGTGAAGCTCTGGCATAACCAGAATGGGAATCTTCTTTATTTTGACGGTCATGTCGAGAGCCGCTCCCGGACCCAGCTGGCGAAACAGCCGCTTCCGATTACCTGCACGATCAATCCGGATGGAAGACTTTTCCTTTCCGGAGAGTGAGTTTGGAATCTTCTCTTTTTAACCGAAAAACACTGGAATCAGGGAATCCGATGATGAATCTGAAACAACGAATTGCACTTCTTCTTCTGATCATCTGCACTGCCGCTTCCTCCGGAGAGGAACGCGGGAATCTTCTGCTCTCTCCGGGAGAGAATCCTCTTCGTGGATGGAATCAAAGACCGGGAACGGAACTTGCAGTCGAAAACGGTCTGCTGCGGATCAGGATCAACGGTCCTGGACAGGCTGGATTCCGCCTGCCGCTTCCGCCGGACTGCCGCTATCTATTGCTCTCCATGAAGATGCGGGCGACTGACCTGATCCCCGGAAAGGAATCCTGGCGGAACGGTCGGATGGCGATGCGTTTTTACAACCGGAAAGGGGAGGGGGTCGGCGAGTGGCCGAATGTCTTCAGCGCATCCGGGACACAGAACAGGTTCATTGAATGCCGCCGGGCCTATGCGGTTCCTGCCGGTGCAACGGTGCTCCGGATGGACCCGGGCAATTTCGGAACTGCGGGAAAAATCGAATTTACGGACGTGTGTCTGAAACGTATTTCTCCGGAAGAATATGTCTCCATTCTCCGTTCTCAGATTCCGTTCGGCAGGAATCTGCTGACTCCGGAGAGGCTCCGAACGCGTCGATTGCCCGCCGGAATGCGGGTGGAGTGGCGGAAGGGGAATCCTTCGTTTTTCATGGATCGAGGGTCATGCCGGATTTCGATTCCGGTTTCTCTTCCGCCGGAGATTGCCGCTCTGCCGCCTGATGAACCGGGGGTCGAACTGCGTGTCCGTTACCGTATCCGGACCAGAGGTGTTGTCCGGGGAAAACTGAGCTGGCAGAATGCCCGGCTGGATATGATGTTCCGTGACCGTTCCGGAAAACTCTTCGGCAGATACCTGGATATTCCGGCATTTCTGGGAACACAGGAATGGACTGCGATTGACAGGACCTATGCCATTCCCCGCGGCGCTCCGGTTCTGTGGATTGTTCCCGCCAATTACGGCTCTGCCGGTTCGGTTGAGATCGAAAATGTGGAAATCGTTCTGATTCCGGAAGTCCGCAATCTGCCGCCGCCGGATGGATCGGCTCCGGAGGCGCTGTTCCGTCTGGATGACGCCGCTCATGTTCGGACCGCGTTTCGCGAAAAGATTTCTCTGAACGGGCTCTGGCGCTTCCGTCCCGTATTCGATGGACGGAAAGAGATGCGTCCTCCGCGCGACGGCTGGGGATGGTTCAAGGTCCCGGCGGTATGGCCAGATCTCAGTAATCCTTCTAACGATCATCTGTTTTATCTTCCGGCGCGGGAATCTGCGGCGCTCCGGAAACAGGTGCTCCGGAACGGGTGGTATGAACGGGAGTTTACCGTTCCGGCGGATTGGAACGGACGACGTATCAAACTGGAGTTCGATCTTGTACAGGGGGTTGCACTTTGTTTCATAGACGGTGTTCAGGCTGGCTCCCTGACCTTCCCCGGCGGAGAACTGGAGATTACCCGCCAGGTGAAACCGGGACGAAAACAGAATTTGCGCATCCACTTTTCTGCGGACCCTGCGGAATTCAGTCATTTTATGGGGATGAGCCGGGAATACAAAACCTTTCGGGAGCTGGCGAACAAGGGGTTTGCCGGCGATGCCTGGCTCGTATCGGTTCCAAGCCGGTATGAAATCGGCGATGTGCGCGTGGAGACCCGTCCCGTAACCGAAGGGTCGATCCGCTTCGATACCGGTTTTCTGCGCCTTCCTGCAGGAAATTACATTCTGGAGGCTGTTGTCCGGGAAGGGAAGACGATTGTGAAGCGTTTCCGTTCGAAGACATTTCGGTATGATGGAAAAAAAGCAGATTTCCGGTTTGTCTTTGGTGACGTGTGGCGGGATGCCAAACTCTGGGATACCGATACTCCGGAGCATCTCTATTCTCTTGAAATGATTCTCCGGGACGCTTCCGGGAAAGAACTCGACTGCTTTTTCCCTCAGGAGTTCGGCGTGCGGGAGTTTTCCATCCGCGGACGCGACCTCGTTCTCAACGGCAGGACGATCCATCTCCGCGCCCTTCCGATCAACCATACGGGAATCGCGGCGGATTCCACCCGTGAGAAGATCCGCCATCTTGCACGCACAGCGAAAAAGATCGGCATCAACTATCTGTTTGACGGCGACCGCTGTTACAACTTCCGGATCGGCGGCAACTGCTACAACGATCTGTTCCGTACCGAGCTTTCGAAACATGGGATTCTGACTTCGCTATCGATGCCTCATGCCGTCACTGATTTTGATGCGAAACTCGACAACCCGGAAGTCGCCGCGGCTTACCGGAAACTTTGCACTTACCGGATTCGCCGTGTTCAGAATGTCCCTGGTCTCATCCTTTATGCGGTGAATCACAATGCGCTCGGGTATGCCGACATGCAGAATCCTCTGACCATGGGTACCGACTGGCGGCCGGAACATGCCGGACTCGGATCCGAACGCAGAAATGCCGGATTGAAAGCGGAGGCGATTATCCATTCCATTGACCCGACCCGTCCGGTCTATCACCATGATGCCGGAAATCTGGGAAGCATCTCTGCGCAGAACTTTTATTTGAACTGGGTTCCCGCGCAGGAACGTTCCGACTGGCTGGAGCACTGGGAGAAAAAAGGGACCATGCCGATCCTCTTTGTCGAATACGGCATTCCGCATGTTGCAAGCTGGTCAAGCAACCGGGGGCCCGGCTTTATCTGGCGTTCTCCTGAAGTGCAGGGTACCTGGCTCGACGAATTCAACGCAGAGTATCTCGGCGAGGATGCGTATGCCCTCAATGAAGCGAAAAAACGGATGTTCCGTCGTGAATATTCCGCAGCAAAGAACAATACGCCAACCCGTTTCCTGAGTGCCGGCGATGTCCTTCGCGATCCCTCCACCCACAAAGTCCGGGCCATGATGCTGACACGGAATTTACGCGATCTGCGCGCCCGCGGCCTTTCCGGATTCCAGCCATGGGATCACACCAGCTTTCATGATCTTGTGAAAGCCGTGAAAAGTTCGCTGCATCCGGAGCGTTTTCAAAATCTGAAAGCGCCGGGACCGGTTGCCGATCGACTCCGTGCGTCATCATACCTACTGAGCGATCCGTTCAGCACATTCCGGAGAAATCCGACCGGAGCGGCCCTGGAATACGGATACCGTGAACTGCTCGGATGGATCGCCGGAAAACCGGGCGACTTTACAGAACGTTCCTGCCATTTTCGCCCGGGGGAGAGCGTCGAGAAATCGCTGATAATCCTTAACGACAGCCGTCGTGAACAGACGATTCGCTGTCGTTGGAAAACCGATGGCATGAATCAATGGTCTGTTTCCACGGTCCGGGTCAAGCCGGGGGGACGCGCCGAACTGCCGGTGCGTTTTACGGCTGCGGAGGCCGCTTCGGAATGTTCCGGACGGATCGATGCGGAATTCGAGTTCGCAAATGGAGAGATTCTCCGGGATTCCTTCCCGTTCAGGATTCTTCCTGCTGTCAAGCCTCGCCTGCGTTCCCGGATCGGACTCTGGGACCCGGAGAACAGTGCCGCGCCGCTGCTGGAGAACCTGGGGGTGAAGTTCCGCCAGCTGCACAGTGAAACGGATCTGGAAGGGATCGATATGGTTGTAATCGGCCGATATGGATTGGAAACGCTTCCGTTTGATCTCTCCTCACGTCTGAACAAAGGTATGCGCCTTCTGATATTCGAACAGCGGCTGGAGTTGTTGAACAGCCTTGGAATCCGCGGAGCGGAACATGGACTCCGGACCCTGTTCCCGGTCGGAAAACGTGCTTCCGGAGTTCTTGGCGACTGGCGGGGAAGTTCGACGACGCGTCCGTATTTCATGCCGGGTGCAGAGGTCAACAGTCAATATCCCAAAAGCTCCTGGAACGGATTCATGAATACGCACATCTGGTACAGCGGACAGCGCGGCAATGTAGCGGATCTCCTGTTGGAAAAGCCTTCGCGCGGCAACTGGCTTCCCCTGTATCATGGAGGATTCGATCTTCAGTACGCGCCGGCAATTCTCTACCGGGAAGGGGAGGCGAAGATTCTGTTTTCCCAGCTTGATCTTTCCGGCCGGACTCAGACGGAACCTCAGGCGGAAAACGTTCTCTCCGAATTGCTTGAACTTCTGGAACAGAGTGAAACTCCTGAAACTCGCCCGGTCTTTTTTCTCGGGAAGGATGCGGGAGAACTCCTGAAACAGTTCCGGATCAATGCTGCGCCCATCCCGGAAACGCTTCCGCCAGAAGCGCTTCTGGTTGTCTCTTCCGGGACGGCTCTTCCGGCGATCGTCCGGGAGGCTGTGCAAAACGGAGCTTTTCTGCTTGCGCTCGGCTGGAATGCCGCGGAGATCCGACGTCTTCTCCCGGAAGCCAAAGTGGAGGAGGGAACTTTTTATACCGATTTGGCACCGGGACTGAAAGAGACTCCGGAATTCGCCGGAATCTGTAATGCGGATCTCCATTTGCGTTACGAGGAGAAATTTGCGGCATTCCCTGCGGATTCCGTCGGTGGACGACTGCTCCAGATTTCCGGAATGGGAAAAGGAAAAATCGTCTTTTATCAGATTCCGCCGAATCGGATCAACGGAAAGGAACTCATAAAACGGACCACCGTTCGGAGAGGTCTTTATACCATTTCACGTCTTCTTGCCAATCTCGGAGCGAAGGCGCAGACTGGTCTTGCCGCTTCCTTCCGCGCCGCTTCCGGCAAAGGAATGCCGAAACCGCTTCCTCTCGCCGGAATTTGGGAGGGAATCGAGGATTTGGAGGGAAAACTCCGGAACGGGACTCAAATCCCAGATTTCCGTTCTGTTCGGCAATGGCGGAAGATCCGGGTTCCAGGCATGTTCAATCAGGAGATCCCGGAACTGCGCGGACGCAATGGATATTTCTGGTACCGGAAGCGTTTTGAACTCTCTCCGGAACTCGCCGCGGAGCCGCTGGAACTGGAGATCGGCGCAGTTGATGACGAGAGCTGGATCTGGCTCGACGGCAAGTTCCTTGGAGAAGTGACAAAACAGACCAATCCGAAAGATTACTGGCTGGCGGTCCGGCGTCATCGTTTTGCACCCGGCGTACTGAAACCGGGACGCCATGAACTTGTGATCCTCTGTAATGATGTGTATCATCTTGGAGGAATCAGTGGATATCCGCGTCTTTTTTCCACTCGCGATCCCTTCCGGCTGCATGTCGATCAGGCAATTCCGGAGGATGATCCCTACCGGTATTATCATTGGTAGAACGCTGTGAAGCCTTCCGTCAACTGTTGCGGCGGAAGGCGTATTTTCATTTGCTTTTTCCGGAATCACGTTTTATTGTAAAGCCGGAAAGAACCTTTTCCGCTTCCGGATATTTCTCTGAGTTCAGAAATGGAAAATCGAAGAGGAGAGAGAAATCGTGAAAATTACGCTTCGCGACATTGCTCTGGTTGTTTTTTTTGCTTTTCTCATTATGATCTGGGAAATGATCCCCATTCTTCTGTTTGCCGGATATCTGATGCTTTCGACCATAATTGGCGGAGGACATCCTCGACCGAATCACGTACTGTTTCTGTTCGGGCTGATTCCCTGTGTGATTTTCGGAATTTATGGTGCGGCAACTTATTTTCTGTTTCGGCGGGCCGCCATTTTCCGGAAGGTGTTCCGTGACTGGAGATTCTATGCAGGAGGCGGATTGCTGCATGTCCTCTGGATCGTATCTGTTCTGCTCGTGCTACTGTGGTGACTTCCGGTCGGGACGGGATACGGATTTGTGAAATCAAATTCTGAAGCGGACTGAAAAAGAAATCTCCCCGCGGGATGCCGATGGCAGAACCCGGGGGAGTTCCCCTTAAGATCCCGCCAGATCAGAACCGGATCACGATCGGGTCGCGGGAAAACGAATAGATGGTGGCAGTGGCATCCTTGAAATAGAGAACCTGAGTGTTGCCGTCGTCGGGACTGTACATTTTTTTGAGGGATGGATAGGCGTCAAGCATGGAAACTTTCGCCTCACGTCTGTCGTCGTTGACGAGAGTGCCGGAAAGACGGATCCACTCATCGCCTTTCATAGCGCAGAGTTCGGTTTTGCCGTTTATTCCGAGCTGCTTGGAAACGTTTTTCTTTTTTCCCGTTTGAATGTAGAGTTTTCCTTCGAAAATGTGGATGGTTCCAAAGGGGCGGACCCTCGGCTGATTCCCTTCCACGGTTGCGATGTAGTAGACCCCGGCATCTTTCAGAAATTGATAGACATCTTTCATACTCCGGCTCCTTTCCGTGACTTTCGCTGCTGTTTCAGGTGTGGAGAGACATCCGCAGAACTGAAACGCGATCCCGCAGAATGCTGCCGCCAAAACTAATTTTCCACAATTCATCAGACCTCCTGTTTCGATTCGTTTTTTGTGAATTCTAGCCGTGTGTTGCCGCCCGTTTCCTCCCTTGATTTCTCATCTTATTTTGTGTGACAGGTGAGCGGCGGGCTATTTGCTGCCCGGATAACAATAGCACGAACATGGGGTTTGTCAAGATGTTCTTCTCCGCGGGCTTTTCTCATGCGATTCTCCTGCATTGGATAGCCGTTATGAAATTTTATGTTTTGCAGCCTCCTTTTTCCCGTTGCGTTCCCGTTCCTGTTCGCGTTCCCGGAGTTTCCGTACAAGACGGAAAAGTGCTGTTTTGCGGTTGCGGTGCCGGGAACGCTCTTCCGATGCCTCAGCGGTTTTCCCGGTCGGCAGATGGATGATTCGGACAGCGGAATCGGTTTTGTTGACATGCTGTCCGCCGTGTCCGGATGCGCGCCGGTTTTCCACACGGAACTCGCTTTCGCGGAGGAATTCTTCTCCGGAATCAAACCGGACTTCCGTGATTCCCGCAAGCCAGTTCTTGCGCGGATGATGCGGCCTCAGCGGACTCGGCTGAATCCACTGCATCGTTCCGATCCAGCGCCGGGCGAAGGTTTCCGCCGTTTTTCCGCGGATACGCAGAAGAATGGAGGCATTTCCATGTTTGTCCGGAGGCTCCAGAAGATCACATTCAAGTCCGTTGTCTTGAGCCTCCCGCCGGAGGAATCCGGCAAGGAGAGCAACGAACAGACGGCACTCTCCGGGATCTTGTCCCGAAGTGAGCTGCAAATACTTCCATTTCATGGCGCACCTCACGCTTTGCAGTTCAGAAGCGGACGGAATGCAGCGATTACATCGATCAGGTTGAAATCCGTCAGATCTTGAATCACCTGGTCGATGTTTTTGTATGCCTCGGGAGCTTCTTCATAGAGAAGATTCTTGTCCGGGCAGAGCACGCGGGAGCCGATGGAGGTGCGGAAGAGTTCCTCTTCCCGGTATTTTGCGCGAATCCGGGAACGGGTGCTCAGACGAGTCCATTTGCGTCCCGCTCCGTGTGCCAGAGAGAATAGCGTTTTTTCTGAAACGTTTTTCGGTGCAACAAGATAAGAGAGCGATCCGCGGAATCCCGGCGATCAGTACCGGTTTCCCGCTGCGGACTTCTGCCGCGCCTTTCCGGTGCAGCCAGAATCCGGTGTCGGTTCGTTCAATGCTGTTGTGTACCGTATCCAGAACTTCCCCGCCTTCGCACCCGAGAAGGGATAGAATGGCTTTTGCTGCAAGACGGCGGTTGAAACGGGCCCAGGAGACCAGACGGTCCTGTTCCGTAAGATACGTCTTGCCGGATTCCGCTGTCTTCAGCAGTTCGAGTGACGGTTGGTTTTGAATACTGTGACGGACATGGCACACCTCCTTCTGGCTGGGCAGCCGGAAACATTTCCGGGCCGGTGTTCCTGTATTGATCTATTAAGATAATTCCAAAGGAGCGTTTTTGCAAGGTGTTTTTTTCAGAATCTGCAAAGAGGAGAAAACTACCTGTTTCAGGAAAGATGTTTGGAAATAGTTAAATTCCGGTTTTTTTTCTTTTTTTCGTGAAATGATCTCTTGACATATAATAAGTTTTGAAGTATAATTATAACAAGTTTTATAATAAGTTGTGTTGGAGATTCCGAATGATCAAATCCGTGAGAAGCAAGACCGATGATGTGGAAAATCAGATCTGTCAGCTGATTTTGAAGCGATTTCTGCCGGAGGGGGCGCAGGTGCCTTCGGAATCCATGATTTGCGAGAACTATCATGTGAGCCGGATTACGGCGCGGCGCGCGGTGGCGAATCTGGTTTCAAAAGGGGTTCTGTATACGGAACACGGGCGCGGATCGTTTGTCAAATCGTTTGCACAGACGCAGAGAATTTACGGGGCGGATGTGCTGTCGCACACGATCGGGCTGTTCATGCCGCGAGACGGGTATTTCATGTCGGCGGTTTACGGCGTGGAGGATGTGGTGAAGAACGCGGGGTTCCGGATTTTCGTATCCTCATTTTCCGGAACTTACCGGGAACATGCGAAAGAGATTCTGGATTATACGATGGACGGAATGGACGGGACGATCATCAACACGCTGGAATCTTCGCCATATCCTTCCGCATATCTGGAGTTGTTCCAGAAGCTGAAGAACGTGGTGATTCTCAACAGTCCGTCCCCGTCTCCGGAGATTGCGTCGGTTTCCTCCGATGATGTGGAGGGGATGGTTCAGGTGATGCGGTATCTGTTTTCGCTGGGACATCGGCGGATCGCATTTCTCGGCGGAGAGACATGTGTGGCGGCGACGCGGGATCGTCTCTTCGGATATCGGCAGGCGTTGATGGAGTGTCCCGAGGCGGCAGAAGAGATTGTGCTTCTCTGCAAGGAATATGTGCCTGACGACCCGTGCCGGGTCCTGGGCGGATATCTGGAGTCCGGGGCTGAACGGGCCACCGCGCTGGTCTGTGCCACGGACGGACTGGCATTGTATGCGTACCGCACGCTTCTGGAGAATGGACTCCGGATCCCGGAGGATATTTCCGTAACGGGGTATGGGAATGTGGATACTGCATACAAACTGACGCCTCTGCTAACAAGCGTGGATCAGCATCCGCAGGAGCAGGGGCGTCTGGCGGGGGAACTGCTGCTTCGGCAGATTTTCAAACAGGATATCCCGACGCGCTGCCTGACCGTGACGCCGAGTCTTCATATCAAACAATCATGTGCAGTACCAAAAAAAGATAAGAAAGGGGCATAATAACGATGAGACGGGAGAGGGAAATTTTCACATTAATAGAACTTCTGGTTGTAATTGCGATCATTGCGATTCTTGCGGCTCTTCTTCTGCCTGCATTGAACAGCGCCAGAATCAAAGCAAGGTCAATGACCTGTCTTTCGTCGCAACGGTCAATCGGACAGTATTTTGCCATGTACACGCTTGGGTTTGATGACTTCTGGCCTGCGAGTATAGATCCGGGAGGAAGGCAGTGGAGCTTTCAGCTGATTGCCGGCGGCATCATCAAAAAAACTTCCGAGGCAGGAGACTACGCCTACAACACCGGTTCCAAGTGGGTGCGGTACGCAGGGAATGCAAATGTCTGTCCGGAGCTGGGTATTCCCGCAGAACAGAGAATCCGCTGTTATGCGTATCCGATTTCCAATAATCGTAACTATCCGGGGGTCGGCGGGCTCGTCAGCGACGACTTTGTTTCCACGAATGAACCAACGAAAGCCAGCCGGATCAAAAGTCCGGGTTCCGTTGTCGCTCTTTTCGAAAGCCGTTCCGACAAGGCCGGACAGGTCATAATGAACGCATGGCACGGACTGACCTGGTTCGATTTCATGAATCATTCCGGTCGAGCCAATTTCCTGTTTGCCGACGGTCATGCCGTATCACAGAATCCGGCATTTATGGGCGCTCCCCAGGGGGCTGCCCCCTACTGGAGTTTCTTTTACCGCCGGATCAGTGTCAAAGGATACTGACACATCCAATCTGCTTTGAAAGGAGAAAAATGAAAGCTGTCCCTGGAGTTTTACTGTTGTTTTCTTTGGTTTGGTCTGGAATTGCCGCTGAGAGTGTTCCATTCCGGGAGTGGAGTGTACAGATTCCGGAACGTTTGACTCTGAATCCTTCGGAGAGCTCTTCGCCCTTTCTTCCCCTGAAGGAGTTCCTGACCCGTTCCTGCCAGGAAATGCTCCGCCGGGTGAAGGGGGGAGTGATCCGCTACCGGATCATTCCGGAAAATGTTTCGCCCGTGGAACAGGTCCTGGAATTTGAATACCCGATGACGGTCAAGGCCGTGTATGGCGACGGTAGGCTTCTGAAGGATGTTTCTTCCGGAAATCCGGGCCGTCTCTGGCCCTCGGCAGATGTTGGCCGCTGTTTTCTTCTTCCTCCCGGAACGCGGAAAATTGAATATGATGTATATGACTTCCCGGTCCGCTTCCCGAATCATACGGGTGAGGTGAAGATCCGTCCGGTCAAATTTGCGGATACCTTTTCCGTGACACAGAAAATCACGGATCTCCCGGACAATTTCCACGTGGATGTGACGATCGCTCCCCGGACGGGAAAACCGTTGTCCGGAACACTCGTCCTGCGCGTTTACGACTATTTCGGATCTCTTCTCCGGGAACGGAAGGAGAACGTGAATCTTTCTTCCGGTTCCCTGACCGTAACAGAAAAAAAATCTTCGCCGGATGATTACAAACTCGTGACGGAGTTCCATTCCCGATCCGGTGAGCGGAGTCTGCCTTTCTGGAGTTATTTCCGAACAGCCGGTCGCGATTCTATGCTTCTGGACTGGGGGTGGAGTGCAAAATGGGTTCCCGGCGATAAGGGATTTTCTCTTCCCGTGGAAGAGAGCGGCTGGTTCACCAACTTACCGAAAAATCCCCGGCACGTTCCGCCCGGACTGCCCTATTTCCGTTCGAGCAGTCTCAAAACGCATCGGATCTGGCTGAGGAACCGCTTTACGCTTCCGGAGGATTGGTGCGGCAGTCGGATTGTTCTTGCACTGAACAGCATCGGATCGCACGGAAGTTTTTATGTGAACGGAACGTTTGTCGGGGAAAAGCACAATCGTGATCTTCCCGCTGAACTGGATCTTACTTCTGCGCTCAAACCGGGAAAAAATGAGCTCCTGATCGGCGTGACGGACTACATCGTTTTAAAGGATCCAGCCGATGGAGCGGTTCCTGACGGCGTGTATCCCGGTACCGGTAATGTGGATGCGGGACCGTTTCATAAAAAGTTTGTCATTCTCGGTTTGACGGATATTCCCCGATTGAAAAAAATCGGACCGGTCCGTTTCGATTCCGTGGCTGTCCGGACCCTTTTTTCCGGTGAACGGAAACTTCTGAAAGGTTCTTTCCGACTGAAGAACAGTTCCGGAAAACCGGAATCCTTCCGCGTTTCCTGTGAAGTCTTCGAGCGAGGCAGAAAGGTTCTGGACGTTTTCCGGGGAACCATTTCCTGTGATTCCTCCGGGAATGCCCTTCAGTCTTTTACGAAGGAGTTCCCGAACGCGAAACTGTGGGATTTCCAAGCCCCGAATCTGTATGAATTCCGTCTGACGGCTTCCGGGGAAAAGAACGTCTCCGTCCGGGAAAGCGTCCGGTTCGGATTCCGTGAATGGAAAACAAAAGGAAGAGATTTTTTCCTGAACGGAAGGAAGGTCTCCTTGTTCGGCGACAGTGCATCCACTTTGAACTCATGGAGTCCGCATGCGTTCCTCTGGCCGGTGCGTCCGACGAACTGCAGGGTCGCAAGAGGCGGAAAGCTGGATTGTCCCTGGACTGACCGGGAGTTGGACATCTGCGACGAGATCGGAATGGCAACGACCATGGAGATGAATGTCAGCCCCTACGGGCGGGCGAATGCGTTCCGTATGGGAAATCCTCTGCTGTATCAGAATCTTTCGATGAAGTGGGAGCGGGTGATTCCCGTGTACCGGAACCATCCGTCCATTTTTGCCAATGTTCTCGGCAACGAACCTCCGACCGTGAATCCGGAGTGGTGCCGCCGGATGGCCGGTCTGGAAGAGTTCGTCCGGAAACTGGATCCGACGCGTTTTGCCTTCTTCAGCAGAGGAAACGATTTGGGCGGTCTTTCTCCGCTGTATGTTCCGCACTATCTCTATCATATTCATATCTTTCCGACGGATCTGAATCTCTATGACTCCACGGCGGCGGACCGGCGTCTGAAGAAACAGATGCTCCATAAGGACTCCTATGAAAAAATCCATTTGCGGCGTGACAATTCAAAACCGGTCTTCGATTCGGAGGGGGCTTCCGTGACGGACGGCAGGACATTTGCCTGGAAATTCGGGGAATCTATTCTGGTCCGTCATCCATCCGACCGCTGGGAGTCCTCCGGATACCGCCTCTGCATGGAGGCCATGCGCGCCTATATTTATGAGTGCTACCGGAAAAACGATCTCTCCGTTCTGGCTCATATCGGGTGCCGGATTGGCGAGGATGCGCTCAGCGATGTCGCTGCGTTTCTGCTGGAGGAAGAGTATCATCTAACCTCGGGAAAATCTTCCACCCGGACGGTCAAAGTCTTGAACGATTCCTCCGCGGAGGAGGAGATCCTTGTTGAATTCCGGCTGCTTCGGGAAAACGGGGCGGTGGTGCGGAATCTTTCCCGGACATTTCTTCTTCCTCCCGGCGGCCGTACCGACTGGATCGTGGAACTTCCGGGAATTCCGGTTTCGAAACCAGAATTTGCGACCGTTCTTCTCTCCGCCTCCGGAAAGCGTTCCGGGGCAAGGTACCGGAAACAAATTCCGTTCACGGTGTTTCCCAAGTTGAAAATGAGTTTCCCTCAGACGGTTTTGTTCGATCCTGTTGGAGAATCGGCTGCGGCATTTGCCGCGTCCGGAATCCGGATTCCGCTCATCCGGTCGCTGAAAGAAGTCGGAAAGGGGAAGGTTCTGGTAATCGGACGAAACGCTTTGGCAAAAGCGGATTCGGAAACTCTGAATGCTCTGGTTGCGGGCGGGCTGCGCGTCCTTGTTCTCCAGCAGAACGACTTTACCTGGGGATTCCCGTTTGAAGTCGCCGACGGCAATTTCGCTTCAGACGGAGCAGGAGCAGTGATTGCTTCGCCGCGCCATCCGGTATTCCGTGGGATTCTGGAGGAGGATTTGCGTTACTGGCAGAACCGGGATCGTGTTCCCGTGGTGTTTGAAAACGCTCCTTTGACGTCCTCTTCCGCGCGTGTGAAATCTCTGCTGACCGGTTCCAAAACCGCGTTCACGGGAGATATGTACTATTCACCGCTCTTTGAAGGGCGTTACGGAAAAGGGGTGTATCTTGTTTCCGCTCTGGCATTTACGGATTCACTTCCGTTTGATCCGGCAGCGCGGCTCTTTTTCCGGAATCTCCTGCAATATCTCTCGGCTCCGTTGGTGACGCCGGGAAGGGGAGCGATTGCCGCGGATCGTGAGGACTGGAACCGTCTCCGCAATCGATTCGGGATGAACGCGGCGGACAATGCCTTCCGGAAAGGCCGGACAGAGTCTATGATCCTGTGGAATCCCGCCGAACCTGTTTCTCCGGAACTCGTGCGGATGGTGAAAAAGGGCGGCACACTTTATCTTCGTGTTCCGGACGCAGCCCGTCTGAACGAGGTAAGACGTATTTTCGGAGTCCAGATCAAATTCGCAGACCATGCCTCTGAATTTGCTGCGATGACCGTGCGGGATCCGCTGTTCGAGGGGTTGACTCAGCAGGATTTCATCTGGGGAAAAAATATTCAGAACGGAGGGCGCCCTCCCGATCCGAAACATCTTCTGGGAACGCAGGTGTTCGTTTCGGCGCAGAAAGGCTTTTCTCCATTGCTGGAGCCTGCGTACCTTGCGGAGTTTCCATACGGAAAGGGAAGAGTCATCCTCGACAGTACCCGGCTGAATGAAATGAACTCCCGGGAGGCATACGCCGTGACGGGAACCATTTTCCGGAATCTAGGACTGAATCTCTCCTGGAAGCCGAAACAGGAAAAAGCGTTCCATGTGCCCGATGGCATTTTCGAGTTTCATCCGCTGGACCTTTCCGCTTCCGCGAACCTCTCCTTCTCCGATGAGTTCCCCGGCGATCGGAAAGGCGGGTGGATCGACGGAGGACATCTCAACGATCTTCGCATGCTTCCCCGCGGGAACAACCGCTTCTGCGGTATTCCCGTTTCCATTCCGCAGAAAGCTGTGAGCGTGAAAGGTTCCGTGTGGAAACAACTGCCCGAAAAATCCGCGGAAATCCCTGTCCATCGTGGATTGGACAAAATCTTTTTCTTTCACACCTGCGCTTACGCTTCCCTGAAAAAGGGAGAACCGATGGCGCAGTATGTGATCTATTATGAGGATCGCGCCGACTGGATCCCGGGAAAGCCGGATCCCTTTGTCAAAGTTCCCGTCCGTAATCACCGGAATGTGCAGGATTGGTGGTTCTACGACCGGATCGCAAAAGGGGAGCTCGCCATGCCGGATGCTCGGATCGGCTGGCGCGGAGAGAAACAGAATGCGAACCGCGGAATCGCCGTCATGGAATGGGAGAATCCTTTCCCCGGACGGAAAATCGCATCAATCCAGTTGGAATCATTATCCGATAAAGCACAATTCTTTTTGATTGCCGCGACCGGAAGCGTTTACCGGAAAGAGAATGTGATTCAGCCGGAAATTGTCCGGAATCCGGAACTGCCCCCTTCGCTGAAGTCATACAAGCGGCTGTTTCTGGTGCGGACGGGAGCTCTGCTCTGTTATCTGGACGGCGCGGCCATTGTCCGAGGAATCTTCCGTGAAGATGGAAGCGAAGTGTTCGGAGAGTTCGGTTCCTGGCTTTTGCAGTATCGGACAGACCGTTTCCACAATGTGCAGGAGTATGGAAACATCCCCGCTCTCCGCTGTGCTCGCGAAGGCGACAGCATCGTTCTGGAGTTGAAGACGCAGAGAGGAAAATTCCTGAATTGGTCAAGAACGATCCGTTTTTATTCAGACCGGATTCTGGTGGAGTATCATTTCCGTTTCCGGGAAGCGTTTGCCGAAATTGCGGCATCTGCGGGGGGCCTCAGCTTGAACGGAATCTTTTCTCTTCCTTCCGGCTCTCAGGTGCGTTTCGGGAAAACAGATGCCGGAAAGGTTGAATTGAAAGGGGAACGTCTCAATTACAATTTCTCTTTTGATCCCGGCTCGGTCCGGACAGGGAAGGAGTGGAATTTCGATCGGAAGGGAAATTCCCTTCGGATTGCTCCCGAAACATTTTCCGGACAAAAAGTCGTGATCGGGAAGGAATATGAACTGCAGGTGGAAGTCCGGACTTCGGCATCGGAACGAAGAGTCCTTCCGGAGAAATGAAGGCGCTCGGGGGCCGGGGAACCGGACGCATCGGAGATCGGATCAGAATCGATTGTTTTTTTTATGATTTTTTCTTTTTTCCGGGTGACAAATTCAAAGAGATGTGCTATTGTTTGAAAAATTTTATCCCGGGAATGATCTATGATTCGTATTTTTTTGACTTTGGTTCTGGTTGTATTTGTCTGTCGGCTCGAAGCGCAATATGAGGTGCTGAAGGATCCGCGCAGGGGGGGGGCAGTTCGCTATGCCGGTGATCTTGCCGCAAAACCTTCGGTGCTTGTCCCGAAACATTTGATCGTGAAAAAAAATGATTTCCGCGGCGTCTGGGTGGCTACGGTGGAGAATATTGATTTCCCTGTGGCGCAGAATGTGGAAACATTCAAACGGAATTATTTGCAGGTGGTCAACAATCTGCGTTCAATCGGTGCCAATGCGATTTTGTTTCAGGTGCGCCCGATGAACGATGCCTTCTACCGTTCGAATCTGAATCCATGGTCACGCTGCCTGACTGGAAC
Organism: uncultured bacterium; assembly: GCA_949292215.1. GTDB lineage: Bacteria > Verrucomicrobiota > Lentisphaeria > Victivallales > UBA1829 > UBA1829. The sequence continues at coordinate 104,411 of CASEYW010000028.1, forward strand.
CGAGGGCGCCGCTCTGCCCGGGCGTTTCGATCCGCTGCCGTTTATGGTTCAGGAGGCTCGGAAACGCGGGCTCCAGTTCCACGCGTGGCTGAATCCCTACCGGATCACCGGAGGGACCGGACTCGGAAAGAGTGCCTATCTCAAAACGCTGAGTCCCGATAACTTTGCGAGGAAGAATCCTTCGCTTGTCCTCTGTGTTCCCCGGAAGGACGGGAAAAATTTGATGATTCTGGATCCCGGTCACCCGAAGACGATCCGTTTCCTTTGTGATACCGTGCGTGAAATCCTTTCCCGCTATGATGTGGATGGAATTCATATGGACGACTATTTTTACCCATACGAGGGGGTCGGTTCTCTGGATCGCCGGACGTATTTGGCATACAACAAGCGGGGGCTTGCTCTGGAGGACTGGCGAAGAGAAAATGTCGATACCTTGATCGGCACACTGTCCAATATCATCCGTTCGCACAATGCAAGATATCGGAAACGTATCCAGTTCGGCATCAGTCCTTTCGGAATCTGGGCGAACCGGAAGACCCATCCGGCTGGATCGCTGACCAGGGGGTCCGAGTCATACTCTCTCCAGCATGCCGATACTCGGAAATGGGTCCGGAACGGCTGGATCGACTACATTGTTCCGCAGCTCTATTGGACATTCGGTCATAATACAGCCGCTTATGCCGCGCTGGCGGACTGGTGGGCTTTCACGGTGAAAAACTCCCGGACGCGTCTTTATATCGGTCATTCGCCTGCCCGTCTCGGGACCACGCGCGAATGGAGTGATCCCAATGAGATTTTCAATCAGTTCCGCTACAATTCCAAACGGGGGGAGATCAGTGGATCTGTCCTGTTTTCGTATCGCAGTCTGTTTTCTCCTTCCAACACGGTGATGAAGCAGGGAACCCGGAAGGCTCTTTCCGCCTGGAAAGCCGCAAAATGATCCGGAACGGATGCCGGTGAAAGGAGCTGTGAGATATGACGGACCAATTTATTCATCTGCATCTTCATACGGATTATTCCTTTTTGGAAGGAGCCTGTCCCATTTATCGTCCGGGAATGTGTGATCCGGAAGACCGCCGCAGAAGAGGCGATCTTGTGACTCTGGCTCTGGAGCATCATTCCCCGGCTGTTGCCATAACGGATTTCCATGCCATGGGCGGCGCTGTGGAATTTTATGAGGAGCTGCATGCTGTGAATGTCAAGCCGATCATCGGCTGTGAAATTGCGGTTGCTCCGCCGGATTGCGGAAATGTTGTTTCCGATGCTCCTTCTGTTTCCGGATATCACCTGGTTTTGCTTGCGCAGGACGCGAAGGGATATGAGAATCTTTGCCGGATTGTTTCCAGTGCGGATCAGTCAGGCGTATCTGGAGAACCATGTGTCCGCAGGGAGTTCCTTTCGGAACACAGCGGTGGGTTGATCGCTATGAGTGCCTGCCTGCGGGGAGAACTTGCCGCTTCCATTTTGACCGGCGGGCGCGAAGCGGCGGAAAGGACTCTCCGGGAATATCTGGATGTTTTCGGAAAGGAGAATTTTTTCCTTGAGGTTATGTACCACGGTCTTGAGGAGGAGAAAATCGTAAACCGGTGCCTGAAGGAGCTCTCCGGAAAATTCGGAATTCCGATGGTTGCGACAAACGATGTCCGTTATCTGCGGAAAGAGCATGCTCTTGCAGCAGAGCTTCTTGCCTGTCTCCGGACTCGTACGACTTTGGACAATCCGAACCGGTCGCCGCTGCCGCCGGAATTCTATTACAAGAGTCCGGAAGAAATGTACGCCGTCTTCGGAAGGGAGATTCCCGAAGCGCTTCCGAATACTCTGATGGTTGCAGAACGCTGTGACTTCCGTTTTGATTTCCGGAGGAAGCATTTTCCCGTCTATCCTGTGCCGGAAGGAAAAAGGCAGACGGAAGTTCTGCGTGAGTTTTGTCTCCGGGGAGTTCCGGAGAGGTTCGGTTTCGATCTTGCCAGTCCGCCGCCGGAGCGGAAAGAGGAGGCTGAGGCGATCCGAAGTCGTCTGGAACAGGAACTGAAAGTGATTGACCGTTTCGGGGAATCCGGCTGTTTTCTGTTCGTCCGGGATTTCGTCTGCGGGGAGAAGAGGCGGGGAATTCCTGTCGGACCGGGGTGTGGAGCCGGACCGGGATCTCTGGTTGCTTATCTGACCGGGATTACAGGCGTTGATCCGTTTCGTTTTCGCCTCTTGTTCGAGTGTTTCCTGAATCCGGAACGTCCGCAGTATACCATATTCGCTCTGGAGGTTCCCGAGCCTTGTTATGCGACGCTCTTTGACGAAGTGTTCCGGAAATACGGGACCGGCTGCGCGGCGCGAACTGCATCCCGCGTGGTTCGAAAGTTTCCTGCTGCGTTCAGGGATACCGCCCGTGTGCTCGGCAGCTCGCCTTCGGAGTGTTCCCGTGTCGAAAAATGCTTTTCAGATTGTTCCCCGGGTGCGTTTTTCTCTTCCGTCCGGGAGAATCCGAAATTCCGGAAGCTGCTTGAAAAAAGCGATCAGACAAGGGAACTGATTCAGGCGGCTCTTCTGATAGAGGGACTGCATTCGTCCTTTGGTGTGGATGCTGATGGAATTGTCGTCGGAGATCAGAATCTTGACTGCCTGGTGCCTTTGTCAAAGGGGCCGAACGGAGAGATGGTGACTCAATATGCAGAATATTTCTGTGAACAGCTCGGGCTTCTGAAAATGAATCTCTTCCGACAGCCAGTTCTATCCGTGATTTCCGAGACAGTGGAACAGATCCGCAAAAATCGTGGAATGAAACTTGATCCGGAACGCATTCCTCTGGATGACCCCGGGACATTTGAGTTGCTGAGACGCGGAGATACGTTTGGCGTCTTCCAGTTGGAAGCGGAAAAAATGCAGGCTCTCTGCCGTCAGCTAGGTGTGGAGTCCATGGAACATATTCTTGCGCTGCTTGCAATGTCCCATCCCGGCCCGATGGAGTACATTCCGAGCTTTATTGCACGGAAAAACGGAGAGGAGAAGATCGAATACGATCATCCGAAACTGGAACCGGTACTCCGGGAGACCTACGGCCTGATGCTCTATCAGGAGCAGATTATGGAGAGTTTCCATGTCCTCGCCGGATTTTCGCTTGGCCGCGCTGATCTTGTCCGACGGGCGATCGGCAAGAGAAAAATTTCGGAGATGGAGAAGTATCGCGAGGATTTCATCCGTGGTTGCGTTGAGTCTGGCGGCATTTCCCCGGAGGCCGCAGAGACTTTCTGGGAAAAAATCTGCCGCTTTAGCATTCGTGCATTCAATAAGGCGCACAGCGCCGCGTATGGGCTCCTTGCTTATCGGACAGCATATCTCAAGGCAAATTACCCGCAGGAATTCCTGGCGGCGCTTTCAGCCGGAGAAGAGAGACGTTCCGACAATCTTTCTCTTCTTCTTGAGGAATGTCGGAAACAGAGGATTCCGCTTCTTTTGCCGGATGTGAATGCCGGGAATTTTCTTTTTTCCGCAGAGGGGCGGGCGATTCGTTTTGGTCTCTGCTCAATTCGCGGCCTGAAGAGAAATCTCTGCCGGGCGATTTCTGAATCCCGTCAGAAAGGCGGTCCGTTTGTTTCGCTTGTCGATTTTCTGGAGCGGACCGGCGGATCTGTCAATGGGAAAGCGTTGGAGACACTGATCCGGGTTGGAGCGTTCGATTCCCTGGGCGTTTTCCGTTCCCGGCTTCTTGCCGTGATGGAGGAGTCCATAGCCTGCGCCTCAGACCGGCGGAGAAGTCAGGCGAGCGGGCAGGGGAGCCTGTTTGAGATCGCCGGTGATGGCTGTTTGCTCAGCGATCCCGTTCTGCCTGATATTCCGGAATTGGAGGAATGCGAGCTTCGGGCGGATGAGAAGCAGTTCCTCGGAGTTGACCTTTCTGAATATTCCGGCGGGATGGGAGAGAATCCCGTATCCGCGGCTTTTGGAACACCCCTCCCGGAGAGACTGGAAGCCGATCTGGGGCAGCAGGAGGAAAACACGAATCCATGCTCTTCCGTTCGAGGGACGATGTGGGGAGAGAGGTTGGAACTCCGCATTTCGGAAAATCAAGGCTGTGCCCGTATTTTTGAAGAGATCAGGACGATTTTAAGGAACCATTCCGGAGAAGTTCCTGTCTTATTCTGTGTGAAAACGGCGAAAGGTGCGGTTGCGAGGATTGAAGTCGCGCCGGAGTTTTATGTGACGCCGTCGTTGGAGCTTGCCGACGATCTGGAGGCGCTTCTCGGCAAAGGCTGTTTCGGCTGCTCCGGAACAGCAACTTCGGCTTCCCGTTCCGATTTCTCTTTGCCGATGGCAAACAAGGAAGGAGTTGAGGTGCCATGAAGTTATTTGTTCTGCTGATTGCATGTTTATCTGTTTTTGTCTGGGAGAGTTCAGCGGCTTCGCCGTTTGCTTCCCCGCTGCCTCCGCAGGTGAGGAATACGTTGCGGGCCATTGAAAACAATATGAAAGTATGGACCGTTGTCAATGTGGATCCTTTGACGAAGACTCTTCCTGCTCCCTTTGCCGAAGGCTCATGGCGGATTGTCCTGGAGCGTCCGTTTGAGACCGCTCCTGTGGAAGGTCTGCCGGATCCTCTGAACAAACGTTCCATGAAAAATAACGCTGAACTTGTTCTGGTCAAGGATTCTCCGGGAACCGATTCGAAGAATATTCGAAAACGGCTTTTGTGGAAAGTTGTTCATAATGAATTGTTTACGACAATAGCGTATCTTGGGGTCGGTGGCGGATACCACTATTTTGCCAAGGCGGACATTGTGACTCTGGACTGGCTCAGGGCGCACCTCCGCCTGACGAAAGGGGACAATCTCGGAGAGGTGATCGCCGAGGCGTTGAATATCGAGGATGAAAACAACTTTTCCCGGAAGAGTGCCGTCGCCATTATTGGAAACTACGGTGATGCGGCGATTCCTTTTGTCAAGCGCGCTCTTGGCGTGGCGATTGCGGAACATGAGGAGTTCGGCCATCATTTTGCAGCGTTGAAAAACATCGGGACGCCTCGTGCCGCCCAGGAACTGAAGGTGGCGTTCCGAACCGGAAATTCCGACATTCAGGTTGCCGTAATGAACGCGTTAAGTGCTCCTCCATATCTGCGGGAGGCACGGGAGCTCTATTTTACGATGGTGGAGCGGCATTATTACATTGCCTCCGCCATTGAGGCTGCGATTCAGTTCAAATGGGAGAAGGATATGCTGCCGTATCTTCAGCGGGCGTCCCTGCGTCCGATTTCGTTTGCGGAATATGTGATTGTGATGACAACCATAGATCAGTTCGTCACCGGAAATAAAGTCAACTCTCCGGAACTCGACTGTGTGGAACAGATCAAGATTCTGCTGACCCGCAGCGGCGATATCGCCGGTTCACCACGCATCCTTTCCCTGAGCGACAAGGCCACGGCTCTGAATGCGAAACTCGACAGCGAGGATCAGAAGCGTGTTCGCCCGTTTGAAGATGCTCTGGTGAAATCGAAGAATCAGGATATGGCGATCGTCGCTGCGCTTGCTCTTGTCATTTACGATCCCGAACTGAACGGGCCGATGCCGGTCCGCGGACCGCAGATCATGTCCCGTGATTATGTCCGGAGGGTTCAGAAAAGCGGCATGAGGGTACTGACCCGTCTGAACAGAACAAAAGTGCGGACTGTCCTGCTGAATCTGAAAAGCAGCGTTGAATCGGAAGAGGAAGCCAATCGCTTCTCTTCCCTTGCCGCCCGTTTGAATCGCCTGTGAAGAGGTATGAAAATGAGTTGCGAAACCAAAACCTGCAAGTTGAACTTCGGCTATCTGGACCGCTATATGGAAAATTCCAGATCAGCGAATCCGCCGCAGCCCACTGCGACGGTGAAGGTTGATCTCTATGCGGTGAATGCCGATGACATTGCCTGCGATTCCCATCCGGGTTTCGTGCGCAGGGAGAATGAGGACAGTTTTCTGTACTGCACCCGTGCTGATGGACGCTATACTCTTGCGGCTGTTGCCGATGGTGTCGGCGGACAGCTGCATGGAGCCGAGGCTTCCCGTCTCTGTCTCTCCCTTCTGCTTCGGGAGTGGGCCGCATTTCTCCATGCGGAACCATTGCCCGATCCTGCGTCCGTAGAGACCTTTCTGGCGAAAGCCGCGGAAAGAATCAACCGAACCGTTTTCGAACAGGCTTTTGCCGTGAAACTGCCGGAACATATGTGTACAACGCTGGCACTGATCATGTTTGCGGAAAAAAGTGCGATCCTTCTTCATGCCGGTGACAGCCGTGTCTACCGGTTGCGAGAAGACCGGATCGAACGCATGACTCGCGATCACAGCTTTGTCAATGACCTTGTTTCCGCCGGAGTATTGAGTGAAGAGGAAGCGGGATGTCACCCGTATTCGCACGTGATTTCCCGGTCGATCGGTGCCGCGGTCTCCATCGAACCCGAGATTCAGGTTTGCGATCATCAGCCGGGAGACCGTTTTCTTCTCTGTTCCGACGGACTCACGAATCATGTTTCCGATGTGGAGATTCAGAATGCCCTCGCATCCAGTTATGAGCCTGCTCAGGCAGTCCGGATTCTGCGCGATCTGGCGCTTCAGCGCGGCGGAACAGACAACATCACCGTAATTGCCCTCTTTGCATGAGAAGATGCCGTTTCCAGGCACTCCTGCTGAATCTGAAAGAATCCCGCGTTCCTCTCCTGTTTTCGGGAAGGGAACGCGGGCTGATGATTTCAGATCAACGATGCGGAAGCCAGTGTTCCGGGGAATCCTGTATTTCTGCTGCGCAGCAGTTCTTCCGGAAAATCTGATACAGACATTGCAGCTTCGGCAACGGAGCTCTCGGTTCGAGTCCAGGAGAGCGTCAGCGAGGTACTGGAGGAGTTCAGTTCCAGTTTCCAGTCGAAATCATTCCATGTGACGATCTCTCCGCCGACGGTCAGGTCGAACGCCGCATTTTCCGCTTCTGTTTCATAAACGGAGAATGTTGTTTCCAGAAGAGCGGTCAGTTTCTCGCTGCTGGTTACGAGAACAAACGATCCTCCGTTTCCGAGTTCATCTGCATTGACAATGATGTTGCGTGTTGTAGCTGCACTCAGATCGAACAGAACGTTGTCCTGTGTGGTCATCATGGCGGTGGCGGCGAGAGAGGTGCTGCGTTCGGAAACATCAAAGACAAATTCGGTTGCGCCGCTTTGCGAGGACGCCGCGTAAAACGAGACTTTCGCATCTCCCCGGAGTTCCAGGCGCGTAATGGATTCAATGTATCCGGAGAATTTTCCGGAATATCCTTCAAAGGCAAGAATCCGCGAGGAGGACGACTCATCGCCGTACAGTTTGCCTTCAAATGTGAATTTGCTGCCGTCTCCGGCAAAGACAACCTTGCTTTCTCCAGTTGTTTCGCCGAGGAAAATATCCTTTTTGATTTCAACGGTTTTGGAACTTGAGAGTTCGAACCTGAGAGAAAGGTCTTCCGTCGATTCGACATTGGAGCCGAGATCAATGTTGGCAAATGTACCCTCTGTGACCAGAACATTCCGATTGTTTGTATAGAGCGTTGCATCATCGGAGAAGGCTCCTTTGAGCGACGTTCCATCTTCATCGGTTTCTCCGTCGAGAATGATGTTGCCGCTGCCTCCGAGAGTGACCTTGTCGAAGAGTTCCGATTGCAGAATCAGTGTCGCTTTTTCCGTTGTTTCGGTGGTGATTTCTTCGCCATCCTCATCCGTTTCTGTTTTTGTGACTGTCTTCATGCCGGCACTGATCGTACCAGTGAAGTCTTCCAGATTGCCGTTGAAGGTCATATCGGTTGAGAACTGAAGCAAACCTGCGCCGGAGAAGGCGGCAATGCCGTCGTCGAGCGAATGGATTGTTGCGCCTGCACCGGCAAAGATCAGGGTGCTGTCCTTGTCGATCGTGATTGTATCCGCCTGGAAGGTCTTGTTTTCCCCTTTCAGCGTGACTGTGGAATCTTCGAGTTCAACGGTCAGAAATCCGATGAATGCTCCGTTGAAGTTGTTTTCATAATCGGAGAAGGTCAGGGTCCGGTCTCCGGTTCCTTCAACCGCTTCCACTCCTTCGGAGGCTTCTACTTCCTTGATGTATCCGCCGTCAATGGTTCCCGTGAGTTTGGCAAGTCCGGTTTCTTCATCGTCTTCGGCTTCCTCATCCCGGACGCTGGAGAGCGTGACGGTTCCCTCGCCGGCAGCCTGATGAATGGCAATGTCTCCTGTGACAACGGTATTGTCTCCTGAGATGTCGATTGTGACATCCCCTGTTACGTTGGATTCGCCGGTTCCGCCCGCATAGATGCTTCCGATTTCTCCGTTTGTTATCTGGATGTTGACATCTTTGACCGTTCCGGAATTTGCAGCGGCGCCGTAAATGGCATCGATTTTGACATCTTCTCCCGTGACGGTCACCCAGGTATTGTAATAAACCGTGGTTTCCTCGCCGCTTTCCTCATCTTTGGTTGTTTTGGAAAGGGAGGTGTCTTCGCCTGCGGCGAAAATCGTGCCGAATTCTCCGGAATCGATGGAAAGCAGAACATCCCCGCTGACGGTTCCTCCGATGGAACCTCCGTACAAAGTTTCCATTCTGCCTTCAAAATCATAAACGGATACATAGATCGCTGTTTTGGCTGTGGTTGCGCTGCTCCAGCTTGTGGCGGTCTGTCCGGTTCCGATGGTGGTGCCAGCTCCGGCGCCTGCAAAGAATTCCGCAGAATCTTCCGCCGTAATGAAATCGCCGTTGATGATGACGGTATGATGGTCATTCGAATAATCACCGGTGCCGCCGTAGACAATGCGCCCGCTGTTTTCCTTGATGGTCAGCTCGTTCCGGTTCAGATAGACGGTTGCTCCCCGGTTAATCAGTTCTGTACTCTCCTCTGCATCATAGGTTGTACCCGTGATGTCAAAGCTGTTCGCAAGCGTTCCGGAAACCGTTGTGACCGGACCATATTTCCCGGAGAGTTCGGCAGCGGTATTTTCTCCGAGTTCAATCGTTCCACTGAATTCCTTCAGATTGGTGTCGATTGTGACTGTGGTCAATGTTCCGCCGGATGCGTTTTCGATGCGGAGGACCCCGTTGCCGGAAAGCGCATTGGATATCGTATACGCATCTTTGCCGCTCAGAGCATAAACGAGAGTTCCGCTGTTCACGGTCAGAATGGCATTGGAGAAATCCGACTCTCCTCCGTTCAGGTTCAGTGTTCCGCCGGAGACTGCAAGTGTTCCGCTGAAGTCATCGGTTCCGCCGGTGAGATTCACAATGCCGGATTGGATGGAGAGAACTCCGCCGCCGGAAATTTCAAGCATTCCGAGTTCGAATGCGGATTCCTCCTCTGCGGCGATGCGGAAGAGTCCTTCGTCGCCAATGGAGAGCGTTCCGCTGTTGTGAATGCCGCCAGCAGTCATGATGACGGAGTTGTCGCCGATACGGAATTCTCCGACTTCGTTGAAATTGGAGACCAGACCATTATAATCTCTCTGGAAAAGAACAAGAGTGTTTCCGCTTCCATAAAGGGTGGAGACAACGGCACCGTCGAAGATGATCTGTGTTTCACCAGCAACGTTGCCGCCTGCATGAATGGTTCCCACATTTCCCGCTTCTTCCAGCGAAATGCGGATGTCTCCGTTTACTGTGTTGGTACTCTCTGCGACCCGGATGGTCTCCCATGCGTTTGCAATACGGATGTTGACGTCCTGGATATCCGTGTTGTCCGGTGCGATAACCAAACTGTTTCCTGTGCCCGTGATATTGATCCAGAGATCTCCATCGACTCCGGATGCGTTCACTGCAAGATCGGTATTGGTTCCGCCGACTTTGACTTTCAGCGACTGGTCGCCGTCCGCGTCGACGTAACCGTAATTGGTGAAATTGAACTCAGTGCCTTCCGTGTACTGTTTCGCGGAAAGGGGAGCTCCGCGTTCGATGAACGAATCCGACCAGACCAGGGAAACCTGATCTTCGCTGCCGATGACATATTGAAGCTGGAGAATTCCATTGTCCAGAACCAGTTTGTAAAGTTCGTCGTTCAGGAAGAGTTCCCCGCCGATGGCAAGTTCATAGGTTTCTGTGCCGTTGAGACCGATGACCTCAAACGTCTTTGACAGATCATAAACGACTCCGTCGGAAAGAGTATAGCTCTGCTGCGCACCCGGGTCCATGCGGTAGAGGGTGCCCCGGTCAATGGTCAGGCAGATCTGATCCGCATTGAGGAAATCGAACTGATCGCCCGCGGAAACCGTAAGCATGGCGCCAAGACCTTCGTCTCGTCCCGTGACATCAAAAATGAATTGCGAGATTGTTGCTGCACCGGATTGTTCCCGCGAGAAACGGATTTCCGTATCGCCTTTGACGCTGAAAGTGAGAAAGTTGTGGATCATGCCGTCAAATGCTCCGGAGAAATCTTCAAACGTGATTTTACTGTCACCTTCAACCGTTGAGACGGATTTCTGATCGGCAAATCCGATTCCATAGACATCTCCGCTGAAGCTGGCGCCTGTTCCGAAGATGATTTCGGCGGAGCCGACTGTGACTGTCGCTCCTTTGAGGGCGTATCCTCCTGCGTAGATTGTACCCGTAACGGTTGCATTTTCGATGCTGATGACCGCATGCTCAACATGATTGGTCCCTTTGCCGCTGAGAGAACCGCCACCGTAAAGATTGCCGATGGTTCCTCCCCGGATCAGAAGTTCTGAGGAACCTTCGATTGCGGCATTTTTTCCATCGCCGCCGCCGAAAATCTCGCTGATGTTTCCGGATTCGACCGTAACGGACGCATCGCCACTGACCGTGGATTCTGTTCCGCCCGCGAATACTTTATCATAGGCTCCCGTTTCTCCGGAGATGGTGAAACTTACGGATGCAACATTCGTTTCCTGTCCGCCACCATAGATGACGGATTCCGTGGAACCGTCGTTCTCCACGGAGACTTCATTTCCGGAAAGGAAATACATTCCCTTGTATCCTGCGGTGGAAATGGTTCCGGAGCCTGCCGTGATTTTGACTGTTTCATACCAGGACTTGTTGCCCTGTGTTTCAAATTTCAGAGAATCCCATTGTTCGGTGGCGATTTCGATGACGGCATTTTTGGAATTCAAAAGCTGCATGGTTCCATCGAAAGCGGTGAGGTCTCCGTTGAAGACCAGAAGCAGATTGCTTTTCTTTTCCACCGAAATAACGGAATCCGCCGTACCGACAATGCCTGCTCCGAAGGTCGCCGAAAGGTTGAATTGGAGTTTTGCATTGTCCTGAAGGTCAACTGTTGCGATCCGTTTGGGATCGTCGTTGGTGAGAATGGAGTCCTTGTGCTTGATCAGCATGGTTGCTCCACTGGTGACTTCAATGGTTCCGTGGAATTTGGAAAGATCGCCAGTGAATTCATACAGCTGTGCGGAGGCGAGAATCGTCGTACCGGCACCGGAAAGGTTCAGTTTTGCCTGTGCTTTTTTCGTCGCCGTGAGGGAGAGTGTGCTGTTTTCGGAAATATCGAATACGCCGATATTTTTGTACCGTGAAGATGCCTTGTCCCAGTTCAAGGTCAGGTTCGATTCATCGGTAACGGAGATCTGGTCGAAACTATCGATTTTTCCCAGGAATTCCACCTGATAATCGGAGAAGATGAGTTCTCCTTTCTGGCTCTTTCCGTCAGAGCTTTTATAGGTGCCTTTCAAAAGACCTGTGAATCCGGCGAGCGCGCTTGCTGGTACTGTCTGCGTTTCCCCATCGGGCTGTTCCGGATCGACGGGTTCCTCGTGTTCGTCGTAGACATTGGCAAATTTGATGAAGCAGTTGTCCCCGTCGATGTATGTTTTACCCTGTCCGGCGGAACCATTGATGTAGATGTTGCCGTTGGCGGAAGCTCCTCCTTCCAGTGTGATCTGAACGTCTCCGGAAACGGAAGATGTTGCAACGGATGTGCTCTGTTGAATCGTGCCTGTCGTGTAGTCTTTGTAATAGACTGTATAGGATGGATGAACCCTGCCGCCGCCGAAAATGTTGCCTAGAACTGTTCCCGAGGTGAAGTTGATCGTGACAGAGGTTGCGGAGGCGGACATACCGTTGGTGCAGACATATCCCCCGCCGTAAACATCCTTGTTGACCGTTGCTCCGGAAATGTTCACGACAACGTCTCCCGCGGCTGCGGAGCCGACGAATCCTTTGTTTCCTCCATAAACGTAATTGATGATACCGCCTTCCAGATCCAGCGTGGAACTGACTGCTCCGCCCCATGAGACCTGCATGTTTTCCCCGCCGCCGTAGATATTGTTGATGACTCCGTTCTTAACCACGGTTTTATAGGAATTCATGACAAGGGACTGACTGTCGGTTCCGCCGATGACATTTTCAATCATAACGTTGTCCGCCGGATCGAAATCAATCACCAGATTCGTTCCTCCTCCGTAAACAGTCAGTTTTTTTGCGGAATTGGATTTGATGTTGTACAGATTCCCCTGGAGATAAAGGATCCCATTGGTTCCGGAAATGTTGAGATCAACCGCCTCTTCCGGCGCGGACGAGAGTATGATGGAGCCGGTTTTCCCACCTTCAAAATGCAGATTCAATGCCGTGATGGATTCATCGTCCAGAGAAGATTTCAGGGTGAGAGAACCCTTTCCGTTGACGGAGAAGATGCCGTTGAACCCCGTGATATCTCCGGAGACGGTCAGTGCAATGTCTTTTGCGGAAACGACCGCATCGGTGTCGCCGATGAGTTTCGATTTCAGTTCCACTGCCTTTTTGCTGAACTGGAGCGTTGCGCCCGCTTCAACGGTGACTTCCGCTTTATCCGTTGTCGTGGAGAGGAAGGAACCCTGCAGGTCGAGGGTTGTTCCCGCAGCAATCTGGACTTTGCCTTCAAAGCCGGTTGCCAGGGCTTTGACTGTATGGACGGCATTTCCGGTGAAAACAAGGCTGCCGCTTCCGGAGAATTGTGCGGAGACCGTGTATTTTTTCTCTGCGCTGAGCGTCAGAGTGCTGTCTGCATCGATGCTGTATTTCCCGATGTCTTTATAATTCCCCGTGCGGTTGAATTCATTCAGAGTCACGGAGGAGTTTTCCAGCGCGAGTTCGGAGAAATGGTTCAGTTTTCCGCTGAATTCGGTGGATGCTTCAGAAAAGGTAAGAGTACCTGCGTTTTTTTTCCGTGTTTCCGCATCGTAATACTGTCCGTTGAGGAGACCTGTGAATCCGGCGAGCGCATTTTCTCCGGAAATGGTCAGATTGGCTGATTCGGCTTTTGTTCCCGAACCTGTTCCGCCAAGATACAGATTGCCCGCAATTGCCGCGCCCGCGGCGATGAAAATGCTGATGTCCCCGACATTTCCTGTCCCCTTGACGCCGCCGTAAACATTCTTCACCGTTCCTCCTGCAAGATAGATGAAGATATCTCCGTCCACGGATGCGTTTTCTCCACCGCCGTAAAGCGTGAGCAGATTCGCTCCGGAGACATGCAGATAAATATCGCCGGATGTGTCGGATTTCTTGTCTCCACCATAGAGAGTTCCCGCTGCGCTGTCTGTGATTGCTGCGGCGATGATCGTGTCGGAGACGTAATCGGAGTTTGCCGATACCCGGAAGACTGTTTTGGAATCGCTGCTGTTGTAAATTTCCGCTTGGGCCGGTGCGTTTTCCCAGTTTTCCGGCCAGATTAGATCGAGTTTCGGCATAAAGAGCATCCTTTCCTGTAAAAAACTATTGTTTTTCTCTCCATATTTTTCTTGGTAACGTAACAACAAATTTGTGTTTTTGCAAATATTTTTCAGAAAAAATAGGAGGATAAATGCCTTTGGCGCAAAAAGAATCAGACTCTTTTCCGGAAGAGCTTTTTTCTTGTTGGGAAATTCCCGGGGAAGTGGATGTTTTTTTCTGTTTCCGCTTGAAAAAAAGAAAAAGAAATCTATAATGCCTCTTGAGAAAATTCATACCATGAGGGGAGAGACAGTTTGAGAATTCTGATTGTGGAAGATGATGCGAAAACCGCCGATTTTATCGTGAAAGGATTTCAGGAGGCGGGATTCCAGACGTATCGCTGTTCTGACGGCGCCGATGGCCTTTCCAAAGCGCTGGCGGAATCGTTTGATGCTGCCGTAGTCGACATTATGCTGCCGAAACTGGACGGCTTTTCCCTGATTGAAAAAATCCGGGAAGCGAAGATTTCTCTGCCGATCATTGTTTTGAGCGCGAAAGATTCGGTCGAAAGTAAAATTGCCGGCCTGGAAAAGGGGGGAGACGATTATCTTTCCAAGCCTTTTTCCCTTTCGGAACTGATTGCCCGCGTGAATGCTCTCCTGCGCCGGGCAAATGCGACGGCTCCTGCCACCGTGCTGGAGGTGGAGGATCTTCGTGTGGATCTGCTTACCCGGAAAGTAACGCGTGCCGGGGAAAAAATAGATCTTCCTCCGCTGGAATATCTCCTGCTGGAATATCTGATGCGGAACAAGGGGAGAGTCGTTTCCAGAATGACGATCATGGAGCATGTCTGGGAATACCACTTCGACACGCAGACGAATATTGTCGAGTCCAGAGTGTGCCGGCTGCGTGACAAAATAGACAAGCCATTCCAGCGCAAGCTGATCCATACTGTCCGGGGCTTCGGCTATGTTCTGGAATAGGTTCCGGTTCCCGCGGACCGTCAAGTTCCGGATTGCTGCGTTTTATGCCGTCGTGTTCACGGTATCCTCTCTCTGTTCTTTTCTTCTGGTGTACTGGTCGCAGTACTCCTCTCTGATTTTCGAGGCAGACAGGACCCTGAATGATTTTCTCCACCGGTTTGAAACCGCATATCTGACCGGCGGAGAGTTCAAGCCCACCTGCCGCATTCTGGAACCTGCCGCACTGTCCGGGGAGATCCGTGAGGAAATCTTCCGGAAGCTCCCCGGTTCGGATCCCCTGTTCGCTTTCCGCGAGGAGTCCGGGGAAAAAGGTGGACGTTGCTTCATCTCCTGTGTTTCGGCGGATTCCTTGTATCTGTTCGAGTGGAAAGAGGCGTCCTCCACGCTCTCCTTCCGGGATGTGCCTCTCTTTCAACGGATTGCCCTTCTGAAACATTTGCTGATCGAGGAATCTTACGGAGAAGGGCAGGATCGGTTGTTTTTCCTGCTGATTTCTCCCGAGGGCAGGGTGCTGGCTCGCTCCCCCATCCGGGAAACGTATTTTTCCTTGTTTGAGCAGCAGTTCAACCGCCTGCCGGAAGCGGATTTCCTGAGTATGACAGCGAGAGAGAACGGACGCGCACTGCGTCTCTCCTGCAGGAGATTGTTCGACGGAAACTGGCTCATGACCGGATACAATTTGAAACGGATTGATCGCAATATGAAAAGCCTTGCGCTTCTCTTTGCCGTTGTTGAGCTCCTGCTTCTGCTGACCGGCTCTCTGACCGGATGGCTCCTCGCAAAACACTTCACGCGCGGTGTGGACCGGGTCCGCCGGACCGCTACAATGATTGCCTCCGGTGACTTTTCTCTTCGTGTCGCACACGGCAACGAAGGCGAGGAGATCGATAATCTGGTGGACTCATTCAATACCATGACGGGAAACACGGAACGTCTGTTCCGGGAACTCAAAACCATTTCCGACGATATTGCTCATGATCTGAGGACCCCTGTCACGCGTCTGCGCGGCATGGCGGAACTTGCGATTTCCCGCGGCAGGGAGACCGAACTGGCTTACGATGTCGCAGAGGAATGCGGCAATATGCTGAGCATGATCAATACGATGCTGGAAATTACCAAAGCCGAGTCGGGGATCTGTTCGGAAGCCCGTGAGAATGTGAATCTGTCGGAGTTGCTTTCCGGAGTCGTGGAACTTTTTTCCTCCGTTGCTGAGGATGGCAATGTTTCCCTGGAGCTTCATCTTCCGGATCAGCCGGTTTTCCTTTTCTGTCCGAAGGTGAGTTTGCAGAGAGTGTTTGCGAACCTGCTGGACAACGCACTGAAATTTACGCCGTCCGGGGGTTCTGTGACAGTTTCCCTTGCCAAATCTTTGACATCCGTGATTTTGACCGTGGAAGATACCGGTTGCGGTATTTCCTATGAGGATCGTCAGCATGTGTTTGAACGTTTTTACAGAGCCGATTCCAGTCGTTCGCTTCCGGGAAACGGACTTGGTTTGAGTCTGGTGGATGCGGTGGTGAAATCCTGTCGGGGAACCATTCGCCTGAAAAGCCGTCCGGGGAAGGGGAGTTGTTTTACGGTCTTGCTGCCTCTTGCCGGGAGCGAATCTGAGCCGGAAACGGTTTCTCCGTGAGTTTTTTTTCTGATTTTCCGGTCTTCTCCGGAGCGGGAAAGCTGCGGATTTGCATTCCTCTGAAAAAAAAATTTATTTCTCTCTGTTTTTTCTGTTGACATCGGTTCAATGGGATGTTATAGTCAAAGCGGAGTCAGCTCCCATCGGTTCCGTGAGTATGGAATTTTTTCCATTGATTAATAACAAGAAAAAGAACGGAGATCCAGGTATGAAATTCGAATCAAAGAAGATCAGGAATTTCGTTGTGGCGGGCCACAGCGGCAGCGGTAAAACCT
>CASEYW010000029.1 GCA_949292215.1 uncultured bacterium
CTGGACCGGTGACAACCGCAGCAGCAAAGTCGGTCTTTTTGTCTCGGCATTCCGGATTCCGGAGAAACCGCTGAAAGCCATTCGTTTCATCCCGGGAGAAAGTGTCTGGATGATTGCCGGGGTCTCGCTCGGGAATCTGCGCCCCCAGCGCACGGCGGAACGGCATGTCACCATTACGGAAGGAAAAAACTGGAAACCGATTTCTCTGCCGTTCCGATTCCGCAAGGGCTCCGTTATGGATTTCTCCGCTCTGCCCCGCTTTTACCCGGCGAAGGACGGAGCGTTGAAAATCGATGAAAAAGGACATTTTGTCCTGGCGAAAGATCCCTCGAAACGCATCCGCTTCAACGCGACAAATTTCGGACAGGACTTGAATGTCCCGACCCATCAGGAAACGGATCTTCTGGTGGAACGCATCGTCATGGAAGGATTCAACTCCATTCGTCTGCACCAGTTTGAAAACTGGATCTACGACTGGTCCAAACCGAGCACCCTCGACTTCAAAAAAGATCGGCTCGATAAATTTCACTACCTCTGGGCAAAACTCCGGGAAAAAGGCATGTACATCACAACGGACCTTCACAGCACCCGGATTGTCCGCCCCGGCGACAAAATCGCGGAATGCCGTTCCTCCGACGACCAGAGCATCCGGAAAACCTTGACCATGTTCTCTGAAAGCGCCCTTCAGAACTGGAAGGACTACGCCAGAAAAATCCTGACCATGAAAAACCCCTACACCGGCATGAGCATGCTGGAGGACCCCGCCCTGTTTGCCATCAATCTGGACAACGAGGCGCCGATCTACAACACCTGGAACTCCCATGCACAGCTTCTTCCTCTTATCGGAAGAGTCTATGCCGATTATCTGCGCGAAAGGAAAATCTACACGCCGGAACTCGCCCAAAAACGGGGTGCGGAATTCTATGAGTTCCTCAAGGACCGGCAGTTCAAAGTCCAGCGCGAACAGATTCGCTTTCTGCGTGAAGAGCTGGGTGTCAAGGCATATCTCACAAACCTGAACAACGATGCCAATCTCAATCTGCAGCCGTTCCGCTGGGAGCTGGATCTGATTGACGGCCATGTCTATCACGATCATCCGGGCTATCCGCTCAACAACTGGAATGTGCCGATCTCCAACACGCAGAACAGTGCCATAGCCACCGGGAACGGGTCCATTATGAACAACATGAGAATCCGTCTGCCGGGAAAACCGATGATCATTACGGAACTTCAGTTCTGTTACCCGAACCGCTTCCGCAGCGAGATTGCCGCAATGGCGGGAGCCTACGCAGCGCTTCAGGACTGGGACGGACTCTATCGATTTGCCTATGGGCATAATGCAAAAAATCTCTCTCGTCTGGCAGGCGGCGGGTCGTTCGATCACTACTACGAACCGATCGGTATGCTGACGGGACGGATCTTCTATTTTCTCTTTGTCCGCGGCGATGTCTCACCGGCGAAAGGCCCCGTCCTCTGTTACGGCTGGGAGAATCCCGGAATCAATGATCGCTTCGATCCGGAATTCCGCAATCTCGGATTTATCACAAAAATCGGGTCGGCTCCGGAGAAAGCAAAGTGCAAAGACGCGTTGGTTCTGCCGGAGAAAAACTGGAAATCGAAACTTCCCGCCCGCTACCGGACCGCCCTGGACCGCTATCAGAAAGACGGTATTGCCGTCAGTTCCACCGGAGAAATTACGCTGGAGCGGAAAGGGATGAAAGTTTCTGTGGTCACGCCGAAATCGGAACTGTTCACGTTCCCCGGCGGAAGCGCGGCGGGAAAGTTCCTGGCGATCCGCAATTCGTTGGACTTCTCCACAATCTCGGCTCATGCGTTTGACAACAAGCCGCTTACGGAAAGCCGCGACATTCTCCTCTTCCACCTGACGGATGCGATCAACAGCGGAACCGTCTTCCAGAATGAAGAGGCGCGCCTGACGCTGAACAACGGCAAACACCCGGTTCTTGCATATCGCGGTCGAGCTGATCTGGCAATGAGCGTCTCTCCCGCTGCAAACGGATGGACCGTTCAGGCGATCGGGCTTGATGGTTCCGTACTTGGAATCATACCTTCGGAAAAAAAGGACGGCAAACTTCGTTTCCGTGCTGAAGTCTTCGGCCCCGCCGGAGTCACAATGATCTACCGGATTACGGCAAACAAGCAATAAACAGGAATTCCTGAGAACGCGAATGCGTTCAGGAGAACAGTTCCATCCAGGGAATGGTGTCAACAGAATAGTCTTCCCATTCCCTGTTTTCATAAAAGACTTTCATGAGGAAGAGTCCACGTGCGGGAGCGGTGTCCCGTGCGGCGCAGCGGCTCCGAGCCTCCAGCATTTCCGGCACAATCTCCGGAGCAATGCGTCCACGTCCGATTTCCGCCAGGACTCCGACCATGCTTCGGACCATCTTGTAGAGGAAACCGTCTCCGATGAAATGAATACATTTCAGCGGGCCGCACTCATAGAGTTCCGCACGGAGAATGGAGCGGACCGGATCATCGTATTTTTTCGATTCGACGGAAAAGGTGGAAAAATCATGTGTTCCCTTCAGGAAACCGAGAGCCCGGATGACGGCGTCAAGATCGCGAAAATCGTGAAGATGCCAGCTCCAGCGGCTTGTGAACGGATTGACCTCGCCGCCGTTGATCACATAAACATAGGATTTTGCTTTCGCGGAAAAACGGGCGTTGAAACTCTCCGGAACAGCCTCCACGGAACGGATGCGGATATCCTCGGGCAGCAGTCGGTTGAGAGCCTTGTAAATCTTCCATTCCGGAATATCGCGATTGGGCGGAGCGACAAAAGAAGCGGTCAGCCCAAGCGAATGTACGCCGGAATCGGTCCGGCTGCTCCCCTGGATTCGAATCGGAATCTCGCCGAAGAGTTGAAACAGGCGCTCTTCCACAACCTGCTGAACCGTCAGGCCATTGGGTTGCCTCTGCCATCCGTGATAATTGGTTCCATCGAACGCAACAACCATACGGATGGTACGCGGCGGAAGCTGCGTTTTTTCCGTTGCATCCATTTTATCGCCTGATCCGGATGATTCTGCGGTTCTCTTCCGGGGTATGTTCGATCTCAACATTGAGTGCATCGGCGGGATACAAATCCTCGGCGCGCTCCGGCCACTCAATCAGGGAGATTGCATTTCGGTCGAAAAGAAAATCGTCGATGCCGAATGCCAGAGCCGCATCGGAATCGGCGATGCGGTACAAATCCATGTGGTAGAGCATGTTCGACTTGCCGAACGGATACTCCTGCACGATTGTGAAGGTCGGGCTGGAAACAGGGTCCTGAATGCCGAGTCCGCGAGCGAAGCCGCGCGTGAAAGCGGTTTTTCCCGCGCCGAGGTTTCCTCGCAGAAGAATGACAGTTCCCAGTGCGGTCTCTCCGGCAATCCGGGCGGCAAGTGCTTCCGTCTCTTCCGGAGAACGGGTCTCGAATGTTTCAATTGTTTTCATGAAAGTGATCAAATCCTTTTTTCTTCAAATCCGGCAAATTCACCAGTTTTCCGGGAGTTCCCTCCAGAAAAACCCCGAATTTTGAGAGCCGTGTATATGGAAATTCCGCCATCAGCGCATCCGCTTCTCCGGGAGCGACAGCAAAAATCAGTTCATAATCTTCTCCGTCTGTGAGCGCCTCTTCCAGCGAAGCCCCATCATAACGAGGCACGGAATCGGCTTCCAGCCGGAGCGCAAGCCCTGAATCCGATGCCATCCGGAGCGCATCTTTCAGCAGGCCGTCGCTGACATCCATCATTGCGTGAACGCACCTCTGTTTTCCGAGGTACCGCCCCTCCTCCAGGCGCGGCTCAAACCGCAGATGACGTCCCGTCGGAAACGATCTTCCAAAACTTCCGGTTCCGCAGAGCAGATCCCCAGGCTGCGCAGTGCGTCTCCGTTTCATGCAGTCCAGTGTTACATATCCCAGAATCGAAAGCGTGAAGACCGCTCCCGGAGCCGGCAGAGCAGAGACATCGCCCCCGATGATGCACATACCGTACCGGGCGCACGCTGTCTGCGCCGCTTCAAAAAACCGGAACAGCGTCCCCTCCCCCAGCGGGTTCGCGGCAATGGTGAGCATGGCATGAGATGGAGTCCCGCCCATTGCCGCAATGTCGCTGACGTTTCGCTTGACCAGCTTTTCCGCTACGCGGCAAATCTCCTCGCCGGGCAGATAATGAATTCCTTCGATGACCTGATCAACAGCGGCCAGCAGCAGGGAATCCGATCCCGGCAGACGGATCGCAGCACAGTCATCCCCGGGTCCTTCGACGACATCCGCACTCTGCGGGAAAAGTCGTTTCAGCCTGGCGACCAGCGCCTCCTCATTCATGGATATCACACCTTTCGAACAAGGAAAAGCGTATCCGAAAGAGCTTCCGCCACTTTCACCGGAGTTCCTGTTGGAATTTCCTCATCCGCGACCGCTGTGATTTCCTGGGTGGAGCCCTTCAAACTCACAGTAACCTTTCCGTGATCTTTCCTGCCCGCGGGAACTGTAATATAGACCGTCCCACTGGAACCGACGATATCGGACGTCTGCACATTGCCGCTGTGCTGGAGCTTGAACATCAGATAGACCGCCAGCGCCGTCAGGAACATGGCAAAGAGTCCGATCACAAACGCGGCCAGGAATCCCAGCCAGCCGGATTTTCCCCAGACAACACCCGTCCAGCCGAACATGGTTACAAAGGCAAGAATGGATTTGAAGCTGATCAGTTGAAAATCCATGAATCCGGTATCGACATGATCTATGGAATCAAACGTTCCATCCGGCGCGACATCGTCCACAGCATTGACTCCGCCGATCTCAAAGGTGGAAAAACAGAGCGTCGAAAGGAAAAACAGCGTTCCCCCGATTGCAGCGCACCAGTACAGCGTCATGGCGGTTCCGCCGGCGAGAAAATTACCGATTCCCGTAACCAGTTGTTCCAACATAGCCTTTTCCTCCTTTTGTTCTGTTGTATGTGATCAATGCCGGAACATGAAATAGACCGCGCCCGTCAGACAAAGCCCGGCCCATATGTAGTCCAGCTTGAAACCTTCCTTCATGTAGATCAGTGAAAACGGAACGAACACCGAAAGCGTAATCACCTCCTGCATGATCTTCAGCTGTGCCAGCGTCAGTCCGCCCGCATAACCGATGCGGTTGGCAGGCACCTGAATCAGATATTCAAACAGAGCGATTCCCCAGCTCACCAGCGCGGCAAGATACCACGCTTTCCCCGACATGTTTTTCAGGTGCCCGTACCACGCAAACGTCATGAACAGATTGGAGGCGACAAGCAGAAGTATTGTCTTAACTATAACAGGCATGACTATTTTTTCAACCCCTTTTTATCCAATAAATCCAAACTGATCAGCAAATCCGCCGCTCTGGAGAGACAGCGGTCGCCCGATGAAGCATATTGTTCCGCACGAACCCGGTCATAAGGAGCCTGCGGTCCGGAAGGGATCGCGATCTGTGGCATAAGCCGACCGTACCGGACCGTTTCCGCTCCTTCCGGAGGAACCGGCACCTGCCATTTCCGCGTGGAAACAGTCACCGTTTTCCTGGGATAAGGCTCCCCCGCGGTCGATTCACCGATCCGGATTCCTTTCCGGGAAGTCGTCAGCATGGAAGCAAGAATCTCCGCAGCGCCCCGCGTCTCAGGCCCGGTAAGAATCGCGGTATGAATTCCCGTCACGCCATGATTCTCCGCAAGAAAACGGGAAAGCCGACTCGCAAGGTCTGCACCGCTTCCCGAGGAACAGGACCGCAAATCAAGAATCATTCCCTTTTGCTCCGTCTTCAGCAGCCGGAGCAGTCCGGAAACATCCTGCGGCTCAATGGTGTCCAGCCGGAGATAAACAATTCCATTCGACAATCGAACTGCCGGCTGATTCCGGGTTGTCCTGCCGAAATCCCCGGACGGCTTTTTCGAACCGTTTCGCTCGACAGAAACCCCGGATTCAAGTGTCTCCATCACAGCTGTGAGAGCTCTCTCCACATCCTGTTCCGTGAGTCTGTCACGGAACGGCGGATACTCCACGGCAAGCATCTCGAACAGATTGTGGAACTCCTCCTGAAACCGTTCTTTGAACGGGAACGGCTCCGGAGCTGCTCTCTGCGCAGATGAGACCTCCTCCCCGGTCACGGAGAGAGCCGACAGGAACGCAAAAAGCAAAAGTCCGCACAATTTCAGCATGAAATATGCCCCGGAACAGTTATTCGCTGAGCTTGGCGATTTCCTTCTGAAGAGAGGCATCCGCCTCCTCGACCTTCCGGCTCTGAGCAGCGCGAAACTCCTTGAGCTTTGCCGCAAGCGCCGGATCTCCGAGAGCCAGAATTGAAACGGCGAGAAGCGCGGAATTTTTCGCGCCGGCCTTTCCGGCGGTTACGGTCGCCACAGGAATTCCCGGAGGCATCTGAACCATTGCCAGAAGCGCATCAAGTCCGTTGAAGGGCTCACACGCCATGGGAATGCCGATCACGGGCAGAGTGGTATGCGCCGCGATGACTCCGGCAAGATGCGCCGCCATTCCGGCCGCACAGATGATAACTTTGAATCCGTCGCGCTCCGCATTTTTCGCGAACTCCGCCGCCGCATCCGGCGTGCGGTGGGCGGACATCACCCGCGCCGTGTAATCGATCCCGAACGAATTGAGCGTTTCAAACGCGCCCTTGAGCGAAATCAGATCGCTCTTGCTGCCCATGATAATTGCAATTTGTGCCATGGCAAACTCCCTGATAAAAAAAGCGCGCCGAACTGGACCGACGCGCCGTGTTCCGATCTTCCGGAGAAGATCAGTTGTTGTTTTTCATGCCGATTTCGCCGGACTCGCGCTTGGCGGCTTCCTTCACGGCATTGATCTCCTTGAGAAAATCATTTTCCGTTCCATTGAAGTTCGCCACAAGTTTGCCTTCGGCAATTTCAAGCAGAGCAACGTCCAGGTGGTTCTCATCCTTGCAGCGAACCATCGGGCGTGCACCGTATGCGAGCTGGCGGGCTCTTCTCGATGCAAGAAGAATCAAAGTCTTCGCATCGGGAATGACCTGCTTTGCTCTTTCCAGATAATCGTTGTTCATTCCAGAATCTCCGTTGATCAGTAGTCGATGACGTCGCGATGTCTGTCAATGGTCGACAGGTCGCCGCTCATGACGATCTGATAGTTTCTTTCAAAATCATGCGCTGCATCAAGGATGTAGCGTTCAGCAAGCGGAACGCGTTTCGGATCCTTCTTCGCATCGCGGAGCATCAGCAGTCCGACGAGGACGATCGTCTCGTTCTCCACCAGGTTTCTGGCTCTGAGATCGTGATAGGCGGAATCTTTCTTTTCTGCAACATATTTGACAGCCTCAATCTGCTTCTTGTGCATTTCATCAAGCATCTTCAGCAGACGGCAGTCAAGCCCGTCGCAGGACATTCCGAGGAGTTCTTCGATCATCGGATCCAGAACGCGCTGCATGATTCCGCCGATCGCAGCCACAACCTGCAACTGTGTTGTTCCCTCGTAGATATTCGTAATTCTGGCATCACGGTAGTAGCGTTCCGCATCGAAGTCGTGCATATAGCCGGTTCCGCCGTGAATCTGAATGCAGTCGTAGGCGATCTGGTTCGCGATCTCCGTGGAAAGCGCTTTGCACATCGGGGTCAGCGCAGCAGCAACCTTGACATAATATTTTGCTTTCTCGGAACGCTCGTCGAGCTGATTGTAGGAGAAGCGCAGATCAACCGCTTTGGTGGTCTCGTAAAGAAGAGTCCTTGCCGCAGTAAGTTTCGTTTTCATCTTCGCCAG
This sequence comes from uncultured bacterium, assembly GCA_949292215.1. Taxonomy (GTDB): domain Bacteria; phylum Verrucomicrobiota; class Lentisphaeria; order Victivallales; family UBA1829; genus UBA1829. The sequence continues at coordinate 7,783 of CASEYW010000029.1, forward strand.
CATCTCATAGATCGCCGGGAATTTATCAATGCTCTGTTTGAACTGAACGCGTTCGGAGGCATACTTTCTCGCCTCACGATAGGAAGCTTCCGCGATGCCGAGCGCCTGTCCGCTGATCGCGACACGTGCGCCGTTCATCAGACTCATCACATATTTAATGAGACCGAAGCGCTGTTTGCCGCAGAGTTCCGCAGGAACATTGTTATACTGAAGCTCGGCAGTCGGCACGCCATGAATTCCGAGCTTGTGCTCTATACGGCGGACCTTGAGTTCCGGACATGCTTCGCAGATGAACATGGAAAGTCCGCGTCCATCCGTCGTGCCTTCCTGCGAACGGGCAAGCACCAGATGGATCTGCGCACAGCCGTTCGTGATGAAGCGTTTCATTCCGTTCAGATACCATTTTCCATCCGGCCCCTGTGTCGCTTTAAGACGGACGGACTGAAGGTCGGAACCGGAATCCGGTTCCGTAAGGTCCATGGATCCATCGGCTTCGCCGGAAGCGAAACGCGGAAGGTATTTCTGACGCTGCTCTTCCGAACCGAACTCACAAATGGTCTCCGCAATGTCCTGGAGACCGATCAGATTCTGGAGGGAGGCATCTGCACGGGCAACCATTTCCGTCATCATGGTATAGATGGTGGTGGGGAAGTTCAGTCCGCCGTACTGACGCGGCAGCATCACGCCCATCACGCCGGCATCCTTGAGATCCTGCAGGTTCTTATCGGTCAGCGGATGATATTTGACGACGCCGTCCTTAAGGGTTGGTCCTTCCTCATCGACCTGACGGGAACGGGGAGCGATCCGTTCGCCGGTCACTTCGCCGATAACAGTAAGAACCCGTTTGTAATTGTCCTTGGCATCTTCGAAGTTTTCCGGAGCGTAATCGAATTTTTCAGCCTGTTTATAGTTTTCCTCGCGAAGAGCGACAAGCTCTTCCATTTCGAGGTTTTCCAGCGTGAACATCAGGTCCGGATTGTCAGTGTAAAAGTTTGACATCTGTAATCTCTCCTCAGGCCTTGGCTTTGTATGCTTTAATCATCATGGGAATGACCTGATTCAGGTCGCCGACAATTCCGTAATGCGCAACCGAGAAAATCGGAGCGGCGGGATCCGTGTTAATCGCAATGATCTTTTTGCTGTCGCTCATTCCTGCGCAGTGCTGAACGGAACCGCTGATACCGCAGGCGATATAAAGTTTCGGGCGAACTGTCACACCGGTCTGACCGACCTGATGGTCGTGATCAATCCAGCCGGCATCGACCGCCGCACGGGAAGCGCCGACCTCGCCGCCGAGAACCTGTGCCAGCTCGCGGATCAGCTTGAAGTTTTCCGCGGACCCGACTCCATAACCACCGGCGACAATAATCTGTGCACCCTTGAGGTTGACCGTTTTGTCCTGACGCATGCGCTCAATCACCTTGACCACTGTCTCTTCAGGAGTCAAAGCAACATCAACCTTCACGATTTCGCCTTTGGCGGAAGGATCAGGCTCCGCCATCTTCATGACGCCTTCGCGGACTGTCACCATCTGGGGATCATCCCAGGTATTGACGATGGTCGCAATGATGTTTCCGCCGAACGCCGGACGGATCTGCATCAGCTTGTCCTTGTAGAATTTCTTGTTGACTTTATCGTCGAAATCATCGATTTTAAGATCGGTGCAGTCAGCAGTCAAACCGGCGAGTTTTTCAGAAGCGACGCGGGGAGCGAGTTCACGCCCCTTCATCGTTGCACCGAAAAGAAGAATATTCGGTTTGTGCTCCTTGATCAAATCCATGATGACCTTGGCAAAGGGCAGAACCGTGAAGGGTTCCAGACGCGGATCATCAGCAAGATAGACCTTTTTGCAACCGTACTGGAACAGAGTATCACAGCATTTTTCAACGTTGGAACCAAGCAGAACCGCTTCCACACAGACGCCGAGTTTTGCGGCAAGTTCAGTCCCTTTGCTGACCAGCTCCAGGCTGACATCAGCGATCTTTCCGCCTTCCTGCTCGATAAAAACCCAGACATTTCCAATTTTTTCTGACATAATCTATCACCCTAATGTATGGTCTTCAATGAGTTCATGAATGAGGTTGGAAACCCCGGCTTCGGTGGCATCGACCGCCTTGTAATCGCCCGCGGTAAGCACGACACTCTGGATCTGCTTGACTTTGGTTGGAGAACCTGCGAATCCGATTCGCATGGGATCCGCTTCCACATCGGCGGCGGACCATTCCTGAATCAGAAGTCCTTTTGCAGCCTTCGTCTCCAGATCCTCCGCGACGGATTCTCCGCCAACGTAGGTGCTGGCCTTGGATGCGGCAAGTTCGGATTTTGTTTTTGCCTTCTTGTATTTCATGATCCGGATGGCGTTCTCCGGACGAGGCTCGTTGGCATCCACAACCGTGAAAAGAGCGGGAATGGGAGATTCCAGAATTTCATATCCGCCTTCAATGGCACGGCGGGCTTTGACACTCTTCTCCGTCAGTTCAAGGACCTCCTCCACATAGGAAATCTGGGGGAGTTTGAGTTTCTCCGCAATCTGGGGACCGACCTGAGCCGTGTCACCGTCGATCGCCTGACGGCCGCAGAGAATGAGATCGAATTTCCCGATTTTCGCAGCGCACTTGCTGAGCGCGTAGCTGGTTGCAAGAGTATCGGCTCCGGCGAATGCCCGGTCTGTCAGCAGGACAGCATCATCTGCGCCTCGGAAAAGAGCGTTGCGGAGAACTTCCGCCGCTGCCGGAGGACCCATCGTGGCCACAGTTACTTTCGCTTGATAACGGTCTTTCAGTTGAAGCGCCAGTTCCAAAGCATTCAGGTCTTCCGGGTTGAAGATTGCGGGAAGGGCCTGCCGGTTGACAGTTCCATCCGGTTTCATTGCCTGCCCGGTGATGTTTTGGGTGTCCGGCACCTGCTTCACAAACACGATGATTGTGTAGCTCACGGGATACTCCTTTGTTTGTTTCGTTTTCCTGTCAAACTTATTAATCTAAGCATTTTTAATTCTAACCTGTTAATATATCCTCCTTTTTTCAAAAAACAAACCGTCCTGTGGAAAAAGTTGGAACCGGAAACACGTCCGGTTGTTCTGTATTCGCCCTGTTTTCATTCCTCAGAGGGGAAACGTTCCGATTTCGTATTCCGGAATTTGTAAAATGAAAAAAAGACGATATCTTTTAAGATTATGTTTCCGTCACCGCACGCGGAAACGCACGCGGATCAACTTTGGACTCGTGTCATTCGGAACGATTCATGAAAACAATACTCAGACTTCTGCTGAAAACTCTTGCCGTTTTCGCGGGAAAAGTCAAAAACGGCAAACCGCTTTCCGCCCCCCCGGAACGGATTCTCCTGCTGATGTGTCACTGGATCGGCGATACATTCTGGGCATTGCAGGTCATCCCCGCCATCCGGAAACGCCACCCGGATGCGGAAATTCTGGTTGGGATCAAGGAGTCCAGCCGAGCTCTTTTCTCCGGGCTTCTCCCTGAAAATGCGATCTTGATTTTCAATGGGCTCACCAGCGACCGGACTCGCGAACACTTCTCTCTCCGGCACTTTCTGAAAGATGTCTCCTCCGCAAAGAAGAGAAAACCGGATCTCGTCATTGATACAATGGGCAACCGCTATTCCGCCCTGTTTTCCTTTCTCTCCGGAGCGAAAACAACGATCGGACCCGATCCCGCCGATGAATTTTCCGGTCTGTATTCCATCCGGATTCCCCTTTCCAGAATGCCTTCCCATCATCTTATTTACAAGCCGGCAGTGATTGCTTCTCCAGTCACAGAATACAACGGAAAGACTGAAATTGCTCCCTTTCCTGTCCATTCCGCTCTTTCGGAAAATGCTGTATTCCGGAAATGGAATCCCGCTCCGGAAAAACCGCTGGCGCTGCTGCTTCCCGGTGCAGGATGGACACGGAAACAATGGAGCGCATCCCGTTTCCGGGAGCTGGCAGGACAGCTCGAAAAAAGAGGCTTCCGCATCCTGCTGTCCGGAGGACCGAACGACAAAACACTCTGCGCGGAAATCGCGACGGAATTGCGGGACTGCGCCATTCTGCCGCCCTCACTGGATGAGGTCATTGCACTGCTGCCCCGGTGCAGCATAGTCATCTCGAATGATTCCGGAGTTGCCCATCTTGCCGCCGCCGCGGGAACCAATGCCATTGTCCTGTTCTGCTGTACAAATCCGGACTTCTGCCGTCCATTGGGCAACCATGTCCGCATCCTGCAAGCGGACTGTCCAGCCCGTCCTTCGGGCGACAATCACTTCTGCAACGCCTCCGCATGTGCAGACCATCACATGAACATCCCGGTGGAAGAGGTTCTGCAAAGCATCAATGAGCTGATCCATGAACACACCAGCCTTCCTGGACTTCGCAGTTGAAACGGCAGCCCTTCCCGCCTGCCGGATTTCCGGCAATTTTTCTGAACCTGCGTTTGAAAAAAGAGAACAGAAGCATTAGAATATCCAAATCGTCCGCATGGATGGACCGGAAGAGAAAACACGCTTCCCGACCGGGATTCCGGGCGGAACCGTTTCGTTATTGAACGAAAAGAAAATGGGAATTCCCGAAAAACGAAGCATGAAGGAACAATCTTCCATTTCAGTGGTCCTTGCTGCCTACAAGGGGGAAAAATTCATCGGGGAACAGCTCCGCAGCCTGTTCCGGCAAACCCGGCTGCCCGATGAAATTCTCATCGGCGACGACTCCCCCGATGATGCAACGGAAAAAGCCGTCCGGGAGGTTCTGCCGGAAGCACCGGCTTCCATTCACATCCATTACCGGAAAAATCCACTTCGTCTGGACAGTACCCAGAATTTTGCCACGCTGCTCGGACAGGCGTCCGGAGATTTGATTTTCATCTGCGACCAGGACGACGTCTGGCTGGAAGAAAAAATCGCACGTCTGGCTACGGAACTCGAAACCCATCCGGACTGTGAACTTGTCTTCTGCAACAGCACTGTGGTCGACAGCCGTCTGGCCCCTCTGAACTACACGACGGCTGACGTGGTCCATTTTACGCCGGAAATCGCAGAAAAAATCAATGCCGGCACCGGCGTTTACGACATTCTCCGGACTCCGATGATTTTCGGCCACAATATCGCCATGCGCTCCACCTTCCGACGTCTGATCCTACCCGTTCCTGATCTTCATGCCTACGATCTCTGGATCACACTGATCGGCGCCGGGTACGGACACGTCCGTTGTGTGTTCGACTGCCTGACCTTATTCCGAAGACACGGCAACAACCAGTCCACGCAGTCGCGTCCTCCCAGTCTGGCGGAACGTTTCCAGCGGCTTCAGCAAGACCGGAAAAAAGCCTTTGCGGAAATCTGGGAATCGGAAGCCCATATTTCCGCGGCAGTCCGCCGTCTGCGGCAGATCGGACCAGAAGAAATCCCCGCCACACGAATGAAAGCGGCAGAACTTTCAGCCCGTTATTATTCCGCACGATTGGCATTGCAGAAACTGCCGCGTCCGCTCCGTCCGTTTCGAATTCCATTCATTCCCGGCTATTTCCGATGCGGCGGCGGAGTAAAATCCATTCTCAGAGATCTGCTGATATGAGATGTGCTGATTCCAGAAAAATTTCAGTTGTCCTTGCTGCCTGGAAAGGAGAAACCTACATCGGAGAGCAGCTCCGCAGCCTGTTCCAGCAGACCCGGCTCCCCGACGAAATCCTCATCGGAGATGACTCTCCGGACGATGCAACGGAAAAAGCCATCCGGGAAATCCTGCCGGAAGCACCGGCATCCATCCGAATCGACTACCGGAAAAATCCGCAGAGACTGGGCTTCATTGCGAACTTCTCTGCTCTGATTGAGCGTGCTTCCGGCGATTATATTTTTCTCTGCGATCAGGACGATATCTGGCTGAATGAAAAAATCGAAATCCTCTCCTCCGAGCTGGATGCTCACCCGGACTGTGGTCTTGTCGCATGCAACAGCATGCGTGTCACAGCAGACCTGATTCCTCTGGAACCCGTTCTTTCCCCAGGAAGAATCCGTTGTATACGGCGCGATCTTGAGCACAGACGAGCCTTCCCTCCCCTCTGGCTGGAGGGAACTCTTTTTCCCGGGCACGACCTGGCGGTCCGGAAAAGCTCTATGAGCGCCGCTCTCCCGTTTCCCAGCGATCTGGAATTTCATGATATGTGGCTGATTTTATTTTTTGGAATTCAGGAAAAAATCCGGTATGCCGACCGCATTCTGACCTTGTATCGCATCCATGAGAGCAATGTCTCCCATCCCAGTCGCCGCGGTGCGGGAAAATCCCTTCCGGCCAGATTGAGAGAGATACGCCGAACAAGAGAAGAGGAATTCGCTATCCAGCTGCGGAAAATGACTCTCCGCCGGGATCGCCTTCTGGACCGTCTGGCAAGCACTCCTCTTCCTCCGAAAAATCTTGCTCTCCTCCAGGAAAGCATCCGTCTTGCGCAATGGCGACTGGACACCATGCGGAAACCCTCCGCATTCAGACGAATCCGGGAAATCGTTCTCCATCTGCCGGACTATTTCCGATATTTCAATGGAGTCCGCTCCATTGTCAGAGACCTGTTTTTATAATCTTCTCGCAGACAAAGCCGGAAAAAGAAAAAGAACAGATACACATTCTCTGTGCATCTGTTCCACTTCTGCGTTTCAGAATTCATGAAGGAAGAAGCCGTCAGGCCCGTGACAGCTCAGATCCGTTCCGCTTTCTCAATGATGACAGGTTCAAGCGGCACATCATCATGATACCCATACGGACCAGTTTCCACTTTTGCGATCTTATCCACCACATCCATGCCTTTGGTCACGAACCCGAAGACACAATATCCGTAACCGGAAGCGGACTTGTTCTTGTGATCCAGGAAATCGTTATCCACGAGATTGATGAAGAACTGAGCGGTGGCACTATCCACAACATTGGTCCGCGCCATCGCGATGGTTCCGCGTTTATTGGACCCGGCCAGATGAGCCTCATTCTGAATCGGCGGTTCGGTGTCCTTCTCATTCATATCGGCATCCATGCCGCCGCCCTGAATCATAAAACCGTCGATGACGCGATGGAAGATGGTCCCATTGTAATGCCCGGAATCGACATAATCCAGGAAATTCCGGACCGTAACCGGAGTATCCTTTTCGCAGAGTTCGAGTTCAATATCACCGAGAGTCGTTGTCAGTCTTACTTTTGGATTTGCCATAAAAACAGTTCCTTTTTTTGAGTTATCATTATCCGCCCTTCATCGCAAGGCTGACCACATCGGGCGCGATTCTGTGCAGAAGCTCGTCCGACATATCCAGGATCTGTGCGTGTTCGGTGCATTTCAACGCTTTTTCCGCAAGGGATTCCGCCTCGTACATTTTCAAGCGACGGATCACTCTGCGCGCCATTCCGAGGGAAACCGGACTCATGCTCAATTCCTGTACGCCGAGCCCCACAAGCAAAGGAATGAAACGCGGATCCGACGCCATCTCCCCGCAGACGCTCACCCAGATCCCCGCTTTTTCCGCTGCCTGAACAATCCGATGGATCAGCATGACAATCACCGGATGAGCCGGACGATACAAGTTCGCCACTTTCTCATTTCCTCGGTCCACCGCCATGGTATACTGCACGAGATCGTTGGTGCCGATGCTGAAAAAGTCCGCTTTCTTTGCCAGATGGTCCGCGAAAAGAGCGGCGGCTGGTGTTTCGATCATAATGCCGATTTCCATCTCCTCGTCGAATTTCTTTTTTTCCGCCCGCAGCTCTTTCCGGACTGACTCGAGAATCTCCAGCAGTTTATCAAGCTCATCCTCGCAGGTGACCATCGGGAACATCATCTTGATGTTTCCGAATGCGCTGGCTCGGAGAATCGCCCGAAGCTGCGGAATCAGGAGCTCCGGATATGCCAGGCAGAGCCGGATTGAACGCAACCCGAGAAACGGATTCGGATCATGTGAAATATTCAACAGAGAAGAAAGTTTGTCGCCCCCGAGATCCAGCGTCCGGATGATGGTAGCCTGTCCGTTCATGGCGGAAGCGATCTTCCGGTAGACCTCGAACTGTTCCTCTTCAGTGGGGATCTTGTTTGCCATGAAGAGATATTCCGTGCGGAACAAGCCGATTCCCGCTGCGCCGGAAGAGAGAATATCGTCAAGGTTGTTGACATTGTCGATGTTGGCGGCAAGCTGAATGCGATAGCCGTCGATGGTTTCCGGAATCAGCGAACTCTCCCGCTGAAGTTCGTTATAGAGCTGTTCCTTGAAAGCCTCTTTCTGTGCGTAAAGTTCGAGAGTCTCCTGCCGGGGATTCAGAATAACCGCCCCGAGGAAACCATCGATAATCAGCATATCCCCGTTGTGAATCTGTCCGCAAATGCCGTTCAGTCCGACAACCGCCGGAATTTTCATGGATCGGGCAAGAATGGCGGTATGCGAGGTTCTGCTACCTGTCTCGGTTGCGAATGCCTGGACGTTTTCCCGGTCGAGAAGAGCCGTATCAGAAGGAGTTAAATCGCGGGAAATCACGATCCGCTGGCCCGGAAGATGGTCCAGCAGCTGACGCTCCTGTCCATTGAGATTTTCCAGGATTCGATAGGCAACATCTGCGACATCGGAAGCACGCTCCTTCAGATATTGGTCATCGACTCCTGAAATCGCGGCAATGTATCGGCGGATGATCTCACAGAAGACAACATTTGCCGACTGAAGTCTTTTCCGGATCTCCGAAACGACCTCCTGAGTCAGCACTTTGTCATCGACGATCAGCAGATGGGCGTCGAAAATGCTGGCTTCGCTAGCCTGCAGAGAAGATTGAACCCGTTTCTGAAGGTCCATGATCTGAAGGCGGGTCTTTTCCAGCGCAGCAGTGAAACGATTGATTTCATTGGGGACTTCGGATTCCGTAATCGGATGACTTTCCGGTTCCAGAGAAACCCGGTCGCCGTCTCCCACCGCCAAAGCAACGCCGATGGCAATTCCGGGGGAAGCGGGAATCCCATGCAGCATTATCTCGCGTTTTGCTTCGGATGGAACTTGAGGCGGAACAGCGGAAACTTTATCGTCATCATTCTTCATCAAATCGTCTGTCTATGAGTTCGTTCAGTGCCTTGACTGCCTGCTCAGCATCCGGCCCTTTGGCCGTAATGATCAGTTTCGACCCGCATGCGGCGGAAAGGACCAGCATACTCATCAGACTTTTCCCGTTTGCGACCTCGTCATCCTTCTTGACCGTGATGTCACTGTCAAATTTTGTGGCCGTCTGTACAAAAAGCGAAGCCGGCCTGGCATGCAGGCCCAGTTTGTTTTTTATAATGCATTCAGCCGTGTTCGAGGCCGTTCCCATAAGTTTACTCCTGAAAATTAGAAATTCAACGGCGGATACTATATCACAAAAACGGGAAAAAGCAATGCGAAAAAAGAAGAAAGAACCGATATCTTTCCTTCCACGCACGTATTTTCAAAAGAGTTCTTCCGGTACCGCAAAGGAAAATGTTGTTTTCGTCCGCGGAGAACGGCTGTTCCGCTTATGCGCAGCAGCCTCGTTCGAGTTCCGCTTCCTCCTCTTCAGAGGGCGCCGGGGGAAGGTCGATCACCTTGATGTGTTTCCATGCTCCGGTCCGCCTGCGGTAGACCATCAGAGCGGCATCCACCCCGATGTAGAATGTGAGCAGGCACCAGATCGCACCGATTCCCGCATGCGCGTAGTACACCAGATAGAGAGTTCCCGGAATCTGAATCAGCCAGGAGGTTGAAACGCCGATGCACAGTGGAATCTTCGTATCTCCGGCGCCGCGCAGACTGCCCATCGTGATAAAACGAGTTGCATCCAGCAGATTGAACACTACGGCAAAATGAAGAATGATCACCACATATTGCACAACCTTTTCAAAATCCATATGCGTCGCACCGGCCTTGCCGGACCCGAACACGCTGACCAGCAGTTCCGGGCAGAACAGATAAAACAGAGATGCAAACATCATCCAGACAAACAATATCCTCCAGGAGCGCCCGCAAATCCGCTGCGCAACCAGCAGACGCCGCTTCCCGATGTATTGACCTGTAATAATGCTGGTTGCATCCATCAATCCGATCATCGGCATATTGCCCAGCATGTTGATGGAGAGCGCGATGCTGGTCGCAGCCAGCTCTTCGTTCCCCGCATATCCGATCATCATGACAACAATTGCAAACGCGGCATTCCGGATAAAGGTCTGCAATCCTGCCGGCGTCCCGAACAAAAGCAGCTTGCGGATGCACGGCCAGTCAAATTCCCGGTGAGAACGGGTTTCGTATTCCTTCTGATCAACCAGCAGAAAACAGGTCGCGGCGATCAGCATGGTGCAGAGATTTGCCAGAGAGTTCGCCAGTCCGGCACCGAGAATTCCGAGCGGAGGCAGTCCCAGCTTGCCGAATATCAGGATGTAATTTAACGGAATATTGATCAGACAGCCCAGAATCTTCACCTTGGCAACGAACGTCGTCTTTCCGCGTCCGGTAAAAAAGGAGAAAAACGCGGTTTCCATACATGTCAGCCCGGCGCAGGGAGCCATTGCAATGAAATACTCAAGTTCGTAACAGGCGATCATCGGATTGTGTCCGTTGTGTTCGATGATCACCTTGCCTCCCAACGGCAGAAACAATGCAAGCAGGGCCGCAACTGCAGCGCCGAAATAAAAACCGTTCCATGCCGTCTTGACACATCCGCTGCGGTCACCCGCTCCGTAATACTGCGAAACGATGGTTGCCGTGAAACTTGTTGTAATCAGAAACAGCGCCATGAGCGTAAAAAACATCTGTCCGGCAGGCATGGCGGCAGCAATTTCCTCCGGGGAGTTCTTCGCAAGAAAGATCCGGTTGATGATCATCATCAGGGTATTGCTGGCACTCAGAATGATCAGCGGCCATGCGATTTTCCAGATTTCGACATAACCGCCAGGCTCATAGAACTGTCTCCTGCTGAAATATCCGGAAACGGTTCCAACGACGTTTGCAAAAAAATGGGACAACATATTGAATCTCAAGTTCTTATATAAAACAGCGACAACACGGCCGCCGTGTCCCGCGACGATCCGCGCAGACTTCATAAGGAACTGTAATATAACATCATCAGTCAAAAAATCAATACAATTAATCTTTTAAAATAATTTCATTTTATTGATAAAAGGCCTTTCGATCCGCCGGAGAAAGTCCCCGCGGCCCCTCCCATGCCCATCTCTGGAAACCGGCAATGAGAAAACAAGCCTAAAACAAATCCTGCTGCGTGAATTCCGGAGGAAACAGAATCTCCCGTACCGGCGCAAAAGTTTTGCGATGCAGAGGCGACACTCCCAGGTGCTTCAATGCCTCCAGATGAACACCCGTTCCATAGCCCTTGTGAACGTCAAAGCCGTAACCGGGATAGTCCGCCGCGGCTTGCTTCATCAGGTGATCCCGGTGAGTCTTGGCCAGAATACTGGCGGCGGCAATGGACGCGGACGACGCATCTCCTTTCACAAGATTCTGCGACGGCAGCGGCAGCCCCTGCACCGGATTGCCATCCACCAGAATGAAATCGGCGGGAGGAATCACACGGGAGACCGCCAGAGACATCGCCTCCCAGGTAGCCCGTAAAATATCAATTTCGTCAATCCGGGCGGCGGAGACTTCGCCGATTCCCCAGAGAACCGAGGGTTCCGAGAGAATCCGTTCCCGCAGCTCCTCCCTCTGTGTTTCCGTCAGTTGTTTGGAATCATTCAATCCTTCCGGGATGCGGGAGCGGTCGGTGAAAACGACGGCAGCGGCAACAACAGGGCCCGCCAGACAGCCGCGTCCGGCTTCGTCGATTCCGGCCAAAAAAGAGAAGCCCTCGTTCCAGAATTTCATTTCGGGAACGAGGAGCTGATCGGAAGCGGAAAGATATCCGTGCATGGAAACAATCCCTCCGCCGGAAATTACGAACCGGCTCTTACTTTTCCGCAGGAGCTTCCGCGGCAGGAGCCGCTTCCACGGCCGGAGCTTCCACAGCCGGAACAGTCGCATTGGCAACAAAACGAAGCTGTTCCTTGATCTTTGCGCCCTTGCCGACCTTGCCTCTGAGATAGTAAAGTTTGGATCTGCGGACACGACCCTTGCGCTCGACTTCGATTCTGTCGACGCGGGGGGAATGCAGCGGGAAGACACGCTCCACGCCGTATCCGAACGAAACACGTCTGACCGTAAACGTCTCACGGATGTCAGCGCCGTTTCTGGCAATGACGACACCAGAGAACATCTGGATCCGCTCATTGCTGCCTTCGACGATTTTCGTATAAACTCTTACGGTATCGCCGATTTTGAAGTCAGTGACTTTTTCTTTCAACTGCTTCTGCTCGATAGCCTTGATAATCTTGTTCATATTCCTATTCCTCCGACGAGTTAATTTGTTTCAAGTCCAGGAGATCCGGCCTGACACGCTCGGTTCTCCTCCGCGCCTCTCTCCTGCGCCACTCGGCGATCTGCCGATGGTTGCCGGAAAGGAGCACCTCCGGAACTTTCCAGCCTCTGTAGTCGGCCGGCCTTGTGTACTGCGGATACTCAAGAAGTCCGTCTTCAAAGGATTCGTCGACTTCGGATTCAGGAGAACCCAGCGCGCCCGGCAGCAAACGGGTCACGGCATCGACAATCACCATCGCCGGAAGATTTCCGCTGGTAAGGACATAATCGCCAATCGAAATATCCCTGTCAACCAAAACCTGA
>CASEYW010000030.1 GCA_949292215.1 uncultured bacterium
GTTCAAACTTCGTCTGCCGGAGGGCGTTTCGGAAATCAGTCTCTCCTTTGAACGGCGTCTGGAAATCCGTGAACATCCGGGTCTCGTGGAGACAGATGAATGGTTCCGCTCCCGCTGGATTGAACCGGGAATGGAAGATCTTTTCCGCACAGAACGAGGATCGACCCTTGTCTATGGTCCGCTTCTCCTTGCCCGGAGCAAGTGGATCGGCAATACGGAACAGGAAATGTTCTCTTCTCCGCTTCCCTCGGGATTTTCCTGCTCGCTCCGGCCCGAACGCTCCGACGCGGCAATGTGTGTGTTTGAAGCGGATTTCGGGACATGGAAAACTCATGTCTGCGACTATGCCTCGGCCGGAAACGCGATTCTGAAGGATCCGCGCTTTTTCAATATCTTTTTCTAAACAGGAGAAAATAAATGAACAGACCAATCAAATCAGTCCGTTTTACTCTGATAGAACTCCTGATCGTGATTGCGGTGATCGCGATCCTGGCGGGACTGCTTCTTCCCGCCTTGAATTCAGCAAGGGGGAAAGCGCGGTCGATTCTCTGTGCCGGGAATCTCAAATCCATCGGTCAACTGTTTATCATGTATGTGGATGAAAATGATGACTGGCCGCCGATTTCCGTGGAAAACTACCAGAACGGATGTTCCCAGCGGGACATCCCGCTGCTCCTGCTCGGCAAATCGCCGACGGCTGCTTTTGTGCCGGGGGTTGATCAGCGTTCCATCCGGGGAGCCTATCTCTGTCCGGAAACCTCTCTTCTGGAAGGGGCCGGCTTTTACAGGACCTCCTATCGAATGGTGCAGGGACTGAACAACTCTTCCGGAAATCAGAAAGGCGGAATCTGGTATATGGAGGGATCCTCCTTCGCATTCCGGAAATACAGTGCGATTGCCAATGGAAGCGCCATTCTGACAGAAGGGCCTCTTTCCCTCTGGGAAGGCACAAAATACGGCTGTTCGTACAGCGCAGCGATCTGGTATTCCAATAATTACGACAATTACATGAACAATCGGACGAAACCGAACCGGATTGCCTATGAAAATCATCGGAACCAGGCGAATTTCCTGTTCAAAGACGGACATGTGACAGCCTGTCGGCTCGGACAGCGCTTCTCCGGAACCGATCCATGCTGGATCCCTCAGAAATAATAAGGAGACACCCCATGCGAAAACAAACACGGACCAGCCTTTTTCTCTTTTTCCTTCTCCCGGGACTCTTTGCCGCGGAAAACCTGATTTTCAACGGCGGCTTTGAACTCGGGAACGCCGGATTTCAATGTATCAAATACCTGCGGCCGGATACGAACGCCGGACTGATCTATGAAGGAGCCTTTGCCGATCCCAAGGAACGGATGGCAGGAGAATTCTCCCTCTGCATCCCCAACCGTTTTTCGGAAACGGTGCTGCTGATGACTCCGGAACTTCAGCTCAGACCGGATACGGAGTATACACTCTCCGTATGGATGAAGGCGGAACGGGAAAATTATCCGGTTGCGCTGTCGATTCTTTCCGCGTCGGTCTACGACCGATGGGATGCGAAACAGAAAAAATTTTCCGTCGGCAGATCGTGGAAACGTTACTCCCTGACCTTCCGGACTTCCGGGAAACGAAAAAGCCCCTGGTATGTCGTCGGACTGAAGTCCTGCCATGGGACCAAGGAAAAAGGCGCAGCCCTCTGGCTGGACAACATGCAGATGGGCAGAGGGAAAATTGCAGACTGGATCCCGAGCTCCTCGGTGGAGATTGCTCCGCTTCCGGAACAAAACTATTTTGTCGGAGAAGAGGGACGGACAAACTGCGCAATCCGTCTGACCGCAGTGAATTATACAGGAGAAAAACAGAAGATCCCTCTGGAGCTGAGCATTCGGACGGAACACCGCGGGAATTCTCCGGAGCCTGTCGAGGGGGAAAAGGTCGAACGTTTCCCGCTGGGAGAACTCTCTCTGGAACCGGGTGTGACTCAACTTCCGGTGTTTCAATATCCGGCAAAGCGGTTCGGCGCATATTGCATTCAGAGCTCGGTGAATTCGATTCCTGGAGCGTATAACGGGTATTTTGCCGTGATCGGTCGTTATGTACCCCGTCCGATTGATTTGAACAGGGAGTTCTGTGTTTCGGTCAATCTTGGGGCGGGGAATATGGTGGTTCCTCCCCGCTGGGACGAAACGCGGAAACGGGGATTCCGTGCGGCCGGAGGCGGTCCGGACAAGTTGTACTCCACTCTTGCGGCGATGGGCTGCCGTCTGATTCGGGACTGGGGATATCCGCAGTCCTCCTGTCACTGGCGCCTTTTGGAGCCGGAAGAGGGACGCTTTGATTTCTCCGTCATGGACTGGGCGTATGAAATTTCCGGAAAATATGGAATGACCTTGCTCCCCGTCCTGGGCGCCAGCGATACTCATAATCCCATAGATGGAACTGTCGGAAAGGGAACTCTTTCCGGACTGCCCGCCTGGCTTTTGAAGAAGAGCAGGAAAATACCCTCGCCGGCATGGCTGACCGCGAGCGGGAAAGCTCAGTTCATTCCTCCGGAGGAATCCTGGCGGAAAATGATCCGTGCGGCCGCGGTGCATTTTAAAGGACGGATTCGCTGGTTTGAAATCATGAATGAACCGAATATCTGTATGGACTCCACCCGTTACCTGAAATTTCTGGAGATTGCACGGGAAGAAATCCGGAAAAATGCTCCGGGGACAAAAATTGTCGGGGTCTGTTCAACCGGGGATCTGGGAGGGAATCTGACGACGTTCGTCGGGAAGGTGCTCTCGGGCGGGGGACTGGATGATCTGGATGTTCTTTCGTTCCATCCGTATAATGCTCCGAATCTTGGCTCCCCTGTTCCGGCCGACCGGCAGATCGCGGGGCTTCGCTCCCTGATCCGGAAATACGGGAAGTCGAATGTCCCTCTCTGGAACACGGAATTGTACTATATGCGGGACGGAGGGAAAAACTGGTTTGAACGGGCTGTCGTATTCCCGGAAGATGTGGCAAAACGGTTTCTGACCGATCTCGGGGAAGGCGTTGCTCAGTCGATCCCTCTCCAATTCGGAGAAATGTTCAGGAGTTCCACTCCACATATTTCGACCAGCATGTATGGAAACAATCAGTTCATCCCCAATGCCAATTTTGTTGTCTACAACGCGTTGGCCCGTTTCTTTGAAGGTGCCGAGGTAAAAAAGAAAATCCGATA